>DATAYG010000220.1:0-3989 GCA_036272695.1 Rhizomicrobium sp. | reverse complement strand
ACATGTGCGCCTCAAAGGGGGGGACGGGCACACTCTATCAGATAGCGCGCCCCCGGGGCCATCCGGGAACAGGCTGAGCGCCTATAAGTTCCATTCGATGAGGATTCGGGCAGCAGTGCCGGAATTCGGTTGCCGACAAATCAGCAGAGGCCGATGGTCTGGCTCATCGTTCGCACCAGATCCTCCTTGAGGAACGGCTTGCGCATGATCGGTAGCCCTCGCCCTCGGCAGACGGGCTGAATGCCTCTATGATCAGACGCCATCACTGCGGTGCAGCGCCGGGCAGATCTAGCTCCCGAGATGGCGTGAATTGCAGGAACGGCAGTGCGCGTCGCGCGTATTGGCTTCATGCAACCTCGTTGCCCTGAATGCAATAAGCCGATGAAGGAAAATGGCCGTACCTTTATTTGCGAGCCATGCCGGCAGACCATTATCTTCTTGTCAACGCCGGCCACGTCGCCTTTTCCGGCTACGGTTTTTTTCCCTACTGATCGATCGGAGCCTTCGGATGCCTCAACTTAAATTCGATCATCGCTTCGCGCGTTCACGCCAACTTTCGGGGAGCGCGGGAGAGCTAGCGAACGCTTCCAGCGACGGCTGGCCTGGCGGCCGGTATCACAGAGGAACGCGGCGGATCGGATGTACCGGCTCAACGGCGTAGAAGGTGCTGGAGCTTGAGCGCATCCGCGGGAGCGGCACTCTTCTGGTCGTTGTCGAAATAAACAAAGACATCGCAACCCTGCTTCTTCCAGGACTTGATCCGTTTCGCCCATCCCGACAGCGTCTGCGAATCATAGTGGCCCTTGTATTGACCGCCGGGGCCGTGGCCGCGAATGTAGACGAAATCTGCGGTGCGTCTCCACGGAGCGGGCGCGTCGTGATGGTCGGATAGGCAAAGGGCGATATTCCGGCGTGACAGCAACGCCAGGATAGAGGGCTGGTACCAGCTCGGATGCCGAAACTCGAAAGTGTAGCGGTGTTTCCTTGAAAGCAATTTAAAGAATGATGAAAGTCGCTCGGCGTCGGCCTCGAAATTTGGTGGCAATTGAAACAGGACCGGTCCGGCTTTTTCGCCCAATAAAAACAGCCGCTCGTCGATCAGCGCCAGGCTGTTTACACAATTGTTCGAAAGCCGCTTCCAGTGTGTGATGAATTTTGAGGCCTTCCAGGAAAAGACGAAGTCCTTGTCCGTCTGGGTGCTCCATGCGCTGACGGCATCGAGACTAGGAGTTCGGTAGAAGACAGCGTTGAGTTCGGTCGTGCGGAATTGGCTGGCGTAATATTGAAGCTGATCCTTGCCTCGAAGACCCTTCGGAAAAAACGGGCCGCGCCAGGAATCGTAGTGCCATCCCGATGTACCGATCAGTACGCGTGTCATGACGATCAGGTATCAAGGCGCCGCCGGCCTGACTGGCCGACCGGCGTACGAAAAAAATTCTGTTAATGCATTTTCACCTTTGGCTCGCGGCTCCAGAGCCGCAGTTCTCCCAGACGGCCGATAAAGCCCGCAATGTCCTCGGAACTCGCCAGCTGGACGAAGCCTTCGTCGCGGTGCTCGGCGGTGATGCCGGCCTTTTCGAACAATGGCATCGCCGCTGCGACGTATCCGATGAATTTACAGTGGGCGAAAGCGTCGGCGACGAAATCGCGCGCGGTGGATTCCTGCGTCAGGTCTTTCATTGCGCTGGCGCCAGGAAGCAGGGCGACGGCGTCGTAGAGCACCGACGGTCCACCATCGATCATTTGGTCGGCCTCTATCCATTTTCCGTCGCTGGCCTTCACGCCGCCTACCTTGGGCGCGACAAGTTCGAAGGTCGCGGCTTCCCTGGTAATCGCCGCCTTCAACGCATCGAGCAGGACGGAATCGGTACCATCGGTGACAAGAATACCGAGCTTGCGTCCCTCAAAACGCTGCGGCCCTTTTTTGACGATGCTCAGGGCGGGTGAAGGATCGAGATCCTTGCGTGTCGGCATTGCCGCGTCGGCGGCCTTCGGCATGGTTTGAAGACCGAGCGCCTTGCCGACTTTACCGGCGAGCGCCTCGTCGATATTGAGCAGATGCGACACCATTCGCTGGCGGATGACGGGTGTCATGACCTTGCTCAACTCGAACGTCAGGGCATTGACGATATGCTGCTGTTCGATTGCGGTCTGACTGATAAAGAACTGCCGCGCCTGGCTGTAGTGATCGGCAAAACTCTCCGCGCGCAGACGACGTTTGGGGCCCTGTTCCAGCTCTGGGAACGGCACAAAACCGCGATCGGGGGATTCGCGCGGGCCTTCGCCGAATGAATTCGGCTCATAGTTGGCACGTCCCTCCGGGTTTCGCATGGCCATATGGCCATCCTGCTGGAAATGGTGGAACGGGCATTTCGGCGCGTTGATCGGAATATGGGTGAAATTCGGACTGCCCAGACGCTTCAACTGGGTATCGAGGTACGAAAAGTTGCGCCCTTGCAGCAACGGATCGTTGGAAAAGTCGATACCGGGCGGCACGTTCTGGGTCATGAAGGCGACCTGCTCAGTCTCGGCGAAGAAATTATCCGGCATACGATCCAGCACCAGACGGCCGACCGGCGTGGGCGGCAACATTTCCTCGGGAATGATCTTGGTGGGATCCAGCACATCGAACGCGAATCGATCGGCGAAGGCCTGGTCAAACAGCTGGAATTGCAGTTCCCATTCCGGGAAATGACCGCTCTTGATCGCGGTCCAAAGATCACGGCGGTGGAAGTCCGGATCGGCGCCGTTGATCTTGACCGCCTCGTTCCACAGCACCGATTGCAGGCCGAGCCTTGGCTTCCAGTGAAACTTGACGAAGGTGGATTCATGGTTGGCATTGACCAGGCGGAACGTATGGACGCCAAAACCTTCCATGAAGCGGAACGAGCGCGGGATCGCGCGATCCGACATCACCCACATGATCATGTGCATGCTTTCCGGGGTCAGGCTGATAAAATCCCAGAAGTTGTCGTGGGCAGATTGAGCCTGCGGGAAGGCGCTGTTGGGTTCTTCTTTGACGGCGTGGATGACGTCCGGAAACTTGATCGCATCCTGGATGAAGAAGACCGGTATGTTGTTGCCGACGATGTCCCAGTTGCCTTCCTGTGTGTAGAGTTTGACCGCGAAGCCGCGGACGTCTCGCGCGAGATCGAACGAACCCTTGCTGCCGGCGACCGTCGAGAACCGGACGAATGCCGGGGTCCGCTCGCCTGCGCGTTGGAACAGGTTGGCGCGGGTATATTTCGAAAGCGATTTGTAATTCTCGAAAAAGCCGTGCGCGCCATAGCCGCGGGCATGAACGACCCGCTCCGGAATCCGTTCGTGGTCGAAATGGAAGATCTTCTCGCGAAAATGGAAGTCTTCGATCAGGGTCGGACCGCGCGACCCGATCTTGACCGTGTTCTGGTCATCGGAGACCGGACCGCCTTGCGCCGTCGTCAGCACTGCCGTGTCGCCCTGCGCGATCTGATGCAACTCACCGCCTTCGCCGCGGTTTAGCTTTTGATCGTGGATCGTCACCGGTTTGCTATCTGAGGGTCGCGGGGATTTCGCCATGTTCCGCCTCCGTCTTTGGCCGCACGCGACAATGCCATTGGTGGCATTGTGTTCCAGGTGCGGGAATTCCTCGCGGGCCGAACGAACATCACATGATCGCGTGTGCTCACTTCATTGACATTGACGTCTCCGACAGGGATTGGCCCTGCGGCGTCGATGTCCGAGAAAGCTTCAGGCTCAATTTGAAAGCGTCATGCTCGGTCGAACAGGGCAGGTTGTTTGTCCCAACCCTGATGCACGAGGTGGGAAAAGCCGATTAAGGCACCGTTAGGAACCGGCGCGCCTCGTTTCGGTTATTCGAAAAAAGGAGGCGTGTTATGCTGTTATGCGCAGAGTGGTCGGGCTGCTGGACGATAACCAACGTGCAGCTATGCTTGAACTAGCCGATTTTGGCACGGCGGTGTTCTCGGCTGGCCTTGTCGTGGCCGTGC
>DATAYG010000219.1:0-43716 GCA_036272695.1 Rhizomicrobium sp. | reverse complement strand
CGACCATCGTGTACGTGATGGCTTTGTTTGTGAGGTCCGTAAAGCTGCCGTTCCACTGGGTCAGCTGAGTTGTCGGATTTTGCGGTGCCAGGTTGAGATGGTTGGGCAGCGCGACATACCTCGGTCTTGGTGTCGAATGTGCAGCCGCTGCGACAGGCAGGACGGTCGCGAGTGCGAGTGCGGTAAAAGCCGATAAGCGAGATTTCATGGAACTCCCCCGTGGAGGTTGTGGAGGGGGGACGGTAGCACAACGAAACCGGCCGTACAGAGCAAATGAAGATATTTATTTGATATATTCTTGCTTTTTTGGTTCAAGTCTTCCGGATGAGGGGACGCCCTACAAATCACATGGGTTAATTGTGCAGCAATTCACCTACCGCACGGTGTGCCTGGTCGATCGCCGAATCGGTATAGGCGGCAAATCCCGAATCGGAATTGGCGATGGCAATGCGTCCGAACGGCTTGCGTGCAAGGAGGTTGGGTGTGTGGTCGGCGTCAAATCCCTTGTCCCACAGGGAATTGTATTCCGGCGCATACCCGTGCGGCCAGCGGTTGACGGAGATGCCCTCGATGTCGCGGACGGGATCGAAGCCGCCGCGGCCAAGTGTGCGTGCCAACTGGTCGCGGATATTGCGCTCGAAGGTCTCAAAGGGCGTGCGCAGCAGTTCCAGCCGGCCGGCACGGTTCTGGTCATATTCAGGAAGGCCGGGTTGCGCCGGTGTGCGTACCATGCGGATTAACATAGGTTGGTCCGGTGCGCGGGAGGGCTTGTAACTGCCGATATTGACGGCCGCATTAAGCGAAATGCTCATGTGATAACAACCTGGCGCATAAACTCGCCGAACACCGAGCTTGTGAAACGCCGTCCAGTTTCGCAACGCCACGTTGGAATAAACGAGCGGACATTTCACCATTTCGGAAAGCGCCGCTTTCTGTGCCTCGGGAAGCTCTGGCACGAGAAAGGGGATCACCGCGTTCCAGTTGGCAAGCACGCAATCCCGCGCATTCACCCGGTATACCTCTGTGCCGCCCCGGCTCGCCGCGTAGGCCACCTCCACGCCCTTGCCTGCATTGCGCACCCGCACCGCAAGGTTGTTGAGGCGGATCCGCACGGCATTCTGCGCTTGGTCCAGCTTCGAGTAATCGGCTCTTGCCGTCACAATGTCGCGCGCGTCGTGACCGGCCAGCGAATCCGGAATAAGTGCGCGCACGAGCAGTCGTGCAATGGATGCATTGCCGTCCGGGAAGTGGAAGTGTTCGGACCCGCCTGTCGTCGAATAGCCGGCCGGCGTGTAGCCCATGCGCTTGAGGCTTGGGCCGCCCGGCTTGAGCTTCAAACCTGCAAATCCGGGATAACCCATGCCCCAGCAATCGAGCGCCGACACTGCGTCGATGCCGCAACCCCACCATTCGTCGGTGCGATGCTGATAAAGGGGAATGACCGCCGGATCCGCCCCGACAACCTGAAGCAGATAATCCTTGTAGGAAATGCGCCACAGCCTGTCTTTCTTCTGATCGGCGGCGAGGCCCGGGTAATAATCCTCGGTTCCCGTCTCGATCTTCAGGACGCTGCGCTTCACCGCATTGCTGACGGGCGCCTCAGCGACGAAATCGCTCCAGGCTTGCAGCCTTGCATTGCCGCTCTCGTTTGCCGCGAGGCGGACGAGGCGGTCCGTGCCGAATGTCTCGCGATCGAAGAACACGCCATATTTCAGGCTTCTGTCGATGAAGGGATCCTCGCAGTCGCGGCGCAGCTCTGCGGGCTCGACGCCGAGCGATTTAAGCAGACCGCTTGCCGTGGCGCTGTAGGGGTAGGGGCTTGAGATTTCCAGCGTCCCGCCATTGATCAGCTCCATGCGGCCGTTGAGATGAAATTCGTTCCGCTTGGCGTGACCGCCAAAATCATCGTGATTTTCAATGACGAGTATTTTCGCCAGCGGCCGGGCAGCGCGATAGAACCAGGCCGCCGACAATCCGCTGATCCCGCCGCCGACCACGACGAGATCGTAGTTCTCGCCCGTGTCGATCAGCGCGCTGGCGTGATTCCAGAAATCGGCATCCCGCAACTCGTGCGCCGCTTCGAACGAGCCGGGATGACTTCCGCGCATTCCGAGCCGGGCCGGCGGGTAATAACCGGGCGCGTTCTGCGCCTCCGTTTCGGCCGCCCGCGCCAATTCCGGCGCGAGCCCGCCCATGGCCGCGCCGATTGCCATGCCCTGAAGCACGTCTCGCCGCGCAATCGGCCTGCTCATTCCCAGCTCGCGATCTGATTTGTTCGCCATCCGCAGAATCCGACCGAACTATCCGTAGCCTGGCACGATTGCGCAGGAATTGCACGCGGAGCCGCAGCGGTCTGATGATGTCACCACGAAGGACACGACGAGCATCAAGATGCTTTGTGCTCTTTGTGGTGCACGCCTTTTCATTCCGTGGCTCGCCCCCCGGGCGTGAATCAGGCGCCGTGGGGCATGAGCCAGATGCGCGCCACGCCGATTGCGGCAATGATAAGCAGGACCACGTTGCAGATGCCACCAATCATGGCGCCAAGAAGCCGCTTGTCCGGATCGGCCATATATCCAGCAAGATAGGTGATGCGGGAAATGACCCAGACAAATCCCACCAGGGGCGCAAGCCACGCCCAGCCTATCGGATAGAAGGCTGCGATCCACAGAAAGGGCAGGACGATTCCCATCTGCTCGAGTGTGTTGAGTTGCACGCGGTAGCCGCGTTCGAACTCGGGGTCCCCGGATGTGGCCGGCGCCCTGACGCTGTGCTTCTGACGCAGATTGCCGACTCGGAAAGCCGTGTAGAAATAAAACAGGCCGATCAGAAGCGTAACGGTCGCCGTCCAGAGGACAACGGGTTCGGATGTGATCATGGTTTTCCCTGCTGCCGGGTCGTCTCCTCACCGATACGCCTTGGCCGGTCCGCCCGTCGAGCCATGGGCACCTCCAATTTTCCTGCAGCCCGCGGTTGTCCACAGAGCCTCCTCTTGCAGGGATTGCGCAACGGGAGCAGAGTCTGCGAATCAACCTGCGAAGGGGATTCCATGGGTGCAACCGCCAAATCTGCAGCAGTGGCATTTGGAGTTTTGTTTCTTATCGTCGGCGTGCTCGGATTTGTTCCCAATCCGATTATCGGTCCGGCCGGCTACTTCCAGGCGAACGACCTACATAATCTGTTTCATATCGGAGCCGGCATCGTGCTGCTCATGGGGGCTTATGCGGGCGCGGGGAGTTTTGGTCCGGGTATGGCGCTGCGGTTCATCGGCGCGGTTTATGCCGTTCTGGCCGTCATGGGCTTCTTCCTGCCCGGAAACCTGATCTTCGGCATGATTGCGATGAACATGGCCGACCACTGGCTGCACGTGGTTCTCGCGGTCGTACTTCTGCTCGCCGGTTTTGTGCTGGCGCCGGCGCGAAGAACGGCGGTGGCCTGAGCGAACCAGAGTACCGATCTGGCGCGGTATCTCGCGCCAGATTGTCGTGGGGCTTTCCCGGCCCACCGCGCGGTCTGTTTTGCCGTGATGTAATTGTCGACAACCTTGTCGAGGATCGCGAGCGGCACTGCGCCGCCGTGCAGCCACAAGTCACGGAACTGGCGGATGGCGAATTCGCCCCGGGCGCCGCCTTCGCCTTCGCGCAGCTTGAGGATTTCTAGCCCAGCACGTGAAAACAAAAGGGCCGCCCCGTCCGGGGCGGCCCACATTGTCGCCAAGACGGCTGTCAGGCCGCGTGGACCTCCGAAACTCGAACGATCCAGGTCGCGGACCTCATGGGCCGCAGGTCATGACAATGAGACACTGGATCACCTCCTTTCGCGAATGTTGCCGGAGCGGAAGATAGTCCGTTCCCGGACGGATCGGAAGAACCGGCCCGATTTTAATTTCGCAATGATCGGCGCTGGTCCCCGCGGCGGCGGCCCGGTATATCGCGCGGCGAATGAGCGACAATCCGACCGATTTCCGGCGCAAGCGGCTGCGCTTCCGCGCCGCGCGCCGCGGCTTCAAGGAGGCCGATGCGATTTTCGGCGCCTTCGCCGATCTGAATCTGGGCGAATTGGACGATGCCGAACTGGCAAGCTTCGAAGCGCTGCTGAATGCGCCCGACCAGGATGTCTATGACTGGTTGCGAGGTTACGCGGCCGTCCCCACATTGCACGACACGCCCGTTTTCGCGCGTCTGAAGGCCATCTGTAACCGGAAGAATCCCGTTTGGAACGTCTGAACTATATTGCGCGCGCCCATGGCCATTGCGCCCTCACTGGCGCGCCGGGTGGGTACGACGCTTTTCTCGCAGCCGAAGCCGCGAAACGGCGCCCGGGCATTGTCCTTTATGTGACTGCCGACGACACGGCGGCGCAGGCCGTGGCGGATGGCATCGCCTTCTTTGCGCCCGATGTGCGCGTGCTGCCGTTCCCGTCCTGGGATTGCTTGCCTTACGATCGCCTTTCGCCCAAGCCCGACATCGAAAGCCAGCGGCTCGCAACTCTCGCGACTCTGGGCGCCCGCGGCAAGAATTCGGGCCCAGCTGTCGTCATTACGCCGGTCCATGCATTGCTGCAGCGCGTACCGCCGCGCGCGTCGATCCGCCAAGCGAGTTTCCTCGCCCGCACCGGGCAGGCGATCGAACATGATCAGCTCGTCAGTTTTCTTGTCAAGAACGGCTATGGCCGCACCAGCACGGTGCGCGAGGCGGGGGAGTTCGCCTTGCGTGGCGGCATCATCGATCTCTGGCCGCCCGGCACGGATGATCCGCTGCGTCTCGATTTCTTTGGTATGAGCCTCGAGGCGATCAAGCGCTTCGACGCCGAAACGCAGCTTTCGCGCGAGGTGATTCCCGAGATCGAGCTTTTGCCGGCCAGTGAAACGCCGCTCGATCCGGAATCGATCAGCCGTTTCCGTACCGGCTATGTCGCCGCATTCGGGCCGCCGGGCCCGGACGATCTGCTTTATGAAGCGGTCAGCGCCGGCCGCAAGCATCAGGGGATGGAGCATTGGCTGCCGCTATTTCATGCCGAACTCGAAACCCTGTTCGATTATCTCGAAGCGCCGCTGGTGTTTGTTTCACATCAGGTGGAGGAAGCCCGTGCCGCGCGCCATGAACTCATTGTGGATTACTACCAGACGCGACGCCAGCTTCTAACCGGTACAGGAACGGAAAAAGCATCTGGTCCCCCCTACCGGCCGCTGCCGCCCGAGCAGCTCTATGTCACGGATGGCGAATGGAAGGCTCTGCTTTCGCACCGTGTCGTGCGGGAACTCTCGCCATTCCAGGCGCCCGAATCCACACGCTCCGTCGACGCCGGCGGCAGGACCGGGCGCGACTTCGCACCGGAGCGTGCGCAAGGACGGGTCAACGTCTTCGAAGCAGCTGCCGAACATGTGAAGGCATTGCGGCAGGCGAACAAGCGCGTGGTCGTTGCGGCCTGGAGCGAAGGTTCGGCGGAACGTCTCGGCGGCGTGCTGTCCGACCACGGGCTCGACGCCATGCGCAATGTGGCGAACTGGCCCGACGCGCGGTCGATGCATGCGAGTGCGATCGGTGTCGGCGTGCTCAGCCTCGAGCATGGCTTCGAAGCGCCGGACATGGCGATCGTCACCGAGCAGGACATTCTCGGCGAGCGCATGGCTCGCGCCCGCTCCACCAGGACGCGGCGCGTACAGAATTTCCTTGCCGAAGCTTCAACTCTTTCACCGGGCGATCTCGTTACGCATATCGAGCATGGCATCGGTCAATATATCGGACTGCAGACCATCGATGCCGCGGGCGCACCGCATGACTGCCTCGAGCTGAAATACGAAGGCGGCAAACTGTTTCTTCCCGTCGAGAACATCGAGCTTCTGACGCGCTATGGCGGCAACGAAGGGTCGGTGCAACTCGACCGGCTTGGTGGTGCGGGCTGGCAGCAGCGCAAGGCACGCATGAAACAGCGCGTCCGCGAAATCGCGGCGGAACTGATCCGTATTGCCGCCGCGCGCCAGCTCAGGTCGCTTCCTGCCGTCGAGCCGCCGCATGGGCTCTATGAGGAGTTCTGCGCCCGCTTCCCCTGGCAGGAAACGGAGGATCAGGATCGGGCGATCGCGGATGCGATCGAGGATCTGGCGAAGGGCCAGCCGATGGACCGGCTCATCTGCGGTGATGTCGGATTCGGCAAGACCGAAGTGGCGCTTCGCGCGGCTTTTGTCGAATCGATGGCCGGCGCACAGGTGGCTGTGGTCGTGCCCACGACATTACTGGCCCGCCAGCACTACAAGACGTTCAGCCAGCGTTTTCAGGGATTCCCGGTGAAGGTGCGGCAACTGTCGCGCTTCGTCACCGCGAAAGAGGCGCGCGAGACCAAGGCCGGTCTTGCGTCGGGCGACATCGACATCGTCGTCGGCACGCATGCCCTGTTGGCCAAGTCCATTGCCTTCAAACGGCTCGGGCTCGTGATCGTGGACGAGGAGCAGCATTTCGGCGTTGCGCACAAAGAGCGGCTGAAGGCGCTCAAATCCGATGTGCATGTACTGACGCTGACGGCGACGCCGATCCCGCGCACGCTGCAACTCGCGCTTTCCGGTGTTCGCGATCTCTCACTGATCACCACGCCGCCCATCGACCGGTTGGCAGTACGCACCTTCGTCACGCCCTTTGACGCCCTCACGGTGCGCGAGGCGCTGCTGCGCGAGCATTATCGCGGCGGGCAGAGTTTCTATGTCTGTCCCCGAATCGCCGACATTGCCGACGCGATGGAATTCCTGAAGCACACCGTACCCGAAGTGAAGACGGCGATCGGTCACGGCCAGATGGCGGCGGCGGCACTCGAAGATGTGATGACCGCATTTTACGACGGCAAGATCGACGTGCTTGTATCAACAAACATCGTGGAAAGCGGGCTCGACATTCCGACCGCGAATACGCTTATCGTCCATCGCGCCGACATGTTCGGCCTGTCGCCGCTCTATCAGCTGCGCGGTCGTATCGGCCGTTCCAAACAGCGCGCCTACGCCTACCTCACCACGCCTGCCGACCGGAAACTTACCGGGACGGCGGAACGGCGCTTACAGGTGCTTCAATCGCTCGACCAGTTGGGCGCGGGTTTTTCGGTCGCGAGTCACGATATGGACATTCGCGGCGCCGGCAATCTGCTCGGCGAGGAACAGTCCGGCCATGTGCGCGAAGTCGGCATCGAGCTTTATCAGGAGATGCTCGAAGAAGCGGTGTCGCAGCTCAAGTCCGGCGAGGTGGCCGAGAACGACGAACAATGGTCGCCGCAGATCAATATCGGCACCTCGGTGCTCATTCCGGAGAACTATGTTCCGGATCTCGATGTGCGTATGGCGCTCTACCGGCGGCTCGCGGGCATCGAAAGCGACGAGGATATCGATCGGTTTGCCGCAGAACTGATCGACCGTTTCGGCGCGCTGCCGGAAGAGGTTCGGCATCTGCTGGACATTGTCGCGATCAAGGCGCTTTGCCGCCAGGCGCAGGTCGAAAAGATCGAGGCCGGCCCGAAGGGTGCCACGCTCACCTTCCGCAACAACGTCTTCCCCGATCCCGCCGGGCTCGTGCGTCTCATCGCCGAGCACCAATCAACCATGCGCGTGCGGCCCGACCAGAAGGTCGTCATTGCGCGTGACTGGCCAAGCCCCGAAGTGCGCCTCAAAGGCGTGCAAACCACACTCGCCCAACTCGTCCGTCTCGCGGAGCGCAAGGCGGCATAGGACTTGTTCTGGCTGTTTTTGTTGCCGCCATGCGGTGTGGGTAAGTGGAAACTGGCGATTGACCTTTGGCTGGGACGGCGTTGATGCAGTCGATGTCGATCCGGAGGATTATCACTGATGCGGAAGAAAGATAATAACCTGCGGGGATTGACGCCCGTTCATCCCGGTGCATTGCTGCGGGAAGATGTTCTGCCGCATGGTCGATGACGAAGGCCGATATTGCCCGCGCTCTCGGAATTTTCCGCGCGCAACTTTACGCGCTGCTGACCGAAAAAGCTCCGGTAACCGCTGCAATGGCATTGCGGCTGGGACGTTTCTTCGGCAACGGCCCCGAACATTGGCTTAACATACAATCGAACTATGATCTTGAGGTTTTGTCGCTCTCGATGGCGCGCGAGTTCGCGCATATTCCACAGATGAACGCCGCCTGAGAGTTATCATTGCGCCGCATTCCATAAGCGCAGCATCGCCGGTTTTGTTAGCGCGCCATGGCCGTGCAAGCCGGCGCGTTTCTCCATCTTACGTCGCCAACTTGTCCGGCTGGTGGAGGCCGAGGATGTTGCCGTCAGGATCCTTCACATAGGCTTGATAGCCGACGCCCGGGATCGACATCTTCGGCAACGCGACAGTAGCGCCTGCCTGGATGGCGCGATCGAGATAGGTATCGACAGAATCGATGCCGATCGAGCACACATAGGCATTAACAGGATTCTCGGGCCCGGGCGCCGGCCCGCGCCGTTTCATAAGCCCGCCATTGATGCCCGGCTCGCCGCTGCCGGTATCGATCAGCCAGTAATCGAATTGCGGCACATGGGTGATCGTCCAGCCAAACACATCGGCATAGAATTTCACGATCTTTTCGGGGTCGCTGGCATGGATTTCGAAATGCACCGGTCGGGGCATGTTCCCTCCTGTCTAATGGCGTTATTCTGACTCAAATGCCATGATCGTGGCGCTGCCCGCCTTGATGCGCTCAAAGAGCATCGGGCATTCCGGGATCATCCGCTCCATCCAGTAGCGTGCGGAAATCAATTTTTCGCGATAGAAGGAAGAATTGGGAGGATTTGCCGCCAGTTTCGACTGCGCGAACTTCGCGATACGCGCCCACATCCAGCCGGTTACCACTATTCCCATCAGGCGCAGATAATCGACCGCGCCTGCGCCTGCGTCGTTGGGGTTGCTGATGCCATGCTGTGCCAACCAGAGTGTTGCGCCCTGAAGCGAATCGAACCCGTGCTTCACCGGCTTCACGAATTCCACAATCTCCGAATTATTTTCGTTTTCCATAATGAAATTATTGATTGCGTTGAACAACGCGAATGCCGCGGCGCCGCCCTTGTGCCCGAGCTTGCGGCCGACGAGATCCATTGCTTGCACGCCGTTCGCGCCTTCGTAGATCTGGTTGATGCGGCCATCGCGCACGAACTGTTCGACGCCATTGTCGCGGATGTAACCGTGACCGCCATAGCATTGCATGGCCATGTTGGCGCATTCGAAACCCAGATCGGTGAAGAACGCTTTCACTACGGGTGTAAGAATATCAGCGAGCATGGCGGCGGTTTCGCGCTCGGGTCGCGCAGACTGCGCGATCGAAATGTTGAGCGAGGTCCACAGCGCCACTGCGCGCGCGCCCTCGGTGCATGCACGGATGTGCAACAGCATCCGGCGCACATCGGGATGCACAATAATGAGATCGGCAGGTTTGTCGGGCTCGGCTGCACCCGTAAGCGCACGGCCCACGCGGCGCTCATGGGCGTAGGCGTTCGCATTTTGCATCGCCACTTCGGCGATCGCGATGCCCTGCACGCCCACGCCGACGCGCGCCGCATTCATCATCGCGAACATGCCTTTCATGCCCTCGGAAGACGAGTGTTTCTCGCCTGGTTTCGGAGCTTGCAGTTTGGGCCCCAATCGCCAGGCTACTGCATCGTCGAAATTGAGCACGCAGGTCGCATTCGCACGTATACCCATCTTGTGTTCGATGCCCCCGCAGGAAACGCCGTTTCGCGCCCCGACCGCGCCGTCCTCCTTCACCAGATATTTCGGCACCATGAAGAAGTTCACCGTCGAGAGGTCGTTCTGAATCTGTCCATTCTCGTCGGGAATCTTCGCGATCACCATATGGATGATGTTGGCGGCGAGATCGTGCTCACCGCCGGAGATGAAAATCTTTGTTCCGGTCATGCGATAGGTGCCGTCGTCCTGCTCGACGGCGCGCGTCCGCATCAATCTCAGATCGGTCCCCGCATGCGGCTCGGTCAGGCACATCGTGCCGGTCCATTCGCCTGATACCATGCGCGACACGATGTGTTGTTTCATCCATTGGGCGCCGTTGGCAATCAGTGCGGAATAGGCCGCAGCCGACAGCCAGGGATACATGGAGAAGGATTGGTTCGCGGACTCCGTCATCTCGCCGACCAGCATGGTGAGAAACATCGGCAGGCCCGCGCCGCCATATTCCGTCGGCGCGCCAAGTCCGCTCCAGCCGCCTTCAGTGAAAGTCTTATATGCCTCCTTGAACCCTTTCGGCGTGCGCACGACGCCGTTCTCGTAATGACAACCTTCCTCGTCGCCCGGCTGGTTCAGCGGCTGCAGTACTTCCTCGGACAGCTTTGCCGCGTTCGCGAGCACGTCATCAATGACATCTGCCGAGAGGTCGCCGAACTGCGGCAGGTCCGTCTGTTTTTCGACTTCGAAGAACTCGTGGAGCAGGAAGCGATAATCTTCAAGCGGCGCGCGATAGACAGGCATGGGGGCGAATTCCTCGTCGGACGAAACCTTATAGGCTCCCGGTCCGGTGCAGTTCAACGCAAGCGCGCGTATCAGCGGGTGCGAACGAGCTCAATCGTTGCATTGCCGCCCGCGCGGCGCATGCTTTATTCCGGCAGCTTCGATGAGCGGAAGGTTGTCGACAGGTCAGCCGCGACTCTAGCAATATCCAAAAGCCAACCCCCGATCTCTATCGCCGGGCGCAGGCGGCCAGATTTGATACCAATCTCTGCAATGGTTTCCAGCCCCGCGAGGCGACGTCGCGGGCGAGATGGGGCGGGCCGGGGGGCAGCGCTTGGCTGTCCCCCGAGATATCGCGGTTACGGGTTTCCAGGCCCGCCGGCTCCGCCCGACGTCGCTCCGCCGGACGTCGTCCCATTGTTCATCGGAGGATTGTTCTCAGGTGGAGGCGGTGGCGGTGGCGGCGCGGGTTGGTTGTAATATTGCGGCGGTGGAGGTTCCTCCGGCGCCATGACCGGTCCGCTCGGGGACATGTAAAAGCGCACGCCTGCCATGACGACGTTTTCGGTGATGCTGTGCGATCCGACGGGACCGAAAGCAGGAGTATAGCTCGTCAAACGGGCCTCGGCGTCGCGATAGCGATAATCGACGAAAAGATCTGCGTCAGGTGCGATCTCGAAAGAGGCACCGCCGATCGCCTGCCACATGAAGCCCCAATGATCGACATGCGCGAGCTGATCGCCGGTATTCGTCAGATAGGGGGCGAAATACACATGGCCTGCGCCCACGCCAGCGCCGCCATAGATATTCCAGCCAGGGCCAACCGGAAAATCGTAAAGCGCATTCACAAGCTCGGAGGCGATGTTGGCATGGCCCGACGCTCCGGCCGCCGCGCCACCGCTCTGGAACTGATTGACGCTGTGCCAGTCATAGCCCGACTCGAATTCGAGTCGAATCGGCATTATGGGGAATTTGTAACCGAGCGTGCCCGCGATGATCGCGCCGTCATTCGTGCTGACTTCGCCGGTGGCCGGCGGCGGCGAGAATTCGTCGAGCTTGATATTGTTCTGATTGTCCCAGCCTGCGCCGAGACCCACATAAAAACCATCGCCAGCCACGGCAGGTCCTGCCAGCGCCAGACACGCCACACAGCCCAAAGCAGCACTTCGCAGCGTCATGATGAACCCGCTCTTTCCGGTTGCCCCGCTCTAACGCATTGCACTGCACAAGTTTCCGGACGGGAACCTGTGAGGGAGTGTAACTGTTGCGCGAAAATCACGCTTGTTCAGGTGGCGCCCGACTGACATTGTGGGTGAGAAGAGGAATGTGGTCCTGCCCCGCTCAGCCGCATGAATTCCAGCTGTCGCGCGCTTGCTCTGTCGCTCGCTGTGCTGGCGATGGTGGTGCGCGGGCTCGTGCCCGCGGGCTGGATGCCCGACATGGACGGCTCCGGACGGGTCGTCATCTGCACGGGACAGGGTCCGATGCGGCCCGCGTCCGGCTCGCATCGCGGGCACACGCTGCCCGATCGCGGCGACCGGATATGTCCCTTTGCGGCAGCCGCCCATCAATCGCCGCCACCAGCCTTCGCCGCCGCGCCCAAGCCGATTCCGAGCGGCCTTCATGTCGCGCAAGCCGCGACCGCCGAGCGCGTCCTGGCGCGCCGGCTCTACGCAAGACATTCGCCGCGCGCCCCGCCGCCCCTGACCTGAACTTTGGATCATTTTTGCGGCGCGGCCGAAACGCTGCGCAGTTCTGATCTTTCTTCCTGAGAGGGAATCATGTTCACGCAACATTTGCGGACGGTCGGCTTGCGCACGCGCAACCGTGCCGCCGTCGCATCTCTCACCACCGCTCTTATCCTTCTTTCGCCCGCATCGGCACTCGCCTGCGCCTGCGGCTGCGGGGTCTTCGATGTCGGTGCGGGCGTCCTGAGCGCCATGCCGAACTCGGAATCCGGGGTTTCCGTCTGGTTCCGTTACAACTACATGGACCAGAACCAGAACTGGATTCACAGTTCCTCGGGTCCGGCCGCCGCCAACGGGGACAAGGCTCTCGAAACGGACTTCTTTTTCGCCGGCGGCGAATACATGATCAACAATGACTGGACGGTCATGGCAGAAATGCCGTTCTATCATCGCTCGCTGACCACGACCGACGACGGAACCGTGTTCGGGCCTCCCGGCAGCGCGTATACCGGCACTCTGAACTCGCCGGGAGATCTGCAGCTACTAGGGATGTACACCGGATTTTCTCCGGATCTGTCCAACGGCCTCGGATTCGGCGTCAAGCTGCCGACCGGCGACGATACCGGCCCCAAGGGGCCACTCGGCGGATATGAGCTCGATCGCGACAGCCTGCCCGGGACTGGCAGCACCGATCTGATGTTCGAGGGCTATCACACCGGCAGCGTGCCCATAAGCCCCGCACTCTCCTGGTTCGCCGAAGGAAAATACGAATTCGCGGTCGCCACCCACGACAGCTACCGGCCCGGCAACGAATTGGATGCGGCCGCAGGACTTACCTACGATTTCGGGGAGCGGGGACCGTTTGCGGACGTAATGCCGCTCGTGCAGCTGATCGATAGTTGGCGCGAACACGATCAGGGGCTCGCCGCCGATCCGCCGAATTCCGGCTACGAGCGGTTACTGGTTGCTCCCGGGATCGAGGTTCAGGTCCAGAAATTTCGCGTGTTTGCCGATGTCGAACTGCCAATCTATCAGTATACCAATGCGGCGGCGAGTGTGGCGGTCGAAGGCACGCAGGGACAGCTGGTAGCGGGCGCGCTCTGGGGAGTGCAGCTGGCCTATGATTTCTGAGGTCTCTGTGCCGAGCTGACGGCGGAGCGAATCGCGCGAGAAGCCATGCGTCTGCGCTGCGGATTACGATGCGTCCGTTTCCGTCGTGCTCGCACTCTGCCACCTGGCGGTGGTGGCGGGCCTCGTCGCCGTTACCGGCATGGTGGCCGGTTTGGCCGCCATGCCCGAGGGCGAAAAGATGTTTCGCCTGATCCTCTCGGTAATCACCGTCGTCGGGTCCTGGCTGTTCCTGCACACCGTGCTCGCACTGCATTACGCGCATCATCACTACTGGCCGTGGCGGAAACCGGGAGAGCCCGAGGCCCATCGTGGCGGGCCCGAATTTCCGGGCAGCGAGGCTCCCGATTACGCGAATTTTCTTTAGTTTCTCTTTCGTGGGGGGCGCCGCCTCGCAGACATCCGACGGAGCCATCACCAGTAAGCCGATCCGCCGGCTGGCCGTGCTGCACGGCACGTTTGCTTTTGCCTTCAACACGCTGCTTCTTGCGTTGACTGTGAATGTCGCGGCGAGCCTGCTGCTCTGATAGAGTGACGAATGGCCACGACCCAAGGGCAATCAATATGGCAAAATCAGCACAAGAACCGGAGCAGGACAAACATTACGGACATACGCTCTACGATCTCCAGGTCGAGTTGGTGAAGCTCCAGCGCAAGCTGATAGCCGAAAACCGCCGTGTTCTGGTGATCATCGAAGGCCGCGACGGCGCCGGCAAGGATGGCACGATCAAGCGGTTGACCGAACATATGAGTCCGCGCGAGACGCGCATCCACGCACCCGGCAAGCCGTCGAGCCGCGAGGAAACGGAGTGGTACTTCCAGCGCTTCGTGCCTTTCCTGCCTGCGGCCACGGAATTCGTCGTGTTCAACCGCTCCTGGTACAACCGCGCCGGCGTCGAGCTGGTGATGGGTTTCTGTACGAAGGAGCAGGTCGAAGCGTTTTTCGAGTCCGTAGTGCCGTTCGAAGCCATGCTGATGCGGGACGGCATCGCGATCCGCAAATATTATCTCGACATCTCGCGGGACGAGCAGAAGGAACGGCTTGAGGCGCGGGCAAAGGATCCGCTGAAACAATGGAAACTTTCACCCGTGGACGCGAAGGCACTAAAGAACTGGAAAGCATATTCCGCTGCGCGCGACGAGATGTTCCGCCGCTCGAGCCACGCCGGAGCGCCGTGGCGGATCGTGAAGGCCGATGTGAAGAAGGTCGCGCGGCTGGAACTCCTTCGCGACCTGCTCGCAAGCTTCGACTACGACGGCAAATCGAAGAAGCTGACGCGACCCGATCCCTCAATCGTTTTTCCGTGGAGCGAAAATGCTGCAGAAGAGATCGCGGTGTGAATACGGATCATCCTCCCTCTGGGAGAGGGTCGAAATTCATGTTCGAGCGAAGCGAGAACTGGAATTTCGTGGACGGGTGATCCCTTCGGGGTTTTTTCTTTCAAATTCCCCCTTGATTCAGCATCACCCCTCCCAGAAATTTGTTTCGCTGCGCTCACAGATTTCGACCCCCTCTCAAGGGGAAGGTGGTAGTAACGCAATTGCGCGGGCCAATTGAACCGCGTCATCAGGTTCGTGATAGATGCCGAAGCCAATGCGCAGGCGGTCGCCACGGTGGTCGACGATGATGTTGTTTGCGGCAAGGCGCCCCGAGATTGCCGCGGCCTCCCCGGTCCGGAAGGCCAGAAAACGTCCTCGATCGTTCTCGCCGGACACTAGCATATTCGTTGAGCCGACCGGCGCATGCAGGCGGTCAAGCTCGGCCAGAACTGCGCGCTCCAGAGCACGCACCTGCGCCAGCATGCCGGCGACATTCTGCTCTCCCAGCAACAGCCAATCCTGCACCGCATTGAAGCGGTAAAGGCCGGAGACATCGAAGGTCGCGCCAAGGAAACGGCTGCCGTCTGTGGCGAAGGGTACTCCGCCGCCACCCTGTTCGAGCGCGGAAAAACCGGCATACCAGCCTGTGTTGCGCGGCCTTGCGCCATAGCCCGGCGGGCAGTGCAGGAAACAGGCACCTTCGCCCGCCATCGCATATTTGTAGCCGCCGGCGAGATAATACGCACGGTGAGCGATTGCAGAGAGATCGGTGGGAATCGCCATGAAGCCGTGGTAGCCGTCGATCACAACGAAAGTTTCCGGATTGGTCGCGGCATTCACGATCGCCTGCAGATCGCGGAGCGCGAATCCGGAATCGAAGAACACCTGGCTGACATAGATGAGATCGTATTCGCCCGTCCGCGCGGATTCGCAGAAGCGCGCTTCGAAACTCTCAAATGGTTCGCAGGCGACGCGTGTAACAGTCGCGCCATCTTCCTCCAGTCGCGCAATCTGGCGTGCGAAGCTCATGAATTCGGAGCTGCTGGTCAGCACCCGGGGTGGGCGTGCTTGCGGCAGACATGAGAGCACCCTGACCACGAAGGAATGCGTATTGGGACCGAAGACGATGCTTGAGGGATCAGGCAGGCCAAGTATGCGCGCCACATGTGCCTGCGCCTGCGGAATGACAGTCGCGAATATCTGCTGCCATTTGCGGTCGAGCAGGTGGGCCGCATCACGCCAGGCTTGTTCCTGCGCGACGAGCGTGACATCCGGCCATGGGTGATGACTGTGCGCCGCGGCGTGAAGCGGCGCACCGGGTGCGCCAATGCTGAGCGAGAAGCCGTTCATTGCGGCGATACCGGGCCCGCTTTGATATCCGGATCATTCAGATGCCACGCCTTCCAGCGCATCGCGGTCCAGATGCGAGTGCGTCCCGACGGGTGATCGTAGAAGACGAATTCCTCGAGCGGCGAGGGGTCAAGCTTGCGGTATTCGCCGAGCTTGAGCGTGGCGGTCGCAAAGCCATCGGGCTGGCGCGCGGCGTTCAGGCCGAAAATATCCGCCTGAGCCTCGAGCGTGCGCGTGATCGTATTGGTAACAGGCGTCGCGACAAGAAAGAAGACAGCGAGCAGTGCGGTGAGTACCGGGAGTCCGGCAGGGTCCTCGATGCTGCGCAAATCCCAATTGCCGCCGAAAATGCCTGCGAGCGCACGGAAACCCCAGTTCAGGAACAGGAAGGCAACCAGGAACACGAGGCCGAACCAGGTCATCCCGATGGCCACATGATTCAGCACGTAATGTCCCATTTCATGGCCGAGCACCGCCGCGATCTCGCGAGGGGTCGAGCGGTTCATCAGATTGTCGTTGAGCGAAATACGCGTGGTTCCGAACAAGCCCGAGACATTGGCCGAGATGCGCTTGCTCTGGAGCGAGGCATTGAACTCGTAGACATTGTCGGCCGGAATGCCGTTGGCCTTCGCCAGCGCAAGGATGTTCTCCTTGATCGGACTCTCGGCCAGCGGCTGGTAATGGTTGAAGAGCGGCGCGATGAACACGGGCTCAACGGTAACCAGGACACCGGAGAGGACGACGGCGACCAGCGTGCCCCAGGCCCACCATAGCCGTGGCGTGGCACGGATCACGGCGTAGATCAGGGTCAGCGCGATCACGAACGCGACAAGCTCTACGCAGAAGGCGGTGCCGAAATCGCCGAACCATTGCGCGAAATTCTGGTTCGAGAGCCCGTAAGCGTGCTCCCGGAAAAATTGTTCGTAGACGCTCAGGGGGAACGTCAGCACCGTGGTAATGACGACAAACATCGCCACATAGATCGGCACCTGGAGAAAGCGCGAGCGCGTCACGCTCTGTGCAAGGTTGCGCATTTTCGCGGAGACACCACTCCACAACAGAAGCGCCGAGACGGCGATGGAATAGAGCGTATCGAGGAGGAGCAACACATAACCGCCTTCGAAATAGGAATCGGAGCGCTGCCGCGCGGCGCCGGAGACGCGCGCGAGATAGGCGTTGGTCGCCTTGACCGGATCGAATTTGATTGCTGGCGCCGCCGGGTGCGACGTGACCGGAAGATTATGGACGGTGACGGGAGAAACGGGCGCGGCCTTAAGGTCGGCTTGCGCCAACGCGCCCGCCGCGCCGCCGAACAGAAATAGAAACAGAAGAACTGCGGCTAACATCCCGGATCTGCAGCCCATTTCTCTCTCCGAAGGGTCTCGCGCGCCGAAGCTAGAGCAGTAGCCGGACAAGTCAAACCAGGGGCGACACCTCCCCGTGACCGTGAATGACATGTCTACTTTCCGCTTTGCTGCATCAAGAGTTCGCGATAGAGCGCGAGGGTATCGCCCGTCATTCGCGCGAGGGTGAAACGGCTGAGAACATGTTCCCGTCCGTGCGTCCCCATGGCCCCCCGCCCATCGGAATCGGTTTTCAGAAGTTGGCGCAGAGATGTGGCCAGCGCGTCAGCGTCGCCGGGCGGGACGAGATAACCCGAGATACCCGGTAGCACGATTTCGCACGCGCCGCCGTGATTGGTGGCGATTACCGGCCGCTCCATTGCGGCAGCTTCGGCGGCAACGCGGCCGAAGGCTTCCGGCTCGATCGTCGCGGAGACCACGATATCCGCCGCGAGATAGGCAGCCGCCATGTCCTGAACATGGCCGGCGATCGTCACGACGTGCGTAAGCCCCTGTCGTTCGATGGCGCGTACGAGTTCCGCCGCAAATTCGTCGTGCCGGTGCGGCTCGCCGGCGAACACCGCACGCAGAGTTCCGAACTCGCGCGCGAGTTCGCCCAGCGCATCGATGAGAACCAGGTGCCCTTTACGCCGTGTAAGCCGCCCGGGCAGAAGAACGACGACGTCGCCCTCGCGCGCGTTCCACTGCGCACGCAGCCCTGACACGCGATCAGGCGAGACGCTTCGGGGATCGAAAACAGCCGGATCGACGCCGCGCGGTATGACGACGAGCTTCTTCGGTCGGAAGGAGTAGACGCTGTGAATATGATCCGCGGTCCATTGCGAATTGGCGATCACCGCATCACCGCGCAGCATCACCGAATTGTAGAAACGCTTGGCTGCATTTTCCGCCGAATAGGCCCCGTGCCAGGTGGTCACAAAAGGCGTATGCGTGCGGCGCGTGGCCCAAAGCGCACTCCAGGCCGGCGCGCGGGAGCGGGCATGGACGAGCACAACATTCCGTTCACGGATGATCTGTGTATAACGCCGCGCATTGGCGATGAGGAGCCATGGCGATTTCGCGTTCGCCGGAATGCAGATCCATTCTCCCCCCACCGCTTCCAGCTCGGCGACCATGCGGCCGCCTTCGGAGGCGACCAGCGGCGTGAAACCCGCGCTTGCAACCGTCGCCGCCATCTCGATCGTTGAGCGTTCCGCGCCGCCGGCGTTGAGCGTCGGCACGATCTGCAGGATCGCTGGCCCGTTTGCGACGGTCGCCCTATTCTCGCTCATTCCTCTCGCATTTTGCTGGAGTGCATCCACGATGATGGCTCAAAGCCGGTTTCGGAACGCGTGTGCA
This sequence comes from Rhizomicrobium sp., assembly GCA_036272695.1. GTDB lineage: Bacteria > Pseudomonadota > Alphaproteobacteria > Micropepsales > Micropepsaceae > Rhizomicrobium. Next base: position 25,093 of record DATAYG010000219.1, on the reverse strand, counting down.
GCCGCAGCCATGGCAATCGCGCTCGTTCTTCCGGCTGCAAATCCGGCCACCGCGGCATCCGCGCTGGACGATCCAACGCCTGCCGGGAAAAACCGTTACGACCGCTGTCTCGAACTGGTCAAGCGTGACGCCGCGAAGGCATCGGCGGAGGCAGAAGCGTGGACATCGGCGGGAGGCGGATCGGCCGCGCTCCATTGCGACGCACTCGCGCTGGCGGAGATGAAGCGCTATCCGGAAGCCGCACAGAAGCTCGAAGATGCGGCGGCAGTGGGGGTTTTGCCACCGTTGCACGCGGAACTGCTCGACCAGGCCGGCAACGCCTGGCTGCTCGCGCATAATCCGGCCAAGGCGGAATCCGCACTCACCGCCGCGCTCACCTTCGACCCGAAGAACGAGGATATTCTCTCCGACCGGGCGCGCGAGCGAGGCGCGGCGAAAAACTGGACAGGGGCAATCGACGATCTCACCAGCGTGCTCGCCATCGACGCCGATCGGGCCGACATCTATGTCCTACGGGCAAGTGCTCTGCATGCCCAGGGCAAGACGAACGAAGCGCGTGCGGATATCGCCCAGGCGCTCGACATCTATCCGAATTATCCCGAAGCTCTCGTCGAGCGCGGCGCCATGCGGCTCGAATCCGGCGACCGCGCCGGCGCGCGCGCCGACTGGGAGATGGCCGCGCGCGCGGCGCCCGACAGCGATGCCGGCATGACCGCCCGCGCCCGCCTCAATCAACTGGCTGCGCTCACGCGGTCGAAGAAAAAGTGATCCACGCGGAGGCGCAGAGCCGCGGATTTTTTACCACAAAGAGCACGAAGATCACGAAGAACTATTGGGCGCTTCGCGCGCCATCTTCCTTCGTGTCCTTTGTGCTCTTTGTGGTGAACACATCTTCTCTCTGCGGCTCTGCGGCTCCGCGTGACCATTCTTTCTGTACGTCTGCGTCATTCTCGATGGGTAAGTAGCTATCGCGCAGCGTCTTAAATTCCGTTTGGTCTAGTAGACGGCCAAGAGCCCATACGGCCATGGCGCGGACGAGGGAGGAGGGATCAGCGAGCAGGCGGCGTGGATGTTCCGCGAGCCGCGCATCGCCGGAATTGCCGATCGCGATCAAGACATTGCGGATGAAGCGGTCGCGACCGATCCGCTTGACGGGCGATTTGCGGAACAGCGCGCGGAAGCCCGCATCGTCCAGCAACGACAATTCCGCGAGGCTCGGCGCGATGAGCTCCGCGCGGGCGTGAAGCCGCGCCTCGCGCGCCGCGGATGCGAAACTGTTCCACGGACATACCGCCAGGCAGTCGTCGCAGCCATAGATGCGGTTGCCCATCGCGGCGCGGAATTCGCGGGCGATATGGCCCTTGTGCTCGATGGTCAGATAGGAAATGCAGCGCCGCGCGTCGATGCGATAGGGCGCGGTGAAGGCCGCGGTCGGGCAAATATCGAGACAACGCCGGCACGTGCCGCAATGATCCTCCTCGCGCGGGTCCGCTTCGAGCTCAAGCGTGGTGAAGATCGAACCGATGAACAGCCAGGAACCGAAATCGCGCGAGACGAGATTGGTGTGCTTGCCCTGCCAGCCGAGGCCGGCTTCCTGCGCCAGCGGTTTCTCCATGACGGGCGCGGTGTCGATAAACACTTTCACGTCGCCGCCGAATTTCTCGACCACGAAGCGGGCGAGCGTCTTGAGCTTCGGCTTTATCACTTCGTGATAATCCTCGCCGCGCGCATAGACGGATATTTCCCCGCTGTTCCTGGGACCGCGGGCCTCCTGCCCGCAAGCGGGCGGGACGCCCGCTGTCCCGGAAGGTCCATAGTTCATACCCAATATAATTACTGATCTGGCCTCGGGCCAAAGAACTTCGGGACTCGCGCGGCGGTCCGCGTTTAGCGCGAGCCAGTCCATCGTGCCGTGCCGTTCGAGCGCCAGGAACTGTTCGAGGCCTTTTCCGGCGCTGTCGGGGATCCGCGCGCGCGCGAAACGCACCGCATCGAATCCCAATTCTGCGGCATGCGCGCGGATGAGCCCGCGGGGATCGGCGTCAGGCATCGAGATCCGCATAATGGGAGACCGGCGGCTGCCCGGGCACGCGGTCGGCAAGCAGCGGCCGAAAGCACGGACGTGATTTCATGCGCATGTACCATTCGGCCGTTGTCGGAAATTCTGGCCATGGCACTTCGCCGAAATAATCCAGCGCCGAAACATGCGCCGCCACCGCAAGGTCACCCAGCGTGCAATCGCGGGTCGCCAGATAGCCATGCTGTTCCGCGCAGGAACCAATCGTGGCGAGCACGCCCTTCAGCGCTTCGCGGCCGTGGCGGACGATGTCCATGTCCGGCGCGCGGCGCGAGGTGGCGCCGGTGAATCGTTGCGAGGCGCGTTCATAGACGATGCGTTTCGTCACGGTCTCGTGCAGCGGACCCATCGCCCAGTCGAGCAGCCGAAGTGATTCCGCGCGTGCCCCCGCGTCGTCCGGCACCAGCGGATGGTCGGAATAATTATTCTCCAGATGATCGATGATCGCCCACAGCCCGACGCAGCGCGTGCCGTCGAGATCGGTGAAGATCGGAAGATGCTCGGTGGCATCTTCCGGCGCGGGGCAATCGCAGGCGAGGCGCTTCTCGGCGATGATCAACCGCGCGAAACGCGAGGACGGGGAAAGCAGCAATTGGACAAGCCGGCGCATCCCCACAATCTAAAGAAGCAATTGCTCCGCTCCTAGGGCCTAAGCTCGAAGCAGGTGGCTGTAGCCCATAGGCCGGCGGTTCCCGCCATGCTAGGCGTCCGGTCGTTGATCGAATCACGGGACGCCCATGCACGACAGCTGGATCGCGATCATCCTCGGCTTTATCGAGGGGCTGACAGAGTTTCTGCCGGTATCGTCGACGGGGCATTTGCTCGTATCCGAGAAGCTCCTCGGCCTTGACGACAACCGCTGGCACGCCTTCACCATCGTCATCCAGCTGGGCGCGATCCTTTCGGTTGTCGTCGTCTATTGGCGCAAATTATGGGACGCATTGTTGGGCCTGCCGACCGACCCCGCCGCGCGGCGCTTCGCGGCCATGGTCATCGTCGCCTTCATCCCTTCGGCGGTCCTCGGCGCTTTGCTGATCAAGACGATCAACAATGTCCTGCTCAATCCTTCGCGCGCCCTGCCGGTCATCGCCACGGCGTGGCTTGTGGGCGGCATTATCATTCTTCTGCTGGAGCGGATGGCGCCCAAGCCGCGATACACGCAAAGCGACAACCTGCCTTTAGGGAAATGCCTGCAGATCGGGTTCTGCCAGTGCCTCGCGCTGCTGCCCGGCGTCTCGCGCTCGGGTGCCACGATCCTGGGGGGCGAACTTCTGCGCGTCGAACGCAAGGCGGCTGCGGAATTCACGTTTTTCCTCGCTGTACCGACGATGCTCGGCGCCACGGTCTTCGAGCTTTACAAGGAAGGCGCCAAGCTCTCGCACCATGACGAGATGCTGATCGCGATCGGCTTCGCGGTCTCGTTCGTTGTGGCCTTTGGCGTAGTGAAGACCTTCATCGCCTTTATCGGCCGCTACGGCCTGAGTCCTTTCGGCTGGTACCGCATCGCGGCCGCGCTGGCGCTGTTCGGCTATATCTTCACACGTTAGCCGGCTCGGGCGCCTCGAACTGGCCTTCGCGGCGGAAGCGCCAGAGATAACTGGGCAGGATCGCTTCGGCGGCATCGGGTTCGATATCGAGATCCTCCAGCGTGCGCGCATTGGGTGAAACCACATTGTCCTGCCGCAACAGCCGCACCTGATCACGCGTGAGCATCGGTTTGGGCAGTAATTCGAGAACCGAGGCTTTCAACATCGCGATGGAGAACGGGATCGGCACGAGCAGCCGGCGGCGATTTGTTTCCGCGAGCACCAGCTGCATCACCTCCTTGAGGGTGTAGACCTTCGGCCCGCCGAGTTCGTAGGTCCGGCCAGCGGTCTCCGGCTCCATGAGGCAACGTAGCACCGCATTGGCGACATCGCAGACATAGACCGGCTGGAAGCACGTGTGCCCGCCACCGATCAGCGGCAGCACGGGCGAAATGCGCGCGAGCGCCGCAAAGCGGTTGAAGAAATCGTCCTCCGGGCCGAAAACGATGGAGGGCCTCAGGATCGTGGCGCCCGGAAGGGCGTCGCGGGCGCGCGCCTCGCCCTCGGCCTTGCTGCGGGCGTAGAGCGATTCCGATTGCGCATTCGCGCCGATTGCCGAGACATGGATGAGCGACCGCAGGCCCTCGCGCTTCGCCGCTTCGGCCACCGTTGCCGCGGCGTCTGCATGCACGGTCTGAAATCGCTGCCGGCCCGATTCGTAGAGGATGCCCACGAGATTGACGGCAGCCTTTGCGCCTCTCATCGCCTGCGCGACCTGACCGGCATCGGTGACATTGGTCCGCACGATCTGGATCTGGCCGACATGGCCCATCGGCGGGAGAAAGTTGGCGAGATTGGGGTAGCGCACGCCGACGCGGATGCGGTGCCCGGCTTGCGCCAGCGCGCGCACGACATAGCGTCCGAGAAATCCCGAACCGCCGAAAACCGTAACCAGCATGGCAAGTCAGCTCACGAAATCCAAGCGCCGCTCTTAGCCCGAACGCGGGGCCTGCGGAAGACGATCATTCCTCCACATATTGCCGCTCGCCGGTTTTGGGCTCGACATAGACGGTGACAGTCTTGCCCGACTCGGCATCGACGAAGCGCTCGCTGGTCCGCTCCCAGCCGGATCCCGGCTCTTTGTGTTCGAGCGGTTTGTAGCGAAACCGCTCATAGACCAGGGCTGCAAGCAGGATCGCGCCCCACATGATCAGCGTGTAGGCGGGAGCGGCGATCCTGAAGAGCAGGCACGCCACGCCGCCCGCCAGCATGGCCAGGCTTATGAGCATCAGGACGTTACGCAGCATGTGAGTCCGGATCCTCGGGCACCAGGATCACGGCGGTGCCATAAGCCACGATCTCGCTCATGGTCTGGCCGATTTCGGCGGAATCGAAACGCATCATCACCACGGCATTCGCACCCATGACCGTTGCGTTCGTCACCAGCCGGTCCACGGCATGGCGCCGGGCTTCCTCGAGCAACGCCGTGTATTCATGGATCTCGCCGCCGACGATCGAGCGCAACCCGGCCATGATATTGCCGCCAAGCCCCCGCGACCGCACCACCACGCCAAAGCACTGTCCCAGCACCTGTTTCGTCCGGTACCCCGCCACCCGCTCCGTCGTCGCCACCAGCATGCCACGCCTCCTTTGCCCGCTTCGGGACGTATTATGCCCGGAATCGGTCGCAAAATCCCTAAGGGTTTGACAGGGCGGGCCACCGCTTTTACACATCCCGCCCCGGCCCAGATGGCGGAATTGGTAGACGCACTAGTTTCAGGTACTAGCGCCGCGAGGCGTGGAGGTTCGAGTCCTCTTCTGGGCACCAGCGGGTTTGTTGTAGACGTTCGCGACCTTTCTCCCGCCTCCTCCGGAACTATGGAACGATATTCAGCTTCGACCTAAGAAGCGACTGAAGACTTGTTTTGGTCACTACCAGTCTAAGCTTCGTAAATTATTTCATTGGCCGATGGAGACGGTCACTGAGTGAATTATTTTCGACAAGATAGATTTCTTAATGGTCAACCGAAGATGTCGTAGCATCTCTCATGGTGCGAGTAGAAGATCGTTTGCGCAAAGCAAATCGTCAAAGGCATGGTCTGCATTCCAAGATCGCGGTTCGTCACCGCGCCTCAATAATATCTGCCGGGCCGCCATTCATCGCCGCATCAAACACCCCCACCGTCAGCGGCCCGCCATAACAGGCACCGGTGTCCAAGCCCGTGCTGAAGCGCCGGAGTTCCAGCCCCTCGGCGGCCTGGTGGCCGTAGACGACGTGCTTGCCGAAATCCCGATCGCGCTTCTGCCAGCCGCGCGTCCAGAGCAGAACCTCCTCGGGCTGGCCGGCGAGGGAATGGCGCGGGCTGAGGCCGGCATGGACGAAGATGTGGTTCTCCGTCTCGATGATAGCCGGAAGCGAATCCAGCCACGCGGCGTGTTGGCGCATCTCGCTGCCGTAGCCGGCATAGGACGCCAGCGTCTCGGCGCCGCCATTGCCGAACCAAAGAGCAAGATCCTCGCCGCGTTCGGCGGCAATCATCATCTGCTCGTGGTTGCCCTTGAGGGCGCGCCAGACGCCTTGTGTGCTCGTGTCGGTGACGAGATCTTTCACGAGATCGACGACGCCCCGCGAATCGGGGCCGCGGTCGACGTAATCACCAAGAAAAATCACGCGATACGGATTGGCCCCGGCATGCGCCCTGATCTTTGCCACCGCCGCGCGAAGCTTGTCATGGCAGCCATGAATATCGCCAACGGCGTAGATCAGGCTGCTCATGCCGACGCCCGGAGCGCGGCGTTTCTCGGCGCGCGCGTTTCCGCGGGGAAGGCGGTGGGCACTCACAGGCGGCACGTCCCGAAGACGTCACACCGGCGTCGGGATTCATGCGGCATCGTGAAAGATCACACCAAGTGTGTGCCGCATGCCCGAATGGAGCTTGCTGACGCCGTGGTTCAGCTTCACCTGATAATCTCTGCGTGTCCCCTTCACGGGATGGCTGTTTACCGCGAAGATGGCTGCATCGCCCTTTCCGAGCGGTAAAACCATGGCGCGGGTCTGCATGCGCGGGCGTTGTTCGGTCATAACAAACTCGCCACCCTCGAAGTTCTCACCCGGCTGATCGAGCAGGATTGCGATCTGCATCGGGAAGACATGCTTCCCATATATGTCGCGATGGAGGCAGTTATAGTCCTCCGGCATATATTTGAGGAGCAATGGGGTAGGCCGCGTTTGGCCGGCCTGATGGCAACGATTGAGGAATGCGGCATGATCCCGCGGAAAGCGAACTTCTTTGCCCATGCGTTCGTGCCACTGATTGGCGATCGGCGCGAGATGAGGATAGGCGGCGGTCCGCAGCGCCTGGATCAGAGGCGGCAGCGGGTAGCTGAAATATTTGTATTCCCCCCGGCCGAAGCCGTGGCGGGCCATGATGACCTGGCTGCGGAAGCCCTGTTCCTGGTCGTACAGGCCAGCGATACGCCCCGACTCGGCGTATGTCAGGATTTTCGGCACGATAGCCCAGCCCTGGGCGTCGAGATCGGCATGAACCTTCGCCCAGTCCACAGAGTCAACCCGGGCCTGAACCGTGGCCGAGGTTGGAGCCGGCGAGGAATCGCGGGGCACGCGGTCGCCGCTGGTTTTCGGTTGGCGCGAAATGGCGGCCATCACGCCGTTCCTTCCATGTTGAGCAGGCGGCGCTTGCGCCGCACGCCCCAGCGATAGCCGGAAATCGAACCGTCGGACTTCACGACGCGGTGGCAGGGTACCGCGACCGCGATGCGGTTCGCTGCGCAGGCCGCGCTAACGTCCTGGGCGGTCGCCGCGAGCGGCAGGCCCTGTGCGATCGCGCCGTAGCTGCGTGTCTCGCCGGGAGGAATCGCCTGGAGCGCATTCCAGACAGCCAGTTCGAGCGGCGAGCCGCGCAGGTCGAGCCGCATGTCCGGCGCGAGATGGGGTGACTCGACCAGCGCCACAGCCTTAGCGATGGTTTCTGCCAAGCCGGTCAGATCAAGAACGAATTCCGCCTGTGGGAAAGCGTCCTTCAGATCGCGCAACAGCGTCGCGCGATCGTCGCCGATATAGAGGGCGGCTACGCCATTCTCGCTCTCGGCGACTGCGATGCTCCCAAGAGCTGTGTCGCCGTAGCCGAAACGGATGATTTCAGACCCGGATGTAGGGGAGGGCGTCATTGTGGGGCCTCGTTTGTGTTCCGCCCCAAAGATCGGCTGTCACCCCCGCGCCGGCACTCCGGTTCTTGCTTTCAAATTCCGCTTGATCGCGCGTTTATTTCAGCAACGCGAGAAGCTGGGCGGTCGTAGTGGTTTCGGAGATGCGCGGGAAGACCTTCTCGAGAGTATAGCGATGCGTGTCCGCGTCGCGGTCGGTCATGGCATCCACCACCGTCACGACATTGTAACCGTAATCGAACGCTTCGCGCGCGGTGGTTTCGACGCCGACCGATGTCGCGACACCAGTCAGGAAAATCTGCGTGGCGTGATGCCGGCGCAGGATGCGTTCGAGTGCGGTTCCGTAGAAGGCGCCGATATTCATCTTGGTGACAAGGTGATCGCCTGGTTGTCGGTCGAGTTCGGGCACGAGGTCGGTCCAGTCGGGTGGCGGCGTGAATTCCATTTTCACATCCGTCCGGCCCGGCGGGCGGCCGGCAACATTGACGAGGACGACCGGCAGGTTCCGGGCGCGGAATGCGCGCAGCAGCTCCGCCGTCCGTGCGACGATCTCGTGAGTGGGATGTGCCAGCGGCAGGCCAGCGATGCCTTTCTGAAGATCGATGACGACAAGCGCTGCTACGGGATCGATTTGTGTGAGGGCCATGGGTTTTCCTTTCGGGGAATCGTTACAGGGTTGATTGATCGGCATCGGCGGCGGGCTCGACGCAGGTACGCGATGCCGTTCGGTGCTCCCGGATCTGGGCGTCGATGGCAGGCAGCTCGCGCGTGAACCAGAGCGCACCGGTTAGGCAGAAGACGCCGGTCACGATCACGGCGTCGGGTGCGCCGAACCGATGCGCCAGCAAACCGGCGAGCAGGCTGCCGAACGGCGCCGAGCCGAAGAACGCCATCGTATAATAACTCATCACCCGGGCGCGCTTGTCGTCGGAGACGAGCGACTGGATGATGGTGTTGGCGGCGGAGGCGACCTGGATGAGGCCGAAGCCGGCGAATACCAGCAGCACGAGCGACAGCCACAGCGAGTGCGAGAAGCCAAAGAGAACGAGCGCTGCGCCGAGCACCGCGGTTGCGATCTGCACCATGCGGGCAAGCCCCGCGGTCGAGCCCCGCATCGCAAGCGAAAATCCGGATATCAGCGCGCCGAGCCCCGAAGCCGCGCTTAGCCAGCCCAGCGTAGCGGGACCGCCATGCAGCATTTGTGCGGCAAAGACGGGCAGCAGTACCATGTAGGGATAACCCATCAGGCAGACGAGCGCGAACAGCACGAGGATGGTCCGCAGCGGCGCGAAACCGCGGACGTAGTCCCAGCCCTCGCGCATCTGTTCCATCAGCGAGGTGCCGCCACGCGGGGCGGGCTGGGCGTTCACCGTGATCAGGCAAAGCGAAGCGATGACGGCAAAGTAGCTGATGCCGTCAATGAGAAAGCACCAGCCCTCGTTCGTTGCGCCGATGATGATTCCGGCGCAGGCGGGACCGATCAGCCGCGCCAGGCTGACCATGGAGGAATTGATGGCGATGGCGTTGCCGAGGTCGCTGCGCCTGCCGACCAGCTGCACAAGGAAGGATTGGCGTGCCGGCATGTCGAATGCGTTGACGAGGCCCTGGAGCGCGGCAAGCGCGACAATCTCGCCGATAGTAATAACATGCAAAAGAGTGAGGGCGGCGAGTGCGAGCGATTGAAGGGCCGCGACGGCTTGCGTGGCGAGGAGCAGCCTGCGGCGTTCGAGCCGCTCTACCCAGACGCCGGCAAACGGTCCCAGTACGAAGGAGACGAAATAGGCGGCGAAGCTTGCCACGCCGAGAAGCAGGGCAGAGTGCGTCAGGCGATAGACGAGCCAGCCGGTCGCCACCCGCGTCATCCACGTGCCGATGACCGAAATGCCCTGGCCGGCGAAGAAGAGCTGGAAATTGCGATGGCGCAGTGCGCGCAGGCCTTGCGACAGCGCGGCCACCGCGGTCTGCGCGCGAACGCGCACCTCGCTTGCCGCCTCGCTCACAGTTCCACCAGGCGGTTGAGGATTTTGCCGGCGTCGAACAGCGTCTGACGTTCTTCCGCGCTCAACTGCGAAACTGCCTGAATGAGCCAGGCGAGCTTCGCGTCCTTCCGGCTTTCCCGCACGGCGGCGCCTTCCGCGGTCAGCGCGATGTTCATCTGGCGTCCATCGGTCGGATGCGGCGCACGTTCGAGGAGGCCCATCTCTTCCAGCGCCGCAACCGTCGTTCCCATGGATTGCGGCCGCACCGCTTCGGCCCGCGCCAGTGCAGCGATCGTCATCGGACCGTCCTTGGCGAGGCGGCCGAGAACAGACGATTCCGTCAGCGAAAGCTCATGCGTGCTCGCCGCCGCACGAATGCGGCGAACCAGCAGGCTGATTGCCTGAACGAATTCGGCAGTGGCAGAATCGAGTGATTTGCGGGTCATGCCGCGACAGTGCTAATAGGAAGAGAAACTTGCAAGTTAAACTTCTTATATTCTGCGAACGCCGACCGCCGGCCGATGAAAATCGTTTGACAATCCGCGGTCCGGGTGTCTTTCAAAGCCTTCCCGGCGTAAATCGCGGGCGCGCAGCGGCGCGGACCGCGCGGAGAATTGTTCGAAAAACGTGAAGATCAAGCTGCACCACGGCGACCTGCCTGACGGTCTGGACCTCGGACCCATGGTCGCCATCGATACGGAGACCTTGGGCCTCAATCCGTTTCGCGACCGGCTTTGTCTCGTGCAGATGTCGGCAGGCGACGATGTCTGCCATGCGGTGCAGTTCACCTCGACCGACATTCATGCGCCCAATCTGATGCGCATGCTGGGCGATCCCGCCGTGCTCAAGCTCTTCCATTTCGCGCGCTTCGACCTCGCGACGCTCAAACGCTATGTCGGCGTGACGGCGGCGCCCGTCTACTGCACCAAGATCGCCTCGCGTCTCGCGCGCACCTACACCGACCGGCACGGACTCAAGGATCTCGTCAAGGAACTCCTGGGCGTCGATCTTTCGAAGGAACAGCAGAGTTCCGATTGGGGTGCGCCCTCGCTTAGCGAAAAACAGCTCGCCTATGCCGCCAACGACGTGGCCTATCTGCATCGGTTGAGGGACGCGCTCGACACCATGCTGATCCGCGAAGGCCGCATGGGCTTTGCCGAGGCATGTTTCGAGTTCCTGCCGGCGCGCGTCGAACTGGATCTGGCGGGCTGGGCCGACACGGACATTTTTGCGCACTGAACTTTTGCACACAGGCCTTTTGCAGAGGCTGGGCCGTGTGGCGCTTGAATGCTGCGGCGCATCGGCCCATAATCTGGGTTGATCGGCATGACTTTTGCGTGCGGGTGGTCTTTGCAGGGGCGCTTCATGGGCTGCGATACCGCGGGGAGCGGTATTGTGGTGTCGCAATAAGGTGTCCTGAATGCGTTCCAGCCTTTACGGCGCCACGAGGGCTGCACCGAAGGACGTTCAGCGCTCATTCGAGCCGGGCGATCTGGCAGCCGCACGACGCGTGCTCGATTGCGCATCGGAAGCTATCGCCGCTCTCAGCGATGCACTGGACGGTGCCTTCGGCCGGGCGGTCGATCTCTTGATGGACAGTTCGGGCCGGGTGATCGTCAGTGGCATGGGCAAATCGGGCCATGTGGCGCGCAAGATCGCGGCTACGCTGGCTTCGACCGGGACGCCCGCGCATTTCGTACATCCGGCGGAGGCGAGCCACGGCGACCTCGGCGCGGTTACGCGGGCCGATGCGCTGCTTATGCTTTCGAATTCCGGCGAGACGGCGGAGCTGAAGGACCTGATCACATTCGCCAAACGCTTTTCGGTACCGCTGATTGGAATGGCCGGACGCGCCGATTCGGCACTGCTGCGCGCGGCCGATGTGGCGCTCCTTCTACCCCAGGCGCGCGAAGCCTGCCCGATGGGGCTCGCGCCGACCACCTCCACCACATTGATGCTGGTTCTTGGCGATGCACTGGCCGTCGCGCTCATGGAGCGGCGCGGCTTCACGTGCGATCAATATCGTGAGCTTCATCCCGGCGGCGCGCTGGGCAAATCGCTGCTCCGCGTTTGCGACATCATGCACGGCAAGGAGGAACTGCCTCTCGTCCGCGAAGAGATGCCGTTGCGCGATGTCGTTCAGGTGATGACGGAAAAGCGCTTCGGTTGCGCCGGCGTGGTCGATGCCAATGGTCACCTGGTAGGCATCTTCACGGATGGCGATCTGCGCCGCTCGGTCGGTCGCCTTACCGACGCCGCGCCCATTGCGGAGTTTATGACCAGCTCTCCGAAGGTCGCAGCGCCTTCCGATCTCGCGGCGCAGGCCGTGGCGCTGATGAATCGTCACAACATCAACGTGTTGTTCGTCACAGACACGTTGGATGGCGGTGAGCGTCCCATCGGCATACTTCATCTGCACGATTGTCTGCGGGCCGGGCTGCAATGAGCGCAAGCCAGACGCGCAACGGGCAAGCGGTTGCCGAACCGCTGGGACGGCCGCCGATGCTCAGGGCCACGCGCGACTGGGGCGCACGGGCGCGCGCGACCATCCGGCAGACCGAGCGTTACTCCCGCTTCGTCACCATCATGAAGCGTGCGCTTCCGCTTGCGGCCGCTGCGCTGCTCGCCGCCGTTCTCGTCTATGCACTGCAGCCGCGGCAGGAAAGCGGGCAGCGGGTCGCGATGACGTTCCAGCGGCTCGGCATCGTCAATGACGATCTGGCCATGATGAAACCCCGGTTGACCGGCACCGATGACGAAGGCGATCCCTATGTCGTCACGGCCGAGGAGGCCATTCAGGACAGGCAGGATTCGCGGCGCGCCACGCTCAGGGCCGTTGAGGGCGATGTAACGCTGAAAGACGGTACGTGGCTCACTACGCTCGCGCAGGCCGGCGTTCTCGATGCCCGCAACCGGCGCATGGTGCTTGATGGTGCTGTGTCGGTTTACTCCGACAGCGGTTACGAAATTCACACGACGACCGCGAATGTGGATATGCGCACCGCAGTCATCGCGGGGAGCCATGCGGTTTCGGGCCAGGGGCCGATGGGGACCTTTCGTGCCGACCGCTTCCGGATCGATCGCCGAGTGCGGATGGTATTTCTTTACGGCAACGTCCATATGATCATCGACCACAAGTTGGCAAAGCGGAAGCTGGGCTAGTGCTTCAATCCAAATCACGACTTTCTCGTCATTGCCCGCTTTATGGCGATGATCCGATTTCACCGACGGTTAAATGGATTGTCCGGGCGGGCCGGGCGATGACGATGAGCGGGAGTTTGTTGTTTTTTCTCACGCTGATGACCGGTGTAGCACGGTCGACCTGGGCGGCCACGGCGCCTGATGGTGCAACTCCGCCGGTTCATGGCGTCCCCGCCAACGGCGCCCTGCCGCAGCACGATTCCGATGCGCCGATCAATGTCAGTTCGGACAATTTTGTCGGGAATTTCGCGACGAAGGTCGGAACCTATATCGGCAACGTCATCGTAACCCAGGCCGACTACAAACTTCGCGCCGACCAGGTGCGGGTGAATGTCGTGAGCGGCAAACCCAGCCGCTTCGACGCGACCGGGCACGTGGTATTTGTTTCAACCTCCGGCACCGCCACCGGCGACAACGGAGTCTATAATCTGGGGCCGCGCACCGTAACGCTCACCGGCCACGTCGTTCTGACCAAGGACAAGGATGTGATGCACGGCACGGCACTCACTGTGAATATGGCAACCGGCGAATCGCACCTGACGGCGCAAGGCGCGCCCGGGGGCCGCGTACAGGGATTGTTTGTCCAGCAACCCTCGACCCAGGGCAAAAAACCTGTGGGCGGCGCTCCCAAATAGGTTCACGATTCCTTAAACGGAGGCAGGCGAGTTTCCGCCATGACCATGATTTCTGCAGTAGTTTCCGAGGAGCGCCGCGAGCGCGATCACGTCCGCGTCGTCGAGGGCGGCCAAGGGCTGGTCGTTACCCGAATCGGCAAGAGCTTCCGGCGCCGCCCGGTGGTACGCTCGGTAAGCCTGTCGCTTCGTCGCGGAGAAGTGGTGGGTCTGCTGGGCCCCAATGGCGCGGGAAAGACGACTTGTTTCTACATGATCACCGGTCTGGTGCCGGCCGATTACGGCGCAATCGAACTCGACGGTCATGACGTGACGCGGCTTCCCATGTACCGGCGCGCCCGCCTCGGCATCGGCTATCTGCCGCAGGAGGCATCAATCTTCCGCGGCCTCACGGCGGAAGAAAATATCCGCGCCACGGCGGAGCTCGTCGAATCCGATCCCTCGCGGCTCGAATCGCTTGTCGAGGACTTGCTGGCGGAATTCGGCATCGCCCATGTGCGCGACACGCCGGCCATTGCGCTGTCAGGCGGCGAGCGCCGGCGCGTGGAAATCGCGCGCGCGCTGGCCACGCATCCGTCCTACATCCTGCTCGACGAGCCGCTCGCCGGCATCGACCCGATCGCGGTCGGCGAAATCCGCGCGCTGGTGCGGCATCTCAAGGACCGTGGCATCGGTGTGCTCATTACAGACCACAATGTGCGCGACGCGCTTGAGATTATCGACCGCGCCTACATCATCCACGAAGGCCAGGTCCTGAAAGAGGGTCTGCCCGGCGAGATTGTCGGCGATCGCGATGTGCGCCGGGTCTATCTCGGCGAGCGCTTCTCGCTTTAGCGGCACCAAGGGGGCAGGGCGGGGACAATGGCACTGACGCAGAAGCTGGAGCTTCGGCAGGGCCAGGCGCTCGTCATGACGCCTCAGTTGCAGCAGGCGATCAAGCTGTTGCAACTCTCCAATCTCGAACTTGCCGTCTTTGTCGAGGAGGAGCTCGAACGCAATCCGCTGCTCGAGCGCGACGAGAGTCAGGACGCGCCCGCCGAGGCGCGCGACGCGGAGGACGCGCCCGCAGCAAATGGCGAGACGCTCGAAGCCGCGCTTGCCCGCGACGATTTCTCGAAAGCGGAGGAGCTGGATGCCGAACGCGAAGACGTGTTCACAGAAGACGCAGTGGCAAGCGCACCGCCCGCAGATTGGTCCAGCCACCGCGGCTCCACAGTCGCCATGGACGATGGCGACGGGTTCGAGCGGACATTTGCCCTTCCTGCGTCGCTTCACGATCACCTCATGGCGCAGCTTGCGATCGCCGGCCTCGACGGCGCGGAACGACTCATCGCAACGGCGTTGATCGATGCGATAGACGAGGCAGGATATCTGCGGGCGGATGTCGATGAAATTGCCCTGCGGCTCGGTGCAGAAAAAGCTGCAGTGGAGAAGGTCCTGCGCGTCATCCAGGGCTTCGAACCGACGGGTGTCGCGGCCCGCAACCTTTCGGAATGCCTGGCGTTGCAACTGAAGGAGAGGGGACGCCTAGATCCAGCAATGAGCATATTTCTGTCTCATCTCGATCTCGTTGCTCGCCGCGATCTGGCGGGGCTCTGTGCGCGATGCGGGGTCGACACGGAAGACGTTTCCGACATGATCGCGGAACTGCGGGAGCTCAATCCGAAGCCGGGACTCGCCTTCGGTTGCGAGCCGGTGCAGCCCGTGGTGCCCGACGTCTTCGTGCGCGAGGCTCCCGACGGCAGCTGGCATGTGGAGCTCAACACCGAGACGTTACCGAGGCTTCTCGTCAATGCGCGGTATTATACGTCGGTTTCGGCCAATGTCCGCGAGAAGGATTCGAAGTCATATCTCACCGAATGCCTCAACAACGCGAACTGGCTGGTGAAAAGCCTCGATCAGCGCGCGCGGACCATCCTCAAGGTGGCGGGCGAAATCGTGCGCCAGCAGGATGCGTTCCTTACCCACGGCGTACGCCATCTGCGCCCGCTGAACCTGCGCGCCATCGCCGAGGCGATTTCGATGCACGAATCGACGGTGAGCCGGGTAACATCAAACAAATACATTGCGACACCGCGCGGTGTCTTCGAGCTGAAATATTTCTTCACGGCGGCGATCCCGGCGACCAACGGCGCGGAGGCACATTCCGCGGAAGCCGTACGCGACCGCATCCGCGATCTCATTGCGAAGGAAGTGCCGCAGCTGATTCTCTCCGACGACCGCATCGTCGAAATACTCACCGGCGACGGAATCAACATCGCGCGGCGCACGGTCGCGAAATACCGCGAGGCCATGCGAATCCCCTCGTCCGTGGAGCGCAGGAGGCTCCGCCAAAGCGTGTGCGTATCTCAGCAATTCCAGGCTTCTTCGGCTTGATTTCCGCAATTGACAGGGTAGGGGCTGCGACCTATGGTCCGCCGCTTTTTTCAAGCAGGCTCTGCCCGGGCCGGGCGATGCAGCCGAGCCGGAGAGGACTGCTGCGCAAGTGGAGCTCATGAAGGTTCGGGTTTCAGGCAAGCAGATTGAAATCGGGTCGGCGCTCCCCGATCACGTGCGGCAGCGGCTGGAAGTGACGCTGTCGAAACATTTCGACCGCGGCGCGGAGACGAACGTTGTTTTCTCACATGAGGGTTCGGCATTCCGCGTGGATTGCACCACGCATCTCGATTCGGGCGTCGTACTGAAGGCACAGGGCGAGGCGCACGACGCGCACCATGCCTTCGACGCGGCGCTTGAAAAGCTGGAAAAACAGATACGTCGGCACAAACGCAAGCTCAGGAATCACCACGAGAAGGCGAAACTGCCCAGGGAAGCAGGCGCCTGATCAGGCAGGCCATCATGGAAATCATCGATCTGCTGGCGCCCGAAGCGGTTCTCCCCGCGCTCAGGGCCGCGGGCAAGAAACAGCTGCTTCAGGAACTTGCCCATCATGCCGCCCGGCTGACGCAGATTCCGGAGCGGCGCATTTTCGAGACGCTGATCGAGCGCGAACGGCTTGGCAGCACCGGCATGGGTCAGGGCATTGCCATTCCGCATGGACGCATCGCGGGTCTCTCGAAGATCAGCGGGCTGTTTGCCCGGCTCGAGACACCGGTCGCCTATGAAGCCGTCGATGACCAGCCGGTCGATCTCGTGTTTCTTCTGCTGGCGCCGGAGAGTGCAGGCGCGGATCATCTGAAGGCGCTCGCCCGCGTATCGCGGCTTTTGCGCAACCAGACGACCTGCGAAAAACTCCGCGCGACGACGAAGTCGGAAGTGCTCTACGCGCTGCTGACCGAGCCCACCAATGGCGGCGCGAGTTCGTCACAGGCGGCGTAGGGGTTTATTTGTTTGCCCGCTTTTTCGTCATCGGCGAGATGGCCAGGACTGGTTATAGCATCCCGCGCTGCTGCCGGGCGTCCTTCGACAAGCTCAGGATAAGGAGATTTGTATCCGCATCGGCCGCGATGGCCGCAATACTCTCCTCATGCCGAGCTTGTCGAAGCACGAGAAACGCGCCTGCAGCTCACGTCGCAAAACATCTCAGTGCACGCTGACTGGGGTCAGTTCGTTCTGAACCGCTGCGCCGTAGGCTGTTTCATAGGCGTCGGTGAAGCCCAGCACGCGTCCGTCGCTGGCATGCAGCACGTAGAGTTTCACTTCATCGGGAACGCGTATTCCCGGGGGCAGTATCCCCAGGCGCCGCGCCTCGCCGGCCGGTGTCGGCTTGATATAGGCAATGCGCGGATCAATCTGCTGGAAATCAGTCGCGAAGTCCCGGAAATCCTCCAACTCGTTCATAACGGTTCTCCTTCTTACCAAATGTGGGGGCTCCCGGGCCCGGATCAAGCAGTTCGGCCATTCTCATGGAAAGGAAACGATTCAACCGGCCTTTGCGGCCAATGCGCAGAGCGCGAGCAGAATCTCGGGAAGCACCCAACCATGTGCCTCGGCCATGTGCGCGTCAGCCATGTCGGTTTCAAGGGCCGTCGCGAAGGAATGCGATGCCAGCTTCCGGCGCAAATTCGTGGCTGCAGCTGTCGCATCGAACGTGCGGTGCCCGGCGAGATACGCCGCGCCGATACGCGCCGCGCTGTCGCGATCGGGCAGTTGCGCGAGCAGATCGTCATAGGGCGAAGACGGATGATGCGGCGCGAGCAGTTTCGGCACTTCAACGAGTGCCGCGCCCGCAATGGCGAGGCCTGCCGCGCCCGCAAGGCCCTTGAGCAAAGGCCGGCGCGCGATCTGCGCCTTGTCCGCCACACTCATCGGAATCGCACCTTCAGGTGATCGGCAAGTCTCAGCACCAGTGCGATCAGGTTAAGTGTGGGGTTTGAAGCGCCATAGGTTGGAAAAACGGCGCTGCCCGCGACATAGAGATTGCTCACGCCATGCACTTTCGAATTGGCATCGACCACGCCCCGGCGCGGATCATCGTTCATGCGTGTGGTACCCATGTGATGATTGCCCCAGTCCATCACGCTCAGCCACTCCGCGCGGCTCGTATGCAGAATGCGAATCATGCCGGTGCGCGCGAGGAGCAGCTGGCGGCTTAGTTCCTTCAGCGTATTACGGTACTGCCGGAAATCATCGTCGGAAATGCGCATGTCGAGCTTGAGCCGCGGCATGCCGAGCGCGTCTTTGTTTCCGGTGAGCGTCAGACGTCGGTCGGGATCTGGCGCAATCTCCATGCCGCAGCCGAGCGTGAAGCAGCGCACGCCCGAAGCATCGATTCCGAACAGGGCCGCCATCTCGGCGACGGCCGCCTGACCGGTGCTGTCGAGTTGCACTTCGCCTTCCACGGTAGCAAGCGCATCGGCCACGCCGCGTGCCTGCCGGTATGTATTTGTCGGCGCGAAGGCAGCGCGGAAATTGGCGCCGTTGGCCGTCTGGATAAGCTGATAATAAGGTGCGATTCGTCCATCGAACACGACGAGCGTCGCGGTCTGCCCGGGAATGGGATGATCGGCGAAGAACCGCCCCACCAGATCGTATGCATTGCCGACGCCTGCCGGCATGATATCGTTCGAAGCCAACAGCAAACGCGGTGTTTCGATGCCGCCCGTGGCTACGATTGTGAGCTTCGGCTTCACCGTGAAGCGGTTGCCGGACAGTGTGGCGACGTCGAGATGATCCAGCTGATTTGCATTGGGTGTGAGGCGCAACCCCGTTACATTCGCGTGAAGATACAAGTCGAGATTTGGAATGCGTTTCAGGTCGCCGGCATAACGCTCGCCGAAATGCGTGGGCAATACGCTGTCGCGCTGTTTGCTGAACTGGAAGAAAGTCGTGTAAAGGCCGCCGGCTCCGAGCTGCAATGGCGCGCCGAAGTTCTTTCCCCAGCGCGCGGGTTCGTCATAAACGAAAGGCCCGGCTTCGACGAGCGACTGCGCGCGCGAATAATAGGGTTCGATTTCGCTGCGCGCGAACGGCCAGCCCGAATGGGCGAACCAGTCGCGCGCTTCGAAATCGACTGGATCGAGCGGGCGGCACCAGCCGCCCCAGTGATTGGAGCAGCCGCCGAGGCACCGCAGCCGAGTCGCGTCGAGCGGGATGTAGCGAATGCCCGCTTCGGTGCCGGCGTAGAGATTCTGGGTTGCCGCATCCGGTTGCGTGCCGCCGCTCTCAAGCAGCACCACGCGTATCGGCGTATTTGCGAGCGCAAGCGCGAGCGAAATTCCCGCAGGGCCTCCGCCGATGATGGCAAGATCGGTTTCGATCGTGCTGCCGGCGGGCACGGAGCGGGCATCCAGGAACGCGGGCAAGTCGCAACCTTTCGAATTCGAGGCTCCGCGCGCTCCACGCGGGAGGATGTTAGCTCGTCACTGCGCCTCTGAAGCCGCTTCTTTGGACATACTTCATTGCAGTTCGCCAAGCGGAACCTAGCCAGCCTTCACCCTGCGGGTTTGGCTGGCTTGCCGAGCCGCAGCTCGCGGCAACCGGCCCGCCTACGCCCTGCGGGCTCCGGCGCGGCAGCCTCCGCCCGCTTCGCGAGCGAAGGCTGGTGGAGCTGAGCGGAATCGAACCGCTGACCTCTTGAATGCCATTCAAGCGCTCTCCCAACTGAGCTACAGCCCCGATGCCTTTGCGCCCGTCTATCGTTCGTCCTTCTCCAGATCGGTATCGATGATACCGCTGACGTCGTCTTCTTCTCCGACCTCTTCGAGAAGGGCGGGATCTTCCACATCTTCTTCTGGAATCTCCTCGCTTTCGATTTCCTCGAGCTCGGCCCCTTCTTCGGCCGAGGGATCGACGACCGACATGCCGGCGGCTTCGGGCTCTTCGTCCTCGACGACCTCCTCGTCGCCTTCTTCGCTTACTACCGCGTCCTCGATGGCCGCCTCATCCTCTTCTCCCTCCGCGGCCTCCATCTCTTCGGCGTCCTCGAGTTCCTCGTCCTCGTCGCGCTCGACGCGGGCCACAGGTTTCTCCGGCTCGGGCTGGCGCGGCCGTCGCTGCTTGTACAGTGCTTCGGGATCGAAGGAGAACTCGCATTTCGGGCATGTAATCGGACGCTTCTGAAGATCGTAGAAGCGCGCGTTGCAGCTGGGGCAAACGCGCTTGGTTCCAAGATCGGCCTTGACCAGTGTCATGCTTCCCGTTGTGTATTCCGGTTGCGAAAGCCGGGTCGTTTGCCACGGTTGAGCCAGACTGTCAAAGCCAGCCAAGGCAAGTGATGCAGGCGCCTGACGTTTCACGTCCGCTCGAAGCGCGGCGCTCCGGCCCGCTCAAAGGTAGGGTCGCCATTCCTGGCGACAAGTCCATTTCGCACCGTGCTCTGATCCTGGGTGCGCTCGCCGTCGGCGAGACGAGAATATCGAGACTTCTCGAAGGCGACGATGTGCTCGCTACCGCCGAGGCCATGCGCCGGCTGGGCGCGCGCGTCGTGCGCGATGAAGAGGGCGAATGGCGTGTCCATGGCGTGGGCGTCGGGGGATGGTCCGAGCCGGACGGCATGCTCGATTTCGGCAATTCCGGCACCGGGGCGCGCCTCGCAATGGGAGCGATGGCGACCACGGGGATTGTGGCGGGATTCACCGGCGACGCGTCGCTTCGGCGGCGGCCGATGCGGCGCGTGCTCGAGCCGCTGACGCGCTTCGGAGCAACCTATGTTGCGCGCGACGGCGTCCTGATGCCGCTCATGATTACCGGGACCGCGCAACCCATCTGCATCGACCATGAGGTGGAAGTCGCCTCCGCGCAGGTGAAGTCCGCTTTGTTGCTTGCCGCCCTGAACGCGCCTGGGCGCTCGCGCATCTCGCAAGCCGTGCCGACCCGCGATCACACCGAGCGCATGCTCAAAGCCTTTGGCGCGGAGATCACGACGGAGCAACACGCCGACGGGGGCGAGGCAATCGAGATTACGGGCGAGGCGGAGCTTCATCCTGTCCCCGTAACTGTACCGGCCGATCCATCGTCGGCAGTGTTTCCGCTGGGCGCGGCGCTGCTCGTGCAGGGCTCCGAGATCGTGCTGCCCGGCGTGCTGCTAAATCCGCGCCGCACCGGCCTGCTTGAAACACTGCGCGAAATGGGTGCGGCGATAACTGTCGAGAACCGGCGCGAGAGCGGCGGCGAGGAAATCGGCGATCTCGTGGCGCGCGCTTCGCTGCTGCAAGGCGTCGAGGTGCCATCGCAACGCGCGCCAGCCATGATCGACGAATATCCGATCCTCGCCGTTCTTGCGGCATTCGCCGAAGGCCGCACCGTCATGCGCGGGCTTTCCGAACTGCGCGTCAAGGAGAGCGACCGTCTTTCAGGAATTGCGCAGGGGCTCGCGGCCATCGGCGTGAACGTACAGGAGATCGAGGACGGACTGATCGTGGAGGGCCGGGGACCCGATGGCGTACGCGGGGGCGCGCGTGTCCTGACGCATATGGATCACCGGCTTGCAATGGCGTTCCTCGTTGCGGGCCTTGCAAGCCGGGAACCGGTCTCGGTCGACGATGCCACGATGGTGCGCACGAGCTTTCCCGATTTCCGCAAAACCATGCGGGCGCTTGGTGCAGTCGTTTCCGTTGTGCCGGTTCGGTGATGCGGCCTGTTGTTATTGCGGTGGACGGCACGGCCGCTTCGGGCAAGGGCACGCTTGCGAAACGCCTGGCGGTCCGTTTCAGATTTGCCCATCTCGATTCCGGTTCGCTCTACCGATTGGCGGCGCTGCGGATTTTGCGCGCCGGCGGTGAGGCGGGCGATGAACAAACGGCTGTTGCCGCCGCGCGCGCCGTCGATCCCGCAGACGCGGACAAGTTCGATCTGCGTGGTGATGACATCGCGCAGGCGGCATCTGTCGCTGCCGCCATTCCAAGAGTGCGCGAAGCGCTGCTCGACTATCAGCGGCGCTTTGCCGCCGCGCCGCCCGGCGGTGCGCGCGGTGCCGTGATCGATGGACGGGACATCGGCACGGTCGTCTGTCCCACCGCCGACGCCAAATTGTTTATTGACGCCGAGCCTTCCTCCCGCGCGCGCCGGCGCTGGCTTGAACTTGTGCAGGCGGGTAGCGACATATCGCAAGCCGCCGTGCTCGCGGACATCCGCACACGCGACGCGCGCGACCGTGACCGCAGCGTGGCGCCCCTCAAACCGGCGCCCGACGCGATCTTGCTCGACACCACCGAGTTGGATATAGACGCGGCGTTCGCAGCAGCCCTCACCCTGGTCGAGCCCAGGGTCGAGGAAGCGCTCGCAGTCCGCCACAGGGGTTGAAGGAGACCCGGCGGGCTCGCCCGAGCAGGCTTGCGGATCAATCCCCGGATTTGCTGCCGCGAGGCTCTCGCGGCGAATTCGCTGCACGCGGGCTCGCCCCCGCTGCCGACCCAACATTGAAAAGGACTGCAAACACATGGCTCGTATGGCCGAATCCATAGCCACCCCCAGCCGCGACGACTTTGCCGCCATGCTGGAAGCAAGCTTCGAGACCCGCGCTCCGGCCGAAGGCGCCGTGGTGCGCGGCCGCATCGTGGCGATCGAAAACGATTATGCGATCGTCGATGTCGGCCTGAAGACCGAAGGCCGCGTGGCGCTGAAGGAATTCTCCCTGCCGGGCCAGGCGCCCAATGTGGAGATGGGCAGCGAAGTCGAGGTCTATGTCGAGCGCATCGAGAACGCGATGGGCGAAGCGGTGCTGTCGCGCGACAAGGCGCGCCGCGAGGAGAGCTGGATCCGGCTCGAACGCGCCTTCAACGAACAGACCCGCGTGACCGGCATCATCTTCGGCCGCGTGAAAGGCGGCTTCACGGTCGATCTCGACGGTGCGGTGGCATTCCTGCCCGGCAGCCAGGTGGATGTGCGCCCGATGCGCGATGTGGGGCCGCTCATGAACCAGCCCCAGCTGTTCCAGATTCTGAAGATGGATCGCCGCCGGGGCAATATCGTCGTGTCGCGCCGTGCGGTGCTCGAAGAGCGCCGTGCCGAAGAGCGTTCCTCGCTCGTCGCCAGCCTCCAGGAAAAACAGATCGTGGAAGGCACGGTAAAAAACATCACCGATTACGGCGCCTTCGTCGATCTCGGCGGGGTGGACGGATTGCTGCATGTCACCGACATCGCCTGGCGGCGCGTCAGCCATCCGACCGAAGTGCTGTCAGTCGGCCAGCATGTGACGGTGCAGATCATCAAGATCAACCAGGAAACGCAGCGCATCAGCCTCGGCATGAAGCAGCTGCAGACCGATCCGTGGGAAGGCGTGGCCGCGAAATATCCGCCCGGCGTGCGCTTTACCGGCAAGGTCACCAACGTCACGGACTATGGCGCCTTCGTCGAGCTCGAACCGGGCGTGGAGGGTCTCGTCCACGTCTCCGAGATGAGCTGGGTGAAAAAGAATGTCGCGCCATCCAAGATCGTGGCGCCCGGACAGGAAGTGGAAGTGCAGGTGCTCGAAGTCGATTCCAACAAGCGCCGCATCAGCCTCGGCCTCAAGCAATGCACGGAGAATCCGTGGCAGGCGTTTGCGGCGGAACATCCGCCGGGCAGCACCATCGAGGGCGAGGTGAAGAGCATCACCGAGTTCGGCCTCTTCGTCGGCCTGAACGACGAGATCGACGGCATGGTCCATCTCTCCGACATCGCCTGGGACAAGCCGGGCGAGCAGGCCGTCGCCGACTACAAAAAGGGCGATGTGGTCCAGGCAAAGGTGCTCGACATCGATGTCGAGAAGGAGCGCATCGGCCTCGGCATCAAACAGGTCGCCGCCGATCCCATGGAGAAGGCGGGTCAGATCCGCAAGGGCAGTGTCGTCACCACTACCGTGACCGAGGTCAATGACGGCGGAATCGAGGTCAGCCTGGTGGATGGTGTGAAGGCCTTCATCCGCCGCGCTGATCTCGCACGTGACCGCAACGACCAGCGGCCCGACCGCTTCGGCGTGGGCGACAAGGTGGATGCACTGGTGACCGCCTTCGACAAGACCTCGCGCAAGATCTCGCTCTCCATCAAAGCGCGGGAAGTCGCCGAGGAGCGGGACGCGGTGGCGCAGTTCGGCTCCACGGATTCCGGCGCTTCCCTGGGCGACATTCTGGGTGCCGCACTGCGCAAGCGCCGCGACGAGGCCGGCGAGGAGGAGTGACCTAAAAGCCGCACTGTGGCAATCGCCGATGCACGCCCCGCCACCCCGTTGACGGGCCGAAACCTCTCTGACACGTTAGTTAGGGCGGGGCGATCATCGGTTGTATCGTTCCGAAACGTGCCCTTCCGGGGGGGCAGGGATGATCAAATCGGAACTAGTGCTGCGACTGACGCAACGCTACCCGCATCTTTTCCACCGGGATGTGGAGCGGATCGTCTGTACCGTGCTTGACGAGGTGTCGGCGGCGCTGGCTTCCGGAAAGCGCGTGGAATTGCGCGGCTTCGGCGTGTTCTCCATCAAGGTGCGGTCGTCGCGCACCGGGCGCAATCCGCGCACCGGTCAGCCCGTCCGGGTGGGCGAGAAGCGCGCGCCATTCTTCCGCACCGGCAAGGACCTGCGCGAGCGCCTGAACGGCGGCTCGTACCCGTAAACCGTCCCGGCGCGGCGGGTAG
Organism: Rhizomicrobium sp.; assembly: GCA_036272695.1. Classification (GTDB taxonomy): domain Bacteria; phylum Pseudomonadota; class Alphaproteobacteria; order Micropepsales; family Micropepsaceae; genus Rhizomicrobium. The sequence goes on along the minus strand of DATAYG010000219.1, from coordinate 504 downwards.
TTCGCCACAAAGCGCACAAACTTCACCAAATAAAATCGCGCGTTCTCCTGCGCTCTTTCCGAGGACTGCTGCACTCGCCCGTCGAAGCCTCCCCGAGGCTCTGGCGGGCCGCGCGCTTCTCCAGACCCGCCGTAGCGTCAGTGAAGGCGGGTTCGTGGAAGCGGATTGCGCGCGATTGTTCCTTGTGCGTTTTGGGCGCAGCCGGCGCCAACCCGGCAGCTGCGGCACGGGCGATTGCCGTGGAGATAGGGTTTTGATCGTGCGGCAAATCCCCAGCCGAATCGCTTTCAAAATCCCATGCGCGGAGCGCACCGCAACAAAGAGAGTTGCGCAGCAACTCTCTTTGTTGCGGTTGGCCCTCAATCACCAGACCGCTAAGATCGGAAGGACATGCGCCGACGTGCCAAGATTGTTGCGGTTGGCCCTCAATCACCAGACCGCTAAGATCATTGGCTCGCGACACGTAACGCGCTGACGGTTGCGGTTGGCCCTCAATCACCAGAC
>DATAYG010000218.1:0-8286 GCA_036272695.1 Rhizomicrobium sp. | reverse complement strand
CGTTCGGAAAGAAGAATTGCTCCACCCCGCCGCTGACGGGCTTGATCTGGTCGTGCCCAAATGCCAGCTCGACATAATTGCGCCAAGCCCAGGCCATCTCGGAGCGCACGTCCCTGGCCAGCGCGGGCCAATCATCGAATTGCGTGCTGCTCCGCGGCGCCGACAACGCTCTTGTGCTTCCCGCGGTAACGGCGATGGCCGGCAGCGAATCGAAAAGGCGTCTGCGTGTGAATTGGGTCAAGTCACAATACTCCGCGCGCTCGTGCCTTTTCCAACTATTCATTCTCAACCCGAACGTCCGAACCGGCATTGCCGCGAGTGCCTATGTAGCCTTTGGCCGGCCGGGCCGGCGGGGTGCGTAGTGAGCGGCTAGAATCGTGGGATCGGATTCCATGGCGCGGCAGGCGATGGAGACGGCATGGCTGACGGGAACGATGCCCCCGCGAATATTCTTGATCGTCCGGAGGCTCAGACCCAGCGCATCGGCAGCTTCCTGATTGGACAATCCGAGCCGCAGCTGCCAATCCCCGAAATCCCGGTAGGTGAAAGGTGCCTGCTCCTCGCTCATGCGCCACAGCGTCGAGGCGGAAAGATCCCGGTCATCCGGCCAGCCGACGCCCGCGCCCCAATCGACAATGCTTGCACGCGCGAATACCTCACGATCCCTCAACGCCGCGAGAAATTTCTCGCGTGCAATCAGGCCCGCCAGATTGACGGCGCGCCACCTGCGCGCATGAAATTTTAGATGAAGCGTCGAGGGCAACTCCACGCGGAGCTTTTCGATATTAGGCAATTCGCTGCTCATCGTCCGGTTTCCGCCAGCTTTCCTATGTCGGGTGCAGTCCAATCCATTTTTCGTAAAGCAGAGCGGCATGCATTTTCGCCCGGTCTCTCGCGGCCGCAAGGATTGCAGGCCGAACACGGCCCGCCATGACAGAAAGACTGTCGATGCTCACCTGCGCTTCCTCGCGCGACGAGGTAACCACATGAAAATGCGGCGGCGGGTGATCGCGGAAATACATGGTGATCTTCCAGTTCGGGCCGCTAAAAATCGCCGGCATAACCCCTCGCCACACCGAACCTAGTGCAAAACTTGCCCCCCAATCAACCAGGCGGTCGCAGGAACTCTTGAAGGGTCTACGCTGCCGCGGCCGCGTGCGGATCGTAGTTGAGGATGGGAGCGAGCCAACGTTCGGCTTCGGCGAGCGCCCAGCCTTTCCTGTGCGCATAGTCTTCGACCTGGTCGCGCTCGACGCGGCCCGTGCCGAAATAGCGGCTTTCCGGATGCGAGAAATATAATCCGGACACGGAGGAACCCGGCCACATGGCATAGCTTTCGGTAAGCTTGACTCCGGCGCGCCGCCCGGCGTCGAGCAGGTCGAACAGAGTACCTTTTTCCGTATGGTCGGGCTGAGCGGGATAGCCGGGCGCCGGGCGGATGCCGCGATAGGATTCGGCGATCAGCTGGTCGCTGCTGAAATTCTCCTCCGGCGCATAGGCCCAGAATTCGCGGCGCACGCGCTCATGCAGGCGTTCGGCAAAGGCCTCGGCGAGGCGGTCGGCGAGCGCGCGCAGAAGGATCGCGCTGTAATCGTCCTTCTCGGCCTCGAAGCGCCGGATGTGATCTTCCTCGCCATGGCCGGTCGTAACCACAAACGCCCCGAGGTAATCGGCGATGCTGCTCGCGCGGGGTGCGACGAAATCCGCGAGCGCAAGGTTGGGCTTGTCGGACTCGCGCGACATCTGTTGGCGGATTGTATGTAGCATCGCCAGCGGCGCATCACGCGCATCGTTTTCGAAGAGTGCGATATCGTCGCCTTCCGCATTGGCGGGCCAGAAGCCAATCACTGCCTTTGCCGTCAGCCAGTTTTCGCGCACGATCCTTTGCAGCATCGCCTGCGCATCGGCGAACAGGCTGCGCGCCGCCCCACCGACCTGCGGATCATCGAAAATGAGCGGGTAGCGACCGACCAACTCCCAGGTCTGAAAGAACGGCGTCCAGTCGATGTACGGAACAAGTTCGCCAAGGTCGTAATGCCGGAACTCGCGCAGGCCCAGGAAATGTGGCTTGGCCGGCGTGTAGCGCGACCAGTCGAATTTCGGGCGGTTGGCGCGCGCGGCCGCAAGCGAAAGGCGCCTGCCGGGCGAACGGTTCGCGCCTGCATGACGCTCGGCGATTTCCTTATATTCGCGACGCACATTGGCGGCGTAGCCCACGCGCGAACGTCCAATGAGTTGCGCCGCCACGCCGACGGCGCGCGAAGCATCCTGCACATACACGGCCTGGCCGCGCTTGTAGTTGGGATCTATCTTCACCGCGGTGTGCACGCGGCTCGTCGTGGCGCCGCCGATCAGCAGCGGAATGTCGAAACCCTGCCGCTCCATCTCGGCCGCGACATGACACATTTCATCGAGCGACGGGGTGATCAGTCCGGAAAGACCGATCAGATTGGCTTTTTTCTCCCGCGCGGTGTCGAGAATCTTCTGCGACGGCGTCATGACGCCGAGGTCGATGACCTCATAACCATTGCATTGCAGGACCACGCCCACGATGTTCTTGCCGATATCGTGAACATCGCCCTTGACCGTCGCCATGACGATCCGGCCGGTCGGCTCGCGATCCGCCGCCTGCCCCTGTTCCATGAACGGAATGAGATGGGCGACCGCTTTCTTCATCACGCGCGCGGACTTCACCACCTGCGGCAGAAACATTTTGCCCGCGCCGAAAAGGTCGCCGACGGTATTCATGCCGCTCATCAACGGGCCTTCGATCACGTCGAGCGGACGGGTGGCTTTGAGGCGCGCTTCTTCCACGTCTTCCGTAACGAAATCCGCGATGCCGTGGACCAGGGCATAGGAAATGCGCTCGTCTACTGACGCCTCGCGCCAGGCGAGAATCGTCTCTTCCCGTGTGCCGGGTGAATCGTTCTTGAAGCGCTGCGCGAGTTCGAGCAGCCGTTCGGTCGCGTCCGGACGGCGATTGAGCAGCACATCCTCGACGCCGTCGCGCAGATCGCGCGGAATATCCTCATACACCGCAAGCTGGCCGGCATTGACGATGCCCATATCCATGCCGGCTTTGATGGCGTGATAAAGAAAGACGGAGTGCATTGCTTCGCGCATCGTGTCGTTGCCGCGAAATGCGAAGGAGACATTCGAGAGCCCGCCCGAAACATGCACGTAAGGCAGCTCGGCCCGGATGCGCTGCGCCGCTTCGATATAGCCGCGCGCATAATCATTATGTTCCTCGATCCCGGTTGCCACAGCAAAGATATTGGGATCGAATATGATATCCTCTGGCGGAAAGCCGACCGTATTCACCAGAATGTCATAGGCCCGCCTGCAGATCGCGAATTTGCGCTCCGCGGTGTCCGCCTGTCCCTGTTCGTCGAACGCCATCACCACCACGGCGGCGCCGTAGCGCAGCACCTTGCGCGCCTGCGTGATGAAAGGTTCTTCGCCTTCCTTCAAACTTATCGAATTGACGATCGGCTTGCCCTGCACGACTTTCAGTCCCGCCTCGATCACACTCCATTTGGAGGAGTCGATCATCACCGGCACGCGCGCGATGTCGGGCTCCGCGGCGATGAGCGCAAGGAAGCGATGCATCGCCGCTTCGGAATCGATCAGCCCCTCGTCCATGTTGATGTCGATGATCTGCGCGCCGTTCTCGACCTGACTGCGCGCCACTTCCAGCGCGGCGTCATAATCATTTACCGCAATCAGCTTGCGGAATTTCGCCGAGCCCGTGATGTTGGTGCGCTCGCCGATATTGACGAAATTTGTTTCCGGCGTGAGGGTGAACGGCTCGAGGCCGGACAAACGCAGATAGCGCGGCTTTTCCGGGATCGTCCGCGGCTGCACGCCGCGAACCGCTTCGCCGAATGCCCCGATATGCGCGGGCGTCGTGCCGCAACACCCGCCGATGATGTTGACGAGCCCGGACCGCGCGAATTCACCCATCGTCGCGGCCATGCTTTCCGGCCCGTCGTCATAACCGCCGAACGCATTCGGCAGCCCCGCGTTTGGATGCGCGCTCACAAGCGTGTCGGCGACCTGCGAGAGTTCGTCCACATAAGCCCGCAACTCATTCGCGCCGAGCGCGCAGTTCAGCCCGACCGCAAAGGGTTTCGCGTGACGGATGGAATGCCAGAAGGCTTCTGCCGTCTGGCCGGTCAGCATGCGACCGGAGAGATCCGTGATGGTGCCCGAAATCCACAGCGGTAGATGCACGCCTGTCTGCTCGAACGCTTCTTCGGCGGCGAAGATCGCCGCTTTCGCGTTCAGCGTGTCGAACACGGTTTCGATCAGGATGAGATCGGCGCCGCCGCGGATAAGCGCCAGCACGGAATCGCGGTAAGTGTCACGCAATTCGTCGAAGCTGATATTACGGAAGCCCGGATCGTTGACATCGGGCGAGAGCGATGCAGTGCGATTGGTGGGACCCAGCACGCCGGCGACGAGGCGCGGCCGTTCCGGCGTCGAGATTTCATCACAGATTGCGCGCGCGAGCGCTGCGCCGGATTCGTTCAACTCGGGAACCAGATGGGAGAGGGCATAGTCGGCCTGCGACACGGATGTCGAATTGAACGTGTTGGTTTCGAGGATATCGGCGCCGGCCGCGAGATAGTCGCGCCCTATTTTTGCAATGATATCGGGGCGCGTAAGCGTGAGAAGATCGTTGTTGCCTTTCAGGTCATGGCTGTGATCGCGGAAGCGTTCGCCGCGAAAATCCGCCTCGCCGAGGCCGTAGCCCTGGATCATCACACCCCAGGCACCATCCAGCAGCAGAATGCGCTTCGTCGCCTCCTGCTTCAGCCACTCGGCCCGCGCTGCACGGTTGTTGTTCATACTGACACCTCGGCGCGGAAACAGGGTGAAGGACCGCCAAGGCGCCAAGACGTCAAGGCACGGATGAAATGCACCACTGAGACACGGAGGACACGGAGGGTTTTTTGCGCGCATTCGCGCGCGACCTTTCTGTCTCCGTGATCTCCGTGTCTCCGTGGTGAATCCGTCCTTGGCGCCTTGGCGCCCTGGCGGTTCAAACTTGTTCGTTCAAACATCGGCAGGCCTTTCGCGAAGGCCGAGCAGGCGGCAGGCGGCGTAGGTGAGATCGGCCTGGTTCAGCGTGTAGAAATGAAACTGCTCGAAGCCTTCGCGCCGCAATTGCTCGACCTGCTCGGCCAGCACCGCAGCGGCGATTGCCTTGCGGCTCTCGATGTCCTCGTCGAGACCGTCGTAAAGCCGCACCAGCCAGGCGGGGACTTTCGCACCGCAGCGCGACGCCATGCGCAGGACACCGCTGAAATTCGTGCTCGGCATCAGACCCGGAACCAGCGGAACGGAAACGCCACGCTGCTGCGCCCGATCCCGGAAGCGGACGATCGCTTCCGTGTCGAAAGCGAATTGTCCGATCGCGCGCGAAGCCCCCGCGTGCACCTTCTCCTTGAGCAGATCGATATCGTCGTCGAGCGAACGGGAATCGGGGTGGCGTTCGGGATAGGTACCCACGCTGATCTCGAAGGGTGCGATGCCGCGGATAGCGGCCACAAGTTCGGGCGTCGATTGATAGCCGCCGGAATGGGCGCGATAGGCCGCGCCCTGCTCGGGCATGTCGCCGCGCAACGCCACGATATGGCGCACGCCTGCGTCCCAGTAATTTCTTACCACGTCGTCGACTTCCGCGCGCGTGGCCGCGACGCAAGTGAGATGGGCAGCAGGAATCAGATTTGTTTCTTCGATAATGCGCTTGACCGTCGCATGGGTGCGGTCGCGGGTCGACCCGCCGGCGCCGTAGGTGACGGACACGAACGCCGGCGCGAGCGGTTCGAGCCGGCGGATCGCGCGCCAGAGCTGATCTTCCATCGCCGGCGACCGCGGCGGAAAGAATTCGAACGACACCTTGAGCGGCGCGTCCTGGGAGGAAAGACGCTGGAGACTCACGCCGCCTCCCTTGCACGTTTGGCGAGCGGAAGCGCCGCCATCGCGCCGAGCCAGAGCTTGACCGTCAGCTTTTCGGTTCCATCCGCTGTGATGGATTGCGAGGCACTCGGCTTCAATCCTGCGGCTTCGAACCAGCTTCGCACTTCTTCGTCCGAGAAACCGAGGCGGCGATGGGCGAGCTCGCTGCGGCAGAATTCGAGATCGTGCGGCGCGAAATCGATGATCAGCACGCTGCCGCGCGGATTGAGCACGCGGGCGGCTTCCATGACCGCAGATTGCGGATCTTCGAGGTAATGCAGCACCTGATGGAAAATCGCGAGATCGAAGCCCTGATCCGCAACGCCGGCCGCAAACGGCAGACGATGAATATCGCCCAGACGTACCTGACAATGCTGCGCGTGAATTCGCTCGAGCCTGTCGCGCGCGACCGCCAGCATCTCGGGGCTGTTGTCGATACCCGTGCCCCGCCGGACATGCGTCGCCAGCAGCTCAAGCATGCGACCGGTGCCCGTGCCGGCATCGAGGACGGCGGCGTGCGGCAGTGTTTCGACGCGGGCCAGAATGGCGGCTTCGACCTCCTGGTCCGGCGCGTGCAGCGAGCGGATGCGTTCCCAGTCGGCCGCATTGGCCTTGAAGAATTCCGTGGCCGCCGCCTGTCGGGCCTGCCGGACGCCATCAAGCCTCGTCCGGTCCCCGGCAAAGGCTGCGGGTTCCCTGTCCACCAGAGCCGCCAGCACATCGGCGAACTGCGCGCATTCCCCGCGGTTGGCAGCCCTGTAGAAGACCCAACTGCCTTCTTTGAACCGCTGCAGCAGGCCCGCCTCGCAAAGCAGCTTGAGGTGTCGCGATACGCGGGGCTGGCTCTGGCCGAGGATTTGGGTCAGCTCCGAAACGGTCAGCTCGGCCTCGCGCAGTAGCAGGATCAGACGCAGCCTCGTCGGGTCACCGGCCGCGCGAAGCATGGTCAGAAGCTCGTTCATGGTGCATATAAACATATCTTTATGTGTTTATGCAATGAAAAAATGGCCCCTCGGCGATTTGGCGCAAGGAAATCCGCTTGATCCCAGGAGCCGTCCCATGCGTTCCCATGGCCGACGGCGTGCGCAGGCCGTGCGAGAAATCGCCACGAACTTGCCATATACAGCCAAGAACATCCGGTCGCAGGCGAAGGACAAATCTCATGAAATGCATTTCCACCGCGCATCGCGCCTTCGGCGTCGCGCTTCTGGCAACCTCCTTGTCGATCGGAGTCACGGCAACGACGGCGCCACAGCCTGCAGTCGCACAGACTTCGCCGGGTCTTTCGGGGGCGGAGAATTATGTCAGCGCCAATGTTCAGCGCGGCCTGACAATTCTCAACAACCACAACCTGCCTGACGCGGAACGCCGCGCCCAGTTCCGCGATTTTCTCACTTCATTGACGGACATCCGGCGCATTGCGGTTTTCACGCTGGGCGCGGCACGCCGCACCGCCTCTCCGGCCCAGGTCGAGGCCTTCGTCGATGCGTTCCGCAACTACGCGGTGTCCGTTTATGAGTCGCGGCTCAAGGCCTATGCCGGACAATACCTGAAGGTGGTGGGTGGGCGCGAACACGGCCCCGGCGATTACATCGTGCAGACCATCCTGGTTGATCCTACCGGACGGACGGAACAACAGGGCGAACCGATCGAAGTCGATTTCCGCGTCGACAATTCCGGCGGACGTTTCGTCGTCATCGACGTCGCCATCGCCGGCGTGTGGCTCGCACTCGAGGAACGCGACCAGTTCACCGCCTTCCTCGAAGAAAACAACGGCAACCTCGGCGCCCTCATCACCCACCTGAACGAACTCGCAGTGCGCCTGCATGGCGGCGGCCCCGCAACGCCGGTGCGGTGAGCGTCGCCCGGACCCATAACAGCGAATTCGCCACGCCTGGAACAAACAATCCCGGCCGCCCGATTCCGGGCGCCGGGCGCGGCAATTCAGCCTGACGAAAATCACACCAGATTCGATCGGGAATTGCCGGTCAAATCCCGTGACCAATCCGCGAACCGACCGGCGAAAATTTGCAAACTCTCGTGCGAACGCCGAGAGCGCGGCCATTGCGTTTGGGCGCGATCTCGCGCCTGCTGGGTGCGGCGACTCGGGGCATGAATAAAGTATGACCACGCTGGAACAACCCGCTGCCCAAGCACGGCCTCCCAGGCGCGTTCGCACATTCTTCGGCGAACCGATCGGCCTCGCCTATCTTTCGTTCACCGAGGCCTGGGAGCGCTTCTCCTATTACGGCATGACGGCGCTGCTGGTGCTTTACATGAGCCAGTGGCTGTTCCTGCCGGAGCACGCCCGCCGCGTGGTGG
>DATAYG010000217.1:0-3639 GCA_036272695.1 Rhizomicrobium sp. | reverse complement strand
CCTCGCGAACCAGCACTACGGCTATTTCAGGCGCTTGCTCGAAAAGCTCGGCTACGTCGTCGCGTCGCTGACCGGTTCAATGACTGCTCGCGAAAAGCAGCAGATCAAGAACCTGATCGCCGCGGGCCTTGTCCACGTCGTGGTCGGCACGCACGCCATCATTCAGGAGGATGTCTCGTTCGCCAACCTCGGCCTCGCCATCGTCGATGAGCAGCACCGCTTCGGTGTGCGCCACCGTCTCGAGCTGATGAAGAAGGGCAAACAGCCTGACGTGCTCGTAATGACCGCAACACCCATTCCGCGCACGCTCGCGCTGACCATCTACGGCGATCTGGATGTCTCCACAATCGACGAACTTCCGCCCGGCCGCAAGCCGATCGTCACCAGGCACGTTGCCGAAGCTGCAGTCGAAAACATCTACAGCTTCATCGCTCAAGAGATTCGCGGCGGCCGTCAGGCCTACGTTGTCTATCCCATCGTCGAAGAGACGGAAACATCCGCCGAGATCAAAGCAGCCGAAAAGATGTATCAGCATCTCGCAAAGAAAGTCTTCCTTGAGATCTCGGTCGGTCTGCTCCACGGCAAGCTATCCGCGCATGACAAAGACTCTGCCATGCAGGCTTTCAAGAGCGGTCAAACCAAAATCCTCGTGGCCACCACGGTCATCGAGGTTGGCGTCGACGTGCCAAACGCCTCCGTGATGGTCATCGAACAAGCCGAGCGCTTCGGTCTGGCACAGATTCATCAGCTTCGTGGCCGTGTCGGTCGCGGCGCGCACCAGAGCTATTGCATTCTGGTCACGGGCAAGCTGAACGACGTCGCCCGCGAACGTATCCGCACTCTGGTCGATTCGAACGACGGCTTCTACATCGCCGAAATGGACATGAAGCTGCGCGGTCCCGGTGAGTTCTTCGGCACAAAGCAGTCCGGTGTTCCCGGCCTTCGCTTCGCCGATCTTATGCGTGACGGCGACGTTCTCGAGTCGGCCCGGTCCGAAGTCAACGCCCTCATCAACGAACGCAAAACTCCGGACGAAATCCGAGCCATCAATCGCTACATCCAGGAACACTGGCAGCGCCGCTACGGATTGGTGCAGGTGGGTTGAGGTGCGTGTCATCGCCGGGCGTTTTCGCCGCCGCACCCTGAATTCGGTTCCCGGCCTCGCCGTCCGTCCCACGCCCGATCGTCTGCGCGAATCGCTCTTCAGCGTGCTCGCTCCGCGTCTGCCCGGCACAACGTTTCTCGATGCTTACGCCGGCAGCGGTTCAGTCGGCATCGAAGCGCTCAGCCGCGGGGCAAAGCACGTCGTGTTCATCGAACGGAGCGGCAGAGCACTCGAAGTGTTGCGCGAAAATCTCAGCTCGCTTGCCATTGATAAGGACGAAGCCACCGTCAGCCGCGGCAGCGCGCCCATGCTATTGCAGAATCATCCCTGCAATATCGCATTCATCGATCCGCCTTACGATCAGGCGGACGAATATCAGCAGTCGCTGAACGCGCTGGCGGCGACTTCGGTGCAGTTAGTCATCGCGCAGCACCCGTCACGAATGCTGCTCAACGAAAACTATGGCCGGTTGAGCAAGATGCGAGTACTCAAGCAGGGCGACAACTCACTCAGCTTCTATGAGTAGTAAGTGAACGTCCATCACGTTCGTCCCGGTCGGTCCTGTCTTCACGAGATCGTCGAGTTCATTGAAATAAGAATACGAATCGTTCCGGTTCAGATAATCGAGCGCATCAGGTCCGCGCTTGAGCGTCGTTCCCGTCGCGATCGCGCCCGCGGCATCGGTGGGACCATCGGTCCCATCGGTGCCAGCGCTGAGCACCAAAACATTGCGTAGTCCTGCAATCTCGATTGCCGCGGCCAGCGCGAATTCTTGATTGCGTCCGCCTTTGCCTTTGCCGCGAACGGTAACTGTGGTTTCGCCTCCGGACAGAATGCAAGCCGGAGCTTTGATCGGATTGCCGGACGTACGGACTTCGCGCAGAATCTGTGCGTGCACCCGCGCCACTTCGCGTGTCTCGCCCTGCATCGTGCTTGATAGAATCATCGGTCGATAGCCCAACGCTTTCGCTTGCTTTGCCGCGGCATCCAGCGCAATCCGGCTGCTGCCGACGATCACGTTGTGGACGTTCTTGAAAATTGGATCACCCGGCTTCGGCGTTTCTGTCGCGCAGTCCGGCAGCACGAGGCCGAACTTCTTCATTATTTCTCGAGCATCTTCAAGCGTCGAAGGATCGGGCGCGGTTAGTCCGGAACCGATCACTTCCAGATCATTGCCGATGACGTCCGAAAGGATGAGTGAAAGAACAGTTGCTGGATAGGCAAGCTGCGCGAGCCTTCCCCCTTTCAATCGCGACAGATGCTTGCGAACCGTATTCAATTCGTGAATGGTCGCGCCCGCTTTAAGCAATGAATCGGTGATTCCTTGCTTATCCCCCAGCGACATGCCCTCAACCGGAGCAGGCACCAGCGCCGACGCCCCGCCCGAGACCGCGCAAATCAGCAGGTCACTGGCGTTGAGTTCACGGAGGATCGCCTCGATACTTTGCGAGGCTGCAACGCCTCGCTCGTCTGGCACCGGATGAGCTGACTCGAAGCACTCCAAACCGGGCATGGCGTGCTGCAGGTGACCATGCTTCGTGACGACAACGCCGCCGTAGATGTGGCGCCCGAGCGTCTCAACCACCGCTTCAGCCATCGGCAGCGCAGCCTTGCCCGCGGAGATCAGAAACACGCGCTGGAAGTTTTTAGGCTGCAGTTCGCGGCTGAGCTGCGGCAGTCGTTTTCGCACGGCATTGCCGGCATCGGCAGCACGCAACGCTGCCTTCAGGATCGTAAGTGCGTCGTTGCGAATGGACACTAGAAAATCGGCAACTGCAGAATGCGGCGGGCGGCCTCGTGCACGTCGTCTGAATCGACTTCAATGCGGAAGTCGGCTTTTGAATAAAGCGGACGCCGCGTCTCGTATAGCTCGGCTAGTCTGGTGCGGTCGCGTGCTAGTGGGCGCGTCACATCGTCGCCCAGCCGCCGCCGGATAATTTCGAGCGGACAGTCCAGCCAGATGGTCACGCCGTTGTTCCGAATCATTTCCCAGTTCGACGGCCGGACTGTTGCACCTCCGCCGAGCGCCAGCACCCACGGAACACCCGCCTCGATGCGCGCGATATGTCGGCGCAGCGAATCGCTTTCAATGTCCCGGAAGTGAAACTCGCCATGGTGTTCGAAGATCTGCGCGATGGTGAGAGTTTGTTCGCGCTCGATCTCGGCATCGATATCCGCGAATGACCAGCCAAGCTGATCGGCGACCGCCCTGCCCACCGTACTCTTTCCGCTTGCCATGAAGCCCAGCAAGTAAATACCTGGCGTACGCTTCAGCTTCAGGATCATGCCTCTATATTTCTATCTCACACCCCGCACGCCGATAATGGTCTTGTGGCTACGCAGCTAATCCCCTTATTCCCACTGTCGCTCGTACTTCTGCCTGCGATGCCGCTGCCGCTTCACATTTTTGAGGAGCGCTACAAAGAAATGATGAGCGACATTATTCCGGACGAGGGCGAGTTCGGTGTCGTCCTCGCCAAAGACGACGGCATCGTCAACATAGGCTGCACGGCCAGTGTTGTAAATGTTATGCA
>DATAYG010000216.1:0-11847 GCA_036272695.1 Rhizomicrobium sp. | reverse complement strand
CCAGCGCCGAGCGGTTGCCCAGGCGATAGTCCCATGCCTCTTTGGGCACGCCTGCGAGTTGCGTGTCGCTGTCGAGCATGATAACCCCGCTCTCCTTGACGGCTTTCAGGATCGTTTTCGGCGCGACACCGGATTTCTTCGCCGTCTCGTCCAAGGTGTCCACGCGCTTGAGCTTCCACGGCTCGACCTTTTCATAGCCGATGTGAAGCGCCATAAGTCTTCCGCCCCAAACGGCCCACTTCCAGAAATCGGCATGGAAGGGAATGCGCGGAAATTCCCGCTTCAAATTCTGCGCGTACTTCTCGCGATAGACGGGATCATGGAGCACGCCGTAAACGTAGTGAAAGATTGCGTCCTTATCGATTGCGTGTTTGTGTTTCTTGCCACTCTCGTAGTGATTGTAGAACTGCTCCAGCGCCCAGTCGGTGATGTTGTCGGCGCGAACGCCATTCGCCGAGAATCTGTAGCGGGCAACTTGCTGATATCCGTCAACTGCGGCGCCGAAGTGCAGATCAGTCGGACCCGCTACGGCAAGCAGACAAATATCCGTCCGTGAGCCGATGTCGCTAAAGCAAATTGCAGAATTACTGCCAGTGCGTGGGAAAAAAGTATCAGCTAGCGCTGGTCGATCAATGTACAACTCGGATTGATAGAGCCACGGCTCAAAGAAGGGCCGATAAGCAGCCCGCCGAATCAGCGCTTCGTCAAAAATCTCACTCCGGTTGGCATGCTTGCGGCGCTTCAGGGTCTCTGACCATTTTATGTGATCGGGAAAGTCCTTTGTTTTTGCGTCTACCTTGTCATACTGGCTCCCGAGGAACTTAATCTTTTTGATCAAAGACTTGTAGTCGAGATCGTAGAGCCAATCGTCTCGATTTGTTGAAATTCCCAGCGAATAGAGCTTGAAGATCGCACGCTCCTGCGATGCAACTCCCGCAGCTTTTGTCTCTTTAGTCGCAATGGGTAGGAGCGTCGAATAGCCGCTTTCGGCGACACTGATCCAATTGCCATGTTCATCGATCCTTAGTTGCTCAAATGTGCGCTCAGCGATCGGGGCAGCAGTTAGAGAGTCTGCCTTTTCGTTCGCCTTAGCGTAGTCGCGAACAGCGTCATAATGAATCTCTGCGTTATCCGATTTACTTCTCCTCACAAGAAAGGAAATCGCAATTCCCACCTTAATCTGGTCGCCAAAAATATTCCCTCCCTCGCGCTTCCGGCGCTCGCCTGAAGTGCGGGCGTCTCCTTTCAAATCAACTATATAAATGTCTGAGAATTCCTTTGTTAACTCTCTCCTAACACCGTCAAAACTGGGCTTGTGAACGAATGACGAGTTGCTAACAAAAGCGACGATGCCGTTATCGTCGAGTCTGTCCGATGCCCACCTAAAAAAACGGACGTACATATCGTATAGTTTCGTTTTTTGGGCATTGGATGCTGCCAGATAGGTTGACTCAATTCGATTATCGATGACGTCATAGTCTCGGTTCTTGTTGTTTTCGTTTTCATTCAGCTGGTTCGCGTTGTACGGTGGATTGCCGATTACGACACTTATCTTCAGCTTGTTCTGACGCTTAATGCGCGCGACGTTTTCATCGCTAACCGCACCGAACAGTGCCATTTGTTCCCCGGCGTGTTTTTTGAGACCGGCCACGTTGTCCAGCGTGTCCACGAAACAGAGGTTCGGATATTCGAGATACTCGCCCGTGATCGCGGCAAATGTCGCTTCGATGTTCAGGTTGGCGACGTAATAGGGGAGGATCGCTACTTCGTTGGCGTGCAGTTCCTCGAGATATTTGTAGCGCAGCTTGTCCTTTTGGCCGCGAAAGTGCTCTAGAAGGTCGGCGATAAATGTGCCCGTTCCCGTAGCGGGATCGAGGATTTCCACATTCTTGTCGATCAGCCGCTTGCCGAAATGTTTCTGGCAGAGCCAGTCCGCGCTTTCGATCATGAAGCGCACGATTTCGTTGGGCGTATAGGCAACGCCCAATCGATCCGCCGCCTTGCGGTTGTAGACCTTGTAGAAATTTTCGTAGATCACCTTGAGAAATTTCTGTTTCTCCTGGTGACTGAAGACAAGCGCGGCCGCGCTTCGGATCGCGGCGTAATATGGTTTCAGTCTATCGATGGTCTCGCGCCGCACGCCGCCCGTGAAAAATGTTGCTTCCAGCGCGTAAAGCTCTTTCGCCACATTGTTGTTGCGGTGGAAGTCGCTGTTGTCGAAAACCTGGTTGAATATCTCCTCGGTAAGGATGTGCTGGATCAGCATCTCGCGCACATCCGCCGCTGTCACTGACGGATTGATCGTTTCCTGCGCGTGCTTGAGGAATTTGACGGCTGCCTTTTTGAAACCCGAATTTTCGGCTTCCGCCTTCTCGATGGTGCCGCGCAGTGCCGCAAGCACGGCGGGCAGGTCCTGCTTGAACTGCTCCACCGCCTTGCGGAATTCGCGGATTTCCTCCAGCTCGAATTTGAAGAACTGTCCGACCAGGCGCTCGATCTGTTCGGAATCGTCGACGGTGCAGCGCATGACCTCGCGCCTATTCTGAATCAGGACGGCCGTTTCGGTGTCTTCGAAGATGATGTTGTCTTGAGGATAGCCGCGCCGGAATTTCTTCTGGATTTCCTTGTCCAGATCGTCGTTCGTGTCCTTGGCTTCCCAATATCCGACAGGCAGGCGCAATTGGGGCTCGACAAGCGCGCCATCGATGTAGCGACGCTCGCCCATACCGGTGATGTGTTCATATTCCGGAATGAAGAGATAGCCTTCGCTGCGGCCCCAATCCTTGAGCAGCGTCTTGAACGCTTCGCGCACAACCGATTCGCGCTTCGAGCCGGAGACGCGGCGCAGG
Organism: Rhizomicrobium sp.; assembly: GCA_036272695.1. Lineage (GTDB taxonomy): Bacteria > Pseudomonadota > Alphaproteobacteria > Micropepsales > Micropepsaceae > Rhizomicrobium. Next base: position 8,998 of record DATAYG010000216.1, on the reverse strand, counting down.
TCCGAAAGATCGTTGAGATATTTCTGGATGAGCAGCTGGCTCATCGCGCCCTTCGATTCGCGACTGTTGACGAGTAGACAGAGCCTTCCAGCCAAAGGCAATTGGGCCTTTGTGATGATGGGTGGCGACGCGCATGCTCTGGGTAACGGGCAGTACAGGCATTCCACGATTTTGGGTCGCTATTGACGCGAGAACTTTCGGAGCGGCGTCACCTGCGCGGCCCGCAGTCGCGGGCCGGATGGCAGTTGCACAGGGCGACTCACTCGTTCCGGCGGTCCGGACATGATAGACATTGCTGCATCCGGTTTTGCCGAATGCGGCCGGAAACGGAGCAGTCATGACCAGGCCGGCGATATTCACGATTGCAGCAAGCTGGGACGACGAGGCGTCTGTCTGGACCGGGCATTGCGACGAGATTCCGGCCGCGGCAGATGCGCCAACGCTCGACGAATTGCTGGAAAAAATCACCGCGATGGCGCTCGACCTGCTGCCCGATAATCACCCGGAGATCGATCCGGCGTCGCTTCATCTGCTGATTGCGAGTGCGACCGAGGCAGACTTTATCTGGAGCCCAACATGACCATCGCCGATATGGTGTACGAACAGGTAAAGTCCCTCCCCGATCCGCTCGTCCGCGAAGTTCTGGATTTCGTTGCGTTCCTTCGCGAGCGGGGCGAGCGGGCCGAATGGCGCGACCTGATGGACGCGCAGGCGACCGGGCTCTCCGCCGCGTGGGATAACGCCGAGGACGAAGTCTGGGACGATGCCTGAGCGCGGTGACCTGCTTCTGGTGCCATTCCCCTTCACCGCTTTCTAAAACGAAGTAGCTGCTTTGTGCTGTTGGGGCGGGGCTGCGCCATCGCCTCGTCGGATAAATCCGCGGCGCGTCGGCCCCCTCCGCCCCTTCGGGGCACCTCCCCCACGCTTCGCGCGGGGGAGGAAAAGGCGGGGCGGGGGAGGAACGGGCGGTAGCGTTCCGTGTCGGTTGACATAATAACCGAAACGGTCTAGTAGACTCCTGCCACCTTGCAGGAGAAACCGATGAGCAGTGCGCACAGCAAAAACCCCCACCAAATCCCCGATACCGACCCGGTCCGCATCCCACCGCCCCGTCGGCGTCGCAAATCCCTTCGCCACCATTTCTGCGACGGGATCGAGGCTGCGGTGAAGGGGGAACCGGGGGCGGTCGCGGCCACGAAGCCCCGGAACATGATGGGCCTGATGGTGCGCAATCTGGTGTGCCGCGCGGGCGAGGGGCGCTGCGACGCAGTCCGGCTGGTCGTGTTCTTTCTCGACGAGGCGGAGCGGCGCCGGGTCGCGGCGGAGCAGGCGGCGATGGGCGATTCTCAGGGAAATTCCGCGCCGCCTTCGCCGCGCGAGCCCGAATTTGACTGGGACGATAACGGTGCCTGGGAATCTTCGGCGCGCGGGGCTTCCGATGAGGACCAGCGGCGGGAAGACGAAGCGAAAGAGGCGAAGGCCGAGGCGCTGCGGGACGAACTGAAGGGGATGATCGAGCGCCGCGTCGAAGCCGAGCGTATCAATACGGAGCGCAGGGTCCGGCTCGAGATGGAGCGGGAAGGGCGGGGCGCAATCGCCGGGACTCCGGCCGCGCCATTCTCAGGGAATTATCCGGGCGCTCCCGCCGCCACGTCGGTCTCAGGGAATTATCCGGGTGCACGCGGCGACGCAATCTCAGGGAATTTTCCGGCCGCATCACGGGCGGCGCCGATCTCAGGGAATTCCGCGGCGCCCCGAGACCCCCATGCCGGCCAAATCCGCATCGGCGGCAGGTTGGTGGAGGGATAAGTGCTCCTCCCCTGCGGAGCGGGGGAGGAGCCCCGAAGGGGCGGAGGGGGTTCGTCGCGGCGAGTCACCCCCTCCGGCGCATCGCTGCGCTCGCTCCACCTCCCGCTTGGCGGAGGAGGAAAGGGAAAGCGCGTCCTCACAACACCGGCATGGCGCGGGAGAGGATGGCGCCGGTGTCGATTTCGGCAGCCGATCCGCCATACGCAAAGGCGGGGCGTTCGGCGAGGCGCATCGCGCAGAATGCATCGGCGATGGCGGGCGGGGCGTGGCGTGCAAGGACTGCGGCCTGGAGGGTGAGCGCCATTTGTTCGACGATGTTGCGGGCTTCCTGTTCCAGCGCCGGTTCGGCGAGGCGGTCTTTCAGCCGCGCGATTGCGGCATCGAGCGCGGCAGAGGCGCCGCGCGCGGCTTCGATCTCGTTCACGAATGCCTCGAGGCTTTCCGGCTCGCGCGCCATCGCCCGCATCACGTCCAGACAAATAACATTGCCCGATCCTTCCCAGATGGAATTGAGCGGCGACTGGCGGAAGATGCGCGGCATCACGCTGTCCTCCACATAGCCGGACCCGCCATGGATCTCCATCGCTTCATATACGTAGTTCACCACGCGGCGGTTGAGCCAGTATTTGGCGAGCGGCGTGACGATGCGCGAGAAAGCAGCTGCCATGGGATCGGTATTTGCTTCGTCGAAACTTTGCGCGACCCGGAATACCAAAGCCGTCGCGGCTTCGGATTCGACCGCCAGATCCGCCAGCACCGCACGCATCAGAGGCTGATCGAGCAACTTATTTCCGAACGTCGAACGATGCGCGGTATGCCAGAGCGCGTTCGTCAGCGCCTGGCGCATATAGGCGGCCGGCGCTATGGCGCAGTCGAGGCGGGTGTGCTGCACCATATCGATGATGGTGCGGACGCCGCGGCCGTCCTCGCCGATCATCACCGCATGGGCGCCATGATATTCGATTTCCGCCGAGGCGTTGGCGCGGTCGCCCATCTTGTCTTTCAGCCGCATGATGTCGATCGCGTTGCGCTCGCCGTCCGGCGTCCAGCGCGGCGCGAGGAAACAACTCAGTCCTTTGTTAGTTTGCGCGAGGGTGAGGAACGCGTCGCTCATCGGCGCCGAGCAGAACCATTTGTGGCCGGTGAGCAGATAGGCTTCGCCCGGTCCCGCACGTCCGGCAGGCGCAGCGCGCGTGGTGTTGGCGCGCACGTCCGACCCGCCTTGTTTCTCCGTCATCGCCATGCCGATGGTGACGCCGCTCTTGGCGGCAACCGGCTGCGACGACGGATCGTAGCTGCACGACAGAATCTGCGGCAGCCATTGCGCGGCGACGTCGGGCTGATGGCTGAGCGCGGCAACCGAGGCGTAGGTCATCGTCATCGGGCAGCACACGCCGGGCTCGGCCTCAGCCATCAGAAATTCGAGCGCCGCATGCAGCACATGGCCGGCCGGCACTCCGCTCCACGCCGCGCCGGCAACGCCGGCTTCGAAGCCGAGCTTCATCAGCCTGTGATAAGCCGGATGGAACTCCACCTCGTCGAGGCGGTGTCCGAAGCGGTCGAAGATTTTCGGCTGGGGCGGAAAGGCATTGGCGTCCGCCGCCCATTGCGCCGTCTCGGCGGAGCCTGCGCGCGCGCCGAAATCCGAGAGCCTTTCGCGGTGCTGCGCCCCGCCGGCCCGTCCAACCGCCTCGCTCAGCGCCGCATCCGCCTCGAAAAGATTCAGGTTCTCGAGCGGCGGCGGCTGGTTGGTCACCTCATGGGTGGCGAGATGGGTACGGGGTCTGAGCGGGTTCATGTGAACCTCCACCGGCACTTCCGACACCTAATCCTTAATAGAGTGTTGATCGGAGGTGGGAAATTGAGCAATCCTGTTAACCGCTCGTCAGGATTTGCGGCCCAGGCCGCCCCGGATGGTTTACAAACCGTTGACGCGATTGAGCCGTTTCGATGTACGCGACGAAACCCCTTGCCGTTCTCTACCTGGCCGCGGCTTCCGTGCTCGTGCTGGGCCTGATGGTTTCGTACCGGCCGAACCGCGAGCCTCCGCCGCGGCTGGAATTCGTCTGGTCGGTGCCCGGCGCTCCGGCGCTGCGAATCCTCGCGCCGCCGGCACCCGGGGACCGCGAGGTCACGACCCCGCCCGCCCCGCCGGAGGCGCCGGCTCCCGTCCGGCGGAGGCATTCGCCTGCGCCCATTCCGGTCTCGGCGCCGCACCAGGAGCAGCCGAACCTGCCGCCTCCCGACAGCACCCAGGTGGTCCGCGTGGAGGAGCGGCTCAAGGACAATCTCACCCAGGAATTATATGACGATTTCAAACTGTTTCTTTATGTGAGCAAGGCGGCGAACGGACCGTGGGCGCAGCAGATGTATGTGTTCCGCAAGCGGCCGGACGGCGATCTGGCCTTTGTGTATGACTGGCCGGTGTCGACGGGCCGCGAACGCGTGGAAGCCGATGCCACCGGCACGGCAATGACGACGCACACGCCGACAGGTTATTACGAGCTCGATCCGGAGCGTTTCTTTGTGCATCACAGATCGTCGGAATGGCATCAGCCGATGCCCTACGCGATGTTCTTCAACTGGATCCGCAACGGCAGCGCGAGCGGGCTTGCCATCCACAGCGCGACGGGGGGCGATATCGCAAAGCTCGGGCGCCGCGCCAGCGCGGGCTGCATCCATCTTTCGCCGGAGGCGGCGCGCACATTGTTCAATCTCATCCGTTCGCAATATCGCGGCGCGGTGCCGCGTTTCGTGATCGACGACAGCGGCACGATGAGCAATGACGGGCTGATCCTGCGCGACGCCGACGGCCGGCCGCAATTCGCCAGGGGCTACAAGGTGCTCGTCTTCATCGAAAACTACGGCGGCCGCAACGTCATCGCGGCGATGGATTGAAGTAATTTTACCACCAAGTGAACGAAGAGCACGAAGAACGAATGCGCGCGAAATTACTTTGTGCTCTTCGTGGTAAAACCTACTTGGTTGTTCCCCGCCGGCATTCGTAGAGTGCTATTGCCGCGGCGGCGGAGACGTTGAGGCTTTCCATCCGGGCGCCGATGGGAATCGACGCGGTTTCGTCGCAGCGCGCGCGGACAAGCTGGCGGATGCCGGCGCCCTCCGAGCCCAGCACCAGCGCGACATCGCCTTCGGCCATGGCATCGGCAAGCGAGCGTCCGGCATCCTGTCCGAGCGCGATGCGCCAGAAGCCGGCGTCGCCAAGTTGTTCGAGCGCTCGCGCGATGTTCACGACCGGCAGATAGGGCACAAGATCCAGCGCGCCCGATGCGGCCTTGGCCAGCGCGCCGGATTCGGGCGGTGCATGGCGGTCCTGGGCGATCACCGCCGCCGCGTCGAACGCCGCGGCGGAACGCAGGATCGCGCCGACGTTCTGCGGATCGGATATCTGGTCGAGCACCAGGATGATCTTTCTTCCCTGGCCCGCGACGATGTCGATGAGGTCGCGCCGCGGCAAGGGCTCGCAGGCGAGCGCCACCCCTTGGTGGACGGCGCCGGGCGGCAGGAGGCGCGACACCTGATCCGGCCCCGCGATCTGCACTTCGAGGCTCTGCAGCAGCGGCGCGCCGATATGCTCGGCCGCCGCCTCGGTCAGGACGCAGCGCCGGCGTTTGCGTTGCGGATTTTCAAGCGCGGCCCGGACGGCATGGACGCCGTAAAGCCAGAGGCCGCTTTTTTCCGGGGGGCGATGCGGGATTCGGTGGCGCGTCATCGCCCCCATAGAACCTGTCCCGTGGCAAATGCAAAGGGCTCGCGCGGCAGAAACCCCCAAGCGCGCAATGGCTTGCCGGGTTCTATTGACAGCTTCCCGCGATTGGATGATATCCGCCCGCCCGCGGCCTTTGGGCTCGCGGAATTCCGGTTTCCGGGGGAATGTCCCGAGTGGCAAAGGGGGCGGACTGTAAATCCGCTGGCTAAGCCTTCGTAGGTTCGAGTCCTACTTCCCCCACCAGCCTTCGCTCGCGGAGCGGCGAAGGCTGCCGCGCCCAAGCCCGAATGGGCGAAGGCGGGCCCGCTGCCGCGAGCTACGGCTCGGCGAGCCGGCGGGAGTTGCATTGCGAGTGTGCATGCGGGTGTAGCTCAATGGTAGAGCAACAGCCTTCCAAGCTGATGACGAGGGTTCGATTCCCTTCACCCGCTCCAATATAAATCAAGCACTTAGCGACTGTTTTTCGTCCGGGTACGGATCAGTTTTGCAATCGGTTTTGCTGATTCCGTCTTCGTTCTGTTCACGCAACCGCGCCTGCTCATTCCGGAAATGTTCCATCTTCCGGATGCGGTCACGGATGATTTCATCGCGTTTGACGTAGGTCTTGATCCACTTTTCGACTTCGGCTTCGCTCACCCCGACAATCTCGGCAATCTCACGCTCTGTGAGGCCCGCACGGTAGAGATTCGTCGCGGCGGTCCCTCTCAGGTCGTGGAAGTGCAAATCTCGCTCAGCGAGCCCCGCAAGCGCGACAGCATCATCATAAGAATTGTGAAACCCGGTCCCCCATGGTTTGCCGCGTGTGGTCGTGAGCACCGTCGCTGCGCGTCGGGGAATTTCGGCAAGCAGTGACTCCAAGTCGCTGTAGAGCGGGATCATTGCGACCTGTTCCAAGCCGCTCTTCGATGTCCGCTTCTCAATGCAGAGTTTGCCGACTTCGGACCATTTGAGGCTCAGCAGGTCCCCTTGCCGCAAGCCCGTCAGGGCAGCAAGCCGCACGACCCATGCCACCTCCGGAGACGCGACGGCACACAAGGCCGCAACGTCATCGGGATTCCAGATAATCGCCGCGCGATTGTTGGAATAGAGATTTTCAATTCCCTCGCACGGATTGGTCGCGAGCGCGCCTTCCGCGACCATGAAGCCGAAGACGCGGGACAGGACTTGCTTTGCATAGTCCGCCTTGCGGGGCGTCGTGCGCCACTTATCGCGCCAAGCGCGAATGTCCTTCTTGATGATAGGCCGATCAAACAGCCGGACGGGGAGGCGTCCAAAGTGTTCCTTTGCCGCGTCTAGCAGCGGTGACCAATTCTTTTTGGTACTTTCGGCAAGTTCGCACCATGGCGTGCCGCCACGCGCCTCAGTTTCGGCCTTGTATCGGGTCACCCATGCTGCGAAGCGCGTTTTGTCTTCGTTAGATTCGGTGCGATGCGAATTGAATTCTTCGATGAACTCTTGAGTATCCGGCTCCGCATAAATGCGCGGCCCGTTGCGCCAAGCGTAGTAATAGGTCTTCCCCTTGCTGGTGACCTTTACCAGCCCCGACAGATTGACTTTAGCAGTACCCATGTTGCCGCCTGAATTCCGCAAGTTCCCGATCCTCGGTAGATTGAGGCGCTTCCGCGCCGAACTGCAAACGGATTGAGCCGGTTTGGCAAATTTCGGCCCCGGTCACGACCATTCCCGCCTCGACGGCGGCTTTAATGGCGCGGGAAATGTCGGATTGGCGGAAATTCGAGCGGCTGCGGCCCGATGGTTTGGTGTTCACTGCGACCTGTCTTGTGTTCGGCCCGCCGATATGGCGGGCTTGCATCTGGTCGCGTTTGGGAAAGGGTAGGGCGGCTTTGTGCTGGTCATCGCACGGATAAAGCCGATGGTTAGAATGGCGTCAAGAAATCTGTGCCCTCGCCGAGGCGGTTGCTTTGTTTTGTCAACCTATCAAAGACGGAATAACTTAGACAACGGCAGCTAGCTTGTGCCACCCGCGCAATTCTTGACATCCAGGCCAAGACATGCGACAAGACTTAATCGCGAGCGGCCCGCTCCGCATTAGCCCAGCTTAGTCCTCAGCCAGTTTTGATCCATCCACCTCGCGCGCTCTCCGACGCTGCGCGACTTCTCCACTTCAGGACTCACATATGTCTGAAACTGAAAGCGCGCGCATCGCGCGCGTCAACCGCGTTGCGGCCCGCGCCGGTTATCTTATCAAACATGAAAGCGCATCGAACGTCACGGCTGCCGTCTTTCGCAACCTCGGGGGTGACCCAGAGTCGTGGGACGATGCAGCTATTAAGGCAACGCTCCAAGCCATGGCCGATGGCGCGGGGCGCGATCATTTCGAGCGGCTCACGTCGAATCTTTCACCTATGCAGAAGATCGAGGCAGGAAACGAGCGGCAGTCTCGTAAGGACAAATCCGCTGCGCCTGCTACCAAACAAGATTTCGCCGATGAAAAGGAACGCGCGCGGATCATGGCTTTGCCAGTCCATCTGCGGACCGCTTGGGCGGACGAACAGATTCAACGCAAGCGTACCGAAGGGAACATCTAAGTTGCATATCAAATATGAGGTGATTGCGAGCGCTTTGCGCGCTGCGGAGTTCCCGGAAAGCGTCTGCCAGTTCCTTTCGAAGGACTACCTCTTGCGTATGGGCAGACAAAAGAACAGTGGCATTCGGCACATTCGTTCCGGCTCCCAGCGGTCCGAACCGTTGTGGGATGCAATGGAAATTCAAAGGTTCATTTTTCGCCGCTATGGTCGCGCGATTCCTCTGCACGTGACGGCTTGCAACAATGAAATCAACCGCCTCTGCGCCCAACTGCGCATCCAGCAACACAATCAGCGCGACGCAGACCGCGCCAACGCAACCGCGTCGAGCACATAATGCCAACTCTTTCGTTTCCCGTGCGCATTGTTTTTGCAGCGTTGTGTTGCAATCTGTTGCCGGATTCCCGTGCGGTTCCCGGAATCGTGCGGGAGGTTCGCGAACAACTTCGTCGCGAAACTGACCTCGACAATTTGCACCCGCATCGGCTGCGGCACGCGGTCGAACGCGTGCACGAATTTCATAACGATTGGTTTGAAAACCAAACATCGCTGCATCGTCGCAGTGCAGGCGACAAACTGGCGCTGGCGGAACAGATTACAGCCGAAGCGTACAACGAATCCGACCTCGCTACCATCGAAGGGGCCAGTAACTAATGTCGTACACGCCCCGAAAGACGATCTATCGCGGCTTGAACCCGATGCAATTTGGGATTTCATCAGAATTGTCATTCTACCATGCTTGCGAGTTCATCTATCGCGCCGATTGCCCGATTTTTCAATCCAACGGGGAGATTTTCACTGCCGCCGAATGCGTAGCCGCTACGACCGATCCGAAGGAATTGCGTCGCCAACATGACCAAGCTCCGGAACGCGATTATCGAGGCCGCGCCATGCCGGGCGATAGCCTGTTTGCCGT
>DATAYG010000215.1:0-2231 GCA_036272695.1 Rhizomicrobium sp. | reverse complement strand
ATCTTGCTAACCCGCGCAGCTTTGCCGGCCCTGCGGGCAAGCAAGGATGGCCTGGTTGTCAACGTCACGTCCGGCATCGCGCTTGTCGCGGCGCCATTCTATGCGACCTACGCCGGAGTCAAAGGTGGTTTGGCGAAATTCGGCGAATCGCTTCGCCGGGAACTGAGGGGCGAAGGCGTACATGTCATGACGGTGTATCCCGGAGCGACTGATACGCCCATGATGCGTTCGTCGCGTGCGGGACCGGAACTAGGCTTCACGCTTGAGCCGGCGAGCGCAGTCGCCGCGGCCGTCATCGAGGGAATGGAGCAGGATGCCTTCGAGGTCATCCGCGGCGGCGAGGCGCGGGCCAAAATGATCGCATTGAACCGCGACGATCCCGCGGCCCTCGACAAGCGCTTCGTCGATCTGAAGCCAGCATTGGCGGAAGCGCTGCGCGACCATTCGGCACTGTAGCCGTGGAATAATGGCCCCTCTCAAGGGTACATGTTGGCGCCAACCCACAAAGACAAAGGAGTTCGCAGATGACCCGTTTCGCACTTTATGTTGAGCTGAAGGCAAAGCCCGGCAAGGAAGAAGAGGTCGCGGCATTTCTTGCGAATGCTCGCTCTCTCGTCCTGGCCGAGACCGGCACGGTCGCTTGGTTCGCGGTACGCTTCGACAAGGCGACGTTTGCGATCTTTGACGCATTCAACGATGAAGCCGGACGCACTGCGCACTTGAACGGCGCGGTTGCCGCGGCACTCATGGCGAACGCGGCTGATCTGCTTGCCGTGGCCCCCGAGATTCGCCAACCAACCGTGCTGGCCGACAAGCTTCCTGCTTGACCGCGGCCTCAACGTTAGTGGTCCGCTCGTGGTCCTCATGCCGCGAGCGGATCAACGAGGACCAATCGAGATGCTGAAGATTTGGGGCGAACGAAAAGAACGGGGGTCCTTTCGTGCCATCGTCATGACCCGCTTAGGTTAGCTCTCTCGTCCATTACTCAAATCGGCAATCGACGCGGTCTTTTCCGTCGATTGAGACGATCACATGATCGCCCTCTTGAACGGGGTGCAGGCCAAGGGGCGTCCCTGCGAGCACGAGATCACCGGGCTTCAGAGCCTCGCCGAAACGACGGAGATCACCGCGAAGCCACTCAAGGCTTCCGCGGCACCACCGCTCATGGCCCACAAGGCTCCAGTCTCCACGCTCACGCCGTTGATGGAAATCGACAGCGTACGGGCGTCAGCCCAATCTTCTAGCGGCGCCGCCTCGAGCTGCCGCGGGATGACTGCGCCGGCGTTGATGCCGTTATTGGCGACGAGTTCGGCAAGCGTCCTCCGTGCGGCCCTGAATACGAACTGGTGCAGCTCGATGACGGGGAAAGCCGCCGCGATCCCACCGTCAACTCCAATCGAAGCGCCATCTCGCCTTCGATCGCCGGATTGGCGTAAGCCCGATAGCGAAGGGTTTCGCCGGAACTGTGAATTTCGCTGCGAAAGAGTCGCGCATGGACCGGTCCGCTCATGCCGAACTGTTCGACCACGCCAGCGCCGATGCAGCCGACCTTATATCCGGCCACCGCGTCTCCTGTCGCTATCGCAAATCCAATCCGCCGGCGGTTGACCGGGAATTGGGCGATGCTGCCGCTCGATGTCGGACTTATGCAAACTGATCTTTGGGGCGGTGATCGATCTGCTGCGGTCGCGCGCAATGCTCGAGGCAGAGATGTTGGTGCTGAGGCAGCAGATCAATGTGCTGCGGCGTGCCAATCCCAAGAGACTTCCATTTGGGTCGATTGACAGACTTATATTGGGAGGCGTCTGCCGGCTGTTTCCCAGGATGTATGATGCACTGGCAATCGTCCGACCGGACACCGTGATCCGCTGGCACCGCGCCGGTTTCAGATTGTATTGGCGCTGGAAATCACGACGCCGCTGCGGTCGATCGCCAGTGCCCCTGGAAATTCGCCGGCTGATCCGCGATATGAGCGTTGCCAACCCGTTGTGGGGAGCGCCGAGAATCCATGGCGAGCTTCTCAAGCTCGGCATCGAGATCGGCCAGACCAGCGTCGCCAAGTATATGGCGCGGAGGAGGGGACCTCCCTCGCAGGGGTGGAAGACGTTCCTTCGCAACCATGCGGATGGCACTGTCGCGATGGACCTCTTCGTCGTGCCGACAATCTCGTTCCGACTGCTCTATGGGTTGCTGATCATGGGCCATGGCCGCCGGCAGATCCTGTGGTTTGG
>DATAYG010000214.1:0-4274 GCA_036272695.1 Rhizomicrobium sp. | reverse complement strand
TCCCGTCGACTTCCAGGCGCTGAGCGGAGGCATCCTGCCTGATCTTGTCGTTCAGCGCAGCGCCCGTGAGGCCCGCCGTTGCGCTGCCGCCGACCGGCAGACCGGTTGGGTCCGGCGCAGCGTCATTTGATTCCGCCTTATCCAGCGGCCAATTGTCCCGGACGGCCAGCTCAGCGAGGCGCGAGTAGTCCTCCACATTGCAGAGCGTGACATTGCCTCTCTGATCATTCAGGTCGGTCACGGCGACCGATGTGACACCCGAAATCGATGTGGACGCGATCTGTGCGAAGATGCGGCACTGCGACTTCATGTCCGCCGGGCCTTCGACATTGATGGCCAGCGTGTGCCCGTCGATTTCGTAATCCCTGGCCGCGGCGGACGGGGCAGCCGACAACAGTTCGCGGAGATCGTTGGGATTGGTCCCGAGATTGACCCACGGCCCGCCCGCTTTCAGCTTCACGATCTTATGTTTGGTATCCACCAACTCTTCCAGCGCCTGCGAACGGGCAGCGTCGGTGCGGATGGCCGGCGGCGGGGGCGACGGTCCGAGGTGATCGGCGAAGAATGGCTGCGTCGGGTCGAAATGGAAGCTGATCGCGCCGCCCCATGTGGTGCCGTAGAGGTAGCCCGCCATGATGCTCATGTCTTCGAACATGCGGTAACTCAGCGCGGCGTTGACGGGCATGCGTGTGTGAAAGCCGTTGTTCACCCGCTCGCGAAGGTAGCGGTCGCTGCTGTATTCGACGACCAGGTCGAGCTTGGGAATCGGTGTCTGCCAAGTGAAGCCGCCAAAGAGGCCGGTGTCGGGGCCATGGAACAGCTGCCCGAAGTCCACCGTGCCGCCAAGGCCGGTGTTGGTCGAGCGAGTCTTGAACGAGGGAATGATGTAGCCGAGCGGGTTGGGGAAGGTCTCGTTGGAGGCAAGCCGTCCCCAGCCAAGCCCGGCGGTGAAGTCGATCGTCCAGAACCGCTTCGAGAGGACGACGAATTCCGAGCCATAGATGCCGGTGCCGATAATGTCGCGCGCGCCGATCGCGACCGCCGGCATCCACGGCGTCTCTTGGAACAGGCGGACCTTGATGCCGAAGCTGCGGTCATAGAGCTGCGTGCCGTCATCGAAGAAATGCGGGACATGGCTGTAGCGGAAAGAGGTCTCCAGCCACGGCAGCATCTGGAAGCCGAGACCGATGCGCTGCATGTCCGAGACATCGCCGAGCGCGAACGAGAGTTGCCCGTCCGGTGCCATGCGCGCGGAGGGCATTTCGACCAGGCCGATATCTCCGTAGGTGGTGCGGTTCTGCTCGAACAATTCGTCCCCGGCCGCATGCGCGACCCTGCTGAACCCCCAAAGTGACACAAGCAGCATTGCAGTAGACGCCAGCGCCGCGCGTGCCACGCGGCTCCGGCGCGGCCGTGCTGCCGCGTTGCGCTTCCCAAACTTCCCCACGAGGGTGCTGCTCCCAGCCTCTGGTTTGGCCGATCCGGCCGCGATGGACTTTAGCTTTCCCGCCTTGCGGGTCAACCGCTGCAGGCGTCTATGTAATTGAAAATGTTACAGGCTTTCCCGTCAGCACTTAACCTTGCGCAGGATTTCCGACAGTGCCGGGGAGATATCCGGCCGCGACAATGCGACCGCGATGTTAGCGTGCAGGAATCCGATCTTGTCGCCGCAATCGTATCTTGCGCAGGTCGTCTGCACGGCATGGAAGGGCATGCGGCCGATCAGTTTTGCCATCGCATCCGTCAACTGGATCTCACCCCCGGCTCCGACTTCCTGCCGATCGAGTTCGGCGAATATTTGGGGCGCGAGAATGTAGCGTCCGATGACGCACAACCGCGATGGCGCCTTGGCGGGATCGGGCTTCTCCACCACACCTTTCACTTCCGTGGCGTTGCCCTTCACGGCTCCGGGCGCGATGACTCCGTAGCGGTTGGTTTCCTCCAACGGCTTTTCCTCGGCGGCGACGATGACGCCTCCGCCGACGCGGGTATAGGCGTCCACCATCTGCTTCAGCGCGCCGGGCTCGCCGATGAGAAGATCGTCGGGCAGCAGAACGGCGAACGGCTCATCGCCGACGAGATGCCGCGCGCACCACACCGCATGACCCAACCCGAGCGGCTTCTGTTGCCGGGTGAAAGCGACGGAGCCTGTCGTCGGAAGACTCTCCAGCAGGCTGTCGAGCTCCTTTGTCTTCTCGCGGGCCTCGAGCAGCATCTCGAGCTCGTAGGCGTGATCGAAATGATCCTCGATGATGGCCTTGCCGCGGCCGGTGACGAAGATGAATTCTTCGATGCCGGCTTCCTTCGCCTCCTCGACGGCGTACTGCACCACGGGCTTGTCGACGACGGGCATCATCTCCTTCGGCACCGCCTTGGTGGCCGGAAGGAAGCGTGTTCCCATGCCGGCAACCGGCAGCACGGCTTTGCGGACAGGCTGAATTTTGCTGGACATGCAAAAGGGCTGGTTTGAAGGGCGGGACTTCATGGCATATACGCGGGAGCGCGTCCACGGCTGGCTCTTTCGCCTTCTGCCATAGTTCCAACGTTCTCATAGGTTTGCTTGAATGATCGGGATCACGGGATTCGGCGCCTACATTCCGCGCCTGCGGCTGCAACGCCGGGCGATTGCCGAAGCCAACGCATGGTTCGCACCGGGGCTGATGGGTGCGGCCAGGGGCGAGCGCGCGATGGCCAATTGGGACGAAGACTCCGTCACCATGGCGGTGGAAGCCGCGCGCGATTGCCTGCCGGCGATCGATGCGCTGCGGGATCGCAGCGAGGTCGATGCAATCTTTTTCGGCTCGACGACGATGCCGTTCGCCGATCGCCAGAATGCCGGAATTGTCGCCGGCGCCTTGAACCTGGCGCAGGGGATATTCTCAATGGACGTGAGCTCTTCGCAGCGCGCCGGCACGTCGGCGCTGATGGCGGCGCTGGATTCGGTTGCCGGCGGACGCAGCAAGCGCGGCCTTGTCGTGGCGGGAGAACATCGCAAGGCGCGTGCGGCCTCGCCGCAGGAGCTGTCGTACGGCGATGCCGCGGCTGCGCTGTCGGTGGGCGATGAAGGTGTGATTGCCACGCTGATCGCCACACATTCCATCACGCGCGATTTCGTCGACCACTTCCGCGGTGAAGGCGAAGAGTTCGATTACAGTTGGGAAGAGCGGTGGGTGCGCGACGAAGGCTACACCAAACTCGTTCCCGCTGCGATCAAGGCCCTGCTGGACAAGGCGAAAATTGCCGCATCGGACGTCACGCATCTCGTCCTGCCGTGCCCATTTGCCAAACTGGATCAGCAGCTCGCGAAATCCAGCGGCATCGATCCCGCCACGTTGCGCGACAATCTCGGCGGTACCGTCGGCGACTCCGGTGCGGCGCATTCCCTGCTGATGCTCGCGCACACTCTCGAATCGGCAAAACCCGGCGAGAAAATTCTCATCGCACAATTCGGGCAAGGCGTGGACGCACTCTTGTTCGAGGTCACGCCGGAAATCGAAAAGCTGGAAAAGCGCCGCGGCGTGACGGGATCGCTGGCGCGCCGCAAGGAAGAGAAGAATTACCTGAAGCTCCTCGCATTCAACGGCCTCATCGAGCTCGAAAAGGGCATGCGCGCAGAAGTGGACACGCGCACGGCGCTTTCGGTTCTGCATCGCAAGTCGGACATGCTGACCGGTCTCGTCGGCGGAAAATGCCGCAATTGCGGCACTGCGCAGTTTCCGCGCACACGCATCTGCGTCAATCCGAATTGCAACGCGGTCGATAGTCAGGACCTGCACAGCTTTGCGGAAACGCAAGGTTCGGTGCTGTCGTGGTCAGCCGATCATCTCACCTTCTCGATGAGCCCGCCGAACCACTACGGCATGATCACCTTTGCCGAAGGCGGCCGAATGATGGCCGATATCACCGATGTCGACGCGGGTGAGGTCGACTCGGGGATGGCTGTGCGCATGGTCTTCCGCATCAAGGACTTCGACGACAAGCGCGGATTCCGCCGCTACTTCTGGAAGGCCGTGCCTATCTAGACTAAGCGATCTGCGAAAGCGCGTTCTCAAGCTCGGGAAGGCGTTTTCGCAGCGTCGTTCTCGCCAATGCCTCCGCGAAGCTCTTTCGCTCTCCGGCCGGAATGCGCTCGATAGTGGGAAGGAATGGCCGCTCCTCTTGTTCGTCCTCGCCTGCAACGACAACAGCCTTGCGGATGAATCCGTTTAGGCGCTCGATCGCTTCCGCATAATCGCTCCGCAACTGCATTGCCTGGGCTCGCGTCAGGTAGGGCG
>DATAYG010000213.1:0-46426 GCA_036272695.1 Rhizomicrobium sp. | reverse complement strand
CATCGGCGTGTGGGGCGGGCCGCGGCGCGTCTATGCGAGCTTCAAGTTCTTTCTATATACACTTCTTGGCTCGCTGCTCATGCTGCTGGCGATTCTCTCGATCTATTTCCAGACCGGCACCACCGACATCGAGACGCTGCTCCGCACGGCCCATTTCTCGCCGGCGATGCAGACCTGGCTCTGGCTCGCCTTCTTCGCGTCGTTCGCGGTCAAGATGCCGATGTGGCCGGTGCATACCTGGCTGCCCGACGCCCATGTCGAGGCGCCGACCGCGGGCTCCGTCATTCTCGCCGGCGTGCTGCTCAAGATGGGCGGGTACGGCTTGCTGCGCTTCTCGGTGCCGATGATGCCCAACGCCTCGGAGCTGTTCGCGCCGCTGGTCTTCACGCTCTCGGTCGTCGCGGTGATCTACACCTCGCTGGTCGCTCTGGCACAGGACGACATGAAGAAGCTCATCGCCTATTCCTCGGTGGCGCATATGGGCCTCGTCACGATGGGGATATTTTCGCTGACCCAGCAGGGGATCGACGGCGGTATATTCCAGATGCTGTCGCACGGCATCGTTTCGGGCGCGCTGTTTCTTTGCGTAGGCGTCGTCTACGACCGGCTGCATACGCGCGAGATCGCCGCTTATGGCGGGCTGGTCGAGCGCATGCCTGTCTATGCGGCCTGTTTCATGGTGTTCACGCTCGCCAACATGGGCCTGCCGGGCACCAGCGGATTCGTCGGCGAATTCCTGACCATGGTCGGCACGTTCCAGGTGAACACCTGGGTGGTGATCTTGGCGGCCACCGGCATGATCCTTTCGGCTGCCTACATGCTTTATCTGTACGGCCGGGTGATTTTCGGGGCGCTGGTGAAGCCGGCGCTCAAGGTGATGCAGGATCTGAGTGTCCGCGAGATCGCGATCCTTGCGCCGTTGGTTGCGTTCACCATCATCCTCGGCGTCTATCCCCGCATCATCACCGACGAAACATCCGTCTCTGTCGCTCATCTCGTCGCGCAGCACCGCATGGCGATGGCACACGAGACAACCGCACACCTCGCTTTCCACCCCCGCACGGGACGCGTGGGGGAGGGGGACCGCGAAGCGGTCGAGGGGGCAACGCCCTCCGCCGGCAAGCCCCCCCCGCCCGTTCGGGGCGCCTCCCCCACGCTTCGCGCGGGCGAGGAAAGTTTGGCGGCGCGCGCACCTGACACGGAGTTTGCGCCGTGAGCGGGCTCGAAGGCGATCTGCTGGTTCTGTTTCCGGAGTGCCTGCTGGCATTGGCAGCAATGGGCCTGTTGATGATCGGCGTCATATCCGGTCCCGGTTCATTCCGGTCCGTCACCATTGCCGCCATTTGTGCGCTGGTGGTTGCGGGCTATTTCGTGGCCGTGCCCCTGACGGGCGCGACGACTGCGTTTCAGGGTGCGTTCGTCGCCGACAATTTCGCGCGCTTTGCGAAGATCTTCGTGCTGCTCGGTTCCGCGCTTACGCTGCTGATGTCGCAGGAATTTCTCGAGCGCGAGAAGATCGCCTTTTTCGAATTCCCGGTGCTGGTGATCCTCGCGACCATCGGCATGTTGTTCATGGTGTCGGCGTCGAATTTCATCGCGCTCTATCTTGGCTTCGAGCTGCAGAGCCTCGCGCTCTATGTGCTCGCCGCCTTCA
Source organism: Rhizomicrobium sp. (assembly GCA_036272695.1). Taxonomy (GTDB): domain Bacteria; phylum Pseudomonadota; class Alphaproteobacteria; order Micropepsales; family Micropepsaceae; genus Rhizomicrobium. Next base: position 44,772 of record DATAYG010000213.1, on the reverse strand, counting down.
ACCGCGATTCGGTTCGTTCCAGCGAAGCCGGCCTGAAATATTTCGTCCTCGGCGCGCTCTCGTCGGGGATGATGCTGTACGGCATTTCCTTTATTTACGGCTTCGCGGGCACAACGTCTTTTACCGCGATTGCGCACGCCGTTGCCCATGCCGGCCCAAACATCGGTGTGATCTTCGGCCTGGTGTTCATTATCGCCGGTCTTGCCTTCAAGATTTCCGCCGTACCATTCCATATGTGGACGCCCGATGTTTACGAAGGCTCGCCCACGCCGATTACCGCCTTCTTCTCCATTGCGCCCAAGACGGCGGCGATGGCGCTTTTCCTGCGGGTGATGCTCCAGGCGATGCCCGGTGCAGTCCATGAATGGCGGCAGATCGTCGAGTTCGTGTCGGTGCTGTCGATGTTCCTGGGTTCGATCGCCGCCATCGGCCAGAGCAATATCAAGCGCCTGATGGCCTACAGTTCCATTGCCCATATGGGTTACGCGTTGATGGGCCTGGCCGCCGGTACCTTCCTCGGCGTCGAGAGCGTGCTCATCTATCTTGCGATCTATGTCATCACCAATGCCGGTGTCTTTGTCTGCATTCTGGCGATGCGCCGGCAGGGTAAGATGGTGGAGACGATCCCCGATCTTGCGGGGCTCGCGCAAACCAATCCCGGGCTCGCGCTGGCGTTTGCGGTATTGTTCATCAGTCTCGCCGGCATTCCGCCCTTCGCGGGCTTCTTCGCGAAATTCTATGTGTTCCTGGCCGCAATCGAAGCGCATCTCTATGTGCTCGCTGTTCTTGCCGTCATATCGAGCGTGATCGGCGCCTATTACTACCTGCGCGTCGTCAAACTCATGTATTTCGACGACGCGGCCCCGGCCTTCGAAGGAGAGATGGGCATGCGGCTGGGCGCGATCGCCGTCGGTTCGAGCCTGTTCAACCTGTTCTTCGTGCTGGTTGCTTCGCCGCTGGTCGGGGCAGCGGCAATCGGCGCCAAAGCTCTGGTTCCGTGAACGAAGCGTGGCCGCAGGGCTATTTGCTGCGCCATCTGGAAGAAGCCGACTCCACCAACGAGGAGGCACGCCGGCTGGCGATGGCGGGCGCCGCTGCGCCGCTGTGGATTCTCGCCGACCGCCAGACGAAGGGGCGCGGCCGGCGCGGCCGTGAGTGGCAGGCGCCGGCCGGAAATCTCACGGCTACGCTCCTGCTCAGGCCCGAAAGCCCGCTGGCCCGGTGCGCGCAGCTCTCATTCACGGCTGCGCTGGCCGCGGCGGGAATGATCGCGCAATACGCACCGGCCGCGGAGGTCAGCCTCAAATGGCCCAACGATGTGCTGGTGCACGGACGGAAGATCGCAGGCATTCTGCTCGAATCCGCCGGCAACGCGCCGGGCCGCCCGGATTGGCTCGCGATCGGTATCGGCGCCAACCTCGCGGCGCATCCGACAGATGTCGAGTTCCCCGCGACGTCCCTTGCCGCGCTGGGCGCACAAGTGCCCGCGCCCCAGGAGGCGCTGGCATCTCTCGCGGCGCAATGGGCGCGATGGTATGAATTGTGGATGGAACGGGGCTTCGGGCCGGTTCGCGATGCCTGGCTCGCGCGTGCTGCGGGCCTTGGCACACGTATCCGGGCGCGGCTCGCGGGCGGAGAGACACACGGCATGTTCGAGGGCATAGACGAGGGCGGAGCCCTGCTGCTGCGTGAGAGTCCGGGTCGACTACGCGTCATCTCCGCCGGCGAAGTTTTTTTCTGACGCCATGCTGCTCGCGATTGACGCCGGAAATACCAACATCGTCTTCGCCGTCTGCGACGGCAAGGAAATCCGTGCGGAGTGGCGCGCGGTGATGGATCAGGCCCGTACCGCCGACGAATACGCGGTGCTTCTTGGTCCTTTGCTCGCGCTCGCCGGATTGAGTTTCGCCGATATCGACAGCACCATCATCGCGACGGTGGTTCCCGCCGCCCTGTTCGATTTGCGCCTGTTCTGCCGCCGTTATCTCAAATGCGAACCGCTTGTCGTCGGCGAGCCGGATGTCGATCTCGGCATCGAAATCCGTGTCGACCGCCCGACGGCGGTGGGCGCGGACAGACTGGTCAATACGGTCGCGGCGCATGAGCGTTACAGAGGTGCGCTCATCGTGGTCGATTTCGGCACCGCGACCACGTTCGACGTGGTGAGCGCCGCAGGAAATTACGAAGGCGGCGTGATCGCGCCGGGGGTGAATGTGTCCGCGGAAGCACTACATATGGCCGCAGCCATGCTGCCTCGCGTGGCGATCCAGCGCACGCAATCGGTGATCGGGAAGGACACGGTCCCCGCAATGCAGTCGGGTCTTTATTGGGGTTATCTTGCACTCGTCGAGGGACTCGTGGCGCGGATCAGGAGCGAATATGCGGAACCGATGACGGTGATCGGCACCGGCGGACTGGCGAGCCTGTTCTACCGTCAGACGCAGGTGATCGATCATCTCGATGCCGGCCTGACCATTCGCGGCCTTGTGCTCATTCATGCGCGGAACACAGACGCCGCGTCGAAACGTTTGCAGTCCTGATGGACGCGCGATTGAACGATAGCGAGCTTGTCCTGCTGCCGCTCGGCGGCGCGGGCGAGATCGGGATGAACTTCAACGCCTATGGCTGCGGTGCGCCCGATGACCGGCAATGGATCGTCGTCGATTGCGGCGTGATGTTCGGACGCGAGGCGGGTACGCCCGGCGTGGATGTGATCATGCCGGATATCCGTTATCTCGCAGATCAGCGTGAGAATGTGCTCGCGATCGTGCTGACCCATGCGCATGAAGATCACATCGGCGCGGTCGCACAGCTTTGGCCGCAGCTCCGCTGCCCGATCTATGCCACGCCGTTCACGGCCCGGCTGCTCGAAGGCAAGCTCATCGAGGCCGGGCTCGCCGAGCGCGCGCGTATCACGGTCGTCCCGCTTGAAAGCCGTTTGGAGATCGGCCCGTTCAAGATCGAATTCATTTCCATTACTCATTCCATTCCGGAGCCTAATGCGCTTGCCATCCGCACGCCCTTCGGCGTGGTGGTTCATACCGGAGACTGGAAGCTCGACCCCGAGCCTCTGATCGGCGAAGCAACCAATTCCGCGGCCTTGCGCGCGATCGGCGACGAAGGTGCGCTGGCCGTGGTCTGCGATTCCACCAACGCACTGGTCGCGGGCGAATCGGGTTCGGAATCGAGCGTGCGGCGGAGCCTCGTCGATCTGATCGGAACGCTTGGCGGGCGCGTGGCGGTGACGGCTTTCGCGTCCAACGTCGCGCGGCTCGAAACAGTCGGCGTGGCCGCGCGCAAACACGGGCGCGAGCTGGTGCTGGTCGGCCGGTCGATGCATCGGATCGTCCAGGCTGCGCGCGAAACCGGCTATCTGAAGGGATTTCCGGCTACGATGGAGCCGGAGGCGGCAGCGCAGCTGCCGCCCCGCCGCGTGCTTTATCTCTGTACGGGGAGCCAGGGCGAGCCGCGTGCTGCCCTTGCGCGCATAGCGGCGGGCGAACACTCCTCCGTTGCGCTCGGCCCGGGCGACTCGGTGATTTTCTCCTCGCGCATCATTCCCGGCAACGACCTCGCGATATTCGATCTGCAGAACAAGCTGGCCCGGCTCGGAGTCGAAGTCATTACCGAGCGCGATCATTTCGTACATGTCTCCGGACATCCGGCGCGCGAAGAGCTGGCGCAGATGTATCGCTGGGTCCGGCCGCGTGTTGCCGTGCCGGTGCATGGCGAATTTCGCCATTTGACCGAACATGCACGGCTCGCGCGCTCGCTCCAGGTGCCGCAGGCGATTGTGCTGCAGAACGGTTACATGCTGCGTCTGGCGCCGGGCCGCGCTGAAATCGTGGACGAGACGCCGGCCGGCCGTCTTCATCTGGACGGCAAGGTGCTGGTGGAAGAGGGCAGGGGCCATGCGCGCTCCCGCGCCGCGCTGGCCTATGCCGGATTGATCGCGGTGACGATCCCGCTCGACAAGAAGGGGCGCGTAGCAGGCGATCCGGCGCTGTTTCTCGAAGGCATCCCCGATGAAGTCCACGACTCCATTCGCGCGGCGCTCGATGACACGCTGTCCCGGCACAATGGCCACAAGGGCGACGAAGAGAAGTTCAAGGAACAAGTGCGGCTCGCCATCCGCCGCGCCGCCACTGCCCGTTGGGGCAAGAAGCCCGTGACACGCGTGGAAGTGATTTTGGTATGAGACCAGAGAGTTCCGTTCGCGACCCATTCTCGTTACCTGTCACGGCCCGCCAAGTGCGCGCCGCCCAGGTAAAACCGCTCAGGCTTGCAAAAGGAATGGCGTTTCAACTACCGGCACAGGTGCAATCCCCACTGGGTGGCCGCACTTGGCGGGCCATGACATGGTAAGCGGTTGGTCATTAGGGCCTGTGGTATAAGAAAGGAGACAGCATGATTGGCCGGCTCAATCACGTTGCGATTGCGACGAATGACATCGCCGCAGCCGCGAAAATCTACCGCGAGACCCTCGGTGCGAGAGTCACCGAACCCGCGCTGCAGCCCGATCACGGCGTGACCACAGTATTCGTCGAGCTTCCGAACACAAAGATCGAGCTGCTAGAACCGCTGGGCGAGAACTCGCCGATCGCCAAATTCCTTCAGAAGAACCCGGCCGGCGGCATCCATCATGTCTGCTACGAAGTCGATGACATCATCGCCGCGCGCGACCGCCTGCGCGAAGAGGGCGCAACCATCATCGGCAACGGCGAACCCCGCACCGGCGCCCATGGAAAGCCGGTGCTCTTCCTCCACCCGAAGGACTTTCTCGGCACGCTGATCGAACTGGAGCAGGCGTAGGGAAATTTCGGACACGGCTGGCGGAGAGCCATGCGCTCCTGCACCACTTCAAAGGACACGATCCGTCGGTAAGATTAAGCCCCACGTGGCAGAAGCGGGCTGTCGTCGCGCATTTTGGTCGCCAAATCCGGCTTTGCCACGACGGACCGCGCCGGGGGTAGCGGGGGAGCCGGCGACCCGGGCTTACGCGCCGCATCGAAATTTGGTACCAACCTGCGGTAGCCCGGATAATTTGGGGAATTTCGGGTTGCGCAGGTGCAAGAGCTGTCGCATGGGCGACAGACAGCACGAAGGAAGGGGAATCATGAAAATTCTGATTTGTGCGACGATGCTGTTGATGGCGGGTCCGGCTGCGGCAGCTGATATGTCGGCGACGCAACAAAAACTCGTCGATATGGAAGCCGCTTGGTCGAAAGCGATGGTCGCGAAAGATACTGCCGCGGTATCGTCCATTGTCGGGGACGATTGGACCGGCCAAAATCCCGGCGGCAAGATGGAGGACAAGACCAATCTGATCGCGGATATCAAATCCGGAACCGCGGTGGCGACGGAAATGACAAATCACGACGTGCATGTGCGCGTGATGGGCAATATGGCTGTGGTTCAGGGTGCCGACAACGAGAAGAGTTCCTACAAGGACAAGGATACGAGCGGCGCCTATACCTGGATGGATGTTTTCGCGAAGCGCGACGGCAAATGGGTTGCAATCGCCTCGCAGGTCACGAAAACGGCTCCATAAATAGTCGGGCTCACATGCCCGGTCGCGATATAAGCTGCGCGCGGCATAGCAAGCACCAAATGGGTACCTGGACCGGCATTCGCGCCTGGCTGTGGCTCCGGCGTGCAGCCGAACAGACCTGTCGGCCGGCGAACTCTGGTCCAGGTAACCTATTTTGCCGTATGAAACAACGGAATCGGGGGGCGCCTACGGCATCGGCGCGGTGTTTGCGGTAACGCCCTGATCGCCGGGCAGTGTCGGGCAGGAATTGAATTTGTCGACATGATACATATTCACAGCCTTAAATAGTAACTGCCTGAGGTATTTTCAGTCGTGGCCAGGAACGGTCCATTGCGCCGGGACGCGCCGGAGCTTGCTCAAATATGTAGGGCCTCGCCGGATAGCTCTTATTGTCGCATAAGCGAGCGATGCGACAGACCGAAACAAAAGCAGCCCCATCAGCCGATTGGCAACCGCACGGCGGCGTGGTAGTTGTGCGAACCTATGGAGGGGCTTCGATGAAACGCCTGCTCTTCAGTCTGTGCGCCGGCGCGGTTGGCTGCGCATTGGGCTTGCAGTTTCCGGCAACGGCAATTGCCGAGAGCAAAGTGACGATCTTGCACTCCTTCGCCGGACCGCCGGGTGACGGCACGGAGCCCCTGGCCGGGCTTATCGATGTGAACGGAACCCTGTATGGCACAACGATATATGGGGGCGCCACCATCATTTGCGGCAGCGGAGGCTGCGGCACGGTCTTCTCTGTCAATCCAACGACCGGCGCGGAGAGGATGGTGTATTCCTTCTGCAGCAGGCAGAGCTGCACGGACGGGTGGGAACCCCAGGCAGGTCTGATCGATGTGAAGGGCACGCTCTATGGGACAACCGGCAACGGCGGGGCTAATCCCGCCAAGAAGTGCAGGTTCGATTACATGGATTCCTGCGGCACGGTGTTTTCGTTCAACCCGACGACCGGCGCCGAGACGGTGCTACATTCTTTTACCAGCTATCGCAAGGACGGCTCCGAGCCGGTTGCGGGCCTGATCGATGTGAGAGGAACGCTTTATGGCACAACGTTATCCGGCGGCAGCTACACGAAGAACTGCGGCTATGGACCGAACGGATACCCGCTCGGCTGCGGCACGGTGTTTGCGCTCGCCCCGAAGACCGGCGCGGACAGGCTGCTTCACTCGTTCCCGAACAACGACACCGATGGAAACGATCCGGTCGCCGGCCTGGTCGAAGTCGATGGTATTCTATACGGGACGACCCTAACCGGGGGCCGCAACCAGGGTTGCAGCCCCTTCCTGGGCAATGGCTGCGGCACGGTGTTTTCCATTGACCCGAAAACCGGCGACGAAACGGTTCTGTATTCTTTTTGCAGCCGGAAAACGTGCGCGGATGGCGAATGGCCCTATGCGGGTCTCGTCGATGTGAGCGGCACGCTGTACGGCACAATGTGGAATGGCGGCGCCAACAGCAACTCCCTGCTTTGCGGCGACGGCGGCGGCGCCTACGGCTGCGGCACAGTGTTCTCGCTCAACCCGACAACCGGCGAGGAAGCGGTGGTCTATTCCTTCTGCAGTCAGAAGAAGTGTGTAGATGGCGACGCCCCCAAAGCCGGTTTGATAGCTGTCAACGGCATTCTATACGGCACGACAATTGCAGGCGGTGTCTATGGCGCTGGCACGGTGTTCTCACTCGACCCGGGTTCCGGCAAGGAGACGGTGCTCCATTCGTTCGGTCGAGGCTGCGAAAAAAAGCCGAAATGCAAGGACGGTGTCGGGCCAAGTGCAAATCTGATCGATGTGAAGGGCACGCTATATGGTACAACGTCCGGGGGCGGCGCCTTTGAGGTCGGCACGGTGTTTGCAGTAACGCCCTGATCGCCGGGCTTCTCATGCGCCGGTCGCCAGCCGGTGAAATCGTGCCGTAGCCGTCATTGTAGCTGCACGCCGCCGCCTGCGCGGGGCAGTGGGCAACCATCATCGGAAGTGGCGAACCGCGCATTTGCGCCGAGGGCAAGCCGGTGCCCTTCCTGTACCTGAAGGATTTCCTCGGCATGCTGGTCGAACTGGAACGGGCGTAGGGAAATTGGGGGATCTTGTATTCCAGCAAAGGGAAGTTGACACACTGCCGGGCCGCGCGAGATCAGTGGTCGCCCCGACGTGGTATTTTGGACAACCGAGTTGGTTGACAACGCGACGGAGACGATTTACCCTCCTGCGGGCGACCTGATTGGCGGTAACGCGCGATGCCTTACGAGATCGGCTACCGCAAGCCGCCGGTGCATTCGCGGTATCGGAAAGGTCAGTCGGGCAATCCGGGCGGACGGCCCGGGCTGCGGCGCGCGATGGAGCGCCATGCAGGCGGCAGTCGAAGAGCTGCTTTTCCTTTCGCCCGCCGCCTTCGCCGGATATGCGCCGCGCGATGGTATCGGTTCGGTCGCCGAAGAGCTGACGCGCAGCGCCGCGGGCGGCAAGGCGGTCGCGACCCGGCTGCTGTTCTCATTTGTTTTCGAACGTGGAAAGAAACGTCCGCGCCGCGTCCGCCTTCCAGGGCCGATCAAACGGAAACTCGACCGAGCGATGTCTCAGGGAAAATTGGAGGGATGCGAACGGAAAACGCAATCTCAGCGAAATTCCCCCCGTAAATCGCATGGTGCACGTGGTCCGGCGGCAACGAATGGCCCACGCGGCCCTGCGGAGAACGCCGAGCTGCGACGCCCTGCAGTTCCCGCCGCGCACAATCTCAGGGAAAATCGCGCCAGGCGGGCGTGCACACACACGTCTCAGGGAATTATCTGCCGCAAATCACCCGGGACGCGCGGTCCGGCGGCGCCGGATAATCGATGCGAAGGAGCACAACCCGCGGCGCCGTGGCGTTCCCGGTTTCCGGCCGCGCACGATCTCAGGGAATTTCAACACATACGCGGTCCGCCGCAAATGTGCCTCATAGCTTGACGAATTTGTTCCCGGTCATGCGATTTGCGTGCTTCGACAAGCTCGGCATGAGGGGAGTCTTGCTGCCATCAATGCCGATGCAGCCCGCCGATCAAACTGGCGCCGGCGCAAGAAAGGGGGCAGAGGGAGTAATATCATGCACTGGGTCGTTCTCGTCGGCGCTTATGTCATCCTGTGGTTTCTGACGTTGCAGATCCTGCTGCCGATCGGGGTCAAGGCACCGCATGAAACCGGGGAACCGGTGCACGCGCTCGCCGATGCCGGTGCGCCGGGCAATCCGCGGATTGTGCTCAAGGCGCTGGTCGCGAGCCTTGTCGCGGCGCTGCTGTGGCTGATTTTCTATGGGCTGGTGCTTGCGGGCTACATCGACGTCTGAAGTAATTTCATGATGCTTCAGGCATGTCCGGCGGTGGAATGTCCGTCCTCTGCCAAAGCGTCTTCCTCCAACACCTGCTTGGTGACTTTCGTATAATCCGTCTTTCCGGTGCCGAGTACGGGAATGCTGTCGACATGAACAATACGCCTGGGAATTGCGAGTTCCTGGACGCCGTGATTGTGGACCCAGCCGGCGAACGCGGTGCGGTCGGCGTCGGGTGCGGTGGTAATGAGCACGATCTGCTCGCCCTTGCGCGGATCGGGGAGCGCGATGGCCGCGTGGCCGCAATCGGGCCACAACGCGGAGGCGCAGCTCTCGACGACTGCCAGCGAAACAACTTCGCCGCCGACTTTGGCGAAGCGCTTCAGGCGGCCCTTGATGGCGATGTAGCCGTCACAATCGATGCTCACCACGTCGCCTGTGTCGTACCAGCCGCCGGGCAGGGAGGTAATCTTTCCGGGATGATCGGGCCGGATATAGCCCAGCATTACATTTGGTCCGCGGACGAGAAGCCGGCCGGCGTGCGGGATGCCCTCGACCGGTTCGAGCCGGCTCTCGATGCGCTGCATGAGCCGCCCCACCGTTCCCGAGCGGTTCGCGCCGACCTGATTGGCGGCAATAACGGGGGAGGCCTCGGTAACGCCATAGCCTTCCAGAAGCTCGACATTGCCGTATTTCCTGCGCACGAGCGCGCGCGTTTCATCGCGCAGGCGCTCGGCGCCGCAGACGGCCAGCCGCAGCCCGTTCAGATCGCCGTGATCGCCGGCGCGCGCGTATTGCGAAATGAACGTGTCGGTCGACAGCAGGATGGTTGCTCCGGATTCGCGGATGCGGCGTGCGATCTCCCGCGGCTGAAGCGGGGTCGGATGCAGCACGCTCCTGATACCAAGCAGCAGCGGCATCAGCGCGCCGACCGTCAATCCGAAGCAGTGGAAGGTCGGCAGCGGGTTGAACAGCACGTCGGTCGGATGGAGCGCGATATGCGCGCGGACCTGCTCGACATTCGCAAGCAGATTGCGATGGGAAAGCGCAACGCCCTTGGGCTCGCCCTCCGTGCCCGACGTGAAAAGAAACACGGCGGGTGTACCGTGCGACGACCGGGAAGTAACAAGCGACGGCAGAATCTGGCCGACGGCCGCCGCGGCCTTGTCGCGCAGCGAAAGCTCGGCGCGCACATCTTCGAGATAAATAATCTGGGCCATGCTCGCGAGCTCGCCGATCAGCGCCTCGAATTTACCGACATCGATGAAGCGCCGCGCGGTCACCACCCGCCGCACCTTCGCCATATGCATGGCGGCCTGGATGGCGGCCGCGCCGGCGGTGAAATTCAGCATCGCCGGAACGCGCCCATAGGCCGATACAGCGAGGAAGGCGATGATCGAGCCCGCACCCGTGGGCAGCATGACGCCCACCGCTTCACCGGCGCGCGTGCCTTTCCGCAAGGCGCTCCCCAACGCCAGCACGGCCCGGACGATCTCGTCATAGCTGAGCTGCCGCTCGTCGCCATCCACGAGCGCGACGCGCTTGCCGCCGAATTGCCGCCGCGCCTCGATCAGCGCCTGGAACAGTGACTTCTCGGCGCGCGGCAGATCGAAGGGAACGATCTCCTCTCCGGATGCCGCGGCGATGGTGGCGAGGCTCATGATAGGTTCCTAATCACCGTTTGGTCGGCCCGCAAGTCGGCCAGGGAGCGCGTGATTTTGGGTCCGGCAGCCTATATGTAAAAGCATGACCATCGTATTCGATCAGGCGGCGAGGGATCGCCGCGGGCCCCGCCACCCGGAAAAGGCGCATCGCCCGGATACCGCGCTTCTGCGCAAGCCGGACTGGATCCGTGTCAAGGCGCCGGGCGGCCGCGAGTATCAGGAGACGCGGGGCATCGTCCGCGAATTCGGGCTGCATACTGTCTGCGAGGAGGCCGGCTGCCCGAATATCGGCGAGTGCTGGACGCACCGCCACGCCACCATGATGATCATGGGCGACACCTGCACGCGGGCCTGCGCCTTCTGCAATGTGCGGACCGGCCTGCCGAGGGCGCTCGATCCCGGCGAGCCGGAAAATGTCGCCGGTGCCGTGGCGAAGCTTGGGCTCCGGCATGTGGTCATTACTTCCGTCGATCGCGACGATCTTGCGGACGGCGGGGCTGAACATTTCGCGCGCGTCATCCGCGCCATCCGCGCGGCCAACCCCGCGACGACGATCGAAGTGCTGACACCGGATTTCCTGCGCAAGCCCGGTGCGGTGGAAACAGTGATGAATGCGCGACCCGACGTGTTCAATCACAATCTTGAAACCGTGCCGCGGCTATATCTGAGCATACGCCCCGGCGCGCGCTACTACGCTTCGCTGCGCCTGCTGGAACACGCAAAAGAGATCGTGCCCGAAGGCTTCACCAAATCGGGCCTGATGCTGGGGCTGGGTGAGAGCCGCGAAGAAGTGATGCAGGTGATGGACGACCTGCGCGCGGCGGGCGTCGATTTCCTGACACTCGGACAATATCTCCAGCCCTCGCGCAAGCACGCGGCCGTGGCGCGTTTCTGGTCGCCTGACGAGTTCGCTGCGATCGAACAGATCGCGCGCGCCAAGGGGTTCTCGATGGTTTCGGCCAGCCCGCTCACGCGCTCCTCCTATCACGCGGATCAGGATTTCGCCGCGCTAAAAGCCGCGCGCGCCGCGAACGCCGGCCGGTGAGAACACGGGACTTGCCGTCCAAATCCGAATCCCGCTTTCTTCCGTACACGGCCGATTTCATCTATGACATCGTGGCCGACGTCGAACGCTATCCGGAATTTGTTCCCTGGTGCGAGGGCCTGCGCGTGCTCCGCCGCGAACCGGCGCCGTTCGGCGAAGTGATCTGGGCCGAAACGCTGATCGGCTACAAATCGCTGCGCGAACGTTATATCAGCCGCGTCGAGCTCGATCCCGGAAACCGCCGTGTCGATGTGAACCAGACCGAAGGCCCGTTCCGCCAGCTTGAAAATCACTGGCGCTTCACGCCCGCCGATGGCGGCGCGCGCGTGGATTTCTCCATCGCCTTTGAATTCCGCAGCCGCCTGCTCGGACATATCGCGGGTGCCGCGCTGGCGCTCGTCATGGGCCGCATGACGGACGCGTTCGAGGCGCGGGCGCGCGTACTTTCAGAGAAGGCGAAGTAATAACTTTAGCGCAGCTTCAACGGTTGCCATCCGGATCGGGCTCCGGCCGATGTCACCAAACAAGTGCTTCTCATGCAGCGTCCCGGCACCTTTGCGAGCAGCCGCGATGTGGACAAGTCCCACCGGTTTCTCGGCGGTGCCGCCGCCCGGGCCGGCGATACCCGTCACCGCGACGGCTATCTGCGCGGACGAATGTTCGAGAGCGCCCTCCGCCATGCGGCGCGCGATGGGCTCTGATACTGCGCCCCACTCGCCAATAAGTTCATTTGGCACGCCGAGCATCCCGGTTTTTGCCGCATTGGAATAAGTAATAAACCCCCGCTCGAATACGTCCGAAGATCCCGGGATCTCGGTCAACAGCGCGCCGATCAAGCCGCCCGTGCAACTTTCCGCCGTCGCAATGCGCAAATCCATCGCCCGTGCCCGCGCAATTACGTCTTCTGCGAGGTGAAGAAGTTGAGAATTGAAGATTACGCCGTGCGACTCCCTCTCCCCCGGAATCGGGGGAGAGGGTTGGGGCGAGGCGGTCGCTCCGCCGCGCGGTGCTTCAGTCATTTGTGAGCGCCTTATTTCAGTAATTCGGTTCATCCGGAGATATTTGTTCTGTGTCGCCCCCCCTCACCCCAGCCATCTCCCCCAGAGGGGGAGAGGGAGAATCTGCACCAATATGATAATTACCAAGCCGGCGATCACGCCCGCAACCACATCGTCTGCGACGATGCCGAGGCCGCCGGGAAGCCGCTCCGCGAGGGAAATCGGCCAGGGCTTGAAAATGTCGAGCGCGCGGAAAAGCAGGAAGGCGAGGGTGAAGCCCAGAAGCGTTCGTGGCGCAAAAGCGCAGGCGAGGAATTGGCCGGCCACTTCGTCGATGACACATTCCGACGGGTCGGGGTGCCCGGATTCGCGCGCGTAATGCTCCGCGGCCCAGCTGCCAAATGCCATGGCGAATATTCCGACAAGCAGGACAGATATCCTTCCGCCGATCATTGCGACACCGAACGCGGCGATCGCAGCCACGAGGCTTGCGACAGTTCCCGGCGCGGGCCGCACGCGGCCAAGGCCGCACAGCGTCACGATCGCGGCCGCGGGACTCATGCGGGCGGCAGTCGTATAGTGGCTATCGCGTGTGCCGCCAAACCCTCGCGGCGGCCCGTGAAACCGAGGCCTTCCGTCGTCGTCGCCTTCACGCTGACGCGCGAGATTTCGATCCCGAGGATTTGGGCAATGCGGGCACACATCGCGTCGCGATAGGGCGCGATTTTCGGCCGCTCGCAGATGAGTGTCACGTCGCAATGCACGATGGCGCCGGCCGCCTCGGCTACAAGCCGCGCCGCATGCGCGAGGAAAAGCGAGGACGGCGCGCCGCGCCATTTTTCGTCCGTAGGCGGAAAATGCCGGCCGATATCGCCGGCGCCGAGCGCGCCCAGGATCGCATCGGTCAGCGCGTGCAGGCCCGCATCCGCATCGGAATGGCCTTCCAGCGCCGCCGTATGCGGGATTTTCACGCCGCACAGCCAGACGTGGTCGCCGGCCTTGAAGCCGTGCACATCGAAACCCTGGCCGGTGCGGTACTCGCCCATTTCGCCCCGCAACAGGCGTGCGGCATGCAGGAAATCCTCTTCCGTGGTGATTTTCAGATTTATTTCCTCGCCGATGACGCGGGTGATTGGAAGCCCGGCAAGTTCGGCAAGTGCCATGTCGTCGGTAACGGCCGCATCCGCGAATTCGCGATGGGCGGCGCGCAGGGCTTCGAAGCGGAAGCCCTGTGGCGTCTGGGCACGATAGAGGGCATCGCGCGGAACAGTTGTCCATTCATCGGCTTCGTCGCGCTTCAGCGTGTCGGCAACAGGCACGAGCGGTATGGCCGCCGCAGCGCCTCGTTCGAGGGTCTCGATTACGCGCCGGATAAGCTTTGCCGAAACAAGCGGCCGCGCGGCGTCGTGCACGAGAACGAAATCCGGGTTGTGGGTCGCCAGCGCTTCGAGGCCGTTGCGCACCGATTCCTGCCGCGTCGCGCCGCCGATCGCGAAGGGCAGGCGAGCGACACCCTCCAGCGCCGCTTCCGTCTCCGCGCGCCGGTCGTCGGAGATGGCGATCTGGACAAGTTGGATTTCGGGCAGCGCCGCGAAGGCGATGGCGCTGCGGCGAAGCACGGAAGCGCCGAGCAGCGGCTGGAACTGTTTGGGAACGGACCCTCCCGCCCGCTGGCCCAGGCCGGCTGCGACGATGAGGGCGGCAATGCTCGACATTCGCGCGCCGTCAATCGACGATGTGATAGACGGGCGCCTTCTCCATGGCCCACTGCCCGGACCGCCGGTCGAAGCGGGACAGGGTGAAGCAGTGCCAGTCGGCGTCGTCGAGCTTCGGATGGTCGGCGCGATAGTAATAACCTGGCCACCGCGTTTCGGTGCGGAACATCGTGTGGTGCGTCACCGCTTCCGAGGCCAGCAGGCGATGCTGAAGCTCCCAGGCGCGCTGGAGCTGGTGGAGATCTTCGGCGCCGAGATAGTTGAGGTCTTCCTTGAGCATATTCAGGAGCTCGAGGCCGCGCGTGAGAAGATGTGCGTTGGTCGTGTAATGGGCGCCAATGCCGCCCACATATTCGTCCATGATCTTTTCGAGACGTTGCAGCCCGTGCAGCGGCAGGAGATAGCTGGGCGATACGGTTCCCCCGACGATCTCGTTGCGGCCGATGCGATAGGTCTCGAGCGGTTTGAAGATCTGCTTTTCGAGCAATGCGATTTCTGTTTCGGCTGCTATCGGTTGGTCGCGGCCCATCTCATTGATATAATTTACGGCCGCCTTCGCGGCGATGCGGCCTTCGGTGAAAGAGCCGGAAGAAAATTTGTGAGCGGTGCCGCCGATCGTGTCACCGGCGCCGAACAGGCCATCGACGGTCATCATGCGGTTGTAGCCCCACTGATATTCCGCCGGCGCATAATCCGAAGGCCCGCTGGCCCAGGCGCCCGAGCACGTGGCGTGCGAGCCCATCACATAGGGTTCCGAGGTCGTAAGCTCGGGGTTGATGTGCTTCGGATCGATGTTTTGTGACGCCCAGACCACGGCTTGCCCGATGGTCATGCCGAGAAAATTCTCCCAGCCGACGGTTTCCTTGTGCGGATCCTGGAAGGCTTCCTTCGTCACCATGCGGATCGGCCCGCGCCCCGCCTTTACTTCCTCGAGAAAGGCGTGATTGCGCAGGCAGGTCGGGACCGGGTGACGATCGACATAATCGCCGATCGTCTTGCGCAGTTCGGCGAACCAGCGCGCCTCATAGTCTTCACCATAGGCGTTTTGCGTATATGTCTTCAGGTGCAGGAAATAGGCGCCGACCGGGCCGTAGCCGTCCTTGAAACGGGTGAGGACGATGCGGTTCTCCATCTGCATCATTTTCGCGCCCACCTGGATCGGCAGGGCATAGGCCGAGGCGCTGCTCCACGGCGCATACCAGGTGCGGCCCATGCCTTCGCCGACCGCGCGCGGCTTGAAGATGTGAGACGCGCCGCCGGCACAAACGATGACGGCCTTCGCGCGGAATACGTAGTAATCACCCGTACGCACGTTGAAGCCGACCGCACCGGCGACGCGATTGGGCTTGGTTTCATCCATCAACAGATGCGTGACCATGATCCGGTTGTAGATCTTGGTGGCCGATTTGCGCGCGGCCTCGGCAACGAGCGGCTTGTAGCTCTCGCCGTGAATCATGATCTGCCACTTGCCTTCGCGCTGATAACGCCCGGTCTCGGGGTCCCGCATGATCGGAAGACCCCATTCCTCGAATTTGTGCACGGTGGCATCGACGTGGCGCGCAATGTCGTAGCCGAGATCCTCGCGCACCAGCCCCATGAGATCGTTGCGCGCATAGCGCACGTGATCCTCCGGCTGGTTCTCGTTCCACTGCATGCCCATGTAACAGTTGATCGCGTAAAGCCCCTGGGCGACCGCGCCGCTGCGCTCGATATTTGCTTTCTCGACACAGACGATGTTGAGATCGCGGCCCCAGTAGCGGGATTCGTAAGTCGCACCGCAGCCGGCCATGCCGCCGCCGACGACGAGAATATCGCAATCGACGAAGACGGTTTTCCGGCGCCCGAACAAACCCATCAGACCAATCCCCGCTTCAAGCGATCGGGCGTCAGCGTGGGCAGGCGGTCGATGTGAAGCGCATCGGGTTCGTGTGCGAGTTCCTGCGTTCTCAGCATTTCGGGCTTCGGCGGCTCATATTCGGATGGCGGTTTGATCGAGCCCCATGGGGTGGTGCGGATCGGCGAGACGAAATCCTTTTCGCGGCCGTCGCGGAATTTGATCTTCCAGGAGATCGTGCCTTTTTCCTCCTCGCGCAGCGTGCGCACGCTGTGGCCCATCGGCGCGAAATCGGCATAGCCGCGCACATCGATGGCGTTCTGCGGGCAGGCTTTCACGCAGGAATAGCATTCCCAGCAGAAATTGGGCTCGATATTGACGGCGCGGCGATAGGTTTCGTCGATATGCATGATGTCGGACGGGCAGATATCGACGCAGTAGCCGCATCCGTCGCAGCGCGTCATATAGACGAAAGTGGGCATGTGGTTTCCTGTTTCGATGACGGCTGGATGGAATGCTCAGTAGTTGCGGGCGTGGCGCGGGGGAGCGCCGAAAGCGGCAGGCTTGTCGGCCGGCGCCGGCAGATTATTTCTCGAACCGCCCGCGTCCTCGAGGCGTTTCTGCCAGGCCGCGGCCGGCTTGTAGAACATGTGCGAGAATTTGGACCAGGCAACCGATCCGAACAGCACGAGCGTGGCGGCGAGATAGAGGCCGAGGAACAGGTTCGACCACGAACTCTCCGCCGATTCGAGCCAAGACCAGATCAGCGCAAGCGTTGCACTGGCCGTGAGCGAAAGGACGAAAAGGTCCGCGCGCATCACCCGGAACGGCGAATTGCCTTCCGCGACCACATCCACCCGGATGAAGAACCAGAACCAATAGCCGCCGATGCAGATCATCAGCGCCCCCACATGCCAGAGCACGGGGAGAATCGCAGGCGCAGGGGTGTCCGGCGTCGGGTAGAGAAATACCAGAAGGACGGTCGCGATCGCGTAGGCGAGAAATCCGTACATGGTCACGAGGTGAGCGAGCCTTCGCCGCAGGGTGCAAAATTCCCCGGATGCCAGCCAGTCCACGAGCACGGTCTTCATGGCGATCGATGCCGCCGCGCCGGACGAAATCTGCCGCGTTCGCTTCTTCGCGGCGGCTCGCCGGGTGGCGAAAAAGTACAGCGCGCTGCCCTTGTGCCACAGGTCAAACAGCGTGCCGCCCGCGACGAGGAAAATCATGGCGGTGACAAAGCCCTGCATGGCGGCGGGCGGCACCGTGGCCGCAAGCCCGGAAAACGGATTGTCGGTGAACATCAATTCATTCCGCTGAGGAGGGGATCATAATACCCGGACGAATCCACGGGAGAATAGAAGGATAATCCACCGGATAACAGGAATAGCAGCCCCCGCGTCAAGGTTTGGCGCCGACCGGCGGCAAGCTGCGCAAAAAATTCCCTGAGAATTGGCACATGGGAACTTGCGGGCAGGGATGGCGGTCGGCCGGAAAGCCAATGGCGCAAATATTCCCTGAGAATTGGCACGAGGGGGATCCGTAATCTGGCGTACGGCTCGGCCTTGTCCGGTCATTTTCCATTCCCGCGAAGAAAACTGACCATTGTAACCAATTTGGTTTGAATGTAAACCGTGATCGCACGTTTACTCGCGGTTCGGAATCCGGGCTAACGCGGACTCGAATGTTGCCGATGCCAACCCGGTCGCGAACGAAAGATTCAAACAATGACCGTGTCCGAGCCGCTTGTTGTTCAGTCCTGCCATGACGGACCCATGTTTGCGATGTGGAGACTCGGCTATTACGCGAGGCGAGGTTGTGATAACCTGCTGCGACGCATTGATGGGGGCTCAGCCGTGTTGTTGAAAAATCAGGCCTTCTTCCTGGCCACATCCGCTTTGGTCGCCGCGACGGCGGCCAGGGCCGACGTGACGATTTCGTCGGATGCGACGCAGGGCATGAGTTGCTCGGGCGGCGTCTGCCAGCCAACGGCGAGCGAGGCGGTGCTCAATGCCGGCGATTTGGAGACGCTGCTCGCCGCGGGCAATGTGACGGTCACGACAACTGCCTCCGGCGTCCAGGCCGACAATATCGATGTGACCGCGAAGCTTGGCTGGTCCGCCAAGGCGCTCACGCTCGATGCTCATCGGTCAATCTCCGTCACGGAGCTGGTCACGGTGCGCGGTAGGGGCGGCCTCTCCGTTCTCACCAAAGACGGCGGCAGTGACGGCGAGCTTGCGTTCTCCGGCAATGGCCATGTGACGTTCAGGAACTTAACGGACAGCCTGTCGATCAACGGTGTGAGTTACAGACTGGAGAACTCCATCGCCTCGCTGGCAAAAGCGATCACGAAGAACCCCTCGGGCGATTATGCGCTCGCGGCGAATTACGACGCGAGCAAAGACTGGACGTATGGCAATTCCCCGATCACAACGGACTTCACGGGCTCCTTCGAGGGTCTCGGCAACCGGATTTCCAATCTTTCGCTCTATGTAACGACCGTGGCCCGCCAGCGTTACCTGGGACTGTTCACAACGGTCGGCGGGAGGATCAGCGACCTTGGCGTGGTTGGCGCTTCCGTAAGTGTTGGCAGCGTCAAACGGAGACGGGCTCAGGCCTATCTGGGCATACTCGCTGGCACAATCAGGGGAACCGTATCGCGATGCTATTCAAGCGGAACGGTTTCCGGGCCGAAGGATACTTTTGCCGCGGGCCTTGTGTCCGTCAACACAGGGACTGTGACGGAGTCCCATTCGAGCGCGACGGTGCAGGCAGGGATCGGCGCACCTGCATTTACCGTGGCTGGTGGCCTTGTGGGCACAAATGCAGGCCAAATTAGTCTTTCGTACGCAATTGGAAGCGTCGCTTCGGGTGGGTATTCGGGTGGTCTTGCTGGTGATGGGGACACAGGGACGATCGTTAATTCATACGCAACCGGAGCTGTGAGCAGCGGCAGTTCGGGCGGCTTGGTGGGCCTAAACACGGCAGACGTTGGTACTTCGTACTCCACCGGTGGAGTGTCAGGGAACGGAGACATCGGCGGCTTGATAGGCGAGGACGGATCGCAAACCGGCAGTTTGAACGACACCTACTGGGACATGGACACGAGCGGCATCACCAATCCGGACCAGGGCGCCGGCTATCCAGTCAACGATCCCGGCATTACCGGGCTGACAACGGGCCAGTTGCAGTCAGGCCTTCCTGCAGGGTTTGATCCCTCGGTCTGGGGCGAGAACGCAAATATCAACAACGGCCTGCCGTATCTCCTCTCCAATCCGCCGGAGTGAGGGTACAAACAAATTTGTCATTCCCGCGGAAGCAGGAACCCGGTAGCGCGCGACCGTGCGCGGGATGACTCTGTTCGCACGCGGTCGGGGTCCGCTTGGTTCCGGCTCCCTTCGCGGTCGGGATGACTAAGACCTGAGTGCCCCGACTTCGGCTCTTCCCGCACTGTCATGGCCCGCGACTGCGAGGGCTTTGCAGAAGTTTTGTGTTGTGATTCTATTTGTGAGTGATGAATCGTGGGAATTGCGATGTCTGAGCGTTGTTTGGGACAGATGAGCTTTGCGGACCGGCTGGTTGCGGAGGCTGCGGGAGGCAATGCCGTTCTGGAGAAGATTTTGGCGTTTGTCGACTGGAAGCCGGTTGCGGAACTGGTTGGGGAGGTACGGGGCGGAGTGATGGGAGCTCCGGGTTACCCGGCGCTGATGATGTTCAAGGTCCTTCTGCTTCAGCGTTGGTATGGGCTTTCCGATCCCGCGATGGAGGAGACGCTGAAAGACCGGCTTTCGTTTCGGCATTTCGCGGGCATGGCATTGACGGAAGCCGTTCCGGACCATTGCAGCATCTGGCGCTTCCGCCAGACGCTGGGAACAGGCCTGGCCGAGAGGCTGTTTGCCGAGATCGGCCGGCAAATCGAGACGAAAGATTGGGGTCAGTGTGAAGATCGGGGCTGCGCTTCCGGGCACCGGACGACGAAGAATCTTTTCTGCCTTGCGGATTGGAACGAATGGCGGCTGGCCGGTCGGCGGCGACCGCTTCAAGCGTGAGATCGCCAAGGCGCGCAAATGCCGCGTCACGCCGCTCCCGCCCGGACCGAAACCGCCGCGGGACAAACAGCAACTGAATTTCCTGTGACAGGGGTTACAACTCTGACCCCGATCTTTAATTGAATTTCCTGTGACAGGGGTTACAACTCTGACCCCTATCTTTTCGAGAGTTGAAAACCGCTGTTGTTTCCCGGCTTGTTAGGGAAGCCCTGCGCGATGCTGGCAAGCCTCTGGCGGCGGGGGAGATTGCAGCGGGGTCATCGCGGCCAAAGTGTTCCCAGACGCGGCACACCTTGCCGTCACCAAGATGGTCATCGCCCGGTTGGGCGTGTTCACCAAGGCTGGCGGCATCGTGAAGGCGGGCAAGACGCGGGATGCGCGGTGGGCGCTACAGGGGACGCTTCTCTAAAGCCGCGGCAATCCGTTCAAGTGCCTTTGTCGCGGCTTTTAGCGTTTCTGCTTGCTCCTTTTGCCACGGAGCAACCCACGTGCCTTTTTTCATTCGTGTCAAAAAATACAACCAGACTGCTATGAGCAGCAGCATAGGACCCCAGTTAATAAGAAGGTTCTGCAAACTCATCCCCGGCATTTCACTTCTCCCCATGTGGCAGCGAAGAAGCTACGCCGCTTTGATATGCCGCTGCCAGTACCGCTGACGGCCACGCCGCTTGGTGGCGTTTGCGCCATAATACCGGAAATCATCCACCTTCGGCCCGCTGAGCAGATATGCTTTGAAATCCGGCTTGTGCGCGGAGAGCGCTCCATTGACATCCGCCGATTGCGCCCCCAGCAATGACTCCACTCGGCCCGGAGAGAATGTTTTCACGTCTGCCTCAACCAATTCTCGCGCGGGAGGCCGTCGATGCGGGCGAACTCCGCGTCATTGTCAGTGACGATGGTGCAGCCGCAGGGTTACAACTCTGACCCCGATCTTTTCGATCTTTTGACCCCGATCTTTTTGCCGCCCTTCTTGCCCCCCAGTCGGCCGGCGGAGGCCTTCTTCGGCTCTTCTCGCCCCTCTTCAATCTGCCCTGTCGCGATCCGCATGACGTGGACGGCGTTGCCGATGACATCGGCGGGGCGCTTTTGGCCTTGGGGACCTTTAGGCACGGGGGTTGCTCAGCCATAGGGTTACGAACGGAGCGCCATTATCGTCTTCCAGAATGGCAAAGTCATATCGGAAATCGAGAGTTTGGACGTGATCGCGGTCAACGAAATGCTGGGCATCGGCCAGATGGGCAGCCTCGATCTCAAGAATTTTGAGAAGTTCCCCGCATGTGCCGCCCGGCTTTGTGCGGCGGTAAGTTTTGAGACGGTAGCGCATGGGGAAGGCTAGCTTCCAGCAGTCAACCCATCAACCCGAGAATTCAAACTGTAACAGTGCCCAATTGCGGCCGAACTTGCCTTGGGCGGACGTTCTTCAATAGAATTGGAAGCGTGTAGCGGGGCTGCGCCACTGCCCGATATTTTCATTTCGTATGCCCGCTCTGCCGCGGATCAGGCGCGGCAGGTGGCCGACGCGCTTCAGGCACTTGGTTACGATGTGTGGCGCGACGTCGATCTGCCGGCGCATCGGCCCTACGCCGAAGTCACCGAGGAGAACCTGTCCTCCGCCAGGGCGGTCGTGGTGATCTGGTCGGAAGCAGCGACAAA
The DNA here is from genome assembly GCA_036272695.1 of Rhizomicrobium sp. Classification (GTDB taxonomy): domain Bacteria; phylum Pseudomonadota; class Alphaproteobacteria; order Micropepsales; family Micropepsaceae; genus Rhizomicrobium. The sequence goes on along the minus strand of DATAYG010000213.1, from coordinate 22,966 downwards.
GTCCCAATGGGTGCGGTCGGAAGCCGACCGCGGCCGGGTCGCGGGCAAGCTGGTCCAGGCCACCATCGATCGCGCACGCCTGCCGATGCCCTTCGACCAGATCCAATATGCCGACCTGACCGGTTGGACGGGCAATCCCGACGCGCCGGGCTGGCGCACGCTTGTGGCCAGCGTTGCCGAGATGATGGGACGGAGTCTTTCTTCCCCGGACGACGATGTTCCATCCCAGCGCGTTCAGACCACGGCGCCCGCAATCTGCGTGCTGCCTTTCCTAAATATGAGCGGCGATGCCGACCAGGAGTATTTCAGCGACGGCATCAGCGAAGACATCATTACCGACCTGTCGAAGGTCTCGGCGCTTTCGGTCGTTGCGCGGAACACCGCATTTACGTTCAAGGGCCACGCCGTAAACGTTCCCCAGCTCGCCCGCCAATTGAACGTCCCCTACGTGCTCGAGGGCAGCGTCCGCAAGTCCGGGGGCCGCGTGAGAATTACAGCGCAGCTGATCAACGGCGCCACCGGCGGCAACATCTGGGCCGAGCGTTGGGATCGCAATCTCGACGACATTTTTGCGCTTCAGGATGAAATTTCGGAAGCCGTCGTTGGCGCGGTGAGGCTTCGGCTTTTGCCCGAAGAAAAACGAGCAATCGAGCGTCGCGCCACCGACAATCCGCAAGCCTACGATTTCTTCCTCATGGCGCGGCAGCACTATGTCAGCGGAAATCTCGGCGACGTCCGTCGCGAGGAGGCGATCGTTCGGCTGTGCGGAAAGGCGATCGAACTGGACTCGCGCTATGCACGCGCCTGGGCTCTCACGGCTCTCGCGAAGGCGTCGCTTTATTTCCGGCACGGCCGGCAGGAGGACGGCCTGCCTGCAGCGGAAAGGGCGCTCGAACTCGATCCGACGCTCGCCGAACCTCACGCGGTCCGGGCGCGCTATCTGGTCGAACAGGATCGCAGCAGCGAGGCCATGAACGAACTGAACACGGCGCTCGGACTGGACCCGGAATCCTACGAAGTAAATCTCGCCGCCGCCTACGCGAATTTCAGGTGGCACCGCTTCGATGATGCGATCCGCTACTACGAGAAAGCCGCGGCGCTGATGGAGGCGGACTACCATTCAACCGGCACGATGCTGACCTGTTGCCTGGCAATCGACGATGCGGAAGGCGCCCGCCGGGCGGCGCGCATGACACTGGCCCGCGCCGAACGCGCGCTTGAGCTCAACAAGAGCAACGGCTCGGCCATGGGCTTCGCGGTGGTGGCGCTGGTGATTCTGAACGAATCACAAAGGGCCAGACAATGGATCGACCGCGCCATCCTGATCGATCCCGACAATCTGAACATGCGTTACAATTTCGCCTGTGCCCTCTGCATGCGCCTTCAGGATCCCGACCTCGTAATCGAGCTGTTGCGGCCGATATTCGCGGCAATGACCATGCATTGGCTCAAACACATCAAGATCGATCCCGATCTCGAGGCCATCCGCGGCGACCTGCGCTTCCAGGCGCTGTTGGCGGATACCGAAGCGCGTTTGACCGGCGCCGCGGGCATGACTTTGCCCGGCGCCACGGATGCGCCGCCAATCCCGAAGTGACGATTCTAGAAAATGTAGCTCGATCGCATGCTGTCGCGGCAGAAATCGAATAATTCCCGTAATTCCAGCAGTTCCATCTCTTTTACCGTTTGCGAGAACGAGTCCGCGCTGGTGGGGACGATGCGCATGCGAAGCCCATGAATCTCCCGTGCGTAATGTTTGTAACGCTCGGCATGCGCGGCATCGGCGGAGCCGCGCTGGTAGACGGCAAGAACGGCGCTCACGATAAAAGACCCCATGGTGAAGAAACTCAGCCATATCTCGAGCCGGCCATTGTCCGAGAGGAGCGTCGGATTCAGCGCCGCAGCGATCACATGGATAATCGCGAGGGTTGCGCCGACGACAAATGCCATTTCGCTGAACAAGGCCGGATATCGTCCCCGTTCGTCGCTCAGATGTGCCTGGCCGGAAAAATGCTGCTCCTGGACGTCAAGCCTTATGCTCTTGTACAGGGTGAATGCCTCGGCAACGGATGGCGTGTTTCCCCGCTGCCGTTCGGATTCCGAAGGAATTGCGACGTCCGAAGGCGAAAAATTATCGATCGCGCGCCGGCCCGCCATCAGCTCCTGGTGGAGGAGGGCGATCTGCTTATCGACAAACACCGCCACCGCGCTTTCGAGCGCGGCCGGATCGGGCACCAGGGGAATAAACGCAAATGCCTGGAATTTCAGGCAGCGCAGCCGCTCCGCTGCGAAGCGTTCGAGTATCCATCGCTCCTTGATCCTGAAAAAGACCAAGGCCAGTTGCGCAAATATACCGAGCGCGGCAATGGCGGCGACACACCTGCTCAGTATCTGGGGAACCGGGAAGATGTGTCCCAGCGTGAATTCGAAATCAAAGAAAAGCATGACCAGGCTGATGCAAACGAGGGCCAGCCGGCCAAGGGTGGAGTGCATCCGCTTCCAGCGTCGCGCCGCGCGCTCATGGCGGTCGAACGCCTGGGATACGCGGTCATTGACGATCAGCGGTCTGAGCGACTGGAATGAGTCGGCGAGTTGCGGCGATGGAGCCATGTCCCTGTTGAATATTTCCCCTGATTGGCCCCAATTCATGTCGACCTTCCCCCGGCGAAGCGAATCCGCATTTCTACCAGCATTCCTGCGGCGTTCCGCTACGGACAGAAACGGCGCCGAGCCGGACCTTAGCGGCAAGCCCGGCGCAGGCAGCGAGGTCAGCTCGCTTAATTGGCTTTTCGCGTCCTGAACCTGCCATGTCGCCCTCGCCATCCGCCTTTCTGTTCTGCCTGACCAGAATATTGGCATTCTGGTCGAATTTCGGTGCCGGCCGGGTGTCAGACGGGCTACGGCCAAATTCCAAAACTGTGCTTTCTTGCAACAGGCTGTGGCTTGGATACACTGACCTCGGTTTGTGACGGCGCCGGTGTTCGGCGGGTGGGGGTTACGGCGGGCCTGAATGGCGACAACCAATATGGCCGGCGCTCCCGAGCGCACGGGCCTGTGGCAGGTGATTCGGGCCGCGTCGCGGCCGACGCGCCTTGCTGCTGCGGTCGGGCTGCTCGCCGTCGCTTCGGGCGTCGCCACCTACGCCACGGTTACGGGCCTTGTGCCCTATCACCCCACCTCGGCAGCACTGATCGCGCTGCTGCTCAGCAATCTGGTGCTGGTGCTGTCGCTGGGTGCCCTCATCGTCTGGCGGCTCACACGGCTGTGGATCGACCGCCGTTCGGGAATCGCCGGCGCGCGGTTGCATGTGCGGCTGGTGGCGATCTTCAGCGCCATCGCGGTGATCCCGGCGATCCTGGTGGCGATATTCGCCGCGGTCTCGCTCGACCTCGGCCTCGAAGCCTGGTTCTCGGCGCGGGTGAAGGCGGCGCTCGGCAACGCAGTGCATGTGGCGCAAAGCTACGTGCAGAGCAATGAAAGCCAGATCGTCGGCGACGCCTATGAGATCGCCAACAATATCGAGCACGATCCGGAGCTGTTCGACGCGAACAACCGCGTGCGCGCCGACATGCTGTTCACCAAGCTCGCCATTCTGACCAAGGATCGCGGTCTCCAGGCGGCCTACATCATCGATTCGCGCGGCCGCGTGCTCGGCAGCACCAAACAGCGCTTCCTGCCCGATCTTGCGCCGCCGAAACCCGGCGATATCCGGCAAGCCTCGCACGGCACGATCGTCATTGATGCCAGCTCCAAGGTCGGCGTGGTGCGCGGGCTCATCCGCATGCAGGCGCTCAACGACGCCTATCTGCTCGTGGTCCGTACCGTCGATCCGCGGGTGCTCGCCTATTACCAGCGAACGGTCTCGGCGGTTTCGGAATATAAGCGCCTGGAGCAGAACCGCTCGCAGGTGCAGCTCGTCTTCGCCGCTCTCTACGGCGCGGTGTCGCTGCTCATCCTGCTGGCGGCGATCTGGCTCGGGCTTTGGGCCGCGAACAGCCTTGTGCGTCCCATCTCGCGGCTGATCGGCGCGGCGGAACGCGTCAGCCATGGCGATCTGAAAGTGCGCGTGGAAGCTGAGCGCGACGATGACGAAATGGGCAAGCTGGCGCTCGCCTTCAACCGCATGATCACCGAGCTCGATACGCGCAGGAATGAGTTGGTTCGTGCCAACCAGCAGCTCGATGAGCGCCGCCGCTTCACCGAAGCCGTGCTCGCCGGCGTGAGCGCGGGCGTGGTCGGACTGGACCGTGATGGCATCGTTACCATCGTCAACCGCGCCGGCGCGCGTCTTCTGAACGCAGAGCCTGAAGAGCTGGAAGGGCAGCATTATGCGGAGGCGATGCCGGAGCTCTCCGCAATCATCCGCCGCGCGCTGCATGAGCCGGTGGCGCGGGCGAGCGGAGAGGCGACGGTCAAACGCGGCGGCACGATGCGCAGCCTGAGCGTGCAGGTGGCAAGCGAAGCCGGCGCAGGCGAGGCGGGCTTCATTGTAACATTTGACGATATTACCGATCTGGTTTCCGCGCAGCGCACGGCGGCCTGGGCCGATGTCGCGCGCCGCATCGCCCATGAAATTAAAAACCCCCTAACCCCGATCCAACTCTCGGCCGAACGCCTCAAACGCAAATACGCGAACGAGGTCGCGACCGATCCCGAAGTCTTCCGGCAATGCACCGACACGATCATCCGCCAGGTCGGCGATATCGGCCGCATGGTCGACGAATTTTCCTCTTTCGCACGCATGCCTTCGCCGAAGATGCGCAGCGAGATCGCGCAGGAGCTGGTGCAGGAAACCGTATTCCTGCAGCGCACCGGACATCCGCAGATCGATTTCGAAACCGCGGGCGAAATGCGGCCGATCCGCTTCGAATGCGACCGGCGCCTTGTCTCCCAGGCGCTGATCAACGTCCTCAAGAATGCCAGCGAGGCGATCGAGGCGCGCATGGCCGCCGGGTCCGACGAGCGCGGAAAGATCGTTGTAACAACCATCGTGGAGTCGTCACGCGTGGTGTTTTCTGTTACGGACAATGGAATCGGGTTGCCGCAGGCGCAGCGTCACCGGCTGACGGAACCCTATGTCACGACGCGGGCGAAAGGCACCGGACTCGGCCTCGCCATCGTGCGCAAGATCGTGGAAGAACATGGCGGCGAGATCTCGATACTCGACCGCGAGAATGACGAGCCGGGTGCGGAAGTGCGCCTCGGTTTCCCGTTGAAGCAGAAGCCATCACGCGGAGTGGAGTTGGGTGAAAGGAATGAGCAAGAACGGATCGTTGATCGCGCCTGAATTGCTGATTATCGATGACGAGGAGGATATCCGCGAGCTGATCGCAGGCATCCTGCATGACGAAGGCTATACGACGCGCGTCGCCGCAGACAGCGAAGCGGCCATCGCGGCGGTGCGCCAGCGCCGTCCGCAGCTAGTCGTTCTCGATATCTGGCTACAGGGCAGCCGGCTCGACGGCATCCAGGTGCTCGATGTTTTGAAGCGCGATCATCCGGATCTGCCGGTGGTAATGATCAGCGGGCATGGGACGATCGAAACAGCGGTCGCTTCGATCAAGAAGGGCGCCTACGACTTCATCGAAAAGCCGTTCAAGGCCGACCGGCTGATACACGTAACGGCGCGTGCGCTCGAAGCGGCGCGGCTCAAGCGCGAAGTGCAGGAGCTGCGGCTGCGCGCGGGCGACGACACCGAACTTGTCGGACAGTCGTCGGCCATCAGTCAGCTGCGGCAGGCGATCGACAAAGTGGCGCCGACCGGCAGCCGCATCATGATCACGGGACCCGCGGGTTGCGGAAAGGAACTCGTGGCGCGCATGATTCACGCTCATTCGCGCCGGGCGGCCAATGCTTTCGTGGCGATCAACTGCGCCACCATGGAGCCCGACCGTATCGAATCCGAGCTGTTCGGCGAGGAAGGGCCGGATGGACCGCGCAAGATCGGCCTGCTCGAACTCGCGCATAACGGCACGCTGTTCCTCGACGAAGTGGCCGACATGCCGCTCGAGACGCAGGGCAAGGTGCTGCGGGTGCTGGTCGAGCAAAGTTTCTTGCGCCTGGGCGGATCGACTCGCGTGCAAGTGGATGCGCGGATTGTTTCCTCGACCACCAGCGATCTGCGGCTGGAAATTTCGGAGGGGCATTTCCGCGAGGATTTGTATCACCGGCTGAATGTCGTGCCGGTGCGCGTGCCGTCGCTCTGCGAGCGCCGTGATGATATTCCGTTGCTGGTGCTGCATTTCATGAAGCGGCTGTCGGTCGCCTCCGGCCTGCCGATGCGCGAAATCGGCGACGATGCGATGGCCGTGCTCCAGGCGCATAACTGGCCGGGCAATGTGCGCCAGCTGCGTAACATCGTGGAGCGGCTGTTGATACTTGCAAGCGACGACGCGGTGCAGGCGATCTCGGCGGATCTGTTGCCGGCCGATTTCGGTGGCGGCGCGGCGTGGGCCAATGGCGCGACCGGCGATCTGGTCATCTCGCTGCCGTTGCGCGAGGCGCGCGAGATTTTCGAGCGCGAATATCTGGTGGCGCAGATCAACCGTTTCGGCGGCAATATCTCGCGCACCGCCGCGTTCATCGGCATGGAGCGCTCGGCGCTCCACCGCAAGCTGAAATCGCTCGGCGTCGGCTCGAACGGCCGGGAGCAAGTGCTCAATGCGTGAGAACCGCGCGCCGGTCGGGCGCATTGCCTATGTCGATGGCCGTTATATCAGGCACGATCTGGCCTCAGTCCATATCGAAGATCGCGGCCTGCAATTCGCCGATGCGATCTACGAAGTGTTCGGTGTCTTCGGCGGCCATATCTATGACGAAGAGGAGCATCTCGACCGGCTCGAACGCTCGCTGCGCGAGATCGCGCTCGCAATGCCGATGGGCCGCGCGCCGCTGAAATTCGTGCTGCGCGAGATGGCGCGCCGCAACCGCATCACTGACGGGCTGATCTATTTGCAAGTAACTCGCGGGGCATTCCGCCGCGATCATGCGATCCCAAATGTCAGGCAGCGTCCTACAATCATCCTCACCGCCAAGCCGACGGACGCGGCCGGATTCGAGCAGCGCCGCAAGGAAGGAATTGGTGTGGTCACACACGTGGACGAACGCTGGGCGCGCTGCGATATCAAGTCCACCGGCCTGCTGCCAAACGTGCTCGCCAAGACAGCGGCGCGCGACGCCGGCGCCTGGGAGGCCTGGCTGATTGATCGGGAGGGCCGCGTCACCGAAGGATCCTCCACCACGGCTTGGATTGTGGACCGCGACGGCCGGCTCGTAACCCGTGATCTCGACAATGCCGTCCTGCCCGGTGTCACCCGCCGGGTGCTCGCGGAGGTCGCCGCCGGCGCGCAAATTCCCCTTATAGAACGGAGGTTTACGAAGGATGAGGCGCTGGCCGCGCGGGAGGCGTTCATCACCGCGGCAACGATCGGGGCGCTGCCTGTAACAACAATTGATGGTAAACAGATTGGCGACGGAAGACCGGGCCCGGTGGCACGCCGGCTGCAGGAGCTTTACCGGCACGCCGCGGCCGTCAGGGCAGGCGCGGCCCAACTTTAGGTCTTCGCGGCGTCGGAAAATGCAACTATGATGAATGGGTTTTCGGCGAGGGGCGCTGAAGCTTACGAAAGATAACTCTTCAACATGACCGAAAAACAACAAAACCTACAGGACACTTTTCTCAATGCGGTCCGCAAGAGCAAATCGTCGGTGACGATATTTCTGGTCAACGGCGTGAAGCTGCAGGGGAACATCACCTGGTTTGATAATTTCTGTGTTCTTCTGCGCCGTGACGGCAATGCCCAGCTTGTCTACAAACATGCGATTTCGACGGTGATGCCGCTGGGCCCGATCCAGCTTCAGGACGTCGAGCCCGCGGCGCTGGAAAGCGCCTGAGCCGGCGCAGGGCTGCGCCGCGCACCGTCGGGGGGCGCGGCGTCGCCGTCATGGTGCTGCATGTCGAGCCCAAGGGGCGCGAAGGCGCGCGCGCGATTCGCGATCCCGCAGCGCGGCTTGCCGAAGCTGTGGGCCTTGCCGAGGCGATCGGTCTCGAGGTTATCGCGCAGCATGTCGTGCCGCTTTCTGCGCCGCGTCCGGCCACGTTGATCGGTTCGGGCAAAGTGGAGGAGATCGCGGCCGAGGCGCGGGCGCTCGAACCCGAGGTGATCGTCGTCAACGCCGCGCTGAGCCCGGTGCAGCAGCGCAATCTCGAGAAGGCGTGGAACGCGAAAGTACTCGACCGCACCGCGCTCATCCTTGAGATTTTCGGCGTGCGGGCGCGCACGCGGGAAGGGCGGCTGCAGGTCGAACTCGCTCATCTCACCTGGCAGCGCAGCCGGCTGGTCCGCAGCTGGACGCATCTCGAGCGCCAACGCGGCGGCTTCGGCTTTCTCGGCGGCCCGGGCGAAACGCAGATCGAAACCGACCGCCGGCTGATCGGCGAGCGCATCGCGAAAATCAAGCGCGAGCTGGAAGACGTCAGCCGGACCCGCGGTTTGCATCGCAAGGCCCGCAAGCGTGTGCCTTATCCCATCGTCGCATTGGTGGGTTACACCAATGCCGGCAAGTCGACCTTGTTCAACACTTTGACGAAATCGGCGGTCGAAGCGCGCGACATGTTGTTCGCCACGCTCGATCCCACCATGCGCGGCATCCGCCTGCCCAGCGGGCGGCCTATCGTCATGTCCGACACGGTCGGCTTCATCGCCGATCTGCCGCATGAGCTGATCGCCGCCTTCCGCGCCACGCTCGAGGAGGTGCTGGAGGCCGATATCGTCATTCACGTGCGCGATATCGCCCATGAGGAATCGGAGGCGCAGAAAGCCGATGTGTTGAACGTACTTGCCGAGCTTGGCATAGAAAGCGACGGTGACCGTCGCATGCTGGACGTGTTCAACAAGATCGATCTGCTTTCGCCGGAAGAGCGCGCCGGTCTCAAATCCCGCAACAGCGGCTTGACATCACCCGTTGCCATATCCGCTCTGACAGGGGAGGGCGTTGTCGATCTGCTTCAGCGTCTCGACCGGTTGCTCGACAGCCGGTCGCTGACTTTCGAACTGCGCCTCGATCCCTCCGACGGCGCCGGCCTCGCCTGGGCCTACGCCCATGGCCGGGTGCTCGCGCGCAAGGAGGCTGAGAACCGTGTGCAGCTTACGCTGTCGATCGAACCGTCCGACGAGGGCCGCTTCGAAACGCGTTTCGGACTACGTTCCCTATCACCCGGAAGCGGGGGAGAGGGCCAGGGGGGGGGACTTCCCGTCGCACCGGACATAATTAGTTATTGAATAACCTCCGCCGATCCGTCAGAGGTCGGCAGCCCTCTCTCCCGATTAGGGGAAGAGAGATAACAAGCGCGTGAAGCGTTGTCGGCGCGCATTGCGGAGAGGGGAAATACAGGATGCATTGCAATCCGGTCGCTGGTTTTGCGGACTGGGTCGATGCGCGTAACGGGAATGGGTCATCTTTTTTTTGCACTCGGTTTTGCCGTCATCGGCGCGATCGGGATCGCGGTGCAGGGCTTTGTTCTCAATCAGCAGCCGGTGCCGAAGGATATTCCCTGGCGCGAGACGCTTGCCTGCCTTTCCGGCGCCGTCCTGCTGCTTGCGGGTATCGGATCGCTGGTCACGCGCACGGCGCGGATTTCGGCGCTGATCCTGTCCGGCTATTTGTTTCTCTGGGTCCTGGTGCTTCAGCTGCCGCGCGTCGTGGCCCATCCCGACGTGGAAGTCTATTGGCTGGGCTTGGGCGAGGATCTCTCGCTCGCGACCGGCGGCTGGCTGATCTACTGCGCCATTGCCGGACGAAACGATGTGAGCGTCCATGCAGCACGGATCGCGTTCGGCATCGCGTTGGTGCCGATCGGATTGTCCCATTTCTTCTATCTCAAATTGGCCGCCTCGTTTATTCCGTCATGGCTGCCGTTCCACGTGCCGCTGACCATGCTCACCGGGGCGGGGCACATTGCGGCTGGTGTTGCGATCGCGCTCGGCGTTGTGCCGCGCCTCGCGGCGGCGCTGGAAGCGATGATGGAATCGCTGATCACGCTCATCGTCTGGATCAGTGCCGTCGCCGCCGCGCCTGCAAGCCGTGAGGACTGGGTGAACCTGTGCATTTCAACGGCAATCACCGGAGCCGCCTGGGCGGTGTCCGAGTCCTTGGGCAATCCATCAATCATGCTCCCGTCGAGGGAGGGTCGAAATTCACTTCGAACGCAGCGCGAAGCGAATTTCGGGGAGGGCGACGCGTCGGTGAACTGAAAGAATACTGCGGTGGGCGATTACCACTCCCCGAAATTTGCTTCACTGCGCTTGCAATTTTCGACCCGCCCTCAAGGGCAGGGTGGTTATTCCTTCGCCTTCGCGGCCTGCCAGAGCGCTTCCATTTCAGCGAGCGAGGCTTCGGAGAGTGAACGATGCTGTTTCGCAAGAGCGGTTTCAATCTGCCTGAACCGCCTTACGAATTTGGCGTTCGTGGAACGTAATGCAACCTCGGGATCGACGTTCAGATGACGCGCGAGGTTGCCGACCGCGAAGAGCAGGTCACCAATCTCGTCTTCGAGTTTTTCGGGTGCTGCGCCGTGCGCCTGCGCGTCCACGATCTCCGCTGCTTCCTCGGCGATCTTCTCGACCACTTTCGACGCCGACTCCCAATCGAATCCGACTCTTGCGGCGCGATTCTGAAGTTTCAAGGCACGCAGGAGCGCGGGCAGGGCGACGGGAACGTCATCGAGTATTCCATGCTGCTTCGCGGCCCGCTCGCGCGATTTGTGCTCTTCCCAGGCGGTGGTCTGCGCGGCGGCGGTGTCGATGCCTTTCAAATCCGCAAAGACATGTGGATGCCGGCGCAGCATCTTGTCGGCAATGGCGCGGACGACGTCGCCGAAATCGAACAGCCCGCGCTCGTCGGCCATCTGCGCGTGGAAGACAACCTGAAACAGCAGGTCGCCCAGTTCTTCCTTCAGCGCCGGCCAGTCCTCTTCCTCGATTGCGCCGCCGACTTCATAGGCTTCTTCGATCGTATAGGGCGCGATGGAGCGGAAATTCTGCTCGCGGTCCCACGGGCAGCCGGATTGCGGATCGCGCAGCCGCCGTATGATTGCCAGCAATTCGTCGATTGATTGTTTTGCGTCCTGGCTCATGCGTCCATTGAAACGGCCAAACCCCTTCCCAATCAAGTTGGTCACGCGGAGTCGCGGAAGATTTATTTGCCACCAAGCGCACGAAGGGCACCAAGAAGTATTGCGCGCGAAGCGCGCGGTCCTGCCTTTGTGCTCTTTGTGGTTCAACCTTCCGCAAACTCCGCGTCTCCGCGTGCCAATTTTTTTGCGATTACAAATGCACCAGGCCGCGGCGGAGGCCTTTGGCGACGGCTTCGACGCGGTTGGTTACGCCGAGCTTGCGGAAGATCGACTCGGCATGGAATTTCACCGTGTGTTGCGAGATGTCGAGACGGCGCGCGATTGCCTTGTTGGAGAGGCCATCGCGGAGCGCCATGAGAATCTCGATTTCGCGCGGCGTGAGCAGCGGTAGTGGTGTGCTGTCGTCGGAATCGAAGAAGCGCGGCGCAGGGCGCACGAAAAGTCCGACGGAAACGGCGCGGAGGGCGGCATCGATCTGCGCAATGTCGGCATCGGGTGGCACCACGCCGGCCGCAGCGGCAGCGGATTCGCCGACGACCACGGCCGCCGCACCGGGCTCGAGAATCGCCGCATCGTCGGTGAGCACCACGTCGGATGTTTCGAGCGGCGTCACACTGTAGCCAAGCTCTGTCAGCTCCTGAGCCAGCTCGCGGCCGCGCGCCGCGTCCGTGATGAGGAGCGCGACGCGCAAGCCGCCGGTGTCGTCTTCGGGTGCAGGATCAGCAGCCATGGCGGCCGCGGTGGTGATGGTTGTGATGATGATGGCGGAACCGCGAAGCCATCCGGCTCCAATGCTCGGCCATGTGCGACAAGCCTTCCGATTCTGCGGGCCGCGCGGCGATCGTCACCGTCATCGACAAAATGGCGCCTGCACGGATCAGCTTCACTTCCGTCTGTTTGCCGACGCTGTCAGGCCCGAGGCGGTCGGAGAGGGCATGCATGCCGTCGAGCGGCACGCTGTCGATCCGCAGCAGCACATCACCCGTGGTGATGCCGGCCGCCGCCGCAGGGCCGTCCTTGTCGGCGCTCATCACCATGAGGGCGCTTTCCTGTCCGGCCGCGGCGCGCAGCTCTTCCGGCACCGCAACAGGCTGCAACGCCACGCCCAGCCAGCCGCGTTCGACGCGTCCATGCTGCAGCAATGTTTCAACGCTGCGGGCGATAGTGGAGGGCGGGATGACGAACACGCCACCGCGTCCGATCGTCGACATTCCGAGCAGCCTGTCGGATGTATCGACAACAGGTCCGCCATCTTCGTCCTCCGCAAGCGCCGCATCGAGCGCGATGCGGCGATCGATGCGGCCGCCGGCGCGGCTGCGCCATTCCGGCGTGACGGCGCTGATGATGCCGAGATGAACCGCGGTTCCGCCATGACCGTCGGCGCCAACGGCGAGCGCGAGCGATCCGGCGACGGGCTCGGCGGCCTCGAGTACCGCGGCGGAAAGCGCCGATTCGAGTTTCAGCACCGCGACATTGGTGCCCGGATCGCGGCCCGCAAGCGTCGCCCGCCCGCGGTGACCCATGACAGTTACTTCGTAGGAGGCCGCCTTCGGGAGCGACCGCTCGGAAGTAATTACTATGTCCGGCCGCCAGAGGAGACCGCTGCCGAAGTCCGAATCGCCCGCGCGGATTTCGGCGGTAAAGCCGCGAGCGGCCTGCGCCTGTTGCACGAGCGCCTGGGAAAGCTGTTCAAGAAGGGATTGTGTCATCGCATTCTCCGTTTCACATAGGAACGAGGATGCGGGTTCGCCAGCGCGCGCGCCATCGGCCGGATGGGCAGGTCACGCCCGGACAGATGACCGGGTTGGATGCATAAGCGGCGGGAGCATGTACCAGCTCAGCCCTTCACCATGGCCGGGTCACGCCCGCCGTGGTGAGGCAGGAACGGCACTACGGAGCATGACGCCCATATCTTCAAACGAAACCTCCATCGACGCGCTCGACCCTTATTCCGATTGCGTGGCGCGGGCCTTCGAGCAGGTCGGGCCTGCGGTCGTCAGCATCGCCGCCGGCAACGGACGCCGCCGCGGGCAGGGCTCGGGCGTGCTGTTCACGCCGGACGGCTATCTCCTCACCAACAGCCATGTGGTCGAGAGTGCCGCGCAGTATCGGGCTTCGCTTCCGGACGGCAGCAGCTTCGAAGCCACGCTGGTGGGCGAAGATCCGGCGACCGATCTCGCCGTCCTGCGGCTCGCCGCCAACGGTCTGCCGCATGCCGAATTCGGCCGCTCGTCCACGCTGCGCGTCGGCCAGCTGGTGGTCGCGATCGGTAATCCATTAGGTTACCAGGCGACCGTAACCGCGGGAATTGTCAGCGCTCTCGGCCGCTCTTTGCGCGGCAAATCCGGCCGGCTGATCGACAGCGTGATCCAGACCGACGCGCCGCTCAATCCCGGCAATTCCGGTGGGCCGCTGGTGGACGCCTGGGGCCGTGTCATCGCGATCAATATGGCGATGGCAGGCTGGGCGCAGGGCATCTGCTTCGCGATCGGCATCGATACGGCGGTGCATGTTGCCACGCTTCTCATGCGCGACGGTCGCGTGCGGCGGAGCCGCCTCGGGATCGCAGCCCAGACCGTGACGCTCGCGCGACCGGTGCTGCGCCGGCTCGAGCGGGCTTTGCCCGGGGCCGCGATGGTGCTCGACGTGCAATCCGGCGGCCCGGCCGCGAAATCGGGTCTCGTGAAAGGCGACACGCTGCTCGCATTCGCAAGCGAGCCTGTGACTGGTGTCGACGATCTCCACCGGCTGCTGACCGCCGACCGCGCCGGCCGCGACATCGAAGTCGAAATCCTCCGCGCCGGCGAGCCGCTCCGGCTGACCGTCCGGCCGGAGCCGGACGGCTGAGGGCGGTGGCCTTGGCCGGGAGGAAGGTTAAAAATGCTGGCTCTGCGCGACTTCTCAAATTCGTATAATCTATATTATGTTAAATCATGGATGCTGCTGTGGGCGCGTTACCCGCGGCGCGGTTAGCATTGTGGAAATCGCCCAGCGATAACGTTCGCCGGCCAAACGACAAGCCGGATCCGGACCAGTCCCATGCGAGCTTTGCGCTTCCTGTTCACAGGCTGGGCCGCGGTTTTTTCTCTTCTCGTGTCGCCGACACTCGCCGTGTTGCTGTCGCCCCAGGATGGCGACGAACGAAGACGCTGGCTGTTCGTCGCTCCCTGGCTTGTTGCCTATGTTTGGCTCACCTGGCCGAAGCGCCCGGACCAAGCCGATTAGCGCCTTCGAAAAAGCTTTGCGCGATCTGCCTGCCGTCCCAATAGCGGGGGAAAATTCGATCGATCATGGATTGAGCGGTGCTGATAATGGATGACTGGACCAAGGTCATGGTCGATCCGACAACGTTACGCTGACCCATGCGGCGCTGGGCGCGGAGGCGTCGGAGGCCCTGCTCTGCACAGGCGTGAGCGGCGGTGCCAGCAGATCGTGACCGAGATGCAGGACGGTCTTGTCTGCGAAAAGTGCGCGTGATGGCGCTCGACGATGCCGTTCCACCCGACCGAGTCGTTTCCATCCTTCAACTCGACGTCGAATATTACGAACAACAGGCGCTCGACGGCGCGTTGGCGACGATCCGCCGTTGCCGGCCGTTTCTCGTTCTGGAGAACCTGCCGGCCGATCCTTCCTGGTTCGCGGCCAATATCCTGTCTCTGGGATATGAAAAGACCGGGCCGGCTCAACGCGAACCATGTTTTCTGCGTTCGCGCGAAAAACCAGAGCGATATCCATTCCGTTGGGTTCAGGCCATCCTTCGACGGGCTCGGGATGAGGGAAATAAATAACTCATCACCCTGAGCAATTTCGGGAAGGGGGCAACAAATAACTCCTCGCCCTGAGCCTGTCGAAGGGTGCGTCCGATTCGATCGGTTCGGATCACGGCCTAATTCCAGCGGCGATTGATGCTGCAGCTTTCACTCATGCAGGTCGTACAGCGACTGCAATTCCTTTTCGATGTGATACGCCGCCGGACACACAGGATGATGGCCTTCCACTGTCCACGCCACGCCCCAGTTGTGCTCCGGGGAGTGCGTGATGGCGACGCCGACCACATGGCTGCACGCATCGTGCTCGCGGACTTTCTCCATGAGCATGGTGCACAGTTCGTCTCGCGTCTTTCGCTCTTTCGCCATCGCTCATTTTCCTTCACATGGCAAATTGAAATGGTCGCTCATTGCGCTGCGGGCGGAAACCGCAATTCGCAATAAGGGGTATCACAAT
This sequence comes from Rhizomicrobium sp., assembly GCA_036272695.1. Classification (GTDB taxonomy): domain Bacteria; phylum Pseudomonadota; class Alphaproteobacteria; order Micropepsales; family Micropepsaceae; genus Rhizomicrobium. The sequence goes on along the minus strand of DATAYG010000213.1, from coordinate 7,608 downwards.
CGGAGCTGGGGTCATGGCTTAAGGCGTGTACAGGAAGGCGTGTGTGTATTTGCTGTGCAGGCCATGCCAGTACCATCCGACGATCGCGCCCTCCTTGTTCATGCCCCAGACCTGGGTTTCGACGGATTTCGGCGGGTCGAAAAGTTTGATCTTGCCGTCCGCGGAACGCTCGAAGCCGTGTCTGTAGTCGCGGCTGTCGAGATAGCTGCCGCCGATCGTGCCCTTGTCGTTGATGAGCGCGGGTTGGGTGGAGACGTTGGCTCCCACCACATCGAAACGCGTGATCGTGCCGTCGGCTGCGCGCACATAGCCATGACTGAGGCCGGTGCCGCCCTCGATCCAGGAGCCGGTGACCGTACCGCTGTCATTGATTCCCCATGCCAGCGTCGGCGATCCGGACACCTGGAATGTCGTGATCGCGCCGTCTGCGGCGCGAATGAACGCGTGATAGACGTCGCTGCCGTCGGTGTAATAACCGCAGGTCGTACCTGCTTCATTGATGCCGAGCGATTTCGTTCCGTTCGATCCCTCGGGATCGAACGCGTCGAGCGTTCCATTCGCCTCGCGCACAAATGCGTGCCAGATATCATTGCTGTCGGCGTACGACCCGGCAATCGCGCCCTTGTCATTGACACGAAGCGCCTCGGTATCGACGGATCCTTCCGGATCGAACGTTTCGATCTTTCCTTTTGGCGTGCGCAGGAATCCATGCGTCAGACCGTCATTCCACCAATATCCGACGGTCACGCCGTTGCCGTCGATGCCCATCACGTAGGTTTCTGTCGACCCTTCGGGGTTGACCGTCGTGACCGTTCCGTCGGCAGCACGGATAAAACCGAGGACGGGATTGCTATAGCCTCCGGTGATCAAGCCGGCGGCGTTGATGCCGAATGCAACCGTTTCGTCCGAGCCATCGACGGCGAACGTTATGACCTTTGCCTGCGCCGCCGAGCCGGCCGATGCGAGGATCGAAATCGCTGCTGCAAGCGCGGCTGCGCCGCCGCGCAATGGAACGCCTGACGCCCGGCCGATCTGGCCGCTCCCGGATGTGAACATTTGGGTTTCCTTCCCGCAGTTCGCGCCACGAAGGCGCCCCACTCACGCGAGCGGGATGCGGTGACGATACCACAGTTCGAAGGTTCCGTGCGCGCTGCAAAATCCTCGTAGTGCCCAGAGACCCGGGTCAGGGAAATTTTGCCGCCAGCGCTGAATCCGAAGTCGGGCCGGACACTATTTGGTCCATGGTTCAGTTCAGAGCAAAAGCGCGTGAGGCTCAAAGTCCTGCAGCGATCACCATGCCGTCATAGGCGGGTTCCACGCCGTCGGGCAATTCTCGTTTCAGCGTCTCGTAGTCGAGATCGAGATGGAGATTGGTGAGGACGGCGAATTTCGGCTTTACCCGCGCGATCCATTCGAGCGCGGTGGCGACATTGGCGTGGGTGGGATGCGGCAGGTAGCGCAGCGCATCGACGATCCAGCATTTCACGCCCGCGAGAGCCTCGAACGATTCCTCCGGCAGGCCGCTGACGTCGCTTGAATAGGCGATCGGGCCGAAGCGCAGGCCGAGCGAACGGATGCTGCCATGGACTTGCGAAAAAGCTCGCACCGGGACCGGGCCTCCAGGTCCGTCGATCGCGAATTCCGTGAAGGGCTCCGCAATGACATGGCTGGCCAGGATCGGCGGATAGAGACTGTCCGCCGGCGTCTCGAAACAATAAAGGAAACGCTGCCGGATCGTGTCGAGCGTCGTCCAGTCCGTGTAGACGTCCACCTGGCGGTGCATGACATGAAACACGGGCCTGAGGTCATCGATACCGTGGAGCTGGTCGGCATGATCATGGGTAATTACGACGCCGTCTAGCCGGGCAACGCCTGCGGCGAGCAGCTGCTCGCGCAGATCGGGCGAGGTATCGACCAGCACCGAAGTAATTCCGTTCGCCGATTCCCGCTGCACGAGGATCGAGCAGCGCCAGCGCCTGTTCCTGGGGTTTGCCGGATCGCAGGCGCCCCAATCGCCCTTCCCGTCCACGCCCCCCAGCCGCGGCACGCCGCCGGAGGACCCGCAGCCAAGGATTGTTATAATGAGACGGTCGGTCATGATGTGAGGCACCACCAATCTGTCATTCCCGCGAAGGCGGGAACCCAGTAACGAGCGTCCGCGAGCGGACCGACTCTTTGCGCGCGCGGACGCGCGCTAACTGGGTCCCGGCTCGCTCCGCGGCCGGGATGACAAGATTTATTGGACATCTTCGGGCCGTTCGGCGCGGGTGAAGAGGCGGAAGAAATTGTCGGTGGTGGCGCGCGCGAGCTCCTCTGCGGACACGCCCTTCAGGTCCGCGAGCTGGGCTGCGGTGTGCACGACGAAAGCGGGCTCGTTGCGTTTGCCGCGATGAGGCATGGGCGCGAGATAGGGCGCGTCCGTCTCCACCAGCAGGCGGTCGAGCGGCACACCCTTCAAAACATCGCGCAGCGCATCGGACTTCTTGAAGGTCATGATGCCGGATGCGGAAATATAGAACCCGAGTTCCAGCGCGGCATCGGCCAGGCGCTGCGTGCCGGTGAAGCAATGAATTAGTCCGGTGAAGGTGCCCGCGCTCATCTCGTCGTTCAGGATTGCGATCGTATCGTCTTCGGCATCGCGCGTGTGTACCACCAGAGGTAGCTCAAGTTCGCGCGCCGCAGCGATATGGGCGCGGAAATTCGCCTGCTGCTGCGCGCGCGGGCTGTGTTCGTAGTAATAGTCGAGTCCGGTCTCGCCGATGCCGACGACCTTGGGCTGCCGTGCCAGTTCGAGCAGCGGTGCAGAATCCGCGAGCGGCTCATGTTCCGCTTCGTGCGGATGGCTGCCCACCGTGCAGTACACGTGCGGAAAGCGCGCGGCAGCCGCCGCAACCGCCCCGAATTGCGATAGCTTGGTGCCGATCGTCACGCATACGCCGACTCCCGCAGCCCTGGCACGCGCGACGACTTCCGGCAACTCGGCCGCGAAATCGGGGAAGTCGAGATGGCAATGGCTGTCGACGAGCATCGGGAGAGAACGTGGGTGGCGATTACAAAGCGCCGCGGCGCGTGGCGAGTTCCAATGCGCGGGCGGAAGACAGGATCGTCTGCCGCGGCTCAAGATGCAATGCGGCGGAACGGGTGAAGCTTGCATGAATGCGATTGCGCAATTCGACCCAGCGCTCGAGATCGGGCGCGTCGCTGCGCGCGCGCTGCACGATGCGCGCAGCGAGAATCTGGGTGAGATAAAGGCCGAAGGATTCCGGGCCGCGATCGAGCCTGGCGATGCGCTCGGCAAGGGCCAGCGTCGCCGGAAAGTCCGGTACTGCCGCCCTGTCGATGAGCCGCTCCGCGTCCGTTGCGAGTTTGAGCCCGTCCTCGCCTGCAAGCCTGAGTGCAGCGCCAAGCGAACCGCCGGACAGGGCAACAAGCCGCGCGCGATCGTCGCCGGAAACATCCGGCACGCGTCGTTCAAGTTCCACAGCCAGCGTCGCATTGTCCAGCGCGCGAAGCCTGAGGAGCTGGCAGCGCGAGCGGATGGTCGGGACGAGCTTCGCCGGCGCGTGGGCAAGCAGGATCAGCAAGGAACGCGAAGGCGGTTCTTCGAGAATTTTCAACAGCGCGTTGGCCGCGGCGTCGTTCATGTCGTCGGCCGTGTCGATGATCGCGACGCGCCAGCCGCCTGCCTCAGACGTCAGGCCGAAGAAACCGGCAAGCCTGCGGACCTCATCAACGCCCAGCACGGACATCGGCTTTCCGGTTTCGGGATTGAGTCCTCGCTTCAGCACAAGCAATCCCGGATGTGCGCCGGCTCTGGTCAGCGCCATGACCGGATCGTTCGCCGCAACAGCCAGATCTGCCGCACCGCGATCGCTGGCGCCATAACTCTGGAGGTAGCGCGCGATCCGGTAGGCGAGCGTCGCCTTGCCGGTGCCCGGCGGTCCGGCGAGCAGCCAGGCTTGCGGGGGACGGCCGCCGCGAATGGCGCGCGCTGCGCGGGCTAGTGCCTCGTCCTGCCCGATCAGCGAGAGCGTTTCGCGCGGGTGAGGCTGCCCCGCGCTGCGGTCGCTTTCGAATGTTTCTTCTTCGCGTGCACGCCTGGGCATGACTTCATCCGATTGTCACTTTCCTCCGCTCGCAAGAGGGAGGAAATTCAAGTCCCGTAGCGGGTCGAGACGCATTGCCAGATTTGCGCGGCGACGTCGTCGGGCGTCACCGTGGAATCTATCAGTACGCAGCGTGCCGGTTCGCGTTCGGCCAGCGCATGAAAGAACGTGCGCAGGCGTCCATGGAAATCCACATCGAAATGTTCAAAACGGGTCTCGTGGACGCCGCGCGCACCGGCGCGCGAAAGTCCCGTCTCCACAGGCACATCCAAAATGAAAGTAAGGTCGGGCTTGAAGGATTGGACGGCAGCGGTTTCCAAGGCGGCAATCGTTTGCGTATCCAGACCGCGGCCCGCGCCCTGATAGGCATAGGTCGAGTCCGTGAAGCGGTCGCAGATCACCCAGGCTCCGTTGGCGAGCGCCGGGTGAATCGTTTCGACGAGATGATCCACCCGCGCGGCGAACATCAATAATGTCTCGGCGAGCGCGTCCCAGCGGCCGGGCTCGCCCTCCACCAGCAGCGCGCGAATCTGTTCCGCTCCGGGCGAACCGCCCGGTTCGCGCGTTGCGCAGACCGGAATTCCACACGACTCGAGCGCCGCAGCGAGCCGCTTGGCCTGCGTGGATTTGCCGGCGCCCTCCCCGCCTTCGAACGTGATGAAGCGCGGAGGCGGCTTTGTCACGCCGGCGGCCCGAGAAGCAGCGTGCGCAGGCCAAGAAACATACGCCCGAATATCCCCGTGCGCGACACATCGGTGGCCGCATAGACGGGCACTTGCGCGCCGGGATAATCGGGCGCGGTGATTTTCAGCATGCCGATCTGCTGGCCTTTGGCCACCGGCGCTTGCACCGGCCCGTCATAGACAAGCGAAACTTTCATACCGGCGCGCGAATCGACCTGCATCGTCACGTTGGCTGGCTTGTTCACCGTGAGCGGCACGCTGTTGCTCTCGCCCTGCCATACCGGCGCCTGCCCGATCGTATCGCCCGGCCTGAAAAGCGCGTATTGCCGGAACTCGCGGAAGGCGATGCCCAACAAACGCGCGGCCTCGTCGCCCCGAAGCTGCACGCCATGCCAGTCCTGTGCGGCGGGCGTCATCTTGTCGAGTTGCGGATAGCGCAAGCCGTTCAGCACCAGGATGAGGCGATGGCCGTTCTGGACGGCCGAGACGGTGATGCCGTAGCCCGCGGCATCGGTGTGACCGGTCTTCAGCCCGTCGGTGCCCGGAAATTTGTCGAGAACGGAATCGCGGTTCTGCTGCGTGATGGAATGTCCGTTGCCGACGTCCATCGCGAAGCTCCGCTCCGCGAAGTAATGATAATATTGCGGATAGTCGTAGATAAGATGGCGCGCGAGCTTGGCGAGATCCATCACCGACATCATCTGCCCCGGCGGATCGGGCAAGCCGTCGGGGTTGACGAAATGCGACTGCATGAGGCCGAGCTGTTTTGCCCGCGCATTCATCATGTCGGCGAACGCCTCGACGGAGCCGCCGAGCGACTCGGCGACAACCACACACATGTCATTGGCTGACGCGATGATGATGCCGCGGATGAGAGTCTCGACGGGAATGCGCGCATTGAGCGCCGCGAAGCCCTTCGAGCCCTGCGTGGACCAGGCGCGCTGCGAGACCGGGAACGTATCGGTCAGCTTGACGCGCCCATCCTTCAGCCGCTGGAACAGCAGCTCGAGCGTCATCAGCTTGCTCATCGAGGCGGGCGGCGACGGCGTCGTGGCATCTTTCGCCCACAGCACCTGCCCGGTTTCGCCGTCCATCAGCACGGCATGTTCGGCCGCGGTTTCCATGGCGGCGGAGGCGCTTTGCACGCCGAATACCGCCGCTCCGATCGCGACAAGCAAAAGAAAAAGATAGCGCAATGGGCGCATCCGCGAGACCTCCATCCGTGGCTAGCGAACTATTGATCGACGACGATCTTCGCGTCGCGGCCGCCCACCCCGGAAAGGCGGGCGAGCGCCGCATCGGCGGCGTCGACAGAATCGAACGGGCCGATACGAACCCTATAGAGAAGCGCACCATTCCTGTCGATTGAAGAAATGGTCAGATCACCTGCGTCAGAAAGACGGTCTTTCAGACGTTCGGCATTTTCCCGTTGGGAGAAGGCGCCGGCCTGCACGTAGTAATGCGTGGCATCCCGATCATGTCCAACAGAGGAGTCGGGCGCTTCGGATGGCCGCATGACCGGCGCCAGGTCCGCTGTGGTCGTTGCAGCGGACGTAACATCGGCTCCGGAGGCTCGTGGCGCAGCTCCCTGCGGCGCAACCGAGACCGGATCGAGCGAGGCCACCTGTACCGCTTTGGTCGGCACTGTAATGGCCGCAATCGCAGTGGTGCTCTCGGCGCGGCCTGCGGGCAAGTCGGCACGCGCGAGATAGGTCACGCGCACCCTGGCGGTGCCCTTCTCGTAGAAGCCGAGGAGCTGGGCCGCTCGCGCCGAAACATCGATGATCCGTCCTCGCGCAAATGGCCCGCGGTCGTTCACGCGCAGAATGAGGGAGCGGCCGTTCTCAAGATTGGTAACCCGCACATTGACCGGCATGGGCAGCGTCGGATGGGCGGCTGTCAGCCCGCGGGCGTCGAACACCTCGCCATTTGCCGTCAGCTTGCCGTGGAAGTCCGATCCGTACCAAGATGCGACGCCGGTTGCGTCATAGTCCGGCTGCTCTTGCGGGTAGTACCAGACGCCGGCCTCTTGGTAAGGCTGCCCGACCTTGTAAGTCCCCACGGACGAGGTCTCGGGTGACGTCGAACAGGCCGCCACCAGGCCCGCACTGGCACACATGATCACGAGCTTGTGAGCCGCACCCCGCATACTTCAGAGTGAGCCTCGAATTTGCTAAGGATTGGTTAATGTTAGGTTTTTGACAAACGTCTGACACAAAGGCCCCCTAAGGTCTTGTCCTACCCCATGGAAGCGGGTCCATTCTCGGGGCGACGAAAAATGGCAACACAACACACGGACGATCGGGCCGAAAGTCTCGCGCACGACTTGTATAGCCGATTCCTCAACCGGAATCCCGATGCGGACGGGCACAAATACGTCGCGGAGAGCCTGCGGGAAGGCAGGAAATCGGTGCGGCAGCATGTCCTCGAGATCGTCGGATCCGAGGAGTTCCGGAAAAAATTCGTGCGAAACAGATCTCGGGAAAATGTCGTGCAGCATCTGCACATGGTTCTGCTCGGGAAGAGGGTCACCGATCCTTACCGGTTGGCGCGCCAGGCTGCCGATTTCACTATCCTGGATCTGGTGCCTTATGCCGAGCGGCTGACGCGCTCGGACGACTATAAGCGGCGTTATGGCGAGGACGAACTTCCCGGGGTGCGGGAAGCGGCGGATTCCTGATCGCTTCCTGACTGCCATCGAAATGGGTTCCATCAGTTCGCCGTTCTCTTGAACGAACGGTCACGGTCACGTACCTGCTTTGCGGCCGGATGGGTGGTCGAGCGGTTGAAGGCACCGGTCTTGAAAACCGGCAGGCCCG
>DATAYG010000212.1:0-2367 GCA_036272695.1 Rhizomicrobium sp. | reverse complement strand
CCGATCTTTGCGTGCGGGCTGGATAACGGAACTTGTCCCGCAGCATGGCCGGGAACCGTAGGAAGCACGACGCCGACGACGGTCGCGTCCTCGGCGTGGGCGCCAACCGGGGTGACCAGCATCTCATCGATCAACCGGTACCAGTACAACATCTGCACGCTCTGCAACTTTTCGGCGAGCTGGAACACCGGCGCGCAGAATCAGGAAATCATCTTTTGCATTCCGGCCGGGGGCTGGTATACCCCGGATCCGACGAACAGCGGAGGATGCGGCGCGAACGTGTCGAGCATCGGCGATGTGGTCTCGAAGACCCAGCAACTCGCGGCCACGCCAAACTGGAATGGCGGCAAGGGCTACATATTCATCGATATTGCCTACCAGGTCACGTGCATCTTCGGGGCGTCAAACTGCGCTCCGTCTCCCGCGCAATTGCAGGGAGTGAAGTGCGCCGCCTGGACCATCCTGCAGAATTATGCGTCGATCTTTCCGGCCGGGCTGGTCAATCCCGCGAACCCGCTTGTAACCGGTTCGTCCGCCGGCGGCCACCTTGCCTGGATGCTGGCGAACACTCCCGATACCGCTTTTACGCCTTCCTGCCCCGTGTCCGCGCCAACGGTCGAACCGCTCTATCGCGGCGCGATCGGCTCCGTGCCGTGGTCGAATATCGACCCGGTGGGGAACTCGGGCTATGACGGCTACGCCAACGCGATTGTGAACGCGTCCAGCGTAAAGGCGACGATCTCCGGAACGTCGATGACATGGACCTCGGGGAGTCAGGACTTCACCAATTTGATCGCCGGCCAAAGCGTGGGACTCGGGGCCGGTACCGACGCCTATCCGCTGCTCGGGGCGTGCGCGGATAACCATCACTGCACCTTCGCCGCGACGCCGACCGAACAGGGAACCGGGATTACGGTGTCAACCTGCCAGGGCCAGTCCGATGGGCAGTGCAACGGGATCAGCGCTCTTATCAATGCCGTGAACGGGCTCTACAACTGCGGCACGACGAACCAGTACAACCTCGCGACTTGCCGCGCGAACGGCGCGGGCAGCGACCCGCACGATTTCACGGTGCAATCGAACTACGCCCTGTTGCGGCAACCGTTTTTGATGTTGGCCGGCGGGATCGACAACCTGATCGTCGCCGGCAATACCGGATGTCCTTCAACCGCCTGCGTCGCGACGTGGGGGACCGGCGGCGGCGGCCATGTAACGCAGTTCGTTGCGGATTACGCCGCGCTCTCGCCGCCGATTCACTGGCCCGTCGTCATCAGCCCGACGCTCGGCCACCAGGGGGATCTCGCGAACGGCGTGACCTCGATCTGGTGGCAGTACATGGCCAATTTTTTGACCCCGCCTCCGTCCGCGCTCCTGATCTCGCAGAACTGGCTGCACATGGCCGCGCGGTTCCTCTTTCCGATCCGCCCGCTGCATTGGTGGCTTGCATAGATGCGTAGCTTGCGAACAGGGCGCGAATGAGGTCGCGGCCTGTTCGTGTGCTAATCGGTCGTGTCGCTGCGGAATGTGACGCTGTCGGAGATCTTCATGAGCAGTCGCCAGGCGTCGCGGAGTTTCTGCAGGCTCGGCTGGATTGCGCTGTCGTAGATCGCCTCGCAGCCAGGACACTTCCGCGGCGCGAACGATTCATACTGCTGAGCCAGACCAACCTGCTCCTGCATGTCGAGAATCACCTTCGTCCGGCAATGCGGGCACTCGATCGCGACGTAGCGAATGTCCGGGATCGAAATAACGATTTCCTTGTGCACGAAGCACATCCCTCCAGCTTAGAGAGCCGTCGAGCGCGCGCTCACTTAGCCCGGTCCTCGAGCACCGCGACTCTGAATCACAGCTCCATTGGCTGCCCGGTCGCGGTCTCGAAAGTCCAGGGGCATTCATCGGGAAAACTCTTCTCGGGAATGGCGGTCTCAATCGAAGCCCTGCGCGCCGCGTGCGCATACGCTTCCCGCATCTCCTTCGCGATTCTGCCGCGAAAGCTCGGGCTGTCGGCGACGATCAGCGCGATGCGGCGGCGCTGCGTTTCAATCGTGCCCGCCCAGCCGCGGGATCGCCTTTCGGGCTGATAGCGCCATTTGAGCAGGTGGGCCAGAAGAACTTCCATCCGGCTGCGCAACGCGCGATAGTCCCGTTTGCCCATGCTCTCGATTTCCTCCGCGATGTTTTCCCAGTCGAGAGATGAGGAATCGCGTTCCCTCAGCCGCCGCGCCATTTCCTGCGTCCAGCAGTAAAAATCGGTGTCGTAAGTCGATTGTGGGGGCATGACAGCATCCATCATGCGCCGGCCCCGCCAAGTCCGGTGTCCATTGCGCTTCTCCTGTTTCTCCCTCTGCCCAGGGAGCCCTGCCGTTA
>DATAYG010000211.1:0-14773 GCA_036272695.1 Rhizomicrobium sp. | reverse complement strand
TGCGATCGATTCGCCGAACGCGGTGCCGATCCTTGCGCCGCTGCAGGTGCCGCAAATCGTGCCCCAGCAGATTACCGGCTTCACGCTCGCCAATGCGACTTCGCCTACTGCGGTGCAGATGTTACCGGGCACAGCGGCGGATAGCGCCAATGCCGTCCTGATCCAGAATACTGCACCATGCACGGTCGATATCGGATCGGGCAATGGCGAGGGCCACCTCGACAAGGGCAGCGTCGCAACGAACACGACCTATTTCTATTTTGCGATCGCGCAGGCGTTCGGCGCCGTCCAGACGGGCCTTCTTAATCAGAGCTGCATCGCCTCGTTATCCACGGCCCCCACCTTCAGCAATACGACCAGCGGGCTCTATGATCTCGTCACCTCCATGAGCGCGTCCTCCGGAGATGGTTTCATTTATGATGTCAGCCCGGTCGCCGGAATTCGCCCCGGCGACCTGGTGAAGCAGAACTTGCCTTACATTGCCGTCGGCACGCATGTCACCTCCATCGGCACGATTACGGTCAACACCATGGGCACCCCCGGGAGTGGAACGGCATATATCGAGATTGCAAATTCAACGGACTACAACAACATGCGAGACGGAATGTCCATCTCCGATGGGCCTGTCAACTACGCCCCGAACTGCACGGTCGCCTCGCAGGGAATTATTAAACAGACTACGACGATCAAAAAGGTTCCAATGATTGGCCCGTTGATCATACAATTGACGCCCGATCCAATGAATTCTGTTCCGAACGATTGCTTCACCGTTTCCGGAGGAAATGTTCTTTACCTCGATCAGCCGGTGGGCGGCACGGCCACAAATATTAGCCAGCGCGTTTACACCGGCACTTACCGCATGGTCGGCGCTCTCAACACCTATACCAATAGCCTGAGCGCGACGGCCGTGGTTCCCTTCTCCCAGGACGGCGATACGTTTTACCTCACGGTTCCGGATGCTGATATTAATTCGGCGCTCGGCAACAGCGACACAGCGTTCGCCCTGGCGGGGGTGCCGAACGGACTTCCGGTCGAGTGGCTTGGCCGTTGCGTGAGCAGCGGCAAAGTCATCGTCTACAGCCCATTGCAGGGGCCCGGCCAACCCGTCGCCTACCCCACGGTTCCGGGCTACGACGTGACGAGCCTGGTTCAGACCGCAGAGAAATATCGCGTCTGGACGGACTTCAGCCAACGTGTTCACGCCCGCGCGAACGCGGGCGGTACGACACTCGAATGCATGACCGACGGCTGGGTGCTGCACCGCTCGCAATAACAGACTTCGCCGTTCCCGCAGGGTTTGGCACCGGTCGGCGATTCCGCCGCCTGAGCCATGCGGTCTTCGTTCGCCAATCCTGCGCTGCCGGAGTCCTTCCGAATCTAGTGTCGGTAGTATTCATAACCGGTTCGGTTGACAAGAAGACGGATATCGGTTACAGTAGGGCAGCGGCATATTTCCGTCGGGCCGGGCGATGGGATTGGGAGATTCGGGCGCTTTCGATTCGTGCGGACACGTCAGGGGTCGCGGGCCCATTCTCAGGGAATGTTTGGCCGATATGCGGGGCGGCGGCGCAGGCGCGCACATTCTCAGGCAATTTGGGTGGATCGGAAAACGCGGTGAATCCACCCTCCCTTTGAGGGAGGAGCCTGCCCTCGCGAAGGCGGGGGTCGAAATTTGCGAGCGCAGCGAAGCAAATTTCGGGGAGGGTTGATGGTGGAGGCAAACTCAATTCGGGGCGGTGCGGTGGAGAGATCGCCCCGCCCCGAAAAATGCTTCGCATTTTTCGGCCTACCTCAAGGGGAGGGAAGGCGATGCACATTCTCAGGGAATTTTTCGCCGTCTGCGAAGCAGCGGTCCGGCGATGTGCACATTCTCAGGGAAATTCCGGAGGATTTGCTGGCGCACTCGGTTCGCACCGCCAACCACCCATTGAGGGCTACGAGATTCACGCATTTCAGGGCTGTTTTGCTGACAACTGCTTATGAGCTCAGCCCAACTTTCACCATGGCCGGGCGTGACCCGGCCACCCAGAGGCCGCGCGTCGGCGCGGCCAACGACTTGCGCCGCGCACGCCAGCGGATCGAGTCACTTCGGCTCGCGGACGCTCGCCGGCCCACCTGCGCGAAGCAGAAGCTTCGGTTCGGCCAAGGCAGGCTGGGTGGCCGGGTCGCGCCCGGCCCTGGTGAGGGGGAGGAGTTGGGTGAAACCCTCCACGCGCATTCTCAGGGAATTTTTTACCGTCTGCGAAGCAGTGGTCGGCCAGCTTGCACGTTCTCAGGGAATTTTGGCGCGATTCTGCCGCCCTGCCCGCCGGAAGGTGGAATGGTTCGCGCCCATGCGCTGCGGACGGGGGAGACGTGCGGGGCTTGCGGGGCCAAAGCTACTTGCGAAGGTGCCCGGGACAGGATTTGCTCGATTTTCCACCCTTGGCTGGCGATTCGCGATGGCCGATCGATTTAAGGAACCCCGATGAATATTCAGGTCTGGCGCCGGGCGGCGCTTGTGGCTGCGGCGCTTGGACTGTCGCAGGCCTCTTCCGCAATCGCCCATGACTGGACGTTCATGCGGTTTCCGGCGCTGCATGGCAGCACGGTCGTGTTCGAAGCTCACGGAAATTTGTGGCAGGTCAGCCGCTGGGGCGGCAATGCGAACCGGCTGACGGCCGACCCGGGCTACGATCTGATGCCGCGTTTCTCGCCCGACGGCAGCCAGATCGCCTTCACCGGATTCTATCAGGGCAACCAGGACGTCTATGTCATCCCCGCCGGCGGCGGCGCGGCACGGCGGCTCACCTTCCATTCCGACGCGGTCGAAAGCGCGCCGACCCGCTGGGGGCCCGACAACATGGTGGTGACCTGGACGCCGGATTCGAAGAACATCGTGTTTCTTTCCCGCCGGATGGCCTGGAACACCTGGTACAGTCGGGTGTTCGCTGTGCCGGCCCAGGGCGGCCTGGCGCAGCCCCTGCCGCTCGACCGCGGCGGACTGATGACTTATGCGCCCGACGGCCACACCATCGCCTATAACCGCATCTTCCGGAATTTCCGCACCTGGAAGCGCTATCAGGGCGGCCTCGCCCAGCAGGTCTATACTTATGACTTCCAGGCGAAGAAACTTACGAAGATCACCAACGGGCCCGGCACCAATACGGCGCCCATGTGGTACGGACAGCATATCTATTTCCTGTCCGACCGCGACAGCAAACGCCGCGAAAACATCTGGGTCTATGACATAGCTACCAAACAATTCCGCGAGATCACGCATTTCACCAACTACGATATCGACTTTCCGAGTCTCGGCGTCGGCGGTCGCGGCGGCGACGGTATCGTGTTCGCGCAGGCCGGCGCGCTGTGGGTCATCGACCTCCCCTCGGAGAAACTCCGCCGGCTGAATGTGAGCGTGCCCGACGACGGAACGCGCACGGGTCCGCGCTTCGCCGATGCGAGCAAAGACATCCGGGATGTCGACACGGCGAATGATAATGACTACGCGCTGTCGCCCAACGGCAAGCGGGCGCTGTTCTCCGCGCGCGGCGATCTGTTCACGGTGCCGGCCGAGCATGGCGCGACGCGCGACATCACCAGCACCAGCAATGCGGACGAAGATCATCCGACCTGGTCGCCCGACGGCAAGACCGTCGCCTATACGACCGACATAAATGGCGAGCAGCAGGTCGCCATCCGGCCGGCCGAGGGCGGCGCGGAAAAGATCCTCACCCATTTCCAGACCGGGTTCTACTACCAGCCGATCTGGTCGCCGGACAGCAGACACCTTGCCGTCTCCGACGGCAATCACCGCCTGTGGCTGGTCGATGCCGGAAGCGGCGCGGTCACCCAGGTCGCCCAGGATCAGTTCAACGAAATTCACGACCAGAGCTTTTCGCCCGACGGACGCTGGCTGGCCTACAGCGTCACCGCCGCCAATCAGCAGCGCGGCATCTGGATCGACAATATCGGCGCCAACAAATCGGTGCGCGTTTCACAGCCCCTCGGCAATGATTTCGGCCCGGTATTCTCGCCCGACGGCAAATATCTGTATTTCATCTCGACCCGCCACGAAAATCCGACATTGAGCGAGACCGAGTTCAACACCGCGACGCTTGAGATGAACGGCATCTATGTTGCAACATTGCGGAAGAACGTGCCCTCGCCTTTCGCGCCGCGCTCCGACGAAGGCGCGGTGGGTTCGAAAGACTCGCCGTCCGACGACGACAAACCGAAACCCTGGAAGCCCGGCGCCTCGGCCGCGGTCAATATCGATTTCGACGGGCTGATGAACCGCGCGGTCGCCGTGCCCGTTCCGGCCTCCGACATCACGCAGCTCGATGCCCATGACGACAATGTCTATTACCGCATCCAGCCGCCCCAGATGCTCGAAGGGCCGCTGCCGCATATGAAATCCGCGCTGCACATCTACAATTTCGGCAAGCGCAAGGACGCGACGCTGGCGGAGAATCTCGACAGCTACAGCCTGTCCTATGACGGCACGAAGATCCTCTACCGGAAGAGCACCGGCGGGGACGCGGACAGCGACGACAGCGGTGGTGATTACAACATCATCGACGCGAAAATGCCGGAGGACGACAAGAAGCCGGATCCGAAATCGCTTGAAGTCTCGCACATGCGCACGCGCATCGAACCGACGCAGGAATGGGCCGAGATGTTCAACAATGCGTGGCGGCTCGAGCGCGACCTGTTCGTCAATCCGAAGATGAACGGCGTCAACTGGCAGGGGGTGCACGATTCCTACGCGAAGCTCCTGCCGCTGGTGGGTTCGCGGCAGGACCTCGTATATCTCATCGGAGAAATGCAGGGCGAACTCGGCAACTCGCACACCTATGTCGGCGGCGGCGACGAGGACAACAAGGCCGAGACGGTTTCGACCGCTCTGCTGGGTGTCGATTTTGCGCCGACATCGTCCGGGCACTATGCCTTTGCAAAGATCTATCCGGGCGACAATACGCGCGCTGCCTATCGCAGCCCGCTCACCGAACCCGGCGTGGACTTGCATCAGGGCGATATGCTGCTCGCGGTGAACGGGCATGAGGTGAAAGCGCCCGCCGATCCTTACAGCGCATTCGTCGGCATCGACGATCAGCCGGTGACGCTGACCGTGGCCGGCAGCGGCGGCGGCAATCAGCACAATGTAACAGTCAAACCGATCAAGAACGAAGTGTCCGTGCGCGAGAAGGACTGGATCGATCACAATCGCGCCATCGTCGACCGGCTGTCGGGCGGCAGGATCGCGTATATCTACATGTCCGACATGGAAACACTCGGCATGGAGCAGTTCGTCCGCGACTTCTATCCGCAGATGGACAAACAGGCGCTGATCATGGACGACCGCTGGAACGGCGGCGGCAATATCGACCAGATCGTGCTCGAGCGGCTGCGGCGCATTCTTGTCGGCCTTTCCACCAACCGCGAGATCGCCGCCCAACCCATACCGCAGCAGCTGATCCTCGGGCCCAAAGTGTGTCTGATAAATAATTACTCAGCTTCGGATGGCGACATCTTCCCGTATTACTTCAAGAAATACGGCTTGGGGCCGCTGATCGGCACGCGGACCTGGGGCGGCGTGCGCGGCATTCGCGGCGACTGGTCGCTGCTCGACGGCGGGTACATCACCGTGCCGGAGGACTCGCTCTACGGGCTCCATTCAGAATGGGTGATCGAGAATCACGGCGTCGATCCTGACATGAATATCGACACCGATCCGGGGCAGCTGCTGGCCGACCACGACGCGCAGCTCGAGGCCGCGGTGAACTACCTGATGGCGAAACTCAAGAATCATCCGGTGGGACTGCCCAAGCCGCCCGCGCCGCTGCCTGCCTACCCGCCCCAGGGCCAGGTGCCGGGGCCGAGTTTGTAGTAGTAGTAGTAGTAGTAGTAGTAGTAATTAGTACGTCATGGCCGGGCTTGTCCCGGCCATCATGAACACGGAAAGAGTCGTGAATTCGCGTAACCCCTGCGCCATCGATTACGTGAGGAACAACAGGAGGCACCACATTGGCCCGCGCCGGACTGCCTCTTGTCTTCCGGTGCGGCGTTCTTTGGATGGCCGGGACTAAGCCTGCACTCCGGCCGCGCTCCGCGCGGACCGGGGTGGCCCGGCCATGACGAGGCGGGGGTATTCCCCTCATCGGTTGAATCCCCAGTTCCGCATGCGATCGAAAAAATCGCGCGTCGGCACAAGATTCTCTCTTTTGTTGACCCGCAATCGCTTCCCCATGCGTTATCGGGGGAGACCTCCGGTAGGGAAAACGATGGCGACGGTTACAGTCGGCACAGGAAATATATTGCGCCTCTCGGCATTAGCCGGGTTCGGGCTGATCTCTGCGTCCATGCAGGCATTGGGCGCGGAAACCACGGCGATGTTGTCCGAGAAGCCAACGCAAGCGGCGAACGCGATCCAGTTCCAGGCGCAGACAAGTACCATCGCGCCCACGGTCGAGGTGCCCTACAGCGTCGTGGAAGCAGCGGCGAACGCGGCAGCTGACAGTTTCGCAGGCCCACGTTCCGGCCATACGCGCATAGGTTGCCAGAATGTCGGTTTCGGCGGCTCGCTGCCGGTCAGGGTGACCCTGTTCAAGGGCTGCGCCGATTTCGACTGGAACGTGGATGCCGCCCGCAATGGCAACATCGCGGTGAAGCGTGCGGGCGACGGAATTACCCTTGATGTCCCGGTTAAATTCACCGGCACCGGCAGTTTCACTGGCGAACTTGCCAAAGCCATCAAGACGCCCAGCCAGAATTTCACCGGCACGTTTGTGGTTTCGGTCTCCGGACAGGTTGCGCTCGACAAGTCCTTCTGCCCGAAGGTCCAGAACCCGACGGCGCATTTCGCGTGGGGCACCGCACCCGACATCGACATTATCGGCAAGTCCTGTGTGGAGGTTGGCCACGGCCTCAGCGCCTGTGTCGGCCCATGGAAATTTCCCGCCGGCAACGCCATGGCCGACCAGATAAACCGCTCGCTCGCAAATCAGGTCGGCGCGATCAATGACAAGATCCCCTGCAATGCCGTTCGCGGCCCGCTGCAGCAGGTGTGGAAGAACTGGTCGGTACCCGTGCCGATGTTGAACCCGCCCGTCTATGTCACGATCCAGCCGAAGAGTCTGTCGGTGTCGGGCATCGCGCCGACGGATCATGGAATAAAGATGTCGGCGCGGCTCGATGCCGTGACCGGCGTTTCATCCACGGCGCAACAAACACAGTCGCTGCCCCTGCCGCAGAATGTGCCCGTTACCGGACAGGAAAGCCGCTTTTCGCTGGCGCTGCCGTTGCCTGTTCCTTACCCCCTGCTTGCCGCTGCGGGATCCGGCGGCATCACCGGCAAGCCGATCAAATCCGGCAAGGACGGCATTACTCCGCTCCAGATCGAAATCATTCCCTCGCATGATCAGCTCGCGCTCGGGATTACGCTGCGCGACGACACGGCCGGTCCGCATCGCGGCGCCTCGGGTGAAATCTGGTACACGGCAACGCCGGTGATCGATCACGACGGCCACGCAATCCGGCTGGACAAGGTGGTCATGACAAAGAAGATCGACGGACCGCTCTGGCATGACATTCCGGAGCCTGTCGTACAGCAGCTCGGTGATACGCTCGGCCGTGGTTATTCCTACGACTTCTCCGGACTCCTGCAACAGGGGCGAACCGCGATGAACAAGGCGCTTGCCGACCCGAAGAACACGGCGGGGCTGAAAGTCGGCGTCGCCAACGACGATCTCAAACTCGGTCGCACCGCCAATCTGCCGGACAGCTTCGTGATCGAAGGGCTGTTCACGGCCGATGTCGGCGTCGCCCTGCCGGAGGCGAACCCGGAGTCGCAGCAGGCGAAAGCCGGCCAGAGCGCAGGAGAGCAATGAACCGGGCATGACGGCGGCCCGCGTTTTTGCCATGCTGCGGCCATGACGCAGGATGCGGCCGCCGATGATTTCTCCTATGCCGAGCCGGACGATCCGCGCCTCAAGCGCTTCTTCATCCGGCTCATCGAGCGTATGTCGGGCCAGCCCTATCTCAAATGGCTCTATGACGATCATCTCGCCAATCCGCGACCGGGCGAAAACTTCTGGGACGCCGCCGTGCGCCGGCTCGAGCTCAAGATTGTCTGTAACGAGGATGACCTCGCGCGCTGGCCACGGGTAGGCTCGCTGATCGTCGTCTCCAACCACCCGTTCGGCGTCCTCGACGGGGTCGTGATCTCTCACCTCGTCTCGCGGGTGCGCGAGGATTTTCGCGTGCTGACAAATGCCGTGCTCATGCGGGCGGAAGCCGTGCGCGAATTCCTGCTGCCGATCGATTTCACCGAATCCGAAGAGGCGGTCAAAACCAACCTGCAATCGCGCGCCGCCGCCAAGGCCCACCTCCTGGGCGGGGGATGTCTGATCATCTTTCCGGCGGGCGGCGTCTCGACCACGCCCAGGCCCTGGAACAAGCGCGCCGTGGATGCGGAATGGAAGACTTATACCGGCCGGCTGATTTCACAGGCGAAAGCGCCGGTTGCACCCGTGTTCTTTGCCGGGCAGAACAGCCGCATGTTCCAGCTCGCAAGTCATATCAGCCTCACGCTCCGTCTCTCGCTGCTGTTCAAGGAAGTGCATGACCGGATCGGCAGCGAGATGCATGTGCGCGTCGGCGAGGCCGTGCCGTTCGAGAAATTGCCGGCGACCGGCGACCGCCAGGCGTTCATGCGCCACCTGCGCGAGATGACCTACCGGCTCGGCGAGGGCGTGCCGCCACCGTCGAGGTCGGGCGTGAAACGCCCGAAGCGGGCACCGAAACAGTCGCACAAAACCTCCCACGGCGCCTACGAAAAATGACCGCGCGCCCCCGCATCGGCCTGTTTGTGACCTGCCTCGTCGACCTCATGCGGCCGAGCGTGGGGTTTGCGGCGGTGCGGCTGCTCGAGAGGGCGGGCTGCGACGTCCACGTACCCGCCACACAGACCTGTTGTGGACAACCGGCCTGGAATTCCGGGGCCGATCGCGATGCTGCCGCGATTGCCCGGCAGGTGATCGAATCATTCGAGGAATTCGACTACGTAGTCGCGCCGTCCGGCTCCTGCGCCGGAATGATCCGCGTGCACTACCCCGAAGCACTGGCAGCCGACCCGGTCTATGAGCCGCGCGCGCGCGCACTGGCCGCGAAGACCTATGAGCTCGTGCAGTTTCTGGTCAATGTGCGCGGCGTGACATCCGTGAATGGCGGCTCATTCGAACGCGTCTGTTATCACGATTCCTGTTCCGCTCTGCGCCAGCTTCGGATCAGGCGGGAACCGCGACGAATGCTGGCGAATGTCGAAGGCCTCGAACTCCGCGAACTTAAGGAACCGGAAGTCTGCTGTGGTTTCGGCGGATTGTTCTCGGTGAAATATCCCGAGATTTCCGAGCGCATGGCCGACGACAAGCTGGCGGATGCGCAATCGACCGGTGCGGAGCTGATTATCAGCGCCGATCTCGGCTGTTTGTTGCATCTTGCGGGCCGCAGCGCCCGCCGCGGCCTTCCGTTCCGCGTCCGCCATGTGGCGGAGATCCTGGCCGGCGAGACGGATGCGCCGGCAATGGGCGGAAAGTGAACTACGATCCGCGCCGTTTTCCCGCGGCCGCTCATCAGGCCTTGCACGATCCGCAGCTGCGGCCGGCGCTTGCGCGGCTCAAGACGCATTTCGGGCGCGGACGCGAGCTTGCCGCGGCCCGCTTCGGCGACTTCGAGGCATTGCGCGAACGGGGCCGCGCCACCCGCGATTACGCGCTCGCCAATCTCGATACGCTGCTTGAACAATTTGAACGCAACGTTGCGGCGCGCGGCGGCCATGTGCATTGGGCGCGCGACGGGGCGGAAGCCAGAACTATCGTCCTCGACATCCTGCGCGAACATGGCGCCCGTTCGGTGCTCAAAGGCAAGTCGATGGTGAGCGAGGAAATTGCGCTCAACCCTCACCTCGAAGCGAACGGTATAAGACCAATTGAAACAGACCTCGGCGAATACATCGTACAGCTGCGTCAGGAGCCGCCAAGCCACATCATCGCGCCCGCCTTTCATCTCAGCAAGGAACAGGTCGCCGACACGTTTCGCGCATCCCACGCGGGGCTGGATGCGGGACGTACTCTCGTAGAGCGCGCGGCCCTCGTGGCGGAGGCGCGCCATGTGCTGCGCGCGCAGTTCGAAGCGGCCGACGCGGGTATAACAGGTGCAAATTTTCTTTCCGCCGCGGAGGGCGCGGCGGTCCTTGTTACCAATGAAGGCAATGGCGACATGAGCCGCCTGTTGCCGCGCACACATATCGTACTCACCGGAATCGAAAAGATTGTCGCCGATCTTGGCGATGCCGCCGTGCTGTTGCGCCTGCTAACGCGTTCCGCCACGGGCCAGGATATTTCGAGCTACGTCACCATCATGAGCGGTCCGCGCCAGGCGGATGAAACGGACGGACCCGAGAATTTCCACGTGGTGCTGCTCGACAATGGCCGCTCGCGGCTGCTCGGCACGGGCGCCCAGGACGTGCTGCGCTGCATCCGCTGCGGGGCCTGTCTCAATCATTGCCCGATCTATGGCGCAGTCGGCGGACATGCCTATGGCTCGACCTATCCCGGCCCCATCGGCGCCGCGCTCAATCCCGGGCTCTTGGGCGTCGCCATCGCGCATCATCATGCCGACGCCAGCACCTTCTGCGGACGCTGCGCCGAAGTCTGCCCGGTCAAGATTCCGCTGCCGAAGATCATGCGCTACTGGCGTGCGCGGGAATATGAAACCGGCGTGGCGCCGAAATCGTCGGTATTCGGATTATCGCTGTGGGCGTTCGCGGCAAAGCGACCGTGGATGTACCGCATCGTGGCGCGCATGGCGTCGCGTTTGCTCGAGTGGCGCGCTGGCGGCAGTGGCCGCGTTCGCGGTCTGCCGCTGTTTCATGGCTGGTTCGCGGTGCGCGATCTGCCGGCTCCGCAAGGACAAACATTTCACGACCTGTGGCGTGCAAGGAAATGAACGCACGCGAAGAAATCTTGTCGGCCATCCGGGCGAGGCGCGCCAGCCCTGGAACCGCGGGCCTCCCGGCTAAAGACGGATGGGACGCCCGCGGCCCCAAGACGAATGACGATAATCTCGCTCATTTCACACGACGTGCGAAAGCGGCAGCAGCGCAAGTCAATGTTCTCGGCAGCACCGAAGAAATCCCGGCCACCGTAGCCGACGCGCTCAGGTCACGTAATCTGCCGGCGATTGTACATCTGCCGCCGGATTCGTTGCTTGAGGAAATATCGTGGAGCAGCGCGCCGGGATTGTCGGTCGTCCGCAACATTCCAAGCGGCGACGATGTCGCCGTTGCCATTGCGTGCTATGCGATCGCCGAAACCGGAACACTCGTCTATCCGGCCTCGCCGGTCCGGCCGCCTTCGTGGCATTTCCGGCCCGGGGTGGAGGTCGCGCTGCTTGCTGCGGACAACATCTACACCTGCCTCGAAGACGTATTGGAGCAAATTACCAGGCGCGGCGCCCTGCCCTCGACCATCAATCTCGTCACCGGCCCGTCGCGCACCGGCGACATCGAACAAACGCTGGAACTCGGTGCACACGGCCCCAAGGAACTGATAATCCTGATTGTGCCGTCACTCGGC
The DNA here is from genome assembly GCA_036272695.1 of Rhizomicrobium sp. Lineage (GTDB taxonomy): Bacteria > Pseudomonadota > Alphaproteobacteria > Micropepsales > Micropepsaceae > Rhizomicrobium. The sequence continues at coordinate 3,158 of DATAYG010000211.1, read as the reverse complement.
GGCCAGCACGCTTGACTCTTTCCTCGCCCGCCTGCGGGGGAGGCGGCGCGAGCGTAGTGAAGGGCCGGTGGGGGGAAGTAGGCGCGCGCGACTGCCCCCCTCCCCGGCTTTCGGCCCAACCTCCCCCGCGACCAAGGGAGGAAAGGCATCGAGCCTGTTCGACTCCACGAACAACTTGGCTATCAACCGGTCGAACGCCACCCGTTCCCGCATATCGAGCGCTGAAAGAAATCTTTCCTCCAGTTCCAGCGCCTGGGGCACGATTTCGTTGTAGATCAGCCCTCCGCGCGCCGTTAGCGCGAGCCGCGTCACGCGACCGTCCACGCCGTCCATGGTCTTCTGCACACGGCGGCGCCGCACCAAATCTGCCACCGCGCGGCTCACCTGTACTTTATCCATCTCGGTACGCAGCGCGACATCGCGCGCCGACAGGCCCGGCGATTGGCCGAGCACCGCGATCACGCGCCATTCGGCGACGCTCAGGCCGAAGCGTTCGGAGTAATGACGTGCAAGCGCATTGCTGACGCGGTTGGTGAGAACTGACAGCCGGTATGGCAGGAAGCTGTCGAGATCCAGATGCCGGCCGTTATTCGGCATCGGGCTGATTTTTGGGCAGCGCCGCTTCGAAGGCGGGATGGGCGAGCGCATGGGCTTCGATACGCACCAATGTCGGATAAGGCGAAAGATCGAGGTTCACGCGCCGCGCATTCGCCATCTGCGGAATGAGGCAGATATCGGCGAGCGTCGGGCTGTCGTCATGGCAGAAAGCGCCGGTCAGCGGCGATTGCGCAAGCAGTGCTTCCAGCGTGGACAAACCCAGGCTTATCCAGTGCCGCTGCCACTCGCCACGCGCCTCCTCGCCGATGCTGAACCGGTCGCGCAGATAGAGCAGCATGCGCAGATTGTTCAAAGGATGGATGTCGCAGGCGATGATATAAGAGAGTTGACGCACACGCGCCCGCGCACGCGGTTCGCGCGGCAAAAGCGGCGGATCTGGACTAATTTCATCCAGATATTCGATGATCGCCAGCGACTGGCCGATGGCGTCGCCGTCGTGCAGAAGGGTAGGAACCAGTTCCTGCGGATTGACCGCCTTGTAATCAGCTCCGTGCTGCTCGCCGCCGCCGCGCAGCAGATGGACAAATTTCTGTTCCGCCGCGAGGCCCTTGAGATTGAGTGCAATCCGCACGCGGAACGCCGCGGACGAACGGAAATAACCGTACAGGACCAGATCAGGGCTGGTAGCGGGCGACGGCATGATCGATGGCTCCAAAGATCGAACGGCCACGGGCATCGTGCATCTCGATGCGCACGCGATCGCCGAACGCAAGGAACGGCGTCTCCGGCTTGCCCGTGTCGAGTTGTTCGCGCGTGCGCCGCTCGGCGATGCAGCACGAGCCGCGCGAGGCATCGCGATTGGCAACGGTACCCGATCCGATGATCGAACCCGCGCCGAGAAAACGCGTCTTCGCGGCGTGCGCAATCAACTGCATGAAGTTGAACGTCATGTCCTCGCCGGCATTGGGCGCACCGAACAGATTTCCGTTCAGATGAACCGACAAAGGCAGATGGACTTTGGCATCGTGCCAGGCTTCGCCAAGCTCGTCCGGCGTAACGGCGACGGGCGAGAAGGCGGTCGCGGGCTTCGACTGGAAAAATCCGAACCCCTTGGCGAGTTCGGCGGGAATGAGGTTGCGCAGGCTGACGTCATTGACGAGCATAAGTAATTTGATGTGGCCTTCCGCGGCGTCCACGCTCACGCCCATCGGCACGTCGTCGGTGATGGCCGCGATCTCTCCTTCGAAATCGACGCCCCAGCTTTCGTCGGCCGCGACGATGTCATCGCGGGGCCCGATGAAACAATCGGAGCCGCCCTGGTACATCAGCGGATCGGTCCAGAAGGACGGCGGCATTTCCGCGCCGCGCGCGCGGCGCACCAGCTCCACATGCGTGACATAGGCCGACCCGTCGGCCCATTGATAGCTGCGCGGAAGCGGCGCCGCCAGGTCCGCCGCGACAAACGGTTTCGCGCCTCCGGCGTCGCCTTCGTTCAACAATTCGTAAACGCGCATGAGCCGGGGCGCGGTCTCATGCCAGGCGTCTAGTGCGCCTTGCAGCGTCATCGCTACGTGCGGCACGGCCACACAACACGCCAGATCGTTGCTAACAACGACAAGTATGCCGTCGCGGCCATGTTTCAAAGAAGCGAGTTTCATGTCGCGACGTCCTGCGCCGGCTCCCGCCGCTCCGTCCAGCTCTCGGCATAGGCGTGATCTTCATGCGCTTCCGCGGCTTTGCCGAGCTCGAAGGGATCGCGCGAGTCGATCATCACCGCCACTTCGTCGGTCTCCCTGCGCACTGCCTTTGCGCCGGCCGCGAACGCCTTGGGATGCGGACCATGCGTCACACCCGAGGGATGCATGGTCATCATTCCGGGATGAATATTGTCCCGGCTGAAGAACTCACCGCGATGATAGAAGATCGCTTCGTCGAATTCCTCGTTCGAATGAAAGAACGGCACCTTGAGCGCGCCGGGGTCGGTCTCGATCGGCCGCGGCACGAACGTACAGACCACGAAGCGGTCGGCGACGAAGGTCGAATGCACCGAAGGCGGGATGTGATAGCGGTGGCTCATCACCGGGCGGATATCGCGCCAGTTGAGCTTCACCGGCGCGAGATTGCCTTTCCAGCCGACGGCATCGAGCGGGTTGAACGGATAGGTGATGGTCGAGAGCGCGCCGCGGCGCTTGACTTCGACCTTCCATTCGCCGTCGCGCTGCGATTTGAATTGTTCGTCGAGCTTCGGTGTTTCCAGCGCTGCGGGATCGAACACCGCATGCGGCCCCAATATGCCGCGCTCGGGCAGGCGGAATGCGCCGTTCGTCGCTTCGATCAGCAGCAGCGTCGTGGGCGATTTCGGCTCGATGCGCCACATCGTCCCGCGCGGCAAGAGGATGTAATCACCATCGCGAAAGCCGAGATGGCCGAAATCGCAAAAGAGATCGCCCTCGCCTTCATGAGCGAAGAGCAAAAGGTCGCCGTCGGAATTGCGCGCGAGCTCGGGCATCGCGCGATCCGTCGACCAGATCCCGTAATCGACGCTCGCGTTCTTCAGCAGTTGCGTCGCCTCGAAGGGCGAGGCCGTGCGCTTCGCCGCC
>DATAYG010000210.1:0-43701 GCA_036272695.1 Rhizomicrobium sp. | reverse complement strand
TGCTTGAGCGTGACGCTTTCGACCTTCGTCTTTGCCGCTGCGCTGGCCTTCGACGATGCGCCGGATTTTGATGCGCTAGATGTTGCCATGGAGTGTCATCCTCAAAAAAACGAATCATAGAAGTCGTTTTTACACGATTTTTCGGGCTTTCCGGATAGGGGCCTTCAAAATAGCCCCGAAAAATAGGGACTTTCCTCTCGCTCCTTGCCACCGCCTCAATGGCCGGGGAAAAAAGAGCCGGTGTTCTCGGCCGCCGAAGCACAGACGGTCAGGCCGGTTTCGCCAGAAGCCATATGTCCACCAGGCCGGTACGCTCGGTCAGATGTACGCTGAGGCCGCCGGGCGCCGGCGTCACATAGAGCCGGTAGTCGTCGATGCGGGCTATCTCATTGTAATCCAGAAGGAAACCGCCGGGCCGCCACTGTCCGGAGACGGCGACACGGTGACCGGAATTTCCGCCCGCAGACAGACGGGGGACCCCGTCGAGCCCGATGGAGTGCTTCTCCGGGGTGCTGCCCGTAAACTGCAGTTGCAGCAGCGCCTCGGGACCGGCGGCAAAGGTCAGTTGCAGCGAGTGGAGCCCGAGCGGATTGTCGGGGAGAACATACGTGCGGCCGGAGACGCTCCAGGCCCACTGCGGCACGGAGACCGTTCCGGCCGCAGCGGGTGGTCGCGCGACCTCGGCCACGGTCGCAGCGAGACGGGCGTCTCCCGCGGGATCGGGCGGCAAGGGTCCGTTCGCCTTCACCGCGGCGGCGAGAAGCGGCGCCACGACATTCGCATCCGCGCCGCCCGAGGTGATCACAGCGACGAGATTTTCGTCCGGGACGACGGTGATCCTCTGCCCGCCGCGGCCATTGGCTTCGAAATCATAGGGCCGGTGAGCCGGATAGAGCCAGAAGCCGTAGCCATAGGCGATGCCCGGCTGCACGGAAACGTGCGGGCTGAGTGCTTCACCGAGGTAATTACCGGGAACGACCTGCCGGTTTTCCCAGCGGCCGTGATGCAGCCACAGATAACCGAGCTTCGCGGCATCGCGAGGACGAAGTTCGAGATCTGCGAAGCCGCGAGAATTGCCCTGCGGATCGGCCGGCCACGCAGCTGTCGTGATTCCGAGAGGCCGGAAGATGTCATCACGCGCCAGATCGAAGGCGCTGCGTCCCACTGCGCGCGTGAGGACGGCAGACACGATATGGAATGCTCCCCCGCAATACTGGAACCTGCTCCCGGGCGCGTATGCGATCCGCCGGTTCAGCATGAAAGCAACCCAGTCGGGCGAGTGCTCCATTTCGAGCAGGAGATTCTCGCCTGGGGCCGTGCTGCAATCGATGCCGGACGTCATGCTGAGCAAATTCGCTAGCGTGACGGCGCCCTTGCGCGGATCGTCCAGCGCCTCCGTTTCGTACGGAAGCAGGGTAGCAAGCGGCGCGTTCAGATCTGTCAGCCTGCCCTCGCCTCCGGCGATGCCGACAAGCGACGACGTGATGCTCTTGGTGACAGATGCGAGGCCGTGAGTCTCATTGTCCTGGAACGGAAAGAAATACGCATCCAGGACGGCATGGCCGTCGCGCGCGATGAACAGGCTGTGGACGGGTATCTGCTTCGCGCGGATCCATTCGAGAGCCCGCGCGAGCGCGTTCGAATCGATGCCCTGCGCTTCGGGCGTGGAAAATGTCCACGCCCGCGTCGGCCAGATTTCGGCGGGAGGGGGGGCCGGAGGCAGCGGAGTCGGCGCACAGGCCGCGATTGCTGCGCAGCAGATATAAAGCGCAGCGAATATTCCTGTGCGATTGAACTGTATGCGCCGGCCCAAATCGCGGCCCGTCGGTCAAAACAAAACTGTCATGGCCCGCAAATGCGGGCCACCCAGGTGGCATCTGGAAAATCTCCGAAAATAATTTGAATGCCTTTCCTCGTCTTGCGATGCAGTGCCCGTTTCACCGGGTTGGCCCGCATTTGCGGGCCATGACAAGTGATTATTACGAGATGAGATCGCCAATGAAATTCTACCGCGTCGGTACCGGGTGCTCGCCGCGGTAATCGTAGAAGCCGCGGCCGGTCTTGCGGCCGAGCCAGCCTGCTTCCACATATTTCACCAGCAGCGGACAGGGCCGGTATTTGGAATCGGCGAGCCCTTCGTAAAGCACCTGCATCACCGAGAGACAGGTATCGAGACCGATGAAATCGGCAAGCTGCAATGGGCCCATGGGATGATTGGCGCCGAGGCGCATTGCCGTGTCGATTGCCTCCACATTGCCTACGCCCTCATACAGCGTATAGACCGCCTCGTTGATCATCGGCAGCAGGATGCGGTTGACGATGAAGGCGGGGAAGTCCTCGGCGTAAGCCGCAGTCTTGCCGACGCGCTTGACGATATCGAGCGCGGCCTGAAACGTCGGATCGTCGGTGGCGATGCCGCGGATCACTTCCACGAGCTGCATCATCGGCACCGGATTCATGAAATGCAGCCCGATGAAATGTTCCGGCCGGTCGGTCGAAGCGGCAAGCCGCGTGACTGAGATCGACGAGGTGTTGGTCGCGACGATCGCGGTGCTGTTGAGCCGCGGACAGAGTTCCTGGAAGATTTTCCGCTTGACGGTTTCGTCCTCTGTTGCCGCCTCGATCACGAGGTCGCGATCTTTCATATCGTCGAGCGTTTGCGTCGTGTGGATATGCCTGAGCGCGGGCGGGATTGCCTCGTCCTTGATCAGGCCGCGCGCCGCCTGGCGGTGCATGTTGCGCTCGATCGCGCCGATGGCGCGGCCCAGCGCGTCCTTGTTGATGTCCTCGAGAAGGACATCATAGCCCGCCAGCGCGCAGACATGGGCGATCCCCCCGCCCATCTGTCCCGCGCCAACAACTCCAATGCGTTCGATATTCATCTTTGCTTTCGTCTCCGTGGTTGCCGGCTGACGACACGGCCCGCGCCCCCGCGGGACCGCCGGCAAAGTTTCAATAGCCCAATCGGGCGAGTTCCTGTTCCATCTGCGGAATTGCCTGGAAGAGATCGCCGACCAGGCCGAAATCGGCAACCTGAAAGATGGGCGCCTCTTCGTCCTTGTTGATGGCGACGATGACCTTTGAGTCCTTCATTCCCGCGAGGTGTTGAATCGCGCCCGAGATTCCCACCGCGATATAGAGATCGGGGGCCACGATTTTTCCGGTCTGTCCGACCTGATAGTCGTTGGGAACGAACCCGGCATCCACCGCCGCACGGCTCGCGCCGATCGCGGCATGCAATTTGTCCGCGAGCTTTTCGAGCAGATGGAAATTCTCACCCGATTGAAGTCCGCGGCCGCCGGAAATGATGATCCGCGCCGAGGTGAGTTCAGGACGTTCCGATCTCGACAGCTCTTCGTTCACAAAGCTGGAAAGTTGCGGGTCCGCCGCGGCACTCACGGCTTCGACGGGCGCCGAACCGGTGCTTTCCACCGGTTTGAACGCAGCGGTGCGGACGGTAATGACTTTCTTCCCCGCGGGCACCTGCACCGTCTCGATGGCGTTGCCGGCATAGATCGGGCGGCGAAACGTGTCGGGCGATTCCACCGCGAGGATTTCGGAGACCTGCGGCACGTCGAGACGCGCCGCGACGCGCGGCATGTAATTCTTTCCGTTGCTGGTCGCGGGCGCGAGGATTGCGTCATAGGACGGCGCCAGGCTTGCGATCAGCTGCTCCATCGGCTCGGGCAGCATCTTTGCATACGCCGCATTGTCTGCGAGCAGCACCTTTTCGACACCCGAAAGTTTTGCGGCGGCGTCGGCGACGGCGCGACAATCCTGCCCTGCCACCAGCACATGCACGGGGGCGCCCAGTTGCAGTGCCGCGGCCACCGTCTTGGCGGTCGCATCCTTCAGTGCGGTGTTGTCGTGTTCGGCGATGACGAGCGATGTCATCAGATGACCCCGGCTTCGCGCAATTTGCCGACCAGTTCGGCCGCCGTCTTCAGTTTCACGCCGGCCTGCCGCTTCGGCGGCTCGGCGACTTTGAGCACCCTGAGCCGCGGCGTCGTGTCGACACCGTAATCGGCGGGCGTCTTCTCGGCGACCGGTTTCTTCTTGGCTTTCATGATGTTCGGCAGTGAGGCGTAACGCGGCTCGTTGAGGCGCAGATCGGTGGTGACGATGGCCGGGAGTTTCAGTTCGACGGTCTGAAGTCCGCCATCGATTTCGCGTTCAACTTTGATATTTCCGTCGCCGATTTCAAGCCGGTGCGCGAATGTGCCCTGCGGCCAGCCGAGCAGCGCCGCAAGCATCTGTCCGGTCTGGTTGGAATCGTCGTCGATCGCCTGTTTGCCGAGAATGACGAGCCCGGGCTTTTCTTCCTCGCAGATAGCTTTCAGGATTTTCGCAACTGCGAGCGGCTCGACCGTACCTTCCGCCTTCACAAGGATGCCGCGGTCGGCGCCCATCGCAAGCGCGGTGCGGATCGTTTCCTGTGCCGCCTGCGGGCCGATGGAGACGGCGATAACCTCGCTGGCGTTGCCCTTCTCGCGCAGGCGCAGCGCTTCTTCCACCGCGATTTCGTCGAACGGGTTCATCGCCATTTTGACGTTGGCGAGGTCCACGCCGCTCTGGTCCGCCTTCACCCGCACTTTCACGTTGAAGTCGATCACCCGTTTGACGGGCACAATCACTTTCATGGCTTTCGAAAATCCTGATCGCCCTGGCTCCCAAGCCGCAATGGCGTTCCTGGCTGGTTTTCTTGTGCGGCGCAAAAACTAGGCATCCGACCGGTACCGTGTCAATTCACGCCTATATTGTGCCTTGCAGCATGCTTAAGGCGTTAACTCCTCGCATATGTGTGCGCTGCACAATTGCCGGCTTTGCGGCATTCGGCCGCAGTTCGCGCATATTCATTTCAGCGTGGCCAGATAGGCCGCGATGTCGGCGCGCTGCTGGGCATCGCCAATCCCTGCAACAGGCATGTTATTTCCCGGCACGAGTTTTTGCGGGTCGGCAAGATAGGCGTCGAGCTTCGGCACGGTCCAGACAAATCCCGCCTTCCTCATCGCCGGCGAATACACAAAGCCCGGATAGGTGCCGGCTTTGCGGCCGATAACGCCGAACAGGTTCGGCCCCATGCGATTGGCGCCGCCCTTCGTGTTGCTGTGACAAATATAACAGCGGTTGAACAGGGCCGCGCCTCTATCGGCATTTCCGGCCGGGGCGGCATGACCCGCGCCGGCGGCCAGCGCAACGCCCGCCGCGCAAAGCGAAACTGCTATCCGTCTCATTCTGCCTAAACTGCTCGCGTCCCCTCGGGCCGGATACTAGCCGGATTATTGCCGCGCGAAAACAGGGGGACGGTAAGGTTCCGGCCCTTTCAAACCCCGGATCCATGGACTGTCGCCGCGAAGCCGACGATTTTCTTCGCCAGAAACTCCGATTGCGCCGCGCCCATCACCATCGACGCGCCCGTCACCGTCGACGAATGTGTCGAACCGGGAACAATGATCGGACCAGCGCCGTGGGCGGCGACCATCTCGCCCGGAGGCGGCGCGAATCGTTCGTCGAGAGCGCTGCCGATTTGCTGATAGACGGCCCCGAGGATCACGAGCGCCAGAAAACAAATTCCCGCCCATTTCCCGATCCGCTTCAACCACCGCATGCCTTCTCCCAGCTGATCTGGCGCGAAATCTGATTTCGTGATTAGCTAGTGTCGTCACACGATCGCGTGATAGCCGCAAGGACCGGCACCGAACAAATTCCGGAAGCCGGGCCTGGCTGGTCGCCGGGCGCGGCCTATGCCGGCGACGCGGTTGGCGGCATCACAGCCGCCATGGGCCGCGACCCGCACAGCAATTGTCACGTGCCGTCCGTGGCGGGCCCATCACGACGGTTTGATCCCGGAGCGGACGCGCACTCTGCTAGTCGTTCGGCGATTTTGTAGGCAGGCTTCGGATGACCGGCGCACGATCTTCGGCGTGGAAGGCGATTCTTCTGGGCGGCTTTGTCGCCGGCACGATCGATGTCGAGGCGGCGGCGCTGATCAATCAGGTGAGCCCGGTCCTGATCCTTCATTACATCGCCGCCGGGCTTCTGGGACCCAGGGTGGCGCTCGCGGGCGGGGTGTCCGTTGCTGTCCTTGGGCTCATCCTGCAATGGGCGATGTCGCTCATCATTGCTTCCATCTTCGTGCTTGCCGCACGGCGAATCCCTGTGCTCATTCGCGACTGGCTGCGCTCGGGCCTCGCTTACGGCGTCGGCATCTTCTTCGTAATGAACTATATCGTGTTGCCGCTTTCCGCCGCGATGGCGAAGCCGCATTTCCCGCATTTTTCCGCGGCGCGCTTCATCGAAAACCTGCTCGCCATGCTGCTCTTCGGCACGATCGTCGCCTTCTTCGCGAGCCGGTACGAAAGTGCGAGGCAGCGGTGACCCGATACTCCCGAGGCCGGAAATTTAGTTTATGTCCCCCGATCCTTAAGGTCCGGGTACCAACTCTCCCTGGGACCGCGGGCGGGACGCCCGCGGTCCCAGGGCAGTTCGCGTTTGCTCCGTATAGATTTCCCGCCTGATCGACAATCAGCCCGCCATTTGGTAGCACCGTCGCCGCCTCCGAGGAAGGCGTGAAGGACTTTTCGAAGGCCGACGCCGATGCGGTCAATACGTCGCCGCACCAAGGGCGGCAAACAAGCTGACGGATCGTGGTTGCGCAATGTTCGTCACCACAGAGCTCCCAATGAACAGGCGACGGTAACATCAATCCAAGGAGGACGACACTCTTACGCAATCGCCGGCAGCGCCAGCTGCGCTTCGAGGCCGCCGAGCGGGCTTTCGGCGAGGGTGAGCGAGCCGCCATAGAGGCTCGCGATGTCGCGCACGATGGCGAGGCCGAGGCCGCTGCCGGGGACGTTCTCGTCGAGACGTTCGCCGCGCGCGCCGACGCGGGCGCGCTCCTCTTCATCGAGCCCCACGCCGTCGTCGCCGACGCGGAGTTCGAACTGCGCGTTGCCGTTGCTGCGCGCGGACACCGCCACGCGCGAATGCGCCCATTTGCAGGCATTGTCGATCAGGTTGCCGGCCATCTCTTCCAGGTCCTGCCGCTCGCCGCGGAAGGCGAGATCGCGCGGGCAATCGACATCGATCGCAAGACCGCGCTCGGCGTGGATGCGTGCGAGCACGCGCGACAGATCCTCGATCACCGGTCTCACATTGGTGCGGCTGCCAAGCACGTTGACCGCGCCCGCCGCGCGCGCGCGGGCGAGGTAATGATCGACCTGGCGGCGCATGCTGCCCACCTGACGCAGCACGGCATCGGCGAGCGGACCGGGACGGGCATGGGCTTCGCTCGTGAGCACGCTGAGCGGCGTCTTCAGGAAATGCGCGAGATTGGAAACATGCGTGCGCGCACGGCCCACGACTTCCGCGCTGTGATCGATGAGGCTGTTCAGCTCGGAGGCAAGCGGCTGAATCTCGGCGGGGAAATTGCCGACCAGACGGCGCGCCTTGCCGTCGCGAATGCGCGCGAGTGCCGCGCTGACGCGGTCGAGCGGCTGAAGGCCGATGCGCACCTGGATGAACAGCGCGCCGATGAGGCCGAAACCCAGAATCGCAAACGACCAGACCAGCGTGCCGTTGAACTTCGCAACCTCGGCCTCGAGTTCGGCGACGTCACCGGCGACGAGAAAGGAATAGGCCCGCGCCGCATTCTTCGGCGCGCCGGGGGCCGCGGGAAACTCGATCCGCTGGGCGACGAAGCGCAGCCGCTGTCCGTCGGGCCCCTCGCCATGGCCCAAAGTCACGTCATGAGATTTGTGGGACTCGGTGATCGTTATCATTTTATCAAACAACGAACGCGAGATCTGCGGGTAGCGCGTGTCGGGCCCTTTGGGACCTTCCGGCGTGATCTGCCAGTACCAGCCGGAATAGACGCGCTCGAAACGCGGATCGGCGAAACGGTTCTGCAGCGACACCGCGCCCTGTGCATCGGGCTCGGCCGCAGCAATCATCTCGTCGAGATCGGAGCGCAGGCGCGCGTCGAAATCGCCTTCGACCGAAGCGCGGAAAACGCTCGAAAGCACATAGCCGCCGACCAGCAGGCCAAGGAGAATCCACACTGCGGCGGCGGCGATGAGCCGCGCGGCGAGGGAATCAAACTTTTGCGTGATCGGGTTCGCGAGCCGCTTCAGGCGTGTCGAGACAATAGCCAAGTCCGCGTACCGTCTGGATCAGGTTCGGGTCGAGCTTCTTGCGCAGCCGGCCGACAAACACTTCGATCGTATTCGAATCGCGATCGAAATCCTGATCGTAGAGATGTTCGACGAGTTCCGTGCGCGAGACCACCCGGCCGCGGTGATGCGCGAGATAGGCAAGGAGACGGTATTCGAGCGAAGTGAGTTTTACCGGGTTGCCGTCGAGGGTGACGCGCGAGGAGCGCGTGTCGATGCGCAACGCGCCGATCTCGATCTCCGATGTCGCAAAGCCTGCGGCGCGGCGCAGCAGCGCGCGGACACGGGCGAGCAGTTCCTCGGTGTAGAAGGGCTTGGCGAGATAATCGTCGGCGCCCGCATCGAAGCCCGCAACCTTGTCGCTCCAGCGGTCGCGCGCGGTGAGGATCAGGACCGGCATGGTGCGGCCGTCCTTGCGCCATTGTTGCAGCACGCGCACGCCGTCCATCTTGGGCAGGCCGAGATCGAGGATCACCGCGTCGTAAGGCTCGGTATCGCCGAGGAAATGGCCCTCCTCGCCGTCGCTTGCACTGTCGACAACATAACCGGCATCGGCGAGCGCTCGCTTGAGCAGCCGCTGCAGGTCCTGATCGTCCTCGACGAGAAGTATGCGCATCCGGTCTCCGATTCAGCGGTGGCGTCCGCCCCGGCCTTCCCAGCCGCCACGCCAGCCGCCGGGGCGCCAGCCGCCGAACCGGCCGGGACCGCGCGGCCCGGGGAAAGGATAATAGCGCAAACCGGCGGGCGGTAACGCCATCCGCGCATAGCCGCGGTACGGGCCGATCACGCGCCCGGTGCGGGCGTCGGCATCGAGCCAGACGACGCGCCCCTCCGGCGTCAGCCATTTGACGCGGTAATGCCAGCCGCCGACGGTGTCCGGAAACGGTCCTTCCGCATCGAAGAAGCGGCCCGGCCTTGCGCTGCGGATGGTGGGCAGAATGCGGTCGAGCGGCTGGATGCTGTAACCCGGCGGCGCGGGATGGCGCGGGAGTGCCGCAGCCGGAGGCCTCTGCATCTGCATCTGCGGCCCCGCCGTCGGTGGAAAAGATTGTGCCTGAACGGCCGGCGAAGCGAATGCCAGCAGAGCGAGTACTGCAGCAAGATACGCGCGGCGCAACATGTCCTTCCCTAACGCCTTTGCAATGAACCTGCGATGAACGGTTGCCGGCGGGAGACTACGCAAAGAGCATGAGCCTAAACCGGACAGGCCGAGGGTCCAACCCCGCCGCTGCCGCGTTAACTGATTTTCGGATTTGATGCGGGGAAATGACCAATGTGCAACTCGACGGCGCCGCCGCGGCCAAGTCTTGAAACCGCCGCAATGCTCCGCACATAACCCAACCAAAGATGACGGGCCCCGACCGTTGAAACAGCTGCAAACGCAACGCCTCTATGCCGCCCGCCCCGATGCCCGATACATCCGGATTTTCGTGTTCTTCGCCCTGTTTCTGGCAATACCGGTGGCGCTTGTCTGGCTGCTGCCGAGTTTTCTCATCTGGTCCGCGCCGACGCTGAACATCGACAAGGACCTCTACGCCGCCAACCGGCCGATCGCGTTCACTTTCCTCGACGCCGACGGCCATGTCGCCGGCCACCGGGGCGCCATCGTCGGCGAGCGGCTGAAGCTCGGCGAGATGCCGCCCTATCTGCCGGCCGCGTTCATCGCGATGGAAGACAGGAGTTTCTACGAGAACGAAGGGATAGATATCCGCGGGCTGTTGCGCGCGATGTGGATGAACATGCGCGCCGGCCATGTGGTGGCGGGCGGCTCCACCATAACCCAGCAGACGGCGAAGATCGTGTTTCTTTCGCCCCGGCGCACCTTCACGCGAAAGACCGAGGAACTGCTTGACGCCGCGGCACTCGAGAAATCCCTCACCAAGAAACAAATCCTCGAACTTTATCTGAACCGCATCTATCTGGGCGCGGGCGCCTATGGCGTGGACGGTGCCGCGCATGTCTATTTCGGCAAATCGGCACGCCAGCTGACGCTGCCGGAAGCCGCCATGCTCGCGACACTGACGCGCGCGCCGTCCGCCTTCTCGCCGCGGCGCGACCTTGCTGCCGCACAGGCGCGCGCCGGTCTGGTGCTGCGCGCGATGGTGGAAACCGGCGCCATCACCAAAAGCGATGCCGAAGACGCGCGGCAGCATCCCGCTGTCATCACCGACCGCACGTTCACGGACGCGCGCAATTTCTTCATGGATGCGGCAGCGGACGAAGCGCTGAAGCTCACCGGATCGGACGGCGAGGGACACGACGCCGATCTCATCGTGCACACGACGTTCGAGCCGAATCTCGAAGAGGCGGCGCGGCATGCGCTCTCCCATACGTTGAGCGTGCATGGCCGTCACGTCCGCGCCAGCGAAGGCGCCATCGTCCTGATGAAGACGGACGGCGCGATCGCGGCCCTCATCGGCGGCCGCGACTATGATGCGAGCGTGTTCAACCGCGCGACCCAGGCCAAACGCCAGCCCGGTTCGGCGTTCAAGCCCTTTGTCTATCTGGCCGCGCTCGAGCACGGGATCAGCCCATGGGACACGCGCGACGACGGACCTGTCGATATCGATGGCTGGAGCCCGACGAATTACGGCGGACGCAGCTACGGGTCGGTGACGCTTGCCCAGGCGATGGCGCATTCGATCAATACGGTGACGGCGAAGGTCGCGCAGGAAGTTGGAATTAGCAATGTGATCAAGGCGGCGCGGCGCTGCGGAATAACTTCGCCGCTTGCAGCCAACGCTTCGCTGGCGCTTGGTACTTCGGTCGTCACGCCGCTCGAATTGACATCGGCCTATGCGACCTTTGCCACGGGCGGCTATCGCGTGTCGCCCTATCTCGTCACGGAGATCGAGGACAGCACCCATCGCGTGCTTTATCAGCGGACGGCGCCGAAGCCGGAGCGTGTCATTACTCCAGAAGTGAACCGCGACCTGATGGCGATGCTGTATGGCGTGCTTGTCGAGGGAACCGGGCGCGGCGCGGCGCTTCCGGGCCGCGAGGCCGCGGGGAAGACCGGCACCACGCAGGATTATCGCGATGCCTGGTTCGTGGGCTTCACGCCCGATTACGTGGCAGGCGTGTGGGTCGGCAATGATAATTACTCGCCGATGCGCAACGTCACCGGCGGCACATTACCGGCCGCCATCTGGAAGAGCGTGATGACGGTGGCCGAGCAAGGCTTGCCGGCGAAGAAGCTCGACAAATCCTCGCCGCCGCCGCCGCCGGAGAATGTGGCTGAATCGGACACGGACAACGACACGGGCGCCGATGCGAAATCCGACAATGGCGAAGACGACGAATCTGCCCAGGGTGCCGTGCAGTCCGGGCATCACTCGTTCTGGGACTGGCTGTTCGGCAGAGGCGGGGCATCCGGGCGCGGGAATGAGCCGCCATCCGGTGCGGCCGCCAGCGAGCCGCAAGTCGCTCCATCGGCGGATGAACAGCCGAATTCGACGGCGGCTCCGTCGGCCATCGCACGTTCCGAAGCCGAAGCCCGCGCAACGGAAGATGCTCCGGAACAGCCGGGCAATACGCTCGATACGCCGCCGGTCAGTGATAATGATGACGATTCAGGCCCGCCGCCGCCGCCGCGCAGCCCTTACGCGCCGCCGCCCCGTATCGTGCGCCGCTACGTCCCGCCGCCGCCTCCTCCTCCGCCGCCGGATGACGACGACGACAACGACGGCAACTGATTTTCTCTCTAGCTTGACCCATTTGCCCGGCGCGCTTACACCCGCGCGCACAATTCTCTCGGGCCTTTGTCATGAATCTGCGCGCGAACGATACGACCCTGCCCCGCTTCGCGAGCGTCGAGCAGCTGATCGAGACGCTGAGGCCCGGCGATCCCGTCTATGTGCTCTTTCCGGAGAAGTTCCGGACTGCGGCGCGCCGTTTCCTGGACGCGTTTCCGGGCGACACGCTCTTTGCCGTGAAGGCCAATCCGGCGCCGCAGGTGCTGGAATTCGTTTATGCATCCGGCATCCGCCATTTCGACACGGCCTCGATCGCCGAGATCGAACTGGTGCACGGGTTGTTCCCGGACGCGCAATGTCACTTCATGGCACCGGTGCGGCTGCCGGGCACGGCTGCGATTGCCTATAAGCGCCATGGCGTCCGCGACTTCGTCATCGACTGCGATTTCGAACTCGACAAGCTGCTTTCGGAAACCGATGGCGGCAAGGACTGCCGGATCTTCGTGCGGCTTTCGACGCCACTCGGCGGCGCGGTGCTCGAACTGTCGAGCAAATTTGGTACAACTCCGGAAGATGCCGCCCGCCTGCTGAGACGCGTGGCGGAATCGGGCGCCGCGCCCGCGCTGACCTTCCATGTCGGCTCGCAATGCCTGAGCCCGTTTTCCTACGCCCAAGCGATCGAGATGGCGCGCCGCAGCGCCGCGCTGGCGGAAATCGACATCGTCGCGCTCGATATCGGCGGCGGATTTCCCGGGCCCTATCCCGGACAGGATGTACCGCCCTATCACTGGTATTTCGACACGATCCGCGAAGCCCTCGCGACGCTGCCGAATATCGACAGGCTCTCGCTGCTTTGCGAACCGGGACGCGCGCTGATCGCGGAGGGCGTCTCGCTCGTGGCACAGTTGGTGCTGCGCAAGGGCGACAAGCTTTATATGAATGACGGCATCTATGGCAGTTTCGACGAGTTGACCCTGCCGGGCTGGACTACGGACTATCACACCCGGGTCTACGCGCTGGATACGAAGGGCCGCGCGCTGACGGAGCCTGCCGCGCACGCGGCGTTCCGCGTCTATGGGCCGACCTGCGATACGCTCGACGTTCTGCCGCGGCCGCTGATGCTGCCCGAGACGATCGGACCCGGCGATTTCATCGTCTTCGAATCGATCGGTGCCTATTCCTATGCCGTGCGCACCAGCTTCAACGGCTTCCTCCCTGACCGCTGGGCGATCGTGGGGAATTAGGGAGTCGGTTACAAAAAAAAGGCCGCGGGTCTCCCGCGGCCTGATTCATGACTCGCCGGCCCTTTCAATCCGGATATTCGTCGTAGTCATTGTCCGGATCGAAGTGATTGCGATAGTGATAGTAGAGGCCGTTATCGCTGTCATAGTCATCGTCGGGATCCGGCGGCGGCGGCCCATAATAGGAGTCCGGATACTCCCGATAGCTTTGCGTATAGTATTCGTCGGGCGCGGCCGCAGGCGAAGCATAGCGGTCGAAATAGCCGAGGCGGACGCAGTCCCGTCCCCAATCATCGCATTGGAGGCGCATGCAATCGTCCCCGTAGCAGCTTGTTCGGTAGGTCTCCGCCGAGGCGGGTGCCGCAGCCGCCATCGCTCCCCATCCCAACGCCGTCGCAACGGCAATACTCTTGAACGTATTTTCCAACATAACCGACTCCTGGGCTTCGCGGGTCCACCCTCCGCTGGACGGTTGTCATTTGATGCGGGCCGCAGGGCGGCCGCATCACCACCCTGAAGCTAATGGGCATCGGTGCAGAGAGTTCCGTTCTCTCCGCACGCGCAATGACCTGGAATCGCTTGCGAATTGTTGGTCGCGATTGGGCCGCAATGTCTGCGGCCGAAGAGTCGGCGCTCAGTGCATCGCGACTTTCTTCTTCACCATCCTGGTCATCCCGAGCTGATCGAACAGAAATGACAGCTGATCCGTCTGCTCGGCGATACGCTCCGACAAAGAACTGCCGATGCCATGTCCGGAATTCGCATTGGTGCGCAACAGGATGGGACGATCCGAACTCGTTGTCGCCTGCAACGCAGCAGTGAATTTGCGCGAGTTCAGCGGATTGACACGACCGTCCTTGGCGCCCGTCAGCATGAGCACGGCCGGATAGGCGGTCCCTTTCTCCACATGGTGATAAGGCGAATAGGCATAGAGCGCCTTGAACTGATCCGGATTCTTCACCGTGCCGAATTCGGTGGTGTTGAATGACCCATTGGGATCGAGTTCGACGCGAATCATGTCGTAGATGCCGACGGCCGAAACGACTGCGCGTGCGAGCGCAGGATGCTGCGTGATTTCGGCGCCCATCAGCAGGCCGCCATTCGACCCACCCATCAGCGCGAGTTTTTCATGCGATGTGTAATGTTGTGCGATCAGATAATCGCCGGCCGCCGCGAAATCGTCGAACACGTTCTGCTTCTTCGTCAGCATGCCTTCCTGGTGCCAGCGCTCGCCATATTCCGCGCCGCCCCGGATATTGGCGACGGCATAGATGCCGCCATGATCGAGCCATAGCCGCCGCATGGCGCCGAGGAATCCGGGTGTCATGCTGACCCCATAACCGCCATAGCCATAGAGCAGAGTTGGGTTATGGCCGTCGAGCTTCGTGCCCTTGCGCATGATGATGTTGATCGGAACCTTGGTGCCGTCTTTCGAGACGGCGAATTCGCGCTTCACGTCCGCGTCGGCAAACGAGATCGGCGAAGTAACTTTGAGCGCCGTTTCGCTGGTCTTGCCGGTTGCGGGATTCCAGTCCGCGTAATAGCGCGGCCGCAGATAGGTCGAGACGTCGAACAGTACATCGCCATCCGCAAGCGGCTCGATCTCCGAATTGGCCGCAATCTCCGGCAGCGGCAGCCTGCCCTTCGCATGGCCATCGAGGTCAAACACTCGCACCTGGTTGGGGCCACCGACGATGTCGCGCACAAACAGCCGGTTCGAGGACAGCGTCAGATCCAGCACATGCTGTTCGGCGCCGCCCGAGAGAATCGCCACATCGCCTTCCGGAACGATGGCTGGCGCGCTACCCAGTGCGCCGTTGGCGTAGGGCGCCTTGAGTTTGATGATCTTGCCATTTGGCGCGCCCGCGCGGCTGATGCCGTAGATAGCATCGTCCGGCCCAAGCGCGGCATAGACGATCTTGTCGGGATAGTTCGCGACTTCGATCGCCGGCTGACCTTCGCGCAGCACATAGAAAGCCCATTCGCCGCCATCGCCGCGCTGCACCGAGGCGAGGATCGACGGCCTGGCGTAGCGGTTGTCGAGATACACTTCGGAGACGCGCTCGAGTCCGTCCTTGCTCCCAAGCACCAGCGGATCGCTCGTGCCCGCATCGCCGAGATGATGGAAATAGACCTGCATGTTGAAGTGCTGGTCCGCGGCTGGCGCATCGGGCCCGGGATAGCGGGTGTACCAGAAGCCCTTGCCGTCGGCGGTCCAGGCAAGGCTGCCGCCCGCCGTCGGATATTGCACCCGCGAAATCGGCTCGCCGATTTCCTTGCCGGTCGCCACCTCGAAGACGTGGAGCGTGCCGTCCTCGCTGCCGTTCTTCGACAGCGACACCGCAACCAGCTTGCCGTCGGGCGACGGCACATACCAGTCCATGGACGTCAGCCCCTTGGCGTCAAGCGCATTGGGATCGAGGACCATTTTACGGCTGGCCGGGTCGGCTTTCGCGTTGAGCGCGACCAGCATGGGCTGCTGTTTCGCCGGATCGCTGTACATGGCAAAGACCACGTCGCCGCGTGCTTCGAGCTCGTAGTAAGCGGGCGAGGTCGCGGTGATCAGTTGGGTCAGCTTGGACTTGATCCCGTCCGCCTCCGGCAATGCGTCGAGATAGCTTCGCGTACGGGCGTTCTGCGCATCGCTCCACGCCTGCACCTTCGGATCGGCCGGATCCTCCAGCCAGCGATAGGGATCGGCGACCTTCGTGCCCTGGATCATGTCCACCGTATCCCCCGCAGGGGTTGCGGGCGGTGGTGGGATAGTGGCTGCAACGGCAGCGCCGGCGGCACAGCACAAGAAAAGGACCGAAAGGCGTGGAAGGAAGCGGGACATCACTGTTCTCCGGAAAACGAGGGCCGGCGGGCGGCGAAACACGTAATTCTGCATAATTCGCCGCTGATTCACATAGAAAATGCGCGCGCCACTTCCTTCAAAGAGTTCGGGACGAACCGCGAGACTCCGGACCGACCTCTAATCATCCAGCCAAGGACCGACCCTTTCCGCCGGCTTCACCGCGTTCGCTGTCGCGTCCGACAGACCCGCTTACGGTTTCAGTACGAACACCGCGCCATAATCCTCGTTGCCGCCATTCACCGAAGTATCGAAGAGGCGCCCGTCCGGCATTGCAAGCAAAGGCGCGACCGGCTGGCCGGCGCCCGGATAGCTGAAGGCGTAGAGGACGCTTTCTTTCCAGGAATGTCCGGATGGAGCGAGCTTAAAAACAACGCCATCATGTCCACTTCCGCCGTTGAAGGTCGTACCAAGAAGATTGCCCTGGCCGTCCATGATCACGGCCGCAAACGGAATTCCGCCATCGTCTTCGTCGCCGAAATTATAGAGCACGCTCTCCTTCCAGCCGGCCTTCCCGGGTTTCAAGCTGAAGACGGTGCCGCAGCCCGGGGGCTCATAATCGACATCGCAGCTTCCGCTGCCGCCATAAGACGTCGTGCTGTACAGATTCCCCTGGCTGTCAAAGGTCACGCTCCCCTGCGGATAGGCGCCGTCGGTGGCGGCGAATGTATGCAGCACGCTTTCGCTCCATCCGTTCTTGCCCGGAGAGACCTCGAACACCACGCCGCAGCCATAATCGCTGACGCAACCGGTCGAGCCGCCATACACGGTCGTTCCATAGAGATTTCCGGCCGCGTCAAAAACGAGATTGGCCTCCGAAACTCCGCCGTCGCTGGCGCCGGTGAAGCCGTAGATATCGTGCTCCTGCCAACCGTTCTTTGTCGGAGAAAGCTCGAACACGGAGCCGCCGCAGCCGGGATCGCTGCAACCCCAATAGGTTGGGGGATGCCCGGGACTGATCGCCGCCCGGCTGAGGCGCGGGCCGCCGTCGACGCCTGCCGCATAGGTTGTCCCATAGAGGTTGCCGCCCTGGTCGAACACGAGGCCGCCCACGGGCATGACCCCTTTCACCTGGCCCGGCACGAAGCTGAACAGCACTTGCTCCTGCCATTTTTTGCCCGACGGTGTGACCTCGAACACCACGCCGCAGCCGAACCACTGCGTGCCGTTCCACAGGCACTGTCCCTGGCCGCCGCTTATGGTCGTTCCATAGAGATTGCCTGCAGCATCGAAGACCAGGCTGTCCAGCGGCCCGCCGCCATCCGTTCCGCCGGTGAAGCTGTAGAGCACCGTTTCCTTCCAGCCGCCCTTTGCGTGCGACAGTTCGAAGACATTCCCGAAGCCGTGGGCGCCACCGCCGAGATATGTGGTTCCGTAGAGATTTCCCTTCGCATCGGCGACAAGGCCGCCCTGGGGCGCTACTCCGTCCGTCCCGTTGAAGATGAACAGGTTCTTTTCCCGGTCGGTGGCTCCATGTGCCGCACCGGAAATGCCTGCGCCGGCCAAAAGCGCACAAAGGGCCGTTCCGATGTGTCGGTGTTTGCGAGCAATCATGATCGTCTTTCCTCCTCTGCGGGCATCCGGCCGGCCGGATGCACTCGGACTTGTCAGCGGCGCGTTGACCGCGCGCGGCGATCTCGACGAGACGCTGGTGGCAGCGCGGAAAACGGTTCCGCTGCTGCGCGATGAAGATATGCTCTTCGCCCAGTTCGACCACCTCGTCTTGCGGGCGGGGCTCTCCGCCCGCCCGCAGAACGCCGCGCAGGATCATCGGCTGCGCCGACACCGTCTATCACCAGTCCGGCCGTCCGCGCGAACCCATCGGGGAGCGGGCCGCGACGCGGCTTTTCCAGCTGCTGCAGGCGACGTTGAGCAAAGACGAGATCGTTCGTCTCCGAAACGAAGGTACCCGGCTCTAGGAAGAACAGGCTTGGCCCTCGCCCTCGGCGCCTGGCGCAATTTGAACTCAAGGCGCCATATAGCGTAAGGCCTTTTCGACTCTGCCGTGACCAAACCGACCGACCTCCTTCGCTCCACGCCCGTGGGGCTGTGCTGCATTCCCGGCGATTTCATCATCGATCCGGTGCGACCGGTGCCGCGGGCGGTGATAACGCATGGTCATGGCGATCATGCCCGTCCCGGTCATCAGGCCGTGCTGGCGACACAGGAAACGCTTGCCATCATGGCGGCGCGCTATGGCGAGAATTTCGCGGGAGCGGCGCAGGCTGCGCGCTACGGCGAGACCATCTCGTATAATGACGTGGACGTCACGCTCGAGCCTGCTGGCCACGTGCTCGGCTCGGCGCAGATCGTAATGCGCTGGAAAGGTCTCACGGTCGTCGTCTCCGGCGATTATAAGCGCCGCCGCGATCCGACCTGCGCACCATTCGAGCCGGTGCCTTGCGACGTGTTTGTGTCGGAGGCGACGTTCGGCCTGCCCGTCTTCCGCCATCCCGGCGATGCCGGCGAAATTGCGAAGCTGCTGAAATCCGTCGCGCAGTTTCCGGAGCGCGCCCATCTTGTAGGCGTCTACGCGCTCGGCAAGGCGCAACGGCTGACTTGTTTGCTGCGCGAGGCCGGCTATGATCGCCCGATCTTCGTTCATGGCGCGCTGGCAAAGCTCAATGCGCTTTATGAATCGCTTGGCGTCGATCTCGGACCGCTCGCGCCGGCCACAGATAACCGCACAAACAAATTTGCCGGCGAGATCATTCTCGCTCCGCCCGATGCCATCGCCGAGCGCTGGTCGCGGCGCTTCGCCGATCCGCTGCCGGTATTTGCATCCGGCTGGATGCGGGTGCGCGCCCGCGCCCGGCAGCGCCACGTCGAACTGCCGCTCGTCATCTCCGATCACGCCGACTGGGACGAGCTGACCGAAACCTTCCGCGAGCTTCACCCGGAAGAAATCTGGCTCACCCATGGCGAGGAGGACGCGCTCCTGCGCTGGGCCGAAATCAATGACGTGCGGGCTCGCGCGTTGTCGCTCGTAGGCTATGGCGACGAAGAAGGCGAAGTAACGCCGCCGGATGAACGGCCCGAATAATGCGTGGGTTTTCGCGATTGCTTGACCGGCTCGCCTTCACGCCTTCGCGCAACGCGAAGCTCGTCCTGATGCGCGATCATTTCCGCGAGACGTCGGATCCCGAGCGCGGCTGGGCGCTTGCCGCGCTGACCGGCGCGCTCAGCTTCGACGTGGCGAAGCCGGCCTTCATCCGCAAAGCCATCGAAGCGCGAATGGACCCTCAGCTCTTCGCACTCTCCTATGACCATGTGGGCGATCTTGCCGAAACCGTCGCGCTTGTCTGGCCCGCCTCCGCTGAAGCTTCGGCCGGTGAACCCGCACATGAACCGGAACTCTCGGAAGTCGTCGACGCACTGCAAAGCGCGTTGCGCCACGACGTCCAGCGGCTTCTCGAAACCTGGCTCGACGCGCTCGATGCCGATGGCCGCTGGGCGTTGCTCAAACTGCTCACGGGAGGTTTGCGCGTCGGCGTGTCGGCGCGGCTCGCCAAACAGGCACTGGCGGCACTCGGCGATGTGGATGTGGGCGAGATCGAAGAGCTGTGGCATGGGCAGCATCCGCCCTATGAGGATCTGTTTGCGTGGCTCGAAGGGCGGAGCGAAAAACCGAGCCGCGCTTCACCGGGGCGCTTCCGTCCGGTAATGCTGGCGCAGGCGCTCGACGAGGCAACCGATCTCGCAAAACTGAACCCGCGCGATTTCTCAGCCGAATGGAAGTGGGACGGAATCCGCGTTCAGGCCGTAAGCGAAGACGGCGTGCGCCGGCTCTTCAGCCGCACTGGCGACGAGATCAGCCATTCTTTTCCGGATGTGATCGCCGTGCTCAATTTCGAAGGCGTGATCGACGGCGAATTGCTCGTCATTCGCAACGGCGTCATGGCATCATTCTCCGATCTGCAGCAACGGCTCAACCGCAAGACGCCGGACGCCAAGACGATCGCGAACTATCCCGCCGGCGTGCGCGCCTATGATCTCTTGCTCGAAGGCGAAACCGATCTGCGCACCCTGCCCTTCTGCGAGCGGCGCCGGCGGCTCGAAGCTTTCATCGCGCGTGCGGCCTCGCCGCGCCTCGATCTTTCGCCGCTGGTCGCATTCGACAGTTGGGAGGAACTGGCTGCCTTGCGCGCCGAGCCACCGGAAGGCGATGCGCGGCTCGCCGAAGGACTAATGCTCAAGCGTGGGGATTCCATCTATGAAGCCGGGCGGCCGAAGGGGCCGTGGTTCAAATGGAAGCGCGATCCGCATCTGATCGACGCGGTGCTGATGTATGCCCAGCGCGGCCATGGCAAGCGTTCGAGCTTCTATTCGGATTATACCTTCGGCGTCTGGCGGGAGGATGCGGGCGGCACGCGCGCGCTCACCCCCGTGGGCAAGGCCTATTTCGGCTTCACCGACGACGAATTGCGCATGCTGGACAAATTCGTCCGCGATAACACCATCGAGAGATTTGGCCCCGTACGTTCGGTACGTGCCGACAAGGACTTCGGCCTCGTGCTCGAGGTTGCCTTCGAGGGGTTGCAACGCTCCACCCGCCACAAATCCGGCGTCGCCATGCGCTTCCCTCGCATCAACCGCATCCGCTGGGACAAGCCGGCCCGTGAGGCGGACGAGCTTTCGACGCTGGAGCGGATGCTGGATGAAAAGTGATTATCACACAATCACAGGCCGCCTTGGCCGACAGCTTCCCGAATACCGGTGCTGCCGGCCCTCAAAAACGCACCAGACAAAAGACGATCAGGATGCGAATGCAGCGCCGCAAGTATCAGTTCCGTTTCGGCCGCGGCATTCGCCAATGTCATCGAGAAGAAGAACGCCGCAGTGAGGTTTCGCGTCGCGATGAACCAATGCACCGATATCGCGATCCTTGGTAAGAAATATCCGTCCTTCGCCAACAGCCTCCGCCAGCAGCGATTCGTCGCCCGGGTCGACTGGTCGTTCTGCGGCATAAGCCACGTCATGACATATAGTCCGCAGCGTGAGCACCGCCTGTGCTACGATATTGGTATCGGCGAAAAGGCGCACGCTATTCAGCGGCGATGGTAAAGCCTTCCGCAGCCGCGACCTCGCTCAGCCGCGCAGCATAGAGCAGGCAGGCATCGATATCCGTTGGCTCGAGCACCGGATACGCCTTCAGAACTGCTTCGCGGCTAGCCCCTTTGGCGAGCATCGTCAGCACCATCGCGGGCGTAATGCGACGCCCGCGGATTATGGGCTTTCCGCCCATCTTTCCCGGCTCGATCACGATGCGGGCGAGGAGTTCGGTCTCGTTCATGCTCTTGACATACCATAAATGCACCGGGTGCGAAAGGCGCTGGCGTTTCGACCAGATACCTGCCACGCCACAGCACTGGACGCCATGGAAGGCTGCCCGTCATTTGGACCAACCGGCTATTCGAGTGTCGACTGCCCATTGTTAGTCAACAGGCATGTTGACTCTTGAGTGATATCTTCAACGAACGGCACCAACATATTCCTGTTGAAGCTGATGAGCGTCTCGTCAGCACCGATCGAATTCTCGGACCCCATTTCGAGAACGGTCTCGCAGCGCTCAAATCTGCTGCCGAAAGCCACTCGATACACCAGAGCTCTTCCCGCCGAATGACAAAGGGGCTGCGGAAGCCGCAGGCCCTTTCCGCTCGAAGTTGCTGGAAGCCTTACTGCTTCGCGGCGCGGAGATCGAAGCGGTCGAGGTCCATCACCCTGGTCCAGGCGGCGGCGAAGTCATGCACGAATTTATCCTTCGCGTCCGCCGAGCCATAAACTTCCGCAATTGCACGCAGCTGCGAATGCGAGCCGAAGATTAGATCGACACGGGTGGCCGTCCACTTGGAATGCTTCGACTTGCGATCGCGGCCTTCAAAAGCGTTGTCGCTGCCTTTGACCGGCTCCCACTCCGTGCTCATGTCGAGCAGATTGATGAAGAAGTCATTTGTGAGCGTACCGGGATTCTTCGTGAACACGCCCTGTTTGGAATCTCCGGCGTTGGCGCCGAGGACACGCAGGCCTCCGACCAGAACGGTCATCTCGGGTGCCGTGAGCGTTAGCAATTGCGCGCGATCGACCAGCGCTTCCTCGGGCGCCATGAGCTGCGGGCCGTGGCGATAATTGCGAAAACCATCGTCGGTGTGCTCGAGCGGCTCGAAGGAATGCGCATCTGTCTGTTCCTGCGAGGCATCCATGCGCCCGGGCGTGAAAGCCACCTTTACGTTGACGCCCCCATCCTTCGCAGCCTTTTCGACTGCGGCCGCGCCGCCCAGGACGATCAAATCGGCCAGCGAGACTTTCTTGCCGCCGCTTGCGGATGCATTGAATTCCTTCTGAATCGACTCGAGCTTCTCCAGCACGGTTTTGAGCTGCGCCGGCTGGTTCACCGCCCAGTCCTTCTGCGGCGCCAGACGGACGCGCGCGCCGTTGGCACCGCCACGCTTGTCGGAACCGCGATAGGTCGAGGCCGACGCCCACGCCGCGGAAACCAGCTGGGAAACGGTGAGCCCGGAACCCAGTATTTTCGCCTTCAGCGCGGCAACATCGGTGTCATCGGCCAGTGGATGATTCACCGCGGGAATCCGATCCTGCCAGATCAGTTCTTCCTTCGGCACGAGCGGGCCCAGGTAGCGCTGGATGGGGCCCATGTCACGATGCGTGAGCTTGAACCAGGCGCGTGCAAAGGCATCGGCGAATTGCTCCGGGTGCTCGTAGAAGCGGCGCGAGATTTTCTCGTAGGCCGGATCCAGGCGCAGGGCGAGGTCCGTCGTCAGCATCGTCGGTACACGCTTCTTCGACGGATCAAAGGCATCCGGAACCGTCGGCTCGGCGCCTTTCGCTTTCCACTGATATGCGCCGGCGGGGCTCTTCGTCAGTTCCCATTCATTGTTGAACAGGTTGTCGAAGAAGTGATTGCTCCATTTCGTCGGCGTCTGCGACCAGATGACTTCCGGCCCGCCGGTGATGGCGTCGGCGCCATGACCCTTGCCGTGTCTGCTCCTCCAGCCGAGGCCCTGATCCTCGATCACGGCGCCTTCCGGTTCGGGACCGACAAAGGACGGATCGCCCGCACCATGCGTCTTGCCGAAAGTATGGCCGCCGGCAATCAGCGCCACGGTTTCTTCGTCGTCCATCGCCATGCGGGCGAAGGTCTCGCGAATGTCGTGCGCAGCGGCGACGGGATCAGGCTTGCCGTTCGGTCCTTCGGGATTGACGTAGATCAGTCCCATCTGCACCGCGCCGAGCGGCTTTTGAAGCTGGCGTTCGCCGCTATAGCGTTCGTCGCCAAGCCATGTCCCTTCCGGGCCCCAATAGAGTTCTTCCGGTTCCCAGGTATCGGCGCGGCCACCGGCGAAACCGAAAGTCTTGAAGCCCATCGATTCCAAAGCGACATTTCCGACGAGCACCATCAGATCGGCCCAGGAGATCTTGCGGCCGTATTTCTGCTTGATCGGCCAGAGCAGCCGGCGCGCCTTGTCGAGATTGGCATTGTCGGGCCAGCTGTTCAGCGGGGCGAAGCGCTGCTGTCCGGCGCCGGCGCCGCCACGGCCATCGGTGATGCGGTAGGTGCCGGCGCTGTGCCACGCCAGACGGATGAACAGTCCGCCATAATGACCGAAATCCGCGGGCCACCAGTCCTGCGAGTCGGTCATCAGCGCATGGAGGTCTTTGATGACGGCGCTGAGATCGAGGGTTTGGAACTCTTTGGTGTAATCGAACGTCTCGCCCAGCGGATCGGATTGAGAACAGCGATGGAGAACCTGAAGATTCAGGTTGTCGGGCCACCAGTCGCGATTCGATCTGCGCGGGGATCGCCCACCCTGCGCCACGGGG
This sequence comes from Rhizomicrobium sp., assembly GCA_036272695.1. Taxonomy (GTDB): domain Bacteria; phylum Pseudomonadota; class Alphaproteobacteria; order Micropepsales; family Micropepsaceae; genus Rhizomicrobium. Next base: position 19,901 of record DATAYG010000210.1, on the reverse strand, counting down.
CATTTGCCGGCCTCTGACATGCGCGTCTCTCCTGCTGCAAAAAAGATTTCGGGTTAACCGCCCCAACGATACCGCAAAGGGTAGATAAGGAGAAATTGTCTTTCCTGATATCTGTGATAATATTTTCTGATGAACAACCTCTCCCTCCGGCAGCTTCGCTATTTCCAGGCGCTTGCGCGCGAGAACCATTTCCGACGCGCCGCTGAAGCCTGTGCGGTGACGCAGCCCGCGCTGTCGATGCAGATCAGGGAATTGGAGGATGCACTCGGCGTGGTGCTGATCGAGCGGGGCGGCCGTCAAGCACGATTGACGAAATTCGGCGAAGAGGCCGCGACAAGAATCAATCAGATACTGCACGCAGTCGATGAACTCGGGAATCTGGCGCGTGCGTCACGCGGCCGGCTCGCCGGCCAGTTTCGGGTCGGCATGATCCCGACGATCGCGCCCTATCTGCTGCCGGCGCTCATCGCGGGTCTCGCGCGGACGCATCCCGCAGTGAATATCCATATGCGCGAGGCCATCACGTCGCGGTTGATACAGGAGCTATCGGAGGGTCGTCTGGACGCGGCCATACTGGCGTTGCCGGTTTCAGAACCCTCGCTGACGGAGATTGCGCTTTTCGCAGAGAACTTCCTGCTGGTCCGGCCCGCGGCCGAGGAAAATTCGCCGGTGCCAAGCCGCGACAAGCTGCATGAAATGAAACTTCTTCTCCTCGAGGAAGGACATTGTTTTCGCGACCAGGCGCTTTCCTTCTGCAAGATGCCAACCGGGCGTCCGCGCGAGGCGCTGGATGCGAGTTCGCTATCGACACTCGTGCAGATGGTCAGTGCGGGGCTCGGCGTGACCGTGATTCCGGAGATGGCGCTGTCCCTGGAGACACGCTCGGCAGCAGTTTCCGTTGTCCGCTTCAGGGATCCCCAGCCGTCTCGACGGGTGGGAATGGTCTGGCGCAAGGCGAGCCCGCTGGCCGGGCAATTGCTGCAATTGTCGGAAGTGGTCAACCGGTCTGCCGCGTTGCTGCGCGAGAAACAGAATGCACGGCCTGCATTGTCGGCGCCGGCCGAGACGCCCTCTCCCCGAAAACGCAAGCGAGCGACGCGACGATAGAAGCCACGCCCTCGCAAATCTCATGGTCCGGCCGCGAAAGCCTATTCCTTCATCCTCGGGTGATGCCGCCTGAACTTCAGCTTGGAAGCTGGTGGTCCAGCGCCAGCAGCGCGAAGCCGGCGAGCCAGTGTTCGCTCATGTAATCGCCGATGACGTGGGGAAGCGCGCTTTCGATATGGTGGGCGACGCTGTCTTCTATGCGCGCAAGCGTCACCGGATCGTCGACTGCATCCATGATCAGGCGCCAGCACCAGACGCGGGCGAGATTGAGCCCGTCGAGATGGGCGATCTTGCCGTCGGTACGGTCGCTGACGGCAGCAGGCTGAAACAATGTGGCAGGTTCGCCCTTCCCCAGCCGGGGAAGAAATCGCGAGAACCAGGACGCAAATGCATCGCGGCCGAGCACGGCGCGCATGCAGGCGGATTCGATGAGCGCGGTGGAAAGAAAATCATCGCCGCAGGGCTCCCAGCACTGACAATCCGCATCATTGGAGTACCAGCCGATAGCCTTCTCGCGCAGCAGCGCCGCGAACGTCACGTTGCCCGTGACCTCCGCGTAGTCGAGCGCGAGCAGCAGCGCAAAAGCCGTGTTGGCATGGACGCCGGCGCGGATCGGATAAGTCGCGATCGGAAGCCAGGCTTCGAATCGTCGCACGAAGGCGTGCGCCAATGGGACAAAATTCCTGCTCCATATCTTCCCTTCTTCGCTTTCGTGGCGTGCCAGATCGGCTGCCAGTTTGAGCGCCCAAGCCCAGCCATAAGGTCGCTCGAAACCGCGCGATTCGGAACGCGCGAGATAAGCGATCTCGCCAGCGATATTCGCCGGAGTGAGCTGCGCATCAAACAATTCGCGGATGCGCGGGCCTTCGGGCAGCCCGGGAAAAAGACGATAGAGCCGCGCGAGCAGCCGATAGCCGTGCACGCAGGAATGCCAGTCGAAACTGCCGAAGAAGATGGGATGAAGCGCGCGTGGGCCCAATGCATCTTCCGGCCCGCCCATCACATGATCGAGCTTGTTCGGCCATTCGCGGCCGACGTGACCAAGGACCGTGCATGCGAAATGCGAGGCGAGTTGTTCGGTTAGCAGTGTGGCCATTATCTGTTTCCGTATCTGATTCCGTTTGAAGCCTGGATCAGCACCTTGCGTGCTTCGATCCGCGACGCGTGTCCTTGTTTCGCGTCTCATCCATGATGGGTGCCGAAGCGGAACACGAGTACGTACATCAGGACTATGTTGCAGAGCAAAAGCAGCAGCGCCGTCGGCCATTGGGCGCGGATGACGGCATTGCGGTCGAGGTCGAGCAGCGCCGCCGGCACAATGTTGAAATTGGCGGCCATCGGCGTCACGAGCGTGCCGCAGAATCCCGACAGCATGCCGATCGCGCCCAGGATCGCCGGATCGCCGCCGAAACGATACATGAGTAGCGGCAGGCCGATTGCCGCTGTCATCACGGGAAACGCGGCGAAGGCATTGCCCATCACGATGGTGAAAAGCGCCATGCCAACGCAATAAGCGGCAACGGCGGCAAACGGCGTTCCAAGCGGAATGACATGGGTCGCGAGTTGTCCGACCACGCGGCCGACGCCCGCAACCGCGAACACGGCGCCCAGCGACGCCAGCATCTGCGGCAATACCGCGGCCCAGCCGATCGCATCCATCAAGCGCCGGCCTTCCCGGATCGCGACTGCGGGAGTTTCGCGCAGCCAGAGCGCTGCCACTACCCAGGCAATCGCGACGCCGAGGGCGAGCGAGATCACCGTCGCCTGTCTGGGATCGATGAGTGGTTCTCCGCCCAGTATCACATATTTGAGCACCACCGTTCCAAGCAACGCGGTAACTGGAATGACGAGCGCGGGAAGAAACAGGGCATCGCCGCGGCGGCGCGCGCTTGCGACGCGCGTGGCCGGCGTGTTGCCGTCATAGCGGCCCGTGCCGAGGAACCTGAAGCCCCCGAGAACGGCGAGCGCAAGCGCAAGCGCGCCGTTTGCGACATCGCCGAGATATGACCCGAAGAGGAAGCTCGCAGCGAAAAGCCCCCAGAAGCAGGCATTGCCGAAGCGGCGCGGATTGGCCCTGTCACGCGCGCTCTGAAGAGCGAACGCTGCAAAAATGAGTCCCGCCAATATGTAGGCATGTTGTAAAGTAATCACGTCAGCGGCTCGCCTCCTGTCGCGGAAGACTTTGCGGAATGCCGGCGGTCGAGCAGCAGCAATCGGGTGCCGTGGATCACGAGGGCAAGAAGTGCGGTTGGAATTGCCCAGAGCGAGAGATCAAACGGCTGAACGATCACGCCGCTCTGCTGAAGAAAGCCCTTGATCAGAAGAATGGAACTCACCGCGACAAAAATGTCCTCGCCGAAGAAGGCGCCGACATTGTCGGCTGAGGCGGCGAAGGCGCGTATACGTGCGCGCGTCCCGGCGTCGGCGTGGCCTGTAGCCCGTGTTGCTGCCGCTTCCGCCATGGGGGCAATGAGCGGCCGGACCATCTGTGCATGGCCGCCAATGGCAGTGAGTCCCAACGAAGCAAGGACCTGCCGAAACAAAAGATAAGCGAACAGCAGGCGGCCGGCGGTTGCACCGCGCAGCCGCATGATCAGCATTCGCGCCCGCTCCTGCAGACCATGCCGATCGAGCAGCCCGATCACCGGCAACGGAAGAAAGACAAGACTCACATAGCGGTTCTCGTTGAACGCTTTGCCAAGCACCGCAAGCACCGCCAGCGGATGAAGCCCGGCCGCAAGCCCTGTCACAAGAGCAGCCGCCGCCACAACGAGAAGCGGATTGACGCGCAGCAGAAATCCGAACACCACGATGGCAATTCCAGATAATACGAGCATGTCATTCCTTTTTGCTTGCGCCCGAGCATAGAATCATGTTCCTGATGTGATTCGCGGCAGGTCGCGTTCCGCGCATGATCCACTTTATACAAAAGTTGGATTTCGCGCGCCGGAACCCGAAACCAGGTGTCGGTCATTGCATCCCAGCCTTTGCAGGGACACCTTGCTTCTCTGGCGTATCGGGGCGCCCGGGTGGGTTTCGTTAATCCTGGACCGCTAGGATGGCGTGTAAGATTGCGCCTGACAGAAAGATAACTGTGCTGAAGCGCACAATTGTCTTGAGTCGGTCGCGCATCCGCCACCGCAAACACGCGACAGAGATGACCCGATGGAACTCGTTGATACGACCACCACCCTCGACGCCGTAGCGTTACCGCTGCAGGCGCCCGCGATGGCGCGTCCTGCGGCAAGGATCGTGCGCGAGCGGCTTGTTTCGCTCGACGCGATGCGCGGCTTCGCGGTGTTGGGTATGATCGTCGTCAACACGCTCGCCTTCTCGCGCGACGCTTACGGATTTCTGCCATCCTTCGCGTTTCTCGCCCATTCGCGCTGGGCCGGCTTCACCTTCGCGGATTTCGTATTTCCCGCCTTCATTTTCATGGCGGGCATCTCGGTCGCGGTGTCGATGCAGCGAAGCCGGCAGCTCGACTGGATGCTGTTCCGCCGGATTGCGACGCGCAGTTTTGTGCTTTTGGCCCTTGGTTTCCTGCTGACCAATATCGATTGGCTCTGCCACCCCGAGCACGGCGACTGGCGGCTGATGGGCGTGCTGCAACGCATCGGGCTTTGTTACTTCGCGACGGCGCTGCTGTTTGTTACGTTACGGTCGCGCACGCGGGCCATCGTGGCCGCAATGGTGTTGCTTCTTTATTGGCCGCTCTCCTTCCTTCCGATTCCGCACCAGACAACCGACCTTCTGGTACCGGGTGCAAATTTCATTTCATGGCTGGACCGGACTCTGCTTGGCCCTCACATGTTCCTGACCGGAGCACATGGTTATGATCCCGAAGGCCTGCTGGGTACGCTGCCCACCATGGCGCAGTGCCTGATTGGCGCGCTCGCCGGCGAATGGCTGCTCAAGAACCGCGATCGCGATTCGGCACCGCAGCGACTTGCCCTGGCGGGTGTCATCTGCACGGCATTCGGCCTGCTCTGGAGTCCGTTCTTTCCCATCGTGAAGAATATCTGGACGAGCAGCTTCGTCCTGTTCTCGACGGGTCTCGCGCTTTTGCTTCTGTCACTTGCCTATTGGGCGCTGGACCGACGGCGCTTCCGCTCTCCGGCGGTGACGTTTCTCGAAGCCTTCGGCCTCAACGCCCTGCTCGCCTATGTGCTGCAGGGGCTCGCCGGGCTCCTGCCGGCCGGCGACGACATGCATGCCCTCGGCACCGCAAGCCACCGCATCGAGGCCTCTTTTCTGATCACCAACCTGCCCGTCATCATCTTCATTCTGATGCTCTGGGTGCCGCTCGAATTCCTCCGCCGCCGTCGCCTCGTCGTGAAGATCTGACGACTGCGCGGGCACGGAACCCCGGCGGGAGGAGATGAAAACGACGCCCGCGCTAGCCGCAAATACCGATGCAATCGAAAACGCTGCGGGGCCGCGCGCGGCGGCCCCGCTTATCCGGATGAATGATCTGGACTTCGCTCGCGTATATTACTCGCCGTCGTGCTCTTCTTCGCCGTGTTCGGCAACGTGGTGCTTGCCGGCTTCCCCCGCGTGATGCTGTGCATGCGCCGCATGGCCGTGCGCCGAATGGGCGTGGTGCGCAGCGGTTTCGTGGCTTCCTTCCTCATGATGCTTCGCGGCTTCGCGGTGATGCCGGGCCGCGTGCTCATGGTGCTCGGCTGCGCGATGGTGGTGTTCAGTGGCTGGATGCGAGTGGTCCATTTGGTCCTCTTCGACGGTTGGGCTACACGATGCCGTCACGATAACGGAGCTGTGTGACACTTATTTGTACTGCGCGCAGCGGTAACAGCGGCGTCATCGATGATATCTTGGAATTCCAAGCTGGAGCGTATGGTGGTGCAAATCTACGTCGATGGCGATGCCTGTCCGGTAAAGGACGAGGTCGAGCGCGTCGCCATACGGCACGGTCTCGGCGTGTTTCTAGTGAGCAATGGCGGTATCCGGCCGGCCGCCCATCCCTATTTCCATCACGTCACCGTCGCCGAAGGCCCGGACGCTGCCGACAACTGGATCGCCGAACACGCTCAGGAATTCGACATAGTTGTGACGGCCGATGTACCGCTGGCCTCGCGATGCCTCCAGAAGAATGCGTCCGCCATCGGTCCGTCAGGCAGGCTTTTCACGCAAGAAAGCATCGGGATGGCGCTTTGCATGCGGGACCTGCACCGGCATTTGAGGGAAGCGACCGGCGAACAGACGGTCCATCCGGCTTTCACGAAACAGGATCGCTCGCGATTTCTTGGCGCGCTGGAAAACGAATTCCAGGCAATCAAAAGGCGCATAGCTGCGAAAAGGTCGGACAATGGGCGAGAACAAATCGGGAGCTAACCGATTTCAGACTCGGCGTTGTCAGGTTTGGTCCGACAAATTTGTCCTCGTGTTGCCCCGATGAAGCCTGCGAACGCGGCGGTCAGAAGGTCCGCACGTTGATCAGCGCCAGGATCGCAAGCGGAATGGCGATCAGCAGAAACTGTCAGCGAACGCCTCGCGCTCATGCCTCGCGATCCGCAACAGCTACGCGCCATCCGATCACAAACGTGCGCGAGACAGTTCAAAAGCGTGTGAAACGGAGCGTGCCTTCCGGGGGGCGGCATCGAAGGCGCAACGTTACCCAATCCCCTTCGCGTAAATCCTGTATGTCTTCGCTGGCGGGCCGGCGATGGCTTCGCCGAGGGAGACCATGCGCGAGTCGATTTCGCGCACCCAGGAATATTCCGCCCAGTCCAGCGGATACCGGGCGGAGGCCTGCAGCACGAGGTCCTTGACCAGCAGCACGACCAGAGCGCTGGCGCGCGGCGTGGTGCGCCATTGGCGGCGGATGCCGAGGAAGGGAATGCGCGCGGTGCGCCAAGTCTCGCGCTTCAGCGACCAGAGCAGCCGCGCCCAGTTGAACGGCAGCAAACGGCCGCCGAACGGCGCGATGATGCCGTTGATATCCGGCATGCCGACGCCGATGCCGACTTCCTCACCGTCGATCATCAGGAAGCGGCCATATTCGTTGCGGAAGAAGGGCTTCAGCTCCTTTGCCAGCGCATCGATCTCCGCCGCGCTGAACGGAACAAACCCCCAGGCGTCCGCCCAGGCATCGTTATAAATATCGATCAGCAGATCGATTTCGGCGCGGTAGCGCGTCATGTCGAAATGGCGGAGCTTCACATTGCCGAAGCGCGCAGCGCGGTCGGCGAGTTGGGCGATGCGCGGCGGCAATTGTTTCGGTTGGGTGCGATAGGCGAAGAGATCGATCTCCCTGGCAAGTCCTGTTTGTTCGAGCAGCGAGCCCATCCACGGCTTGCCATGGGGCATCAGCATGGCGGGCGGTGAGTCGAAGCCGTCGATCAAACAACCGCATTCCTCGTTGATGGAGAAGCTGAGCGGGCCCAGCATGCGCGTGAGGCCGCGCTGTTTCAGCCAGCTCGCGGCGGTTTCGACAAGTGCATGTGCGGCCTCGGGATCGTTCGCGCAGTCGAAGAAACCGAAATGCCCCGTGTTGTCGCGATGCGTCTCGAGATGGCGCCGGTTCACCTGCGCCGTAATGCGGCCGACCGGCTTGTCGCCGCGCCTGGCGACGAAGAACGCAGCCTCGGCGAAAGTAAAAAACGGCGCGTGTTTGGGCGAGATGCGCTGCTTCTCGAGTAGATTGAGCTGCGGGATCCAGTTGGGATCGCCTGCATAAACGGAATAGGGAACGGCGAGCCATTCGTCGGACTGCTTTGGAATTTCAAGCTGCACAATTCGCAAAGGCTGCGCCGAAGCATTCATGCGCGATTTCTCCGTGTACGGATGAGGATCGAATCGACAAAGCCCTGCGGCAGGACGTCCGCGAGGCGCGCGAGCAGGGCGAGCTGCCGGGGGAAACTGATCTCCCGCTCGCCGCGCGCGATGCCGGTCGCGATTCGCTCAGCGGCACGCTCCACGCTCCATAGCATCGGCCGCGGCTCTCGCACACTTGCGCTCATCGGCGTTTCGACGAACCCGGGGCAGACGACCGTCACCCGGATACCGCTGGGCGCGAGCAGGCGGCGGAGCGCCTGTCCATAAATACGCACCGCTGCCTTGGATGCCGAATAAAGCGGTGAATGCGGCAGCCCGGTATAGCCGGCGAGCGAACTCATGATGACGACATGTCCGTTTCCGCGGGCGGTGAAACGCGGCAGCAGTGGTATCACGGTGTGGACGACGCCCAGAATATTCGTGGCGACGATTTCATGTGCCGCGGAAAGCGCTTCACCGGTATCGGGCGCGATCACGGCCGAGCCGCCGATGCCGGCGTTGGCGATCACGATATCTATCGGCTGGTGCGAATCGCAGTCCGCAATCCATTGCCCTGCGGCTTCGGCGTCGGCGATGTCGACGGTTTGCCACTCCGTCTCTGCGCCTGCGCTTCGGCACATATTGCTCACCTGGCGCAATCGTGACGGATCGCGCGCCGTCAGCGACAGCCGCATCCCGGGACGCGCATAGCGCCGCGCCAGTGCCGCGCCGATTCCGCTGCTCGCTCCGGTAATGAGTACATGCTGTGGAGTCATGGGGCGCGGAATTTGATACGAGCGAAGCAGAAGAAACTAACCGCCAAGACGCCAAGAACGCCAAGGTGATATGTACGCCTTTGCGCACCACTTGCTCCTTGGCGCCTTGGCGACTTGGCGGTTCAATTTCGTCATTCCCGCGCGGCTCCGCATCTCAGCGTGAGCATAGAGAAAGGTCAGCGCGTGCGCCAGACGAACTGGCTCGACATGGAGTAATTCCAGAACGCGCCCATGATCGCGCCGGCGGCGCCCGCAAGCCACCACATCGGCTCGCGCGAATAGAGCCAGGAGGCGAGCCCCACATTGGTGATGGCGCCGACCGAGCCGATCGCACAGAATCCGAGAAAGCCGAAAATCAGGCCTTTCCCGGTCAGCCGGCGGTCGTGATAGGTGAGCGCGTTGTTGAGGAAGAAATTGCTCACCAGCGCCACGAAGGTGGCAATGCTTTGCGCCACGGAAAAGCGCAGCGCGAAAGTCTCGAACGCCAGCCGGAGCGCGACGAGATGCACGGCGAGGCCCGACGTACCGACAAGCATGAAGGAGATGAACCGCGGGCCGATCGCGCCGCCCGTCATCTTGGCGAGCGCGAGCCCGATGAATTCGAATCCCACTGCCATGTCGAATTTGCTCTGGCCGTGGAGGCGTTCGCCGAACTCGTAGGGGATTTCGACCACGCGCAGCCTGTGCTTTGCGGTCAGCACAATGTCGAGCAGGATCTTGAAACCGACCGGCGACAGCTCGCCCGCCACTTCGTCGAGCTTCTCCCGCTTCAGCATGAAGAAGCCGCTCATCGGATCGGAAATATCGACACCCAGAAGCCGCCGGGTAAGGCCCGTGGCCGCGCGGCTGAAGCGGGCGCGATCGGTGGCAAAGGCGTCGGCACTACCGCCGGCGATGTAGCGGCTGCCGAGGACCAGATCGGCGGTGTCGGCGGTCAGGGCCGCAAGCATGCGCGGCAGGACGCGCTCGTCATGCTGCAGGTCGGCATCCATCACCGCCACATAGGGTGCGCTCGAGGCCAGCATCCCTTCGATGCAGGCGCCGGCGAGCCCGCGGCGTCCGAGCCGCTTCAGGCAGCGCACCCGCACGTCATGGGCCGCCACGGATTTCACCGTTTCCGCCGTGCCGTCCGGCGAATCGTCGTCGACGAAGATCGCCTCCCAGGAGATGCCCTTCAGCGTGCGGTCGAGCCGGGCGACGATCTCGCGCACATTGGCGGCTTCGTTGAAGGTCGGGATGACGACGCTCAGAAGCGCAGGCGCCGCTTCCGTCGCGGTCTCGAGCGCGGCAAGGGCTTGCGCGGACACGTCCACCTCCACCGGTTCCGGACACCTTGCCCCGGTCGTAGTTAAGAAATCAGAAACCACGAAAGCCCTCAGCGCGATTCCCTTCCTTTTTATCTCGCCCGCCCTCCATTGTCATGGCTGGGCTTGTCCCCATACGCGCTAACTTAGCGCCTCTCTCAGCATGGCCGGCCATCACGGTGATTTCGCACGTGCAGTAGAAGAGTGCAGTAAGTGCAGAAAGATCGAGAAACAGCAGATAGCGGTAATCACAGGCGATCGAGATCACGAAGAAACAGGCGGTGAAGACGAGCGCGCCGGCGAGCATGCCGGCGATCGCGATATCGGCGGGGCGGCGGCGCCGGCTGAGATAAACCAGCAGAACGACCGCGAGCAGGGCATAGGTTGCGTGGGAATAGAACGGCGTCGCGAGGAACATCGACGCGTAGTTGCCGAGCGCCCCGTCCTGCGGCCGGAACGGTCGCGCGACCCTGAGTTCCTGCAGATATCGCGGCGGCCCGGTGACCCCGGTGATATAGGGCATGCACTGGCCGATGTCGGGCGTAAGAAACACCCAGCGGAAAACCTGCGTCCGCACGCCGAGATAATCCGCAGGATGGTGAATAATTACGTTCAGCCATTGGTAAGACACGGCGATCGGCGGGGTTGCCGCGAATGCGCTCAGCAGACGCGGGTCGGCGATCAGCGTGTCGTTTCGCACCGGAGTATAGAGACGAACACCGTCGCTGCGGATCAACGACATCAGTTTCGGATTGGCATGCGCGAGGCCATCCAGACGCAGCGCGGGATCGTGTTTCACTTCGCCGGTCAGATCGTAAAGCTGCAGCAGCCTGATCTGGGCGGGCGCGCTCCAGGCATCTTCGGTGCGCATTTCCAGCAGTACGTTCGCGACAAGCAGCAGCGTCGATACGGAAACCGCTGCGCCCACCCCGAGGGCAAGCGATCCCGGCCAGCGCTGTCCAATTCGCCGTGCAACAAAGACGAGTGCGACGAGACCAAATAACAGGGCGACGATGCCATTCTGCCGAGCCAGCGTGGCCAGTGCGAGACAAGCGAACGCCGTAATCAGGAAAATCCAGCGGCGGCGCACCCGGCAGCGCGCGGCCGCATGCGCAAGACACACGAATCCGGCTACGGACGCATCGGCAAACAGCACGTCCTTCCAGACGATCCCCTGATACACGAGGACCTGTGGAAGCGCCGTAGAGATCATGGCGAGCGCAACAACCAGCCAGGATGGGCGCTTCGCGAGCCAGAGCAGCGACGCAAAGCTCGCGAAGAACAGAACCGTGTTGAAGACAACAAACAACCCGGTGCCGGGTACGAGCGCGTCGAACGCCCCGAGCATCCACGCCATGACGGGCGGATGCCAGGGATTGTAATGCCCGCTGCGGCCGTCATGCAGCTGCATCACCGAATCCCAGGAAAGCTCGCCCGGCCAGCTTAGGGCGAGCGAGGTTGCACAGCCCAGAAGAAGCGTGGCAGCCGCGGCGAGGCGGGGAGCCGAAACCTGTTGTGTCGTCCCGGAGGAAACACTGGACTTACGGCCTGCGTGCTTCGACGAACTCAGCATGAGGAAAGTTTTACTGTCTTCAACGGCGGTGCAAGGCCCAAATCCCTCATCCTGAGCCTGCCGACAGACGCACGACGCGAATGCAAGGGGGTCTTGCATCGCAATGTGTTGCCTGGCTGCGGAAGCAGCGAGAAGAAAGCACACCTTGCGGGGTTTTGCCTTGAAATTGACGCCAAGCGGGCATTAGCTCGCGTCGGACGGGGGATTACACCGGTTTTACTTGCCCTGAGACGCCGCGGACCCGAATCAAGTACCCCCGCAAACGGAATCGGCGAGCGGGCGGAGCGCGCGTAGCAGATGATCGACAAGCCGGTCTTTTTCGACGCCAGCGGGCGGCGCGCCTCGCGCATGTCGATATTCGGCTGGACGGCGGCCGTGATCGCCATGCTGGTCGGGACGCTTTTCATCGGCAGCCTGGTCTTCGAGCCTCATGTCGCCCAGCCCAACCTGCCCGGCCGTCTGAGCGCGCTTAATCCGGCGGAACTGGTCCGGCGTGCCTTCGATCCCGCCATGCTGAACGCAGCCGCGAAGCTCGCGCAGGAGGCCCGTGCGGAACGGGCCAAACTGGTGCGTGCCTGGCGCGCCCAGCGCGCGAAACTGGCGCAGGCCCATTCTTCGCCGGCAGCCCTGCGGCCCTTCCCGAACAAGCCGCTGACGGTCGGCTTCTATCTGAGCACGGACGAACTCGGCTATCCCGATTTGAAGCGCGAGGTCTCGAAACTCGACTGGTTCGTCCCTGCCTGGATGAACCTGCAAGGCCACGAAATGAGCCTTGTCCGCAGCGTGGACCGCAAGGCCGTGGCCGCGATTGCGCGCATCAAGCCCAATGTGGCGATCCTGCCGCTCGTCCAGAACGCCTCCAATGCGGTGTGGAACGGGGACGGCATGGCGGAACTCCTCGCCGATCCGTTGCGCCGGCACATGCTGCTCAACGGAATTGTCTCCTATATCTCAGCCAACAAATTCCAGGGCGCGGTGGTGGATTTCGAGAGCCTGCCGCAAAGCGCCTATCCCGATCTGCAAACCTTTCTCGGCGAGATCAAGCGCGCCTTCGCGCCGCACAACTGGCTGGTGGTGATCGCCTCGCCTTTCGACGACGACAACTGGCCTTATGCGCAATATGCAGGTCTCGTCGATTACACGCTGCTGATGGCCTATGACGAGCACGACGATGGAGACGATCCGGGCAGCATTGCTGGCGAAACCTGGTACGAAGAAAATCTCGACAAGCGCATGGCGGTGCTTTCGCCCGCGCGCACCATCATCGGGCTCGGCAATTACGGTTATGACTGGTCGGCGGGGCATGGCGACGCCATCAGCTTCCAGGACGCAGTGGTTGCAGCGCGCGACTCGCAGGCGCGGATCGTCTTCGACGACTCGACCAACAACCCGCATTTCTCCTACATGGAGGACGACAGCAGCAAACACCAGGTGTGGTTCCTCGACGCGGTGACGGCGTTCAACCAGATTCACGCTGCCGATCCCTATCAGCCCGCCGGCTACGCGCTGTGGAAGCTCGGCAGCGAAGATCCATCGGTCTGGTCGGTCGTGGGACGGCGTTACGGTGCGCCGGCGCCAGCCGGATTGCGCAGCATTCCTGCGAGCCCGGATGTGGATTTCGAAGGCCAGGGCGAAATCCTTCAGGTCGAGACGCATCCGGCCACCGGCACGCGCACGCTCGACATCGATCGCGACACGGGCGATATCGACGATGAGGGCTACACCAAGATACCGACGCCCTATGTGGTCCGGCAGATCGGGGCGACCAACAGCAAGAGGCTCGCGCTGACTTTCGACGACGGCCCGGATCCGGAATGGACGCCGCAGATTCTCGACATCCTCAAAGCGAAGCACGTCAAGGCGACGTTCTTCGTGATCGGCGAGAACGCCGAAGCCTATCCGCAACTCGTGCAGCGCATGGTCGCCGAAGGCAACGATGTCGGCAATCACACCTTCACCCATCCCAATCTCGCCGATACGCCGGGACCGGCCGTAATACTGGAACTGAACGCGACGCAACGTCTGTTCCAGGCACTTACGGGGCGCTCGCTACGCCTGTTCCGCCCGCCCTATCTGGGTGACGCCGAACCTTCGGACGAATCGGATCTGCGACCGGTCGAACTGGCGCAGGACCTGGGGTACGTCACAGTGGGCATGCATGCCGATCCGGTGGACTGGGAATTGCCGGGAACCGCCGCCATCGTCGCGCGCACGATCGCCGCCGTGCATGTCCAAAATCCCGACCAGCGCGCCAATATCGTCCTGTTTCATGATGCGGGCGGCGACCGTTCGCAGACAGTGGCGGCGTTGCCGCAGGTCATCGACGCGCTCAGGGCGCAAGGTTATCAGTTCGTGTCCGTGGCCGAGCTTGCCGGTCTTTCCCGCACCCAGGCGATGCCTTACCTGCCGCTCACGCTCACGCTGATCATGGACCGCGTGGTGTTTCTGACATTCAGCTGGGCCGGGCTCATTCTCTATTACTGTTTCATCGCGGCGATCTTCCTTGGGGTCGGACGACTCGTCGTCTGGTGCATACTCGCGCTCTTCAACCGTCCGCGCGAAGCCGAACAGGCGGCGCCGCCCATGTTATGCACCGAGGCGGGGCAGGTGTCCGTCATCGTTCCTGCTTTCAATGAAGCGAAAGTGATCGCGGCGACCGTGGAACGTATCCTCGCGAGCGATCATCCGAACCTGAACGTGATCGTGGTGGACGATGGTTCGCAGGATGCGACCGCGGAGGTGGTGGAACGCGGTTTCGGAACCGACGGCCGCGTCAAACTCATCCGCCTTGCAAATGGCGGGAAAGCGAACGCCCTCAATGTCGGACTTTCGCATGCGACCGGTGATGTGGTCGTGGCGCTCGACGCCGATACTCAGTTCAATGCCGACACGATATCACGCCTGGTGCGATGGTTCGTAGACCCGGAGGTCGGCGCAGTCGCCGGCAATGCGAAAGTCGGCAACCGCATCAATGTGATTACACGCTGGCAGGCGCTGGAATATATCGTCTCGCAGAACCTCGAGCGCCGCGCGCTGGCCGCGCTCGATACGCTGACGGTGGTGCCCGGTGCGGTTGGCGCCTGGCGGCGGAGCGTGCTCGAACAGTTGGGCGGATTCCCGGCCAGCACGCTCGCCGAGGATCAGGACCTGACCATCGCCGTCCAGCGCGCCGGCTATCGCGTGCTGTTCGACGCAAGCGCCATCGCCTGGACCGAGGCGCCGACAACCATCCGCGGCTTCGCCAAGCAGCGCTTTCGCTGGGCATTCGGTACTCTGCAATGTCTGTGGAAATACCGCGCCATGACCTTCAATCCGCGCTACGGCGCCTTGGGCATGGTCGCGCTGCCCCAGGCGTGGATGTTCCAGATTTTTCTGACTGCGCTCGCGCCGATCGCCGATCTGATGCTGATCTGGCAGATTCTGTTTCAGACGATCGCATGGCTCGAACACGGCTCGGAATTCAATAATACCAGTCTCGTCACCGTCGGCATCTATTATGGCGTGTTCATGGTGGTGGACCTGCTGGCCTGCCTGTTCGGCTTCTGCATGGAACGCCGCGAGAACTGGAATCTCACCTGGTGGCTGCTGCTGCAGCGCTTCGGCTACCGCCAGATCATGTATTACGTGCTGGTGCGCTCCATCTCCACCGCCATCCGGGGCCGCTTCGTCGGCTGGTCCAAGCTGGAGCGGACGGGAACGGTGCAGGTCAACTACGCCCGCAATCTGCCGGCGCATTAAGCTTCCCGGGACCGCGGGCGTCCCACCCGCCTAAGATTCAAGCTAGGATGCTCGCGCATCCGTTTTCGTCATGCGTGCCGATTGGTAAGATGCTGCATGCCGATGGACAGTGAAAGTCTGAGACTTCTAATCCGGGCGCAGCTGGCGCGCGTTCGAGACGCGCGCATTGTTACGCACATTCTGTCCGTGCTGATTGAGCCTTATGCCATCATGCGCCAGTGGGATTATGGCGAGCCACGCCGACAATATCTTTGCTGGATGGTATTGAAGGATTCGGCCACCGGCGCTGAAAACCCGATATCGTCCGAAGGAGATTGGGATTCCATTTGGTGCGCGGTTATGCAGTTGCGTGAGGACAACCCCGGGCGACGCTATAAATTTGGACATTCCATCTCTTATGGCGAGGCACCGGCTCCTTGAGATTTAGAACTGCGTGATAATTCACGCGATAATAATCATTCGGCTTCATTGGCGGGAGTTGGTCATCCCGTCGTTTTCACGAGAGCAGTATCGTCACGCAATCAACAAATCACGCAGCGGTATGGAGCGCGGCCTCGGCTCGCTCAACCGGTACAATCGAATTCGAACCCGCTTCGTAATCGGCTATCGCCTTCGGGCTGTAGGCCTGTGACAGAAAGCGACGCAAGCCGGAATCAACGCGCGTGTCGCGTCTTGTCAGCAGATCGAATTGGCTGTGAACGCCTTCATGTGTCTTGGCAATTTTCCCCGTACGTTCCGAGACAAATGCCTGCGCCGCATGATGACCGGCAGGGTAAGCCGCACGACCGGCTTCATCATTGTAGTGCAAGATATCAAGCAAATTACGGGCTTTCGCCAGGCATGTCCGCGCTTTGTCGAGGTGTTCCGCTGTTTCCGGTGTCACACATCGAACCCGTCGCGGCGGATCTCCCGCATCAAAGATGTACGATCTTCGTAGGATCCCGCACGGTAAGGCATTGCGTGGATGACAGCTCCGCTATCGTCGATGATATCCGTAACCAATGAAACGATCCGATCCACTTCCTCCCTGCGATCGGCGAGGTCCCGAACAAACACGGCTACATCGTAATCCGAATTCGGACGCGCCTCGCCGCGCGCGCGAGCCGAACAGCACGACGCGCTCCAGCCGCTCGCCGTAAGGCGCCGCGAGGCTCGCGCGAAAACGCGAGAGGACGGGATCATCTGCGAATTTTGTGTTCATTGTTTGTTCTTATCACGGCAATGCCCAAGACTTAATCAGCCAGGACAAGCCGAAGTACCGTGACACGAGCTGCGTCACATCCTTGCACCTCTTTCGGCGCCTCGCAAAGCTTTGGGCGTCGCGACGTTGGGGCTGCGGACGGGAAAAGGTAGGCCGCGGTTGAACGCGACCTGCCGGTTGAGACCGTAATGGCCTCGGTTGGTGTCATCCCCAGCTTGTCAAGAACAGCTTTTGCCTTCCCTTTTGAGGTCAGGTTCCCCCGCGCCGCCTGGATCATTTCCATCTTGCTCATCGGCGTCTCCTTTCGCCTCGGTGTGCCACAAACGCCCGCGGCAGGCGGGAAACAGGTCGAATGAAACTCCCTTTTGACGACGGCGCCGAGGGGAAATAGGATTTAACGAGCGGGGAGGATCGCACGGCGAAGGGCCGTGGCGGCGATCACCGCTTGCCGGAAAATGTCGGGGTACGCTTTTCCGGCGACGTCGGGGCGTCGTGATTACATCGATTTCCGGCAGAGCAATGCTCAATTGCTCGCTGCGGCTCGGCTGCGCCTCCATTGCGTGGCTCGGCGGCGCAGGTTCCACCTCCGCCCAGACGGACCAGGGCGTCGAAACCGTTGTTGTCACCGGCTCGCGCCTGCCCCAGCAAAATCTGTACAGCGAACGACCGGTCACGATGGTCGGTCCGCAGGAAATAAAATTCGAAGGAACGACCGATCTCGCAACTCTCCTGAACAATCTGCCCGAAGCGTTCGCGGACCAGACTTCAACCCTTTCCAACGGGTCTTCCGGAATTGCGGCCGTCGATCTGCGCGGTCTTGGCGCCAAGCGCACGCTCGTCGCCATCGACGGGTCACGGCTGATGCCGGGAGATCCGCTCGATCCCGTGGCCGACCTCGACGACATACCGGCATCGCTTGTGGATCATATCGAAGTCCTGACCGGCGGAGCGTCCACCGTCTACGGCTCGGATGCGCTTGCGGGAGTCGTGAATTTCATTGTCCGCAAGGATTTCGAGGGCATCGAGCTCGACGGCACGGCGAGCATCGAACAGGCGCCGAACGACAATAGCGCCCAGCGCAACCGCCTCGCCGCCGCCGGCTACCCGCAGATGCCGGAGAACGCATGGGATGGCGAAGCAGAGGATACGACCCTGCTTCTGGGCACAAACACGGGCAATGGAAAAGGCAATGTCACCGCCTATCTCGGCTATCGATCGGATCAACCTGTGCAGGAACGCGACTTTTCCGCCTGCGTGCTCGCCACCAATTTTGTGCGATTCAATCCCGACGATCCGCTGCATACGGGACTGACCTGCGGCGGGTCCGGCAACTACAATCACTGGTTCTCGCTCGACGATCTTCTTCGGAACCAGCCGTTCAATTTCTTCCAGACCGGCAACGGAACGCCGGGGAGCGGGCGGTTTGAATCATGGACCGGCTCCCCCGACCAGGAATACAATTTTGGCCCGCTTAATTACCTGCGCCGCCCCGACACGCGGTATGTCGGCGGATTCTTTGCGCACTACACGTTCGACCGGCTGCTCGAGCCTTATGCGAGCTTCATGTTTTCCGACGATCACACGCTGGCGCAGGTTGCGCCCTCCGCGCTGTTCGCCGGAATCGGCGAGGTCGACGGCACCTTTGTTGAAATCAACTGTGCCAACCCGCTGATGACGGGGCAGGAGCGCGTCCTGCTTTGCGGCGCCGACGGCTCGGGGTCGACAAACGCTATTCCCGGCGAGGCAACTCTGCTGATCGGGCGCCGCACCCTGGAAACGGGCGACCGGGTCGAAGATTTTCGTCATGACGCCTACCGGATGCAGGTCGGCCTCAAAGGCGATCTCGGGTCTGGCTGGAGCTATGACGTGTACGGCCAATACGGGCTTACTCTTTATACCCAGAACCTTCGGAACGATCTCTCGATTGATCGCGTGCAAAGAGCGCTTCAGACCGATCCCGTTACCGGCGCATGCTACGCGGCGGAGCCGAATGCGGCCGGCGTGGTCACCGATCCCGGCTGCGTTCCGCTCGACATATTCAACGGTATCGGCTCGATAACGCCGGCGATGGCAAATTACATCCGGGCGGACGGCCTTCAGGAAGGTTCAACCGATGAACAGATTCTCAGCGGCTCCGTGACAGGAGATTTCGGCCGGTGGGGCGGCCGCTCTCCGCTGGCGCAATCGCCCGTGCGGGCGTCCTTTGGCACGGAATGGCGGTCGGAGTTTCTCGGGCTGGACACAGACCGCGAATTTTCAACCGGCGACCTCTATGGCGCCGGGGGAGCGGTGCCGGGTGTTCCACTTTCGGGTTTTGATTCTACGGAAGTGTTCAGCGAGATCAATGTGCCGCTGATCGAGGAACGGCCATACGCCCAGGATCTGGCGATCAATGCGGGCTACCGCTATGCATCCTACAACACCGCCGGACCGGTGACGTCATACAAATACGGCGTTGAGTGGCAGCCTTTCGCCGAAATGCGCCTTCGAGGCATGTATGAGCGGGCCGTGCGCGCGCCAAACGTGCTCGAGCTGTTCACGCCGGTGGAGATCGGCGGCTTCGCAGCCACCGATCCGTGCTCGTTGTCGACGGCCGGCCAATGCGCCGGTGTCCCCAATGCGGGCACCAGGCTGCTCGTCTGTCCCAGTAATACGAGCAACACGACGTGCAACGACGAGACTGGCGGCAATCTCCTGCTCAACCCCGAAAAAGGACGTACGTCAACCATCGGCCTCGTACTGTCGCCCCGGTTCCTGGATGGATTTTCCGCGACGGTGGATTATTTCAACATCCGCGTCGACGATTTTATCGGCACGATCGATCCGCTCATCACACTCGACTTGTGCTATGGCCCGGATGCGACACGGTCTTCCGAGGCCTATTTCTGTCCTCTCGTCCATCGCAACGCAGAGGGCGAGCTGTTCGGCGGCGGATATGTGAGTGCGCAAAACACCAATACCGGATTTCTTTCGACGACCGGTTTGGACGTGCAATTGGACTATTCGCTGAATTTCGAAGACTGGGATGTACATGGCGCGGGGTCGGTCTCGCTCGATCTGATCGGCACTGTTCTCGAGTCGCTTATCACCGAACCGGTTCCCGGCCAGGGATCCTATGATTGCGCCGCGCTCTATGGAGCGATATGCGGCGGCCCCGCGCCGCGTTGGCGGCATCGGCTGCGCGTGACTTGGACTACACCATGGGACGACCTTGCGGTTTCATTCGCCTGGCGGCACATGGGCTCGGTCGGCCTGGACGGAAATCTCGATAATCCGTTTTTCGATTCCGCCTGCGGCGGCGCGCCCTGCAACGATGTGCCCGACGCGAGGATCAGTTCGTTCGACTATCTCGATGTGGCGCTTGACTGGCCGGTACGAAACAATTTCGATCTGCGCGCCGGCGTCAACAACATCTTCGCCAAAGA
>DATAYG010000209.1:0-3411 GCA_036272695.1 Rhizomicrobium sp. | reverse complement strand
GTAGAGCTAATGGTCTGGACGCTCGAATCGACGACTTCGAGAACCAGCTTTTCGCCCTTTTCCATCTCGCGGATCAAGTGCGGATCGGCGGCATTGCCGGCGATGCAGGTATTTGTCATGCACCAGACGTAGGGGACCTGGTGCGGCTTGCCCTGATCGACTGTTAGTTTGACGCCTGCCTGCAGGTACATCCCGACCGGCAGGAAAAGCTGCAAACGCGCCTTGCCGTCGCCTTCGCGCTCGATCAGGTCGGCGCGCACCGCTGTCTGGCCGGTGTCCCAGGTTCCGGTGATGGTGGTGCGGCACACCATCTTTGTACCAGGCGTCTTGAAGCAGAACTTCTGCCAATCGCCGTATTTGATCTGTCGCACCAGGCCGCGCTGGCCGCGCGATGCCATTTCCGGCTCGGGCGCTTTCTCCGCGCCCGCGACGGGTGGCGGAGCCTGCTGTGCATTGCCGAGACCCGGCAGCAGCGTGAACAATATTGCCACGGTTGAGGAAGAGAAAAGTCGCTTTTTGCAATCGCGCATCATCGGCATGTCCTAGCGGTGCTTGTCCAGGAATTGACTGACCAGTGGCGACCATTGCGGAATCGCGTCAGGGGAATCGATGAAGAAATGCCCTTCGCCGCCGAACGGCGGCATCAGGTGATATTCTGCATTGCCGCCGGCGCCGGTGTAGGCCGCATGCATTCGCCTGGAGAGCTCCGGCCCGAAGAACGTATCGTTCTCGATGTAGAACCACAGCATCGGTGTTCGCGCCGAACGTCCGAAGTCGGCGGTCGCCTCGACCAGCTTGTCGGGAGCACAATTGTTGTTCGGCTTGCCATCGACGCGTCCGCCGCGGCCCGCGGCAAAGGTGATGATCGCCTTCACCGAGGGCAGGTTCTGGCTCGAGAGCGCGATCGCGCCCCAGCCGCCCGCAGACTGACCGATGACGATCGCGCTGTTGGGCACGACCGTTTTCTGCTCGGTCATATAATCGATGATCCATTTGTCGAGCAGCGCGGCCGCCATACCGGCATCCCGGAAGTTCGGGTTCTCGCAGGCGCCGATCTTTGAATAGAACACGGAGAACAGGCCGAGCTCGGGTGCGTCGAGAGCCATGGCGCCATATCCCGGCCCGCTCGGCGCCACCACCAGATAGCCGCGGCGCGCGAACCAGAGGGCGGCGTCGCGAAATTCGACCAGCGGGAAGAAGCTGCGTTCGCGTGCGTTGAGCGACACGCCGTGATTCATCACCACGAGCGGGAACGGGCCATTTCCAACAGGGCGAACGACGTAGGCAACGGTCGGATGTATGAGAGGGAGGGCCCAGACCTCTTCCTGAACCGGCAGCAGCGTACGGTTATCCGCGCTTCGACAAGAATCGAACGCACCGAACGCCGCGAAAAAGGCAAGCGATAGGCAAAGGGAGCGAAACATCGCTTCCGTCCTGATTCTGGAGGGAATGTTACGAAAGACTTCCTTGAATGGGAGCGCTCATCCTTGATCTGGATCAAGGGGCTATCCCCTTCAGCGGGGTCACACTTCAGGTCATATGCATCCCGGCGACCCGCGCTGGCTCGACGTGCTCAGGGGCGTCCCGCTGCACCAAATCGGATGTCGTTGATTCAGATCAAGAAGGTTTGCTGCACCCGGATCATCTTTCGCCGGTCCGCGCTTTTCAGCACACAGAAATCCGACGTGTCAACGCAGCAGGCCGCCGCCGCATCCCTGTTTTCCCGCGAAGAGGCACTGTCGATCGCGGGCCTGCTGGCTTTCACGGGTGGATATCTCGAGGCTTACGCCTGGATCGTTCACCGGGTCTTTGCCAATGCGCAAAGCGCCAATCTGGTGTTTTTCTGGGTCTACCTGACCGGCGGGGATTTGGCGAAGGCCCTTCACTATGTTCCGTCGCTTCTGGCTTTCGCTGTCGGCGTGATTCTGGCGTGCTGGCTGCGCTGGGGCGCGCCGCAGCAGGCGACGCGGATAAGCACCCTGACCGAGATCGTTTTCCTGTTCATCGTCGCAATCCTGCACAACCGGTTTCCCGAGGTTGCGGGCACACTCGGGCTTTCCCTCGTCGCCGCGTTTCAGATGGTCAGTTTTCCACGGGTCGAGGGATTGAGCTACAACTCCGTGATGGTGACGAGTAATTTTCGTCAGACCATTGAGGGCCTGTTCGCCGCCTTCGCCGGAAGTGCCGGGCCGAAGCCCTTCCGCCGGCCCTTTGTGTTTGGAGCGATGTGCATCGCGTTCGGCACGGGCGCGGCAGCAGGGGCATTCGCAACGGAGGTCACGCGAGCCTACAGCCTCGCCATTCCCGTCATGCTGCTGGTGATCGTTCTGTTTCGTTGCGAACCAGTTTCGCAGCCGGGAGGTACCAGGGCTTAAGCCAGCACGCCGCGAGACTGATGGAAAAAGCGCTGCTACACCCTTCCATTTTACCGATCCAGGGCGATAGAATCCCTGCGTCAGGGGAGGGATTTGATGCCAAAGAACAAAGCAGAGGCGCAAGATTCCGACTACGACTTTCCGATCGTGATTGCGACGATGCCGGCCACGGCAAGACAGCGCGCAACGGCGCTCAGCGTCGTCGTCCTCATTTTTGTCGTCGCGCTTGTGATTGCGCCATTTGCGAGCATACAAGTCGGCCAGGTTGACGCCTTTATCCCGGTTGTTCAGACCGTCCTGAGCATAGCCGATCTTGTCACGGCAACCCTTTTGTTCAGTCAATATTCGCTCCAGCCGCAATCCGCCCTTTTGGTGCTCGCAAGCGGCTACGTATGCAGTGGGGCGTTCGCGCTGCTGCAGACTTTCGCTTTCCCCGGCGGATATGCCTCGGCGGGTTTGATCGGGGACGGGCGCAACAGCCCGGCCTGGCTGTTTGTGCTCTGGCACACGACATTTCTGAGTGCAGCCCTCATCTATGCGTTGTTGAAGGATCTCGAGCTCAGCCCGATCCTGGATCGCAGGTCGAGCAAGCCAAGGATTGGCCTCACAATTGTCTGCGCCCTCGTTGCGATTGCCGGCCTGACCTGGGCCGTGACTAA
This sequence comes from Rhizomicrobium sp., assembly GCA_036272695.1. Lineage (GTDB taxonomy): Bacteria > Pseudomonadota > Alphaproteobacteria > Micropepsales > Micropepsaceae > Rhizomicrobium. Next base: position 377 of record DATAYG010000209.1, on the reverse strand, counting down.
CGGCGTTGGATATCTGCCAAAATTCTATACCGAAAGCGTGACCCAGCAGACCCGGTTAGGCAATCTGGTAAATTTTGTCTTTTGCTCAATGGCAGCCACCGCGTTGGTGATATTATTTATCCGCCGGCGCACGGTCCTCGATCTATGGCTCATGGTCACTTTGCTTGCCTCGATTCCTAATTTTCTGGTGGCTGCCGTCGCCAGTTCGGTACGCTTCTCTGTCGGCTGGTACGCCGCCCGGGGATTTGCGCTTGTCGCGAGCTGCATGTTGCTGAGCGTGCTGTTGACCGAAATGACCTTCCTCTATTCACGTCTGGCCGGCTCGCTTGCCTTGCAGCGGCGTGAGCGTAGCAATCGGCTTATGAGCGTCGAGGTCG
>DATAYG010000208.1:0-29436 GCA_036272695.1 Rhizomicrobium sp. | reverse complement strand
TCTGAGCGCGACCGGGGGCTACCGCTATTCGTCCTACAGCATCGCCGGCGGCGTCAGCGCCTACAAGGACGGCATCGAGTGGCAGCCGATCGACGACATCCGGTTCCGGGCCAGCTTCGAGCGCGCCGTCCGCGCCCCCAATGTCCTGGAATTGTTCCTGCCGCTCAATGTCGTTCTGTTTGGCGGCCAGGATCCATGCGCGACACAAACCACGGGTCAATGCGCCAACGTGAAGAACGCCGGCAACGCCACGATTCTCAGTTGCCCGGCGGCGCAATGTAATAACCAGGTCGGCGGCAGCACCGCCCTCAAGCCCGAAACGGCCGCGACGCGGACGGTCGGGTTTGTGTTCACGCCGACTTTCCTGGACGGCTTCACGGCGACGGTCGATTACTGGGACATCAAGGTGTCCAAGTTCATCACGGCCATCGGTGCTCCCATCGTTCTCACCCAATGTTACGGACCCTCCGCCACGCCGGGCACCGAGGCGGCTTACTGTCCACTTGTCCATCGCAATTCCGAGGGTCAGATCTATGGCAGTGGCTTCGTCACCAACATCACCGAGAACACCGGTTACCTGCAGACCGACGGCGTCGATGTAGAATTGAACTACGCTGCGGACATGGCCGACTGGGGTATGGTCCAGGCTGGGTCCATCGACTTCAATCTCGTTGGAACCTATCTTGACTCGGCTGAGACCGAACCGGTACCATCGCCGAACTCCATCGGCACCTATCAATGCGCCGGACTGTTCGGCGTTACCTGTGTGCCCAGTCCGAAATGGCGGCACAAATTCCGCGTAACCTGGACCTCACCTTGGGATGTCGATGTTTCACTCTCCTGGCGCCATATGAGCGGTCTGAATTTCGACGCCAATACCAGCAATCCGCTGCTGGACGGCGACTGCGGCGTTCCCTGCGGCGATGTTTCCGACAACCACATCAGCTCCTTCGACTGGTTCGATCTGGCTGCGGACTGGCAGGTCCGCCAAGGGATCGATCTCCGTGCGGGCGTCACCAACCTGTTCGCCAAGGACCCGCCATACCTGGACACAAACTTCGTCGGCGCATCGAGCCTCTTGTTCTTCGGAAACGGCAATACCTATCCGGGCGTGTACGACTCGCTTGGCCGGACGGTCTTCGTAGGCGCGACCATCAAGTACTAAGTACTACGCAGAATATGCATCTGAGCGGCGGCCCATCGGGCCGCCGCTTTTGCTGTGATCTGGCTGTCGGACGAAACGGATTCGCAATCCCGAAGCACGGAAATTCCGGGCCAGTCGGATTATGCGCTCAGGGACGGTACCGGGGGATACCGCAGTCCCGTCATGGCCGGGACAAGCCCCAAGGGCGCTAAGATAACATCATTTTCAACGTGGCCGGGCCACGCCCGGCATGACGAGTGTATCATTGCAGAATTCGTAACCATCGGCGTGAGAGAATTCCGGCTCGGGGCGGTTTTTGCCCGCAGGGAGCGCCGCAATGCAGAAAGTCCAATTGTCTGCCAGAGGCCAGGCCAGCCTCGTTCTCGGAATCCTGCTGTTCTTTTCGATCGCCATCACCATAGCGGGCTACATGGCCTCGGGCCAGACCCGCGAGAAGATCGCGGATTTTGCCGCGGACGGCGCGACCGCGACGGGGACGATCACCGATAAATATATCCATGTCGTGAGAGGAACCTGGATCTATTGGCTCGATGTGAGCTTCAAGATGCAGGACGGCAGGACGCACAACGGATCGGAGGAAGTACCGAATACCATCTATGACGGCTTGAATGTCGGGCAGGCGATACAGATCACCTACGTCAGGTCGACGCCCGAATGGTTCTACGTTCCCGGCGACGCGCCGACCGCGCGCGATGTGGCGATCTCGGAGGATATGTTTCAATACGGCCTGATCGCGGGCCTCCTGTTCCTGATTGCCTTGGTTGTATTCGCGTTTTGGAACCGCAGTGAAGGAACGCCCGCCGTTCGCAGCCCCGCTTCGGATACCGCACGGGAATTCTCGTTCACCCCGCCCCGGAACCGCCCGCGCACCGGCTTCGGCACGCGCGGGCATTAGTGCGCGGGAACGACATTAAGGGGAAGCGGGAGTACTTCCACCGTCTGGTCGCCTGCCGAACCTGCCGGCATTTTCCGATCAAATGTGCTATGGGATTTGTTAGTCCGAAACTTTGCGCCCGGCAGGACACCTGCGGAATGTTCTCCGGGATGCAGGCGGACGCCCGCGCACACGAATTCGCGGAAAAGCGCTGTTAAAATCGCTGTTATGGATTTTGGGCGCGGTTTGGGCTCACAGATTACTGTCTCGCACTGCCCGGTTGTCGATGAGGCGCGTTTTGCCGATCGTTGCCGCGGCGAGCACGCGCATTCCGGCCGCAGGGCAGTCGAGTTTCGCGAGTGTGTTTGCGTCGCGCACGGCGACGTAATCGACGGAGTCGAAACCGGCGGCGCGGAGTGCGTCGGCGCCGGATTTTTCCGCCGCCGAAATCCCTGTTCCTTCGCGGACGCGCGCAGCGACATCGGCGAGGATGCGATTGAGCAGACCCGCGACCTCGCGTTGGCGCCGGTCGAGATAGGCGTTGCGCGACGACATGGCTAAGCCGTCCGCCTCGCGCATGATGGGTGCGCCGATAATGTCGACGTCGAGCCCGAGATCGCCCACGAGCCGGCGGATCACGAGCAGCTGCTGGTAATCCTTTTCGCCGAACACCGCCACATGGGGATTCGCTGCAATCAGCAGCTTGGCGACGATGGTGGCGACGCCGGAAAAGAAATGCGGGCGGAAATCCTCTTCGAGTCCCAGCGCCGGCCCCACCATTTCGATCCTGGTGGCGAAACCGCCCGGATAAAGTTCGCTGACGGGAGGCGCGAAGACGATGTCGGTCAGGCCCTGGGCGGCGAGCCCCTCCAGATCGTGGACGAGGTCGCGTGGATAGCTGTCGAAATCCTCATGCGGCGCGAACTGGGCGGGGTTGACGAAGATGCTGACGATCACCCGCTCTGCGCGCTGTCCCGCCTCGGTGACGAGGGAAAGGTGACCCGCATGGAGCGCGCCCATGGTCGGCACGAGGCCCACGCCTGAGCCCTCGCGACGCCACTTTGCGACCTCGGCGCGCAGGCCTGCGACGGTGGTGATGACACCGGGCGTTTTCATGCTAGGGAAATCATCCGCCGGGCTTGAGGCCCGCAATTTCCTGTTCCACGAACTATATACTTGGCCATGAACCCCAATTCCCTGCGCAAAGCGATCTCCGACGCCTGGCTGGCCGACGAGGAGAAACTGGCCGACGAGCTGATTGCAAGAGCGCGGCTTTCGCCCTCCGAACGCGCCGCCACCGAGGCCCTCGCCGCCGATCTCGTCCGCCGCATCCGCGAGGCGCGCGACAAGCGCAGCGCCGTGGACGCCTTCACTCAGGAATATGCGCTGTCGAGCGAAGAGGGTGTGGTGCTGATGTGCCTCGCCGAATCGCTGTTGCGTGTGCCGGATGCGGCGACGGCCGACAAGCTCATCCGCGACAAGATCGGGACCGGCGATTGGGGCAGCCACTTGAACCGCTCGCACTCCTTGTTCGTGAACGCATCGACCTGGGCGCTGATGCTGAGCGGTCGGGTAGTGACCCTCGACGAAGCGGCGAAGTGGGATTTTTCGGGAATCTGGAAGCGTCTCGTCGCGCGGTCGGGCGAGCCGGTGATCCGCCAGGCGGTTACCTATGCGATGCGCATCCTCGGGCGGCAATTCGTGCTCGGGCGGACCATCGGCGAAGCTTTGCGCAACGGCCGGCCGCTGGCCGAGGAGGGTTATCGCTACTCCTTCGACATGCTGGGCGAGGCCGCCTATACCGCGAGCGACGCCGCCCGCTACTACGAATCTTACGCCCAGGCGCTCGCGGCGATCGCTGCGGACAGGCCCGACAGGCAAGCCTCGATCTTCGAGCGTCCGAGTATCTCAGTGAAATTGTCCGCGCTGCATCCACGCTATGAATGGATCAAACATGCGCGAATCATGTCCGAGCTTCTGCCGAAGCTCGTGGCGCTCGCTGCGCAGGCGCGCGGGTCCAATCTCGCTTTCACCATCGATGCCGAAGAATCCGAGCGTCTCGACCTGATGCTTGACGTCTTCGAAGCGATGGGCGAGGCGGAGACCTTGCGCGGCTGGAACGGTCTGGGCCTTGCCGTGCAGGGCTATCAGAAGCGCGCATTACCGGTGATTGCCTGGCTCGGCGATCTCGCAAAGCGGCAGGACCGCCGCATTCCGGTGCGGCTGGTGAAGGGCGCCTATTGGGATACCGAGATCAAGCGCGCCCAGGAACTTGGACTGCCGGAATATCCGGTGTTCACGCGCAAGGTCGGAACTGACACGTCCTATCTTGCCGCTGCCCGCGCCATGCTGGCGCAGCGCGACCTTATCTATCCGCAATTCGCCACGCACAACGCGCACACGCTTTCGGCCATCCAAGTCCTGGCAGCCGAAAATCAGGATTTCGAATTCCAACGCCTGCATGGCATGGGCGAAGCGCTTTACGAGCTTTATCGCGAGACCAAAAAGCCGAGCCGCTCCGGGCCGGGCATCCGCATTTACGCACCGGTGGGCACGCATGAGGACCTTCTCGCCTACCTCGTGCGGCGATTGCTCGAGAACGGCGCCAATACGTCATTCGTGAACCGCCTCGCCGATGAGGACTCGCCGGTTTCGGAAATCGTCGCTGATCCAGTCGAGCAACTCGCCCGGTCCCATCAGCGGCGCAGTGCGCGAATCCCCAAGCCGGCCGACATGCTGCCGGACCGCAAGAACTCCGCCGGATTCCTGTGGGTCGATCCGGAAGTGAGCACACCTGTACTCGCGCAGATGCAGGCGGCGCTCGCGAAACCGCAGCGGGCCGCGCCGCTCATTGCAGGCAAGCCGCGTACCGGCGCGGCAAAACAGGTTCGCGATCCGTCGGACCGGCGGCGCATTGTGGGCGAGGTGATCGAGGCGAGCGAGACGGATGCGCGCGATGCGCTCGCGGCGGCTCATCGCGCACAGGAGGGCTGGAATCGCTTGGGCGGCGATGCGCGCGCAAAAATACTTGAACGCGCCGCCGACCTGTTCGAGACGGATAGTCCGCGCCTGATGGCATTGGCCGTGCGTGAGGGCGGAAAGACGCTCCCTAATGCGCTCGGCGAAGTGCGCGAGACAGTCGATTACTTGCGCTACTATGCGTCGCGCGCGCGTGCGCTGTTCGAAGAACCGATCAGGCTTCCGGGTCCGACAGGCGAGGAGAACGAACTCAGCCTGCACGGCCGCGGCGTCTTTGCCTGCATTTCGCCATGGAATTTCCCGCTAGCGATTTTCACGGGACAGGTGGTGGGGGTTCTTGCCGCCGGCAATGCGGTTCTTGCCAAGCCCGCGGAGCCGACGCCGCTGATCGCTGCGGCCTCTGTCGAATTGTTGCATCGCGCCGGAGTGCCGCCGGACGTACTGCATTTCATTCCTGGCCGTGGCTCGAAACTTGGTGCCGCGCTGTTCCCGGATCCGCGCCTTGCGGGCGTGACACTGACGGGCTCTACCGAGGCTGCATGGGCGATCAACCGATCGCTCGCCGCTCGCGAAGGTCCTCTTGCGCAGCTCATCGCCGAAACCGGCGGCATGAACGCGATGATCGTGGACTCGACCGCGCTTCCGGAGCAGGTCACGCGCGACGTAATCGCTTCGGCGTTCGACAGCGCTGGCCAGCGCTGCAGCGCGCTTCGTGTGCTGTTCCTTCAAGCGGATGTCGCCGACCGCATGCTTGACCTGATTCTCGGCGCGATGGATGAGCTGAAGCTGGGCGATCCGTTCCTGCTGGAAACGGACATCGGGCCGGTCATCGACGAATCCGCGCGGGAAGGTCTCGAGACTCATGCGGTGCGCATGACCCGTGAGGCGAAACTTCTGCGCAAACTCAAGCTTGGACCCGAACACGAACATGGCGTGTTCTTCGCGCCCCATGTCTTCGAGATCGGCTCCATCGGTGTCCTGAAACGCGAGGTCTTCGGTCCCATTCTTCATGTCGTGCGCTATGCGGGAGACCGGCTCCAGGAGGTGTGCAATGCCATCAATGGCACGGGCTATGGCCTCACGCTTGGCGTCCACAGCCGCATCGAGGAAACCGCCGAGTTTGTGCGGGCGCGCGTCCATGCCGGCAACATCTATGTGAACCGCAATCAGATCGGTGCCGTCGTGGGTGTGCAGCCCTTCGGCGGCGAGGGGCTGTCGGGCACCGGACCGAAAGCAGGCGGCCCGCACTATCTGCTGCGGTTCGCGCTGGAACGGACCTATACGGTCAATACCACGGCGTCGGGCGGCAATGCTGCGCTGCTGAGTTCGGAAGCCGGCATCTAGACCGGCAATCCTGCTTTTTGACCGGCTGAAGGCGGTGTGCGAATAAATCATGCAAATTCTACGGTGTAATAACCCGAATCTGGCGTAAACTGCGGAATTCGCGACACCATCTTTCACTTCCCGTGTATGACAATACCTGTTACGAGTTTGTATTCCGATGGGTGGTCCGTCGGGGGATAATCAGGGGTTTACCAAATGAACAAGCGCCTTACGGCGCTGGCCCTGCTGGCGGCGTCCGTTGCGCTGCCCGGCATGGCAAGCGCTGGCAGTGATCCACGTCTCGCAAATCTTCCGGAACTCGGAAAGTTCAAGCCGATGTTTCTTGTCGGCCCAAAGCACTCCGAACCGCTTTCGAACAGGCTCCCGACCGCCCAACTGCCGCAGTGGAACGGCAGCTACACGGATCTCACCGGTAAGAATGTCACCTTTACCCAGATCGGCGGCAATCCGTCGAATACAAACGCCACGTCCACGATCAACGTCCTGCTCATTCCGGTCAAGTTTGTAATCACGCAGAACGGAACGAAATACACATTCGATCCGATGAAGGTGAAGCTGGCCAACAATTTCAACCGCAACGTGATCACGGCGATGAAAGACTCGCCGCTGTTCAATTCCAAGGTCGATTTCAATCCGCAGTACGGCAGCTGCAACGGCAGCTGCGTCGATCTCGGCAAGACCCAGTATGAAGACGCTTTCCAGCGCGGTACCTGGTGGGGCAACGACGTACAAGCCAACACCGACTACCACGTGCTGTTCACGACGACGGTTGAGAAAGAGCAAACGATCACGGCCAGCTGCACGAGCGGGTGCGTCGTGAAGGAAGGCAATCTGGTCCTCGGCGAGTACAATTTCGGCCAGATGGACAGAGAGATTCAAACCATGCTGTCGAGCATCAAGGACGTCAATCCAGGCGTGTTGCCGCTCTTCATCTCTTATGACGTCTATCTGACTTCGGGTGGCTGCTGCATCGGCGGCTATCATGACGCCGATGGCCGCCAGCCGACTGGCCAGACCTACTCTTACGCCACCTATGTGGATAGCGCCGGTGAGTTCTCGCAGGACGTTTCCGCGTTCTCGCACGAACTGGGCGAGTGGATGGATGATCCGTTCGTCGACAATTTCGTCAACTGCAATGACAACGGCATCATGGAAGTCGGTGATCCGCTGGAAGGCCAGCAGAATTACGGCGGTTTCCCGTACAAGGACAAGAAGTTCACCTACAATCTACAGTCGCTGGTTTACATGGGCTATTTCGGTGCGCCGACGACGGACTCGGCGAATCAGTGGCTCGCGCTGCAGGACGACGAGACCCACGTCTGCCCCGGGCAGTAACACGAACTCCGGTTTCGGTTCCGCGTTAGGGACCGCGACGGAACGGCCTGACAACAGAAAGGGTGCATGGTTCGCCATGCACCCTTTTTTTGTGCGCAGGATTCGACCGGCGCTTGGCCCCTGCAGCGGCTGCCGATACGAATGGGCGCGCGATAACACGAACGTCCACGATGACTCTTCGCCAGCCACATGTGATCGCGTTCGGCAATGAAAAGGGCGGGTCGGGAAAGACGACCGCCGCCATGCACGTCGCCGTCGCCCTGGCGCGAATGGGAAAGAGCGTCGCCGTCATCGACCTTGATATGCGGCAGAAAAGTCTGTCGCGGCAGATCGAGAACCGTTTGGAATGGCGTGCGCGCGCCGGCAGCGATCTGGTTACGCCACAATCTCTGGAAGTCTCGCCGTCATCCGCGCCTTTGCGCGAAGCCGCGGCCGCGGACGGCGGCCCGGCTTTTGAGCGCGCATTGGCAGAGGCCGAGGGCAGATTTGATTTTCTCATCATTGACACACCGGGAGCAGCAACGCTGCTGTCGCGGCTAGCGCATGCCGCAGCCGATACGCTTGTCACACCCGTCAACGACAGCTTCGTTGATTTCGATCTCCTGGCGCGTGTGGATCCCGAAACCTTTTCAGTCCAGCGCCCGAGTGTTTACAGCGACTTCGTCTGGGACTGCCGCAAGCAGCGTTTGCTCGCCCGCAAACCAGCACTGGATTGGGTTGTCATGCGCAACAGAGTCGCAGCAACGGAGGCCCGTAACAAACGGCGTGTGGCGGCCGCACTCGAGGCGCTCGCGGCGCGCATAGGATTTCGGACTGCTCCGGGATTCGGCGAGCGCGTAATTTACCGCGAACTTTTTCCGGCGGGACTTACCGTGCTCGACCTGCCTCAGCCGCGGCTCGGAATTTCTCTCAGCATGTCGCATCTCGCCGCACGCCAGGAAGTGCGAGCGCTATTGGCAGCGCTGCTGCCGGGGGAGGGGGTGGGAATGGGGGCGCAGCCGCAGACTCAATCGGCGGGATAACCGAAGCGAGCAATCCATGGCGCAAGGATCGGAATTGCCGGCTCGAGCTGCGCGCGGAATCGTCGCCACTGGCCGATTCCACTGGAATACAGGCCGCGGCGAACCTGCTCGGCACTCTGGTTGCGCTGGGCGATAACACCCGATGCGGGCACGAAATCGCGCATCGCTTCGTTCCATTCCACGCCGATGAATTCGCAAATCGCGCGCACGGCCGTGTCGAAGTCGGCGATCATGTCTTCATATCTGTGTTCGCAGATCCGCAGCGGCAGCTTGCTCCGGCAGAGTTCCATGAATTCCATGGTGGCGGAATAAAAGCGGGCGCAATCTTCCAGACGAAGGAATTCGAATGTCAGCTGGTTTGCGTCGAAGCGATGGCGGAAACAGCTCAGGACGACGTCGCGCGGATCCCGTATGGCAAGTATTATACGAGCGTCCGCAAAGAGCTTTGCGAGAAGCGGCAGTCGAAGTGAATTGAACGGCATCTTGTTGACGAAGACCCGGCCCGCTACATCTGCGCCCGCTTGTTCCACGGCCTTCCAATAGGCTTGGCACCAGATGCCGAGCCCCGGCTCGTCAAGTGCAGCAAGTTCGTCCAGTGTTTCGTCGGCAAAAAGAAATCGCCGGGCAGGTGCCGCCAGGAACTCGCGCTCGTCCATGGCGCAAATGGCAGGGTTGCTTGCCAGAACCGTTTCGAGCAGCGTGGTGCCGCTGCGCATGAAGCCCAGCAGGAACACGTGACCGGCCACGGGGGAGAGGGTCCGCCCGCATCCGATCCGCCACGGCTCCGAACGGTTGAAATAAGCTGTGCGATGGCGGACCGCATCGACCGCGCGAAGGTTACCGATTGCGGGCAATTGGCGCTTTCGGCGGCGCTCGTTCACGGCAGTATAGGCGGCAAAGGCCTGTGGAAAACAATTTCGCTGCGCGAAGGCATCACCAGCATCCGATATCGCGATATCGATCCAGGTGTCGTTGGCGAGCCGTGCGTCGGTGAGAAGAAGATCGAGACGGCGCTGCGCGTCAGCGAACTTGCCGTCGTTGATATCCGCGACTGCCAGCGCGGCTTCAGCCGGCCCGCTGTCGGGCCGACTGCCCAAGGATTGTGAGGCATAGTTTCGCGTCTGTGCCGTGTCACCCGCGCGCGCGGCGATCAGGGCGAGGCTTGCCAGAGCATCGGCATTCCGGGGCTCGAGCGCAATCGTGCGCTCATGTGCGGTGCGCATTTCACCGATTTGCCCGAGAATCCCCAACGCTACGCCGCGTTCGTAATGAGCCCGGGCATAATCCGGCTCAAGCGCAATTGCGGCCTCGAAGGCCGTCAGCGCCGCCCCCGGCCGGCGCAGCCGAAGAAGAAGCAGCCCAACCCTGACAAGTAGCACAGGGTCCCCGTCCGCAAGCGCACGCAGCGTTTCAATCGCAGCCGCGGCCTCGTTATTCTGGCCATGCCCCGCCAGCCAGCCCGCGACGATCTCGAAAACAGCGGGGTCGCGCTCGCCTCGTTCGACGGCGACGCCGGCCAGCTCGTAGGCCAGGTCGATATCGCCGGAGCGGGCAGCCTGGAGGATATTTGCAATGTCATTTGAAACGACGCCGTCACCATTGCCCTGTGTGGGTTCCCTCATCGGATTGATCATTCGGGCTGGTAGCCGAAGCGCCGGATCCATGGCATCAGGATCGGAACCACGGATGCGAGCTCCGTCTCGTAGTTCCGCCACTGCCCGGTCGCTCCCTGGTAGAGTCCACGGCGCACCTGCGCGGCGCTCTGGCTACGGCGATCGATTGCCGGAGACGCGCTTTGAAAATGGCGCATGTTTTCATTCCATTCGATGCCAAGGAATTTGCACACATTTGCGACCGTGCGATCGAACCCGGCAATCAGATCCTCGTAGCGGACTTCGCAAATCTCGAGGAACGGCGCTTTCTCTCGCGCGGAATCCATGAGCTGCATGACGGCTGCATAGAAGCGCGCGCAATCGTCAAGGCGGAGAAACTCGAAGCTCGCCGGATACATGTTGAAGCGGTGTCGGAACGTGCTTAACACGACATCGCGCGGGTCCCGGATGGCGAACAGTATTCTGGCGTCAGGAAAAATGTGCGCAATGAGCGGCAGGCGAAGCGAGTTCAGCGGCACCTTGTCCACAAAGATCTTGCCCGCGGGCGAAAATCCCGCGGCGCGCACCGACTTCCAATAATCACTCCGCCAATGTGCAAGGCTGGCGTCGTCGGCAGATGCAAGCTGCTGCAGATCACTCTTGCCGTGAAGGAGTTCGTTCGCCGCTCCCGCAAGGAAGTCATGTTCGTCGCTTGCCGCCAGTGACGGATGGCTGGCGAGAATCGTCTCGAGCAGCGTCGTGCCACTGCGAACGAAGCCGAGTAGAAATACGTGTCCTGCGGCGCTTGCGCGCGTCTCGGCAGATCGTTTGTCCGGACCGCGGCGCTGGCAGCGTTTTGTGGCTTCGACGAGTTTCGTGACTTCGTCGATGGCGCGCCCGTCGGCGAAACGCGGCTGGTGAATTTGCCGACGCCGCGCGTTCACTTCCGTGTAGAGACGAAACGCCTCCCGGTGCCGGCGGTGCCGGTCGAAGGCGTCCGCAGCAAACCCTAGCGCCATATTCAATCTGCCGTCCCGCACTTCAGCGGCGCCGTTCAGGACCGCTGCGAGTTTTTCTTGGGCAGCGGAATATTGTCCCTCAAGAATATCGGCCATCGCAAGCGCGACATATGCGAGGCCGTGCCGCAGCGATATTGCAATCGCGCGTTCGCCCCAGATTCTGGCCTCGGACACTTCGCCCTTGCGCGCAGCAATGAAAGCGAGGTTCGCGAGCGCGTCGACATTGTGAGGTTCGAGTTCCACGACGCGCCGGTGTGCCGCGCGCATGTCGTCGATCTCATTGAGCAGCCCAAGAGCAACGCCCCTCCGGTAATGGGCGCGCGCGAAATCTGGCCTCACAACAATGGCCAAATTGAACGTCTCGATTGCTTCGTGAAAGCGTCCCAGCATGGTCAGGCAATGACCGGTTGCCTCCTGGAGAACCGGATCGCCGGGCGAGAGAGCCCGCGCAGATTCGAAATCCGCAAGAGCCTGCTGATATTCCTCTCGGCGTCCTTTGCCCAGCGCGCGCAGGTAATAGAGGAATGGATGCCGGATGCCGGCTTCGATGGCGGCGTGCGAGAGGGCGCAGGCGTGTTCATGCCCGCCGCTGCGAACGGCTTGCCGAATCTGTTGAACGATGTGCGCAACGTCGCACCGGCCGGCGGCGAGTTCAGGTTTGATAGCCGGCTTTGCCTCGTCAATCGGGAGAATAGCCAAGACGCTCTACCCAGGGCGCGAGAATTGGGAATGCCGGCGCGAGCTGTTCTTTGAACCGGCGCCATTGCCCGGATCCGCCCGCATACAGACCCATCCGCACCTGCTTTCCGCTTTGTGCGTAAAGATCGACGGTGCCGTCGGCCGCATGGCTGAAGTCGCGCATTGCTTCGTCCCAGCGCAGCCCGACAAATTCGCAGATTCCGCGCACCGTTGTATCGAAGTCGATGACCAGATTCTCATAGCGGACATCGAGCATTTGCAGCGGCAGCTTTTCGCGCACGCGGGCAACAAGACCCAAGATGCCGCCATAGTGCCGCGCGCAATCCTCCAGTTCCAGAAACTCAAACGTATCGCAATTCATCGTGAAGCTGCGGCGAAAGCAGCTCAGCACCACGTCGCGTGGGTCCCGGGTCATGAACAATATCCGCGCCTCGGGAAAGAGCCTTGCGATCAGCGGCAACCGCCGGGAATTGAATGGCCATTTGTCGACGAACACTTTTCCCGCTACCGGGCGTCCAAACTCCCTCACTTTTTCCCAATACGCGCCGCTCAGCCACGCAAGGCGGGTCTCGTCAAGCGAGGCAAGCCGTTCCAACCCCTCCTCGGTCCTGAGCAGGGTCTTGGCTTCTTCCGGAAAGCAGTCCTTCTCGTCGAAGGCGGTCACCTGATCGTTGCTCGCCAGTATGGTCTCGAGAAGCGTCGTCCCGGTTCTCGCGAAGCCCATAACAAATACGTGCGACGTCGGCGCGCGTGCTCGAACTGGAGGAACTGCCGGCCGACTCCACGACGGTGACCGGCGAAAATACGACATCTGTACGGCGACCTCGAGCGAGGCACGATCTTTCGCGAATCGCCTTGCGTGAATGTCGCGCCGCCTGCGATTCACTCCGGCGTAGATGTGGAACGCGAAGGGGAGATATCCCATGTGGGCGAAGCGGTCGCCGATCTCGCGCAGAACCTCATTCGCGCGCGGATCATCGCCGAATCGGGCTGCCTGCAGCACCTCCTGCACACGCTCCTGCGCAGCATCCACCGCGCCCTCATTCAATTCCTGCAAGGCGAGCGCAATTTGCGCGGAGGGCTGCGCGGCATCAATCAAATGCGCACGCCCCGCATACGACCTGAAATTTTCAGAATCGCCTTCAGCGGCCGATATCAGTGCAAGGCTGCCCAAGGCATCCGCGTGCCGGGGCATCAGCTCGATCGCGCGCAGATGGGCCGCAAGGGCATGCTTGCGCTCGCCGCTCATCTGGAACGCGAGGCCGCGCAGATAGTGCGCCTGCACCAAGTTCGGTGCGATCTCGAGGGCTGCGCCGAATGCCCGGATGGCGGATTTCCAGACGCCAAGTTTAAGAAGACATTCTCCGGCCGCCTTCAGAAGCAGCGGGTTGCGCGGCGCAACACCTAGCGCCGCTTCAAGGTCGACGAGCGCGTCGAAGTAAAGGCCGTGATGCCAGAACCAGTTTGCCCGCGCGTGAAAGAGCAACGGATGTCGCAGTCCGCGTTCAAGCGCGGCCTTGGCGAGTTCATAGACGCGGACTTCGTCTCCGGCTTCGGCGGCAGCCCTGATCTCAAGGATGGCATCCGGAGTTTCGCCGCGGAAACCAGGCTCGGCCACGGACTGGTTCGCTGATCCGGGCCTACAGCCCTATCGGGAAGCGATCGCTGCGAAGCAGGTTTGGCCGCGCCGGGTCAGCAACTCACAGACCTGGCGGGCCTTGTTCTCCGCAAATGGTCCGAAGCGGGCGCGGTACAGCACGTGTCCATCGGCGTTCTGGAAGGGAGCAACGATTCGCGCGGCCTCACCAAGAATATCGGCCGCGTGCCCGGAGTAGGCGGCGAGCTCCGACTTTGCCGTGTTCTCGTCGGCATAAGCGCCGATTTGAATGGTCCAGTCACTGCCGACCGTCGCATGAGGAACAGATGCACCGGCATCGGTCAGTGCCTGCGGCAAATCCGGATGAGCTGGCGCGATATCGTGAAGCCGCGGCTTCGCCGCCGGCACTACCGCCGGGTCCAGCGCCGCCATCATCATTCGCGGCTTGGGCTGAGGCGTCGGTACCACCGTTCCGCGGAGAAGCAGAGCTGCAAGCGGCTCTGCGTCAGAAGAGGGTTTCGATATCTGGGCCGCAACAGCCGCAGGGGGAGCAAGGGAGGCCATAACGATGGGGGGAATCTTGGCCGACGCTGCGCGAGCAGCAGGCGCAGGGGGCGGAACAATGCGCGCGATAGGCGCGTCATAAATGGGATCTGGTCGCAATTCGGCCGCCTCTTCATCGTCGCCCGATGGCCGGGCGGAAGCAGCAGGCAGAATCTGGGCCACAGGCGGTGCCGCAGGCCTACTGGAATTTCCGAACTGAAATCCGGCGATCACGGGTTTGGCCTGATTGTTTTCCGCCAGCGTCTGCCACGGCACATTCGCTCGCGCTACGAGCTGCGGGTCCCGCCCGATCTGGGCAAACGTATCGTCGAGCAACCGCATCATCTCACTATCGCGATGCCGTGCGGTCGTGCCGCCCATCACCACGCCGATGATGTGCACGCCGTTCCGCACCACCGAGGAAACAAGGTTGAATCCCGACGCCCCCGTGTAGCCGGTCTTGATTCCGTCGGCGCCTTGGTACCTCCCGATCAGATTATCGTGCGTGAGGTGCGTTATTCCCCGGTAGCTGAAGGAGTAGGTCGAGAAATAGTGGAAATACTGCGGAAAATCATAAGCGAGATGGCGCGCGAGGATCGCAAGATCACCAGCCGTGGTGATCTGCAGCGGATCGGGCAGGCCGGACGCATTGTGATAGTATGTCTGCGTCATGCCGAAAGCCCGGGCCTTTGCCGTCATCATTTCGGCAAAGCGCTGTTCGGTTCCGCCGATTGACTCCGCGATGTCCACAGCCACGTCGTTGGCCGAAAGCACCACGATGGCCTTGATCGCCGTGTCGGCCGAGATGCATGTGCCCGGCCGCAGGTTGAGTTTGGTCGGAGCTTGGACGGCGGCGTGTTCGGTGGCGCAGAGCGGTGTATCCAGCGTCATCTGTCCGCTCTTCAGCTGCTCGAACAGCAGATAAAGCGTCATCATTTTGGTGAGGGATGCCGGATGCCGCAGCGCATCCGCGTTTCGCGTGTAAAGGAACTTGCCGGTTTCGCCATCGACGATAAGCGCCGCGTCCTTGTTGGGATCGGGGACCCGGACGGCGGGCCTTGCCGGGTGCCAGTACCGGGTCGCCTGCCAGTAACGGTGACGATGGATCGAGGCGCTGGCCGCATTAGCGGCGAGGCCCACCGTGAGACATGCCGCCACCGCAACCGAGAGCCAAAGAGTCGCCTTCCTAAGCGCGCCCATCGCGCGCGGTCGTCTCAACATGGCTTCTCCGGCGTCGTCAAATCTTCGCAACATAAGAGCAAATCGCCCCTGCTTCCGCAACCCAAATCGGGATTCTAGATTGAATCTCCGGTATTTAGGAAAGGTTAATCATATTCGATTTCGGTCGCGGTAAAAGTGAGCACGGCTTCCCGTGGCCGGGCTTGACAGGCGGTCTGCTGCACTGCATATAAGTCATGCTGCATTGCAACAAAGCGCCGGCCGACGCCGGTGCGTCAGGCGAGGAGATTTGGATATGGTCAATGCGAAAATGAAGTCCGGCGAGAAGATCAACGGCACGGAAACCGTCGAGGCGGCTTTCAAAAACGGTTCTGAGGCTTTCAAGTCCAACTTCGAAAAGATGGTGAAGGGCTATGATCGCTTCTTCGGCTATGGCCGCGAGACGATGGAAGCCTATGTGAAGGCCGCCAATGTGGCCGGCAAGGGCGTCGAGACCATCAACAGCGAAATCTATGCCTATTCCAAGCAGTCCCTCGAGGACTCGGTTTCGGCGGCGAAGGCGGTGATGGGGAGCAAGTCGGTACACGAGGCATTCGAGCTGCAGACCGATTTCGTGAAGTCCGCTTTCGAGGCTTATGTGAGCGAGCTCACCAAGATCAGCGAAATTGCATTTTCGACGGCGAAGGATGCGATCAGCCCCATTCAGGGTCGCGTGCAGGCCTGGACGGACGTGGTCGAAGACGCCCGCGCCGCGTAATTTGCCATGGAGCACGTTCCGATTCCCCCTCGGGAACGTGTTGGCAATAGGCCCGGACCGAAAGGTCCGGGCCTTTTTCATTTCGCGGCTGGCCATCAGCCGGATTTGGCCGTGGGAATTCCGCGCGCCCATCGTATATAATCGGGTGCGCGACCAGAGCCGTGCATTCGACAGGGATCCAGTCAGACCGACATGAGCGATCGGGACCAGCGTGGCAGTTCCGGAAATGGCGGCACGAATACGGGCGTGGCGACGAAGCCGCGCCCGAAAACGAAGCGTCCCAGCCTCTATAAGGTGCTTCTGCTCAATGACGACTACACGCCGATGGAATTCGTGGTGCACATCCTGGAGCGATTCTTCAACAAGGCGCGCGACGAGGCGGTGCAGATCATGCTGCATGTGCATCGCCACGGAGTCGGCATCTGCGGCGTTTTCACCTATGAGATCGCCGAGACCAAGGTTGCCCAGGTGATTGAATTCTCGCGGCGCCATCAACATCCTTTGCAGTGCACGATGGAGAAGGAGTAGCCCGCCGATGCCGTCTCTTTCGCGAAGCCTGGAACAGGTTCTCCATCGCGCCATCAAACTCGCCAGTGATCGTCATCACGAATACGCGACGCTGGAACATCTTCTGTTGGCGCTTCTCGACGATGCCGATGCCGCGCAGGTCATGAAGGCCTGCAATGTCGACCTCGACGCACTCAGGCGGTCGCTGCTCAAATATGTCGATCACGAACTTTTGACGCTCGTCATCGAGGATGGCGAGGACGCCAAACCGACGACCGGATTCCAGCGCGTGGTGCAGCGGGCGGTGCTGCATGTGCAGAATTCCGGCCGCGACGAGGTGACAGGGGCCAATGTGCTGGTGGCGCTCTTCACCGAACGCGAGAGCCATGCAGTCTTTTTCCTCCAGGAACAAAATATGACCCGGCTCGACGCCGTGAGCTATATCAGCCATGGTATTGCCAAGCGCCCTGGCATGACCCAGCAGAAATCGGCGCGCGGCGCCGACGACGACGAGGATGGCGAGAAAACCTCGAAACATGGCAGCGACGCGCTCGAGGCCTATTGCGTCAATCTGAACGAGAAGGCGAAAGCCGGGCGCATCGATCCGCTGATCGGGCGCGACTCCGAAGTTGAGCGTACCATCCAGATTCTGTGCCGCCGCCAGAAGAACAATCCGCTGTTCGTGGGCGATCCGGGCGTCGGCAAGACCGCAATTGCGGAAGGTCTGGCGCGAAAAATCGTCAAGCACGACGTTCCGGAAGTTCTTCTGCCGAGCACGATCTTTGCGCTCGACATGGGCGCCCTCATCGCCGGCACGCGTTACCGGGGAGATTTTGAAGAGCGCCTTAAATCCGTCGTGAAGGAACTCGAAAACACGCCGGGCGCCATCCTCTTTATCGATGAGATCCATACAGTGATCGGCGCGGGAGCGACGAGCGGCGGCGCGATGGACGCCTCCAACCTGCTCAAGCCCGCTCTGCAGGCGGGAACGCTGCGTTGCATCGGCTCGACCACCTACAAGGAATATCGCCAGTATTTCGAGAAGGACCGCGCGCTGGTGCGGCGCTTCCAGAAGATCGACGTCGCCGAGCCGACGGTTCCTGACACGATCAAGATACTCAAAGGGCTGAAGCCTTATTTTGAGGAGTATCACAAAGTCAGATACACCTCGGATGCCATCAAGGCCGCGGTCGAACTCGCCGCCAAATACATCAATGACCGCAAGCTGCCCGACAAGGCGATCGATGTGATCGACGAAGTCGGCGCGTCGCAGATGCTGCTCTCGGAAGCGAAGCGCAAAAAGGTGATTGGGGTTCGCGAGGTCGAGGAAGTCATCGCGAAGATGGCGCGCATCCCACCAAAATCGGTGTCCAAGACGGACGCCGAAGCGCTGCGGAATATCGAAGGCGATCTGAAGCGCGTTGTTTACGGCCAGGATGGCGCAATCCACGCGCTGGCCTCCGCCATAAAGCTTGCGCGCGCGGGTCTGCGCCAGCCCGACAAGCCGATCGGATGTTATCTGTTCTCCGGGCCGACCGGCGTCGGAAAAACCGAAGTCGCCCGCCAGCTTGCCAGCATCATGGGCGTGGAACTGCTGCGCTTCGACATGTCGGAATATATGGAGCGCCACACTGTCTCCCGGCTGATTGGCGCGCCGCCGGGCTATGTCGGCTTCGATCAGGGCGGCCTGCTTACGGACGGCGTCGACCAGCATCCGCATTGCGTGCTGCTGCTCGACGAAATCGAGAAGGCGCATCCCGATCTGTTCAACATTCTTCTGCAGGTCATGGATCACGGCAAGCTGACGGATCACAACGGCAAGAAGATCGATTTCCGCAATGTGATTCTCATCATGACGACCAATGCCGGCGCCTCCGAGGCTGCCCGCGAGGCGATCGGCTTCGGACGGACCAGGCGCGAAGGCGACGACGAAGAGGCGATCAAGCGGCTGTTCACGCCGGAATTCCGGAATCGGCTTGATGCGACGATTCCGTTCGCACCACTCGGGCGCGATACGATCGACCGTGTAGTGGAAAAATTTGTTCTTGAATTGGAAGCGCAGCTCTCGGATCGCGACGTCACCTTTGACCTGACACCCGAAGCGACACGCTGGCTCGGCCAGAAGGGCTATGATCATCAATTCGGCGCGCGTCCCCTGGCGCGCATCATTCAAGAGCACATCAAGAAGCCGCTGGCCGACGAAATCCTGTTCGGCTGCCTGAAGGGCGGGGGTACGGTGCGGGTGCTTCTCGACCGCGAGAAGGATCAGCTGACCTTCGAATTCATCGCAAATGACGACGGCAGCCCGCGCGCCCTGCCGCCGCCGGGCGACCGCGAACCGAACGAAGCAGAGAACGCCTGACGCCTCTGCGCCACGGGGTTAAAAGGGGCCACGCGCACGGCTGCTTCTCTCGGCTTCTCCGGGCACGGAGAATCAAGTCAGCAGATGTTCCACCGCGGGCAGATGGAACTGGCCCGTCATCCCCGTTTCATGCTCCAGCGAGAGCAGCTGTGATTGATATCCGCCGTCCGTGTGGTGGTTGGCCGCATCGGCAGTGACCGCATGCGGGGAAGCAGCATTGTGCGGCATCTGGGCGGAAGCCGCCACATGCGCGGCAGCGGCGCCATGGTGATGCTGCTGATAGGGTGTGAGCAGTTTGCCCCCAGCATGCTTCAGATCGGCTTTCTTCGAGAACGTCGCTTTCACATCGTCTATACACATTTGAAAGCCGTACACCGCCGTACCGTAGGTACAGGTGTTGCCGGGAGAGCCGTAGCTTACCATCTGAAAAGCGACCGCCGCAATATTGGAGAATCCCTTCGCATCCTTGCCCGTAAATTTGACGGTGTCGACCTCGTTGTAGCTGAGCGAAAGGGACATCGTTGCCTTTTCGACAAGAGAGCCGTGCTTTTCGGTGTAGCTGATTATGTCCCAGTTCTGATTGGCGCTGAACGAGACCGTCGCGAGCAGGCTCTCCAGGGTAAACGAATGGCGACTCGCACTTTCCATCAGTCCATATTCGTAAATCCAGCCGAGCGATGAGGCTTTGGCGGCGGCCGCAATATTCTGGTACCCCGTATCGCACCAGCCGTTCTGATATCCATACCCGTTCGGATTGGTCCAGATCGAGGCGTTCATGTACTCTACGTCGCCGACGTAATTAAATCCGCCATAACCGTTATGTGCGCTCATGAGGCCGTAATAGCCGCTGAACCCACCGAAATTCAGGCCTTTGCCCTTATGTTTGTGGTCGTTCATCTGATGAACCCTCGCCTCCGCGTTGCCTACATGCCGAAGTGATCGATGGTGGGCAGCTGAAACTGGCCGGTCAGATCGCCCGTATGCGATCCGCCCAGGGGCAGCAGTTCGGAATGAAATCCGCTTTGCGCTCCGGAGTGTACAGCTGCAGAGGTGTGACCGGCCGGATTCGTGCCGTGCTGGGCGTCGCCTGAAACCAGATGCGCCGTTGCGATTTGTCCGGCGTGGCCGTTGCCGTGCGGAAGAAACGCGATCTTGGCGGGCTTGCCGTTGCCCTTCGGAATCTTCCCGTTCCACGTCACCTTCAGATTGTCGAACGCCATCTGGTTGCCGAGCGTATAGCCGTATGGACCATAGCTGCAAGTGTTGCCGTACTTGCCGTTTCCGGAGACGATCTCCACTAGGCTGATGTCCTTGAAGTCGCCTGAATTCCCAATTTTCGCGAAGTTGATCGTCTGTGCTGTCTGGCTCAGATAGACCGTATCCGATGCCTTAATCACGAAACCGTGCCCCTTCTGGTATGTGTAGCTCAGGAAATCGAACGGCTGGGCCGTCTCCCACGCAGAAGCTGCAACCATACTGTTCAGGCTGAATGTTTCTTTGAGACTGGCGCTCTCGAAAACGCCATAGCTCACGCCACCATTGTTGTTCCAGGTGAACGCTTCGCCGGTGCCATGGATGACGCTCTGATAGCCCGTGTCGCACCACTCCGTTTTTTCGTTCTGCCAGAAGGTCGCGTTCATGTTGTCCACGTCCCCCCAGTCGAAGCCGCCATAGCCCTGGGTGATGCTGGCGTAATATCCGCTGAAGCTGTCGAAGCCTAATGTTTCCTTGGTGTGTTTGGCCATAACCCCGGCTCCCTGCCCCGCGCAAACGAGAATGCGTCGCATTCCCATTTACGCATAGGCATCAGGCGAGGTCAAGGATTACGCTGAGTTTGTGCGGAGTTCAGGTACCAAAATGCTCGATTGCGGGCAAATGAAACTGGGCAGTCAGACCGCCCGCGTCAAAATCTCCGAGCGAGGTCAGTTCGCCATGAAAGCCGGTCTGGGCGCCTGAGAGGACCGGTGTACCAACATGGCCCGGGGTTGTGCCGTGCGCGTCATGGAAGGAGAGCTGGGCGGCAACGACGTGGCTGCCGTGTCCATGCGCATGCGCGGGAAGACCCGTTGTGACCAGCTTCCCATCGCCCTTTGGTATCTTGCCGTTCCATTGCACTTTTACATTGTCGAACGCGATCTGGTTGCCCAGCGTGTAGCTGTAGGGCCCATAAGAGCAGGTGTTTCCGTACTTGCCGGTTCCGGATACGATCGTTACCTGGACGATGTTCTGGAAATCGCCGGGCTTGCCGATTTTCGCGAAATTGATCGTCTGTACCGTCTGGCTCAGATAGACGGTATCGGTAGCCTTGAGTTTGAATTGCCCATCCTTGTCGGTGTAGGTCTTGAAATAGAAAGGCTGATCCGTATCCCAGGCTGATGCGGCAACCATGCTCTTGAGGGTGAACGTCTCGCTCAAATCGGCGCTCTGGAAAAATGCGGTAGTTGTGTAGCCATTGTTGTTAAAGGCAAAAGCTTCACCGGCGCCGCTGATGGCGTTCTGGTATCCCGTATCGCACCACTCCGGCTTCTCGTTCTGCCAGAAAGCCGCGTTCATGTAATCGACTTCATTCCAATTGAAGCCGCCATACCCTTGAGGAATGCTCGCGTAATATCCGCTGAAGCTGTTGAACTTCACGGTTTCCTTCGTATGCTTGGCCATCATGCTGGCTCCCTGCTCGCGCAAATGAGAATGCGTCGCATTCACTCTACGCTTGACCATCGCGCGGGGTCAAGGATGACGCCCGCGCGCCGCTCCGGCTAAAGGTGTTGTCTTATCCGGGCAGCAACGGTCTCCAGTTGCTGTGGGTCCGCTTGGGCGCGGCCATGAAGTTTAAGGTCAAGCCCTTCGAACCGCGGCACGATGTGCATATGCATGTGCGGGACGCTCTGGCCCGCCGCGGTACCATTCAGCTGCACGAGCATCAGGCCGGGGCAGGCGAGTGCGCGTTTCACCGCGGCCGACACACGCTGCGTTGTGAGCATCAGCGCCGAGGCAGCATGATTCGAAAGCTCGAGAAGCGTTTCTGCGGGCTCTTTTGGAATGACAAGCGTGTGTCCTTCTGCTGATGGCATGATGTCCATGAACGCGAGCGTGTCTTCATCCTCGAAGACCTTTACGCTCGGCAGTTCACCGCGAAGGATCTTCGCAAAAACATTGCCTGTGTCGTAGGACATCTAAGTCAGCCCTCCTTCCGGAACGGTGCGAGGTCCGCGAGTTCGGCCATTTCACCGGCTACCGCCTCCCGCTCCTCCGTCAGGTAAGCAGCCACCGCGCGGCGCAGGCCGGGATGCGCGATGAAATGGGCGCTCCGCGTAGCGACAGGTGTATAGCCGCGCAGCAGCTTGTGGGGGCCTTGTGCTCCGGCTTCCACCTTCCGCAATCCCTTTGCAATCGCAAAATCGATCGCCTGATAATAGCAGGTCTCGAAATGGAGAAAGGGGATGAATTCGCCCGCACCCCAGTTTCGCCCGAACAGCACACCCTCGCCGAAGAAATTCAGGGCCCCGGCGATCGCGTGCCGGCCGCGCAGCGCCAGCACGAGAAGAATGGAATCTCCCATGCTCGCGCCTACGCGGCTGAAGAACTCCCGCGTGAGGTAGGGCGTGCCCCATTTCTGGCTTCCGGTCTCGATGTAAAACCCGAAGAACTCATCCCAATGTGTTTCGGTGATGTCGCGGCCTGAAACCCATTGGAACGAGATTCCCGCCTCGCGCACGGCCGCCCGTTCCTTCCGAAGATTTTTCCGACGCGATGACGAAAGCTCGCCCAGAAAATCATCGAAGCTCGAGTAGCCTCTGTTTTCCCAGTGGAATTGCTGTCCGGTGCGCTGGAGAAAGCGGCGTGTCGACGCCGCTCCCCATTCCTGTTCGGTCATGAACGTGATGTGGAGCGACGAGGCGTTGAGCCTTTCCACCGCAAGCGACCCGAAGGACAGCAGCGCTTGCCAGATTTCTTCCCGGTGAGTACATGCAGCAGCGAGCAGCCGCGGGCCGGTCACCGGCGTGAAAGGTACAGAAGCCTGCAATTTCGGGTAGTAGTGACCGCCAGCGCGCTGGAGCGCGTCGGCCCAGCCATGATCGAAAACATATTCGCCCAGGCTGTGGCTCTTGAGATAAAGCGGCAACAGGCCCTGGATATTCCCACTGCGTTCGAGGACTAGATGACACGGTTGCCAACCGCTCTGCGAGGCCGCCGAACGGGACTCCTCAAGCGCGATGAAGAACTCATGTCGCGTGAAAGGATGGTGATCCGGGGCGCTTGTGGGATTGGCACAGGCGTTCCATGCGGCGGTTCCGATCTCCGCCGCCGAGCCGGCAAGCCGTGCCGTGAGCTGTTCGCCGGTCACGCGATCTCGAATATGGCCTCCACCTCGGCTGCCACGTTGCGGGGGAGCGAACCAGCTCCCACCGCAGCGCGCGTATGCCGCCCCGCCTCGCCGAAAATTTCGACCACGAGATCGGACGCGCCATTGGCAACTTCCGGATGCTGCGCAAACCCGGCAATGGCGTTGACGAACACGCCCAGCCTGACGCACCGCTTCACCCGATCGAGATCGCCGTCGAGCGCGGCCTTGAGCTGCGCAATGACGTTAAGCGCACAAAGCCGCGCCGCCGCGCGTCCGTCTTCGAGTGAGAGTTCGTCGCCGACCGCGCCCACATATTTCAGTCCGTCGGGCGCCGCAGTCACCTGGCCCGAAATGAAAACGAGATTTCCGGCAATGACGAAGGGAACATAGCTCGCCACCGGCGCCGGCGCCGCTGGTATCACGATTTCAAGTTCCTTCAGCCGCGCGTCGATACGTCCGCTCATCGATACCTCTCTTGATGCGCCGAAATTTCGCAAATGTCGCGCCGCACCGCAACTGAAAGCCGTGGACACCCGAGGGCGCAGAATTTGCCACGGAACGGCGAAGTTGTTTAACCACTAAGTGCACGAAGAGCACAAAGAAGGGCAAAGCACCCTTGCGCGCTGAAGACGCGTGATTCTTCTTTGTGCTCTTCGTGCTCTCGGTGGTCAATCTCTCTACTCTGCCTGCTCCGCGCGTCGCGTGCCCACAATATCCACGGCTCGAGTAGCCTTCCATCCGATCTACAGAATATTCATTCAGCGCCAGAAAACGCTATAAGAGGCTATGTCGCACGGCACACAAACGGATCGCAGTCCATCCGCAGAACGTTTCCGCATGCCGGCGGAATGGAGCCGTCATGCGCGCACCTGGATGTGCTGGCCTTGCCGGTTGGAGGCGTGGGGAAGCGCCGATGGTCTTTGGCAGGCCAAGTGCGCGACTGCGCGGGTGGCGCAGGCCATCGCGGGCTTTGAACCGGTGATCATGGCGGCCCGTCCGGAAGATGCTTCGGAGGCACGGCGGATTTGCGCGCCCTCCATCGAGGTATTCGAAGTGGCGCTCGACGATTCGTGGGCGCGCGATATCGGTCCGAGCTTTCTTTCCGGCCCTGAACACGCAGGGGTTGCCTGGCAGTTCAACGCTTGGGGCGGAAAATACGAGCCCTACACGAATGACGGTCGGTTCGCAGCGCATATTCTTGGTCAATGTCGCGCGCGAATATTTTCCGCACCACTCGTCTGCGAAGGCGGCGCGATTGATGTGGACGGCGAGGGCACGCTGATGACGACCGAGCAGTGCCTGCTCAATCCCAACCGCAATCCGGCGCGGACGAAGGCCGAGATCGAAAGGACACTTGCGGAATATACGGGCACCACACGAATTCTCTGGCTGCCCGGACGTTTCTCCGACAGCGAAACGGATGGGCATATCGACAACATCGCCTGCTTTGCAGCTCCGGGGCGCGTGTTGCTGGGCATGCCAGCAATGAATTCCCATCCGGATTCCGAAGCCGTCGCAGCGGCCCGGCGCGAACTCGCACAGGCGCACGATGCGCAAGGCCGCGAGCTTGAGATCGTGGAACTGACGCAGCCACACCAGATGCGACTGGACTGGCGTGGTCGGCCACTTGCGGCGAGCTATGTCAATTTCTATCTCGCCAATGGCGGCTTGGTTATGCCGGCCTTCGATGACCCGGCCGATGAGGCGGCGCGTGAAGTGCTCGCGGACTGTTTTCCGGGCCGGCGGATTGCGCAGGTCGAAGTGCTCGACATCGTCCAGGGTGGCGGCGGCATTCACTGCATCACCCAACAGGAGCCCGGATGAGGAAAGTGACATTCGCCGCGGCGCAATTCGCCTGCTCGGACGACCGCGCGGCCAATCGGGCCAGGGCGAAAGACGCGGTGCGGAACGCGGCTGCGCAAGGTGCCAATGTCGTACTGGTCCAGGAGTTGTTTGAAAGCCTGTATTTTTGCCAGGATCAGGACGCCACGCATTTCGCGCTCGCGGCACCGTTCGAAGGCAATCAGCTGATTGGGGAGATGGCGGAGCTCGCGCGCGAGCATCGCGTCGTGGTGCCGGTAAGCTTTTTCGAAAGCGCCGGCCATACATATTTCAATTCCCTCGCCATGGTCGATGCCGACGGCCGCGTGCTGGGGCTTTACCGCAAGTCACATATTCCCGCGGGGCCCGGTTATCAGGAAAAGTTCTATTTCACGCCCGGCGACACCGGCTTTCAGGTTTGGCAGACGCTTTATGGCCGGTTCGGCTGCGGCATCTGCTGGGACCAGTGGTTTCCGGAAGCCGCACGCGCGATGGCGTTGCAGGGCGCCGAAGCCCTGTTTTATTCGACAGCCATCGGTTCTGAGCCGCCGCCCGCACCGCTGCTCGACAGCCGCGACCATTGGCGGCGCGTGATGCAGGGTCACGCCGCAGCGAATTGCATGCCGCTTGTGGCCTCAAATCGCATCGGTACCGAGCGTGGACAGGCGGGCGAAATCACCTTCTACGGCTCGTCTTTCATTGCAGATCAAACCGGCGCGATAGTGGCGGAGCTTGGCCGCAAAGAAGAAGGTGTGGTCGTTGCCGGTTTTGATCTCGACCAGATCGCCCGCGCCCGCGCCTCTTGGGGCCTGTTCCGCGACCGCCGCCCCGATCTCTACGGGCCGTTACGCACACATGATGGCTGTGCGGCTCGAAGCAGGTAATTACGTCGGAAGGCCATCGGTAATTTCATCTTCGCGCCAGAGCCATGCCGCGCCGCGCACGCCGCTTGAATCGCCGTGGCGGTTTCTGACGATTCGTATTGGCGTTTCGGGGGTGAAGGCGTAGGCTTGGACGCGCGAGGGCAATTCGTCAGCGAGCGCGGCGATGTTTGATAGTCCGCCGCCGAGCACGATGACCTCGGGGTCGATGATGTTCACGACGGAGGCGATCGACCGCGCGAAGCGGTCGTAGAAATCTTCCATCACCGCTGCTGCGCCCGGATCGCCTTCGGACGCAACCCGGGCGATATCGGCAGCCTCCAGGGCTCTGCCCGTGCGTTCCACAAATTGGCGGCCGAGGGCAGGGCCGCTGATCCAGGTTTCGATGCAGCCGCGCCGGCCGCAATAGCATTCCGGTCCTGTCAATTCATCCAACCGCGGCGCGGGAAGCGGATTGTGCCCCCATTCGCCGGCAATCAGATGGGCGCCTTCTATGAGGCGTGCGCCGATACAGATTCCGCCGCCGATTCCGGTGCCGGCAATGATTCCGAAGACGGTGCACGCATCCATCGCCGCGCCATCAGTGGCCTCGGAAAGCGCAAAACAGTTGGCATCGTTGGCCACGCGGACGGGGCGGCCGAGCATCCGGGCCAGATCCTTGTCGATGGGATGCCCGATCAGCGCAGTGGAATTGGCGTTCTTGACGAGCCCGGTACGCGCGCTGAGCGCGCCGGGTATGGCGACGCCCAAAGTTCCACGCGATCCGAGTTTCGATTCCGCTGAAATTACCAGGCCACAGATTGCATCGAGCACGGCATCATAGCCGCGAGGTGTGGCGACGCGCTCTCGCAAGCGAACCCCTCCGTCCGTGTCGAGCGCGATGATCTCGATCTTCGTTCCCCCGAGATCGACGCCAAGCCGCATCGTTCAATCCGTCCGGCTGCCGGACAGGCGATGCCGCGCGAGATGGACCGTTTGCGGATCGATGGTCTCCACAGCGCAAAAATGCCGCACCATGTCATCGTCACCCAGCAGGAAATCGAGCACGCCGCCGAGAAATTGAGGATCCTCCGCGTGGGCGCGCAAATCAGCTGGCGTGGCTCCGGACAAGCTGAGAAATCGGGCCAGGTTGTCTGGCGTCTCCGCCAGAAAACCTAATGCCCGGAGGGCCAGCAATTCGGGGTCGGGCCGAGTTCCCATCGTCAAGGGAGCGTTAAGACATCTCAACTAAATAAGAACGGGCCGTCGCCCAAGTCTTTAACGGCGCAGGCGCAGCCGCCGCCGATAGGGGCGCAGCGGGCGGGGAGTGTCAAGCGATGGATGCCAAAGCCAAGACGGTACTGATCGTGGAGGATAACGAGCTGAACATGAAGCTCTTCCACGATCTTCTTGACGCACATGGCTACAATATTCTGCAAACGAAAGACGGCATGGAGGCGCTCGACATTGCCCGGGAGCACCATCCGGACCTGATCCTCATGGACATCCAGCTGCCCGAGGTGTCGGGGCTGGAAGTCACCAAATGGCTGAAGGAAGACGATTCGCTGAGGGCCATCCCCGTCGTGGCCGTCACCGCATTTGCGATGAAGGGCGATGAGGAGGTCATCCGGCAGGGCGGTTGCGAGGCCTATATCTCGAAACCAATTTCGGTGACGAGCTTTCTCGATACCGTAAGACGTTTCATCGGCTAGCTGCCATGACCGCTCGGGTGCTCGTCGTCGACGATGTCGCGTCCAACGTCAAACTCCTCGAGGCCAAGCTCAGCGCCGAATATTTCGAGGTCGTGACCGCCTTCAACGGGGTGGAGGCGCTGGCCAGGATCAAAAGCGACCAGCCGGACATCATTCTGCTCGACGTGATGATGCCCGGCATGGACGGATTCGAAGTCTGTCGCCGCGTGAAAAGTGATCCGGCGAGCGCACATGTTCCCGTGGTCATTACAACGGCGCTCGATCAGACCAGCGACCGCGTTACCGGTCTCAATGCCGGCGCAGACGATTTTCTGACCAAGCCCATCGACGACGCGGCGCTCTTCGCGCGGGTGCGTAGTCTCGTCCGCCTTAAGATGATGACCGACGAATTGCGACTGCGCGAGGCGACGGGAAGCAGCATGGGCCTGCTCGACCCGGCCGAGACGTTTTCCGAAGCCTCTCCCACCGGGCGGATACTGCTTATCGAAGACCGGCCGGAAACCGTGAGAACGCTGAGCGCGGCACTTTGTCCGCAGAACCACATCGTGGTCCTGGATGGTTTCGAGGGCGCGCTCACGCGCGTGCGCAGCGGCGATTTCGATCTGATCATGGTCAGTCTCGGCCTCAGGGACTATGACGGATTGCGGCTTTGCTCGCAGCTTCGCTCGCTCCCCGAGGGCCGCAACGTCCCGATTCTCGTGCTTGTCAGCGAAGGCGACCGGCGCAAACTGCACCAGGCGCTGGAAATGGGCGTGAATGATTACCTCACGCGTCCGGTCGACCGGAACGAGCTGATCGCGCGCGTGCGCACCCAGTTGCGCAAGAAGCGCTATGCGGACAAGTTGCGGGAGAATGTATATCTTTCGGTCGAGATGGCGGTCACCGACCAGCTCACTGGCCTTCACAATCGCCGCTATCTCGCGCGCCACCTCGAGACCCTGCTTAAGAGCAATGCAGATAGCGGCAAGAGGCTGGCAATTCTGATCATCGATGTCGATTACTTCAAGTCCATCAACGACAATTATGGCCACGACATCGGCGATGAAGTGTTGCGCGAATTCGCCCGCCGGATCTCGGAAAACATCCGCGGAATCGATCTGGCCTGCCGCTACGGCGGCGAGGAATTTGTTGTCGTAATGCCGGAAACGGACCCGGCGCTCGCCTGGACGGTCGCCGAGCGCCTGCGCAAGAGCGTGGAGGTCACGCCGTTCCGGATCAGTGCGCCGGCCGGCGAGATCAAGGTTACGGTCAGTATTGGCGTGGCGGGTTCCGATGACCCCGCAACGACGGCGGAAGCGCTCCTACGCCAAGCCGACCAGGCGCTTTATTCTGCCAAGCGCGACGGCCGCAATCGCGTCGTCGCCCACGCTGCGTGATATTTCAAACTCGGCAAGGCTCCTGCGCCGATTTGAACTGCGGAGGCGCAGAGACGCAGAGGTTCAAAGATAATCTTATAATGAGATAGTGAAGTGGAAGGAAGCAGTTCGCGCGCGTTCGCGCGCAAACCGTACTTGAGGCCCGCTCTCCGACTCGTTCCCTTATCCCGTCCTGAAATTCAAGGGAATAGCTTTGTCCCGCAGCTGTTGTCATTCCCGCGAAACAGGCTGTGAGGAAACTCTGGCGTTGATTTGGGCGGGCGACGCTGATTCTGTGTGCGCGTCGCAATGGCATGATTTGTAGGTCACGATGGCGCATATCGGGGGTGAATCGCGTTATCAGGCGAC
>DATAYG010000207.1:0-4300 GCA_036272695.1 Rhizomicrobium sp. | reverse complement strand
GTTCGACTTGTTGAAGTCGAAGAAGACGATGAAGGTCTTCGTCGGCGGCGGGGGTGGTGGAGGTGGCGGCGGCGGAGGTGGCGGGGGCGGAGGAGGTGGGGGGGGCGGTGGCGGAGGAGCTGCCCACAGATAGTAGCGGATGCCGAATACGACCGCTTGTTCGTTCAGATCCCGCACCTGCTCGCCAAAGCGGTTATTGATGTTATCCGGAATCAGCGCCACATCGGAACGATAGTAGCGGTTGACCGAAAGCGAGCGGTAGCGCCAGTCGAGAGTCAGGTCGATATTGTCGGTCAGCGAGTAATTGAAACCCGCCATCCCCTGCCACATGAAGCCCTGGGCAACGCCGGACGCGAGATGTCCGCCGCCAGCCAGGGGAATATCTATGTCGCCATCGCCGATACCGATGCCGCCACCCAAGGTGAAGTCCCACCGGTCGGTGATCGGCAGATCATAGGCCACGTTGTAGAGCACCGAAACGATCTGCGCGGTTCCTCCCGACGTGGGGCCGGTGCTATCGACGTCATGGTTCGTCCAGCTGAACTCGGCTTCCGTACGGATACGCGCCGGGAAGCGGAAACCAATCGATCCCGTGACAAGGGCCGACGTGCCCGTATTGATCTTGTCGATCTTTTTGCCCGCGTCAGGCCCTGAAGGAGAGATCAGCGGATCCTGCGGGACCTCAAGTTGCCCCATATGGTCCCAGCCGGCGCCGATATCGAGATACCAACCCTGCGCGTCGCTGGCTGCGGCAGGACCAGCCAAAGCGATGAGGGCAACTCCCGCCAAGGCTAACATTCGAGCTTTCATCGTAAAAACCCCCGTGTAAATCACCGACGGGCGGGCAGTCCCCACCGACGCGTCAGGGATGTCGAAGACAGACACTTTGAAAGATGGCTACCAGCAATGTCCACTGCCGCCAACTGCATACGAAAGCAGGTTCAGGAATTACCGGCTGGCTGTGGCGGCCCTGCAACATTCGCTAAACCCCGATCCGGGAACCGGTTCCCGCTCCAGAGGAAGGCGTAACGTCCCGGCGCAATCCAAAAATTCGTGCCTGAATCAGCCGGCAGGTCCGATTCCAAAGCGTGCAGGATTTCGGCGCGGGGCTCGACATGAAAGTGGCGGAGCCAGGTCCGCAACGCCGCCGCACCGATCCGGCCCAGCCCCGCCAGATCGCCAAAATCCACGATATGCGTCCGCCCGCTGCCGGCAAGCGCTGCATTGGCAGAGACGAGCGCCCGCCGCCAATCGGGGATCATCGACAAACTGTAGGAAAAGACCACGGCGTCGAATCCTTCGGTTTCCCCGAACAGTTGCGGCTCGAGCGCTTCCGCATAGCCGTGAATCAGTGAAATTTGGCCCGCCAGACCCGCGCGCGCCACATGGAGCTTCGCGGTCTCCAGCATCGCCTGCGAGGCATCGAGACCGAAAAGCCGCGCGCGCGGATAGCGGCGTGCAATGGCGATGAGATTGCGGGCAGTGCCGCATCCGATTTCGACCAGGCTTTGGCCGGCCTGCAGTTCGAGGCCTCGGATCAGGCGGTCCCGGCCGATCAGATAGTAACGGCGCGTGAGATTGTAGAAATATCGCTGGCGCCCATAGACGCGGTCCATGAGCGCGCCGTGAGAATTCGGACCGGACGACATGATCGCGTTACGTCAGCGGCTGCCGGCAATACACGTGAAATCCCCCATAGATCGAGGATCGGTCGCGGGCGTGGAAGGCGCGGCTGGCACTTTCGAGGTAATCCCAGGGTGCCAGCAGTTCGGGCGGAAGTTTTCGCGGCAATGGCGATTCTTCCCCTGCCGTGCGGAAGATCACCCGTGCATCGTGCGAATCAGCCGTTCGGTCGATTTCGCTCCACAGCGCCGAAAGCACGTCCGGCGTCATCCAATCCTGCGCGTCAAGAAGCACGTAGCGGTGCAACGACTGCGCCGGCTGCGTCTTCAGAAAATCGATCAGCGAGGCGTGATGAACCTCGACCCTGTTCGTGCGGGTCCTGATCGCATCATAGACATCCTCGCGCAGATAGGCTGGCACGGCTTCCCGTTTTTCGACGTCGTAGCCGCGCGCAAATGCCTGCCAGGCGAAGTAATTTTCCGAGATCGGAAAATCGCAGGCGAGCTTCTCCACACGTTTCCTCAGAACCGCAATCGGATCTCCATTCGACTCGGCGACCAGTTCGTCATACTGGGCGGGCGGAATTCCCAGTGCATAGAGGGACACCGGGGAGCGCGACAGCAGGCGGATCGATTTGTAGTCGAAGAGCGGCGCGATGGTCTTTTCGAAATGCGCGCGCTGCTCGTCCGGCGTGCGCGCCGTGACGAGGCCTTCGAGCCGTTTGCCGTGCAGTCGCGCGACGGCGTGCAGCACGCCGATGAAACGGCCGAGCAGCCCATAACGATAGAGATTGCGCGCGAACATGTTGATCCGCCTGCCATGCAGGGGGATGCGCTTCTCCCAGTAACGTCGGGTCTCCGGATCGAGCCGATGGCTGAGGAAATTGTCGAAGGCGTTGCGGTTGGCCTTGTCGTTCGCCACACCGAAGAAACGGAAGAAATCTTCATAACTCGGCAGATTGCCGAGCGCGGCGAGCTTCAGGCGCGTCAGCGCGACGTGATTCGGATTGAGATCGACCGCGATGATCTTCTCGGGATCGGCAGCCAGATAATTCAGGATGTTGCAGCCACCCGACGCGATCGTTATCACGCGGTGATGGGGTTTGATCTCCAGCGCTTCCAGGTCGACATCGGGATCTTCCCAGATCTGGTTGTACACGAACCCCTTGAACATCAGCGTGAAGAGACGCTCGAGCGCGCCCCGCTTGGTATTGGCCGGTCTCGTATGCGCGGCCCGTTCGAGAAGCGTGCTTGCCATGGAGTGCTGGAACGGTCTTCCCATTGGGAATCGAATTATCTAGGCCGGAATCTGGCCAATTCAAAGGCCTATCCGGCAAAGAACGCGAACTTCGCTTGCCCGCCCCGAAGCGACCCGCTATCCCGGACCCGATGATGCCGAACGATTCTCCCGGCGAGTCCTCGCCCATCGGGCGTCTCGTCGAGCTTCTCGATCTGGAGTCGATCGAAGTCAATATCTTTCGGGGCGTCAGCCCGGAAGACTGCTCCCAACGTGTGTTCGGTGGGCAGGTTCTCGGACAGGCGCTGGTTGCCGCTTCGCGCACCGCCGAAACACGAATCTGCCATTCGTTACACGCCTATTTTCTGGTCGGGGGCGATCCGAAGGTTCCCATTCTCTACGAGGTGGACAGAAGCCGGGATGGCGCGAGCTTCAGTGCGCGCCGCGTGGTCGCGATCCAGCACGGCCGCCAGATCTTCAATATGTCGGCGTCGTTCCAGGTCGCGCAGCCGGGACTCGAACATCAGCTCGATCCCCCATCCGTTCCATCGCCTGATTCGCTGCCCGACGAGGAACATTATCGGCGCAAATTCGCCCATCTGATTCCGCCGGACCACCGAGCCCGATTCCTCCGCAGGCGGCCGATCGAAATGCGCCCCGTGGACGGCGAGGATTTTTTCCGCGCCGAGCCGCGCCCGCCGCGCCAGGCGATCTGGATTCGGGCCACCGGCACCCTGCCGCCGGACATGGCGCTGCATCAGTGCGTGCTCGCCTACGCGTCGGACATGACGCTGCTCGAGACGTCGCTTCTGCCCCATGGCGTGTGGTGGTTCGACGACCGGCTGCAGATCGCGAGCATCGATCACGCCATGTGGTTCCACCGGCCTTTCCGCGCCGACGACTGGCTGCTCTATGTCCTGGACAGCCCGAACGCCCACGGCGCGCGCGGCATGACGCGCGGCCTGCTCTACGACCGCGCCGGCGCGCTTGTCGCCAGCGTCGCCCAGGAGGGGATTGTCCGCCCGATGCGGCCGACCACCCGCAATTGATGCTTTTTTAGGCGCCGTATTTTTGCGCATCGATTTTTAGGTCGGCGCCCGCTTTTGCGCGGCGGCCGCCAAGTCCGAGAAATCCTTTCTTTATCAATGTTTTTCGGTCGGCCGCGATCGTGGCATGCCCTTTGTAAGGATGTCCGCGAGCGGCGCGTCATTTGGCGTCCGGTCGACATTGCACGAGGGGAGACGCGCATCCGCGGACGCGCGTCACGCTCTCCAAAATGGGGCGAGGCACATGAAAATTGTAATGGCAGTCATTAAGCCGTTCAAACTCGAGGAGGTCCGCGACGCACTGACCGCCATCGGGGTGCACGGACTGACGGTGACGGAAGTCAAAGGCTACGGCCGGCAGAAAGGCCATACCGAAATCTACCGCGGCGCCGAAT
>DATAYG010000206.1:0-8055 GCA_036272695.1 Rhizomicrobium sp. | reverse complement strand
CTCGTATACGTAGCTGCCTATCAGCCCGATGTTGGCGAAAGCGCCGGCGCGCTGAATACGAAGATGCCCGCCGCGGCCAAAAGCATCGAGCCGATCGGCGGCGGCTTCCTGGTGGTCAATGAGGACTTATTCCCCGCCGATTTTGCCGCCGGCCTCGAAGCCGCTGGCGCATTTCATGGCGATTTCCCAGGTGCCGGTATCCGCCGAAGCGCTGGGCGCGCCCGTGACCGTCGCCGCCTGGAAGGACAAGCCGAGCTATGCGGTGGTTGCGCAGCAGGATCGCATGATCAATCCCGATCTCGAACGGTCCATGTACAAGCGCTCGCATTCCCAGACGATCGAACTGCCTGGCTGCCACGCGATCTTCCTTGCCCACCCCGCGGAAATCGCCGCGCTGATCGAAAAGGCTGCAAAGGCGTCGAACTGATTAGAGCGAAACTCGTTCGGACGGAATCGATCTCACCCTTCGGCGCGCTCAGGGTGAGGTCGTTTATTTACACCTCTGGTTGAGCTCGTCGAAGCACCAGCGCCACGGGTCGATCATGCATTATCTGATGCCGCTCCAATCTGAGACGCGGGTGCGAATGGCAGTCCCTCGCCAAGCGGGAGCATCGGACGCCACGGAGCTGTGGCGCGAAGGGGGGTAGCTGTCAGGGCCGATATCTTCGAGCGGGCGCCCCAACGATTGATGAATCCGCGGAGCGCGCCCGGGGATAACGACCAGCTCGGGCTTGCTTTAATTTCGCATTTTGGGAAAATCACGGCGGGCATACTGCACTTCCGCAAGGGGGCGATCATGAAATCGGGAAAGACAGAAGCCGTGCGGCCTATGGCGGCCGGGCTATGCACTGGGGCTGCTCTGTTGCTCGGTACATTTTGCTTGCTGACAACGAGCGGATCGGCAAGTGCCAAGGTCGGCTATGTGTCCTTCGATCCGCAGGGGTCTGTAGACACCGAGCCTCAGCAGATCAATTTGGCAGGAAGCATCAGCGGCTTTTACACGGACAGCAGCGCAATTACGCACGGGTTCATGCGGAGCGAGGATGGAACGATCACTGCGTATGATCCGACAGGATCGTTCGGGACCTACCCCTACGGCATCAACGACAAGGGAGATGTCGACGGTTCCTGGTACGACGTAAGCGGCGCGGGCCACGGCTTCGTGCGGGCGGTGGACGGAACGATCACCAGCTTCGATCCGGATGGTTCAACCGACACCGCGGCCGAATCCATCAATGCCAAGGGCATAATCGTTGGGAGCTACATGGACTCTCAGGGCTTCGGGAACGGCTTCGAGCGGAGCGCCAGCGGGACAATCAGCACCATCAATGTATCAGGGGCGTTCGATACCTATCTGTTCGGCATCAACAAATCGGGCGCAATCAGCGGGGATTACGACGACACCAACGGCACCCATGGCGTGCTTCTCGAGACCGACGGGACGATGATCACATTCGACCCGGCAGGCTCGATCGGCACGATGGCGTGGTATCTGAACGACAGCGGTGTGGTCGCGGGGTTCTATTTCGACAAAAAGAGCGTCGGCCACGGCTTCGTTCGCGCCGTCGATGGCACCCTCACCGCCTTTGATCCTCCCGGCTCCGTCGATACACGGGTGCATGGCCTTAATGACAAGGGGTGGATTTCCGGGCGTTACCTCGATGCAAAGAACCACATGCACGGCTATGTCCGTTCACCCGATGGTAAGTTTACGTCGTTCGAGTACCCAAAAGCCCATTACACCCTGGCCGAAGGCATCAATGCCGCCGGCTCCACGGCGGGCTACTATCAGGCCAAATCCACCACTCATGGTTTTATCCGCACGAAATAGCTCGCTTTCGTGCGTTTCGGCCCATCAGGAGGCAGTAACTGGGGAGAGACACATGGTGCAGCATTTTAGATCTGCAATCGGTGCAATGTGCGGAATTTTGCAGCTGGTATCGGGCGGCGCCTCGGCCGAAACCACCAGGTCGTCCTACGCGACGATCGACGTTCCGGGTGCTGTCGTGACCTTTGCGCAGAATATCAACAATGGCGGCGAGATTGCCGGCATCTTCGAAAGCACGGATAATGATCTTCACGCCTTTGTACGATCGACTGACGGCATGATCGTCCCCGTCGATGGGCCGAACGCGGTCGTCACATTTCCGGGCGACATCAACAACAAGGGCGTGATGGTCGGGGGCTATAGCGGCGCTAACCAGGTCATGCACGGTTATCTTCGAACCGCCGACGGCAAGCTGACGACCATCGACGCGCCGGGCGCAGGAACGGGCGGCGACCAGGGTACAAATCCTGCTTCGCTGACCCAAAAGGCGGTTATTGCCGGATACGAGATCGACAAGAACAATGTTAACCATGGCATCATCTGCAGGAACAGCAGGCATTGTGCGGTGTTCGATGCGCCGGATGCGGGTACCGGCTCGGGTCAGGGAACGGTCGCATTTTCCATAAACGACAGCGATGAAATTACGGGTTACTACATCGACTCAGGAAATGTGCAACACGGGTTCCTCCGAACCGCCAATGGAGACTTTGTGGAATTCGACGCCCCGACTGCGGCTTCGACGGAACCGTTCAGGCTGAACAATTCAGGTGCCATTACCGGCTTCTGGTTCGATTCGGCGACTGTCGAGCATGGGTTTGTACGCAGCCCTGACGGCACCATCGCGAGCTTCGATGACAACAAGGCGGGCAGCGGTTACGGGCAGGGCACGCAAGGTTCGGCAATCAACGGAAGCGGGGAGATCGCGGGTTTTGCCTTGGATTCAAAGTCGATCTTCCATGGCTTTGTCCGCTCGCGGAGCGGCGCAATCAAGACGTTTGAGGCCCCGGGCGCCGGAAAAACTCCATACTACCAGGGGACACAGGCATCCGACGTCAACGACAAGGGAATCGTAGTCGGCTGGTATTACGACGACAACGGCTACGCGCACGGGTTTGTCCGGACCCCCTGATAGTTCAACTCCGACCCCGATTTTCTCGATTTTCTCGGCCTCATTTGAGTTTGTACACCGTGCCGTCCTGGTATTCGCCGGCCGTGTCGGTCATGCCGTAGAGACAGTCGCATTTACCGGGGATGGGCGCCGCAACCGGCCACCCGCCATCGGCGCAATTCTGCTCCTGACAGAACGAATAAAGAACCGTCGCGGAGCCATCCGGCGCCAGCTGGAAAACGGTGCCGGAGTCGTTGGCACCGCCGTAGTAAGTCGCGCCATAGAGATTGCCCGACTTGTCCATGGTCAACCCGCCAACGGGACTGCGACCTTCGACGGGAGGGCCGGCAAAGGAATGGAGAATCGTCTCGGTGCCGTCCGGCGCCAGCCTGAAGACGCTACCCATGTTGTTGGCGCCCCCAGTCCAGGTCGAGCCGTACAAATTGCCGGCGCTGTCCATAATCAGACCCGCGCCGGGCTCGCCGCCGTCGCTCGGGGCACCCGCGAAGGTATGGAAAATGGTTTCCTTGCCCTCCGGCGTCAGCTTGAAAACGATGCCCAGACCGTACGCGCCGCCGCCGACCTGCGTCGTGCCATAGAGATTGCCGTGTTTGTCCGCGACGAGGCTGCCCATGGGCTCTTCCCCGTCGCCCGCGGAATTCGTAAAGGAATGGAGCACCGTTTCGGTGCCGTCCGGCGCCAGCTTGAAGACGGTGCCGTCATTGTCCGGGCCGCCAGCGACCGTGGTCCCGTAGAAATTGCCTTTTTTATCCATGATGAGGCCGCCATACGGATATTGGCCGTCGTCTGGAGAACCGGCAAAGGAATACAACACCGTCTCCGTGCCGTCCGGCGCGAGCTTGAAAACGACGCCCTGTCCGGCCGCGTTGCCGCCATATGTCGCCGTGCCGTAAAAATTCCCCGCCTTGTCGGCGATCAGGCCGGCGTGAGGGAGTTGGCCGTCCGGGCAGTTCTGCCTGCTGCAAAAAGAATAAAGCACCGTCACGGCGCCGCGCGGGGTGATCTTGAAGACCGTTCCCCACTTGTTTGCGCCCCCGGTGAGCGTCGTTCCATAAAAATTGCCCGCGCGGTCCTCGATTGGGGTGTCCCATGGTTGGGCGCCATCGCCATTGCCCGAGAAGTTATGGAGCAGCTTGTATCGGCCCGCATCGGCTCCGGCCGCCGGTGCAAGAAAAGCGAGAGCGAGCCCGCAAAATGGGAGCAATTTTCGCGTAATACTGGCATTCATGGCACCCTCCGCCCCGGACCTCACGGCATCGCCCGCACGCGCGCGCTCCGGCACTCTTCTGCCGGCCGTGGCTATCCAAAGGAGAGACGCAAGAGCCCTGCCGGTTATTCCCGCCGGCGAGCCGCGCTATTTGGGGATCGCGAATGACCCCTCTGATGACAGATGCCCGATACCGACAATCACAATCGTTCTGACTTGCTGAATTGGCGACATGATGCGTATTGCAATCGCAAGCCCGGAGGTAGGCGATGATATTATGTCGTCTGTTCCTCAAATTACGCGCGGAGCATTTCGCATGCGCATGATCGATCGGGACGAGGTGACGCGCCGGCTGACCTATGAAGCCTGCATCCCCATCGTGCGCGAGGCGATGATCGCGTTCTCGGGGGGCGAAACGCGCCAGCTCCTGCGCTCGCTCATCCCGCTCGGCCACGGGCACATCTTCGGCGTGATGCCGGGCGCGCTCGGGGAGAACGCCCCCTTCGGCGCCAAGCTGATCAGCGTCTATCCGGAGAATTTCGCGAAAGGCCGCCAGTCGCACCAAGGCGTGGTCGTGCTGTTCGATCCGGAAACGGGCGCGCCCGTCTGCGTGGTTCATGCGGGCGAGATCACCGCCATCCGCACTGCCGCGGCCAGCGCCGTCGCGACCGACGCGCTCGCGCGGCCCGATGCATGCCGCCTCGCGATTCTCGGTTACGGCGAACAGGCGCGAACCCATGCGCACGCCCTGGCTAAAGTGCGCCCGCTCGACTGCATAAGCGTCTGGGGCCGCGCGCCCGGACGCCTGAGCAAATTCTGCTTTTACATGGAAGAAGAACTCGAGATTCCGTTTGAAGCGGCGGGGAACGCGGAAGAAGCCGTGCGCGACGCCGACATCATCTGCACGGTCACCGCCGCTCCGGAGCCCATCCTGAAAGGCGCATGGGTCGCGCCCGGCGCGCATGTGAATGTGGTCGGCTCGGGCTTCGCGGGCCCTGCGGAAATCGACACCGACCTCGTCGCCCGCTCCCGTTTCTTCGTCGACAGCCGCGAAGGCGTCCTCGCCCAAGGCGCCGAATTCCTCCGCGCCAAAGCCGCCGGCGCCATCGACGACACGCACATCGCCGGCGAAATCGGCGAGGTGCTGGCGGGCAAGGTGCCGGGCCGCACATCGGAGACCCAGATCACCCTCTACAAATCCCTCGGCCACATCGTCCAGGACCTCGCCAGCGCCTGGGCGCTTTATGCGGGGAGGGTGTAGCAGGGGGCCAAGGGCCAATGGAGTAATCCTTTATCCCGCAGTGACGATGCACCCCAGGACTTCCATGTCAGGAAAATTGGTTCACTATCGAATTCGGGGTCGAGTGGAATTATGTGATCAACTGCAGCGTATTTCCAGACTCAGAGGTTCGGCTGCGCAAAATGAAGGCGGAATACGATGTGGGTAGCAATTTTGGACGAACTTGCTACAGATGTTCGGGCGTGGAACGAGGCGCTCTAAATTGCCAACATATGACTTTAAGCAGCTTTCACCGGTCGACTTTGAAGAACTGGTTCGTGATCTCCTCCAAGACGAATGGGGAGTGAGGATTGAGTCGTTCAAATCGGGTCGTGACAAGGGCATTGATCTCAGGTGCGCGCATGTTGCTCCCAACACTATTATTCAATGCAAACGCTATGCGAGTTCAACGCTCTCAACTCTTCTAAGCCACCTCAAAAATAAAGAGCTGCCAAAAATTAACGCATTGGCGCCAGAGCGGTACGTGCTTGTAACGGCACTTCCTCTCAATCCCGATGACAAAGATAAAATCGCCGCGGCGGTTTCGCCTCATATCCGCTCGCCGGCCGATGTGTTCGGTGCAGAAGATGTCAATAATTTACTGGGCAGGCACCAGCAGGTAGAGACC
This sequence comes from Rhizomicrobium sp., assembly GCA_036272695.1. Taxonomy (GTDB): domain Bacteria; phylum Pseudomonadota; class Alphaproteobacteria; order Micropepsales; family Micropepsaceae; genus Rhizomicrobium. Next base: position 1,984 of record DATAYG010000206.1, on the reverse strand, counting down.
AGTCACTTTAAGCTCTGGCTCAGCAGCAGCGCAGTGCTTGAGCGAGTTCTCCAGAACGCGAATCGGGTTCAAACCGAATTCGATGTCGAACGCGTCCGAAGAGCTATACCGCTATACGTTCAGAATAACAACTATACTGGCGCCATGCGCATATTGGAAAGTAATAAATTCGTCATTATTTCTGGTGTGCCAGGCATCGGTAAGACGACATTGGCGGATATGCTCTTATATGCTCATCTCGAAGCCGGCTATGAGCCCGTGGTTATCCAGTTCGACATAACGGAAGGAAGAGCTCGGCTTAAGAGGACCCGAAAGCAAATATTTTATTTCGATGACTTTCTGGGGCAAACTTTTTTAGGGAACCGTTTCGACTTTCTCGGGCGGAAAGAGGATGCCGCGGTGGTTGATTTCATGGAAATGATTGCGAGATCGGGGTATGGAAGGCTCGTTTTGACAACTCGTGAACACATTCTTCAGCATGCTTTTCATCTTTCGGAGAGATTCCAAAGAAGGCAGATTAACCTACTTGAACACCGTTGTATTCTGGAAATGAGGAACTATACGCTTATCGATCGCGGTCGAATTCTATACAATCACATTTACTTCAGCGAGTCGAGGCTTTCATCGTTCATTGCGCGTCTCCGAGCAGCGCCTTCAGTTTCGCGCGGCCGCGGGCGATGTGGGATTTGAGCGTGCCGGGCGGCGGGTCGAGTATGGCGGCGGCCTCCGCGTTCGAAAACCCCTGCGCGTAGCAAAGCGTGAGCCCGGCGCGCTCGGCCGGCGAGAGCCGGCGCAGGGCGCTTTCGAGATCGAGCCGCTCGTCCATGCTCAACGCCTCCGGCCCATCGCGCGGCTCATCGCTCTCGCCCAGCTGTTCGAGCTTGCGGCGGCGCGCCGCCATCAGATAGCGCGTCCACGCGATGCGCAGCAGCCAGCCGGCAAACGAACCCTCGGGAGATTGGGGTCGGAGTTGGATTGTCCCGGAGCGGTTCGCCACCGAGTAATCGCTCCGCCACGGCGCGGTCGCATCGCGGATAGCCGAGAACGAATTTCGCCGCGAGGCGCTGCAATCAGCCTCTGCGCGCGTAGTGTTTCGAGAGGCGGCCTGTTGGCGTCAGAATGCCTTCGCGATGGAGCGTCGCTATCGCGGCCGCTTTGCTTGCCGAAGCCTTCACCGTATAGGCCCTGGCAGCGGCACGAAATTTCGCCGCCATACCCGGCTTTTTCAGATCAAGCTTCTTGCTGGTTATGCTGACTGACTTGGCCGTGACTCCCGTGCGGATCATTTATACCGATAATGCAACGGGGGTAAGCCTGTCCGCGCGCGGCGATCCGGCGCCGGACCAGCCCCAGCCCTATCCCCGAAACCTGGTTTTATCCATGCTCTCGCCAATTCTCCATTTTTGCGTGTCAGCCTTTCCATTAGCTAAGTCTTCCAGGCGCTGCTTAAGTGATGTGCCGTCCTGGTCGCCTAGCAATATGAGCTGCCGAGTCTCTCCCGATTTCAGCGAAAGGACGAGTGCTCCGGACTGGCGCAATCCTCCCAGTCCGAATCCGGCTTCCGATTTGACGACCTCTGCGGGCTTTAGTTCGATCGAGGATATATCGGTGAATGCTATCTGGAAGTTCACCCGGTCAGCTGCCAGAAAAGCGGGACCAGTGACGTCCATATTGTAGTATTGAGCTGGCGTGGAGGCCCTCACGTAGCCGTTTGGATCGAAGGAAATGGACCGGGCGACGCGACCAGGGTTGAAGGCGATATTGAGTGCCCCAAATTGGGCCTTTGCGCCACATAACATGCGATCAGCTATGAACACGCTGTAATAGCGGTTCCAATAGAATGGCATCAGTTCCATCGCCGTAAATCGCTGCTCTGTCCGTGCGTCACGAGCCTGCTGAGCAGCTGGCGGAACGGGTAATTTTGGTCTTTGCGGGAACCACAGGAATGGAGCTCTTTGAAGATTTTCCGCGTGACGGCCGTAGT
>DATAYG010000205.1:0-17029 GCA_036272695.1 Rhizomicrobium sp. | reverse complement strand
GGTGTAATCGCTTCCCAACAGAGGCCCGTACTCGTAGGACACGCGAATGGATCCCCTATCGAAACCATTGGCCGCGACCTGGAGCCGGAAGCGATTGTCGTTGCCATTCGGCACCTCGCGTACGCTGTGCTCGACGGCGTTATGGATGTAGGAAAGATCGAGCTTGACGTGGCTGGCGATGCGATAACTGCCCCGCGCCGTCAGTTCGAGATTGTCGTTGGCAAAGGGCATGTTGCGGATCTGCACGACGTCGCCGGGCGCATTTGGCTGATAGACGCCGCTGAGCAGCGGGCTGAATGGCGCAAGTCCGCCGTCGATCGCGATATAACCGTACAGGCCGGTCTGCGGGTTGTAGGCGAGATAGTTGGTGAGATTGGTCTCGTTGTGGTCGCGCAATTCGAAATCGAAGGAAAGATCGGACGAAGCGAAGTATTGGAGCTGCGCAAAAGCGTTGAAAAGATTGATTCCAGCGTCGGCGGAAAGCCGGCTGAGAGCCGAAGTCGTGTTCCAGTCGGCGAGGTTGATCGGTCCCCCGGCACCTGGAATTATTCCGGTGTCAATCGTCGGCGGCAGGAGAGACGCGTCCTGCCGCATCATGCCGTAGGACAGGCTGGCCGAGAACCGTAGATCGGGCGACAGCAACGCCGCTACATCGCCCTTCAGGGAGTTGTATTCATTGCTGGGCGGGAGGCTTAGCAGCCCCTCCGCCGGCAGATAGGAGCCGGGGGGAACCTGCGCGAGACCGGGGTTCTGCCATGTCAGCGACAGGTCGGAATTGCGGAAGAACGAACCCGTATAGGTGAGATTGGCCTGGAAATCATCTTCCTTGTAGCGCAACGCCGTGGTCAGATCGAGGGTGCGGTAGTGAATCGGCTCGATGATCTGTGTCGCGCCGTTTTCGAACGGATAGCCGAATGTGGCGCTGATCGGTTGCGTGCCGTTGCGCCATTCGTTCGAAACCTGGAAAAACGCCTCGATCGTCTGCCACGGCGTGTAGCTGCCGGAGAAGCCGGCCTTCTCGCGCGTCACCTGCAACTCGGTGGGTGGCGCGGTGGCGAGCACTGCGTTCACCTGGGCGGGGGTCGAGGCACCCGGCACCAGCCCGCCGCGCAGTGTCAGATTGTCCGTACCTACGCCGGTATATAAACTCTTCGCCTCCGTGGAATAAACATGCGGGACCGAGTCGAAGAACAGCGTGAAGTTGTATTCACCGTAGCGGCCGGTCTTCATCTGGTAGTACTGATCCGAGCGTCCGATATTCTCGGCGAGCCCCGTGAGGAACCAGGCCGTCTTCCTGTTCTCCATGCGAAAGCCGAGACTGGCCAGCAGCGGATCTGTAGACCAGTCGCCATACTCGTTGAACATCGCCGAACGCGTGTTTGGGCCCCAGCTGCCAAGAACTCCACCCTCTATCCAGCCCGTGCTCCAAATGTCCGGATCGCCCTTGCTTTGAGTCATGTCCGGATAGGCGTATGGCAGCGGGTAGAGCAGGCCCGTGGGCGTACGCGTTATGTCGTCAAGAAGTGAGAGCCCGCTGGGATCGCGTAGGAGATCGAGCGCCTGGCCGTTCGGATTAAGTTCATTGCCGGGACCGCCGTAACCCAGCACGCCGGTATCGGTTGCGGCCTGCGCAGCGGTCAGAGCAAAAGCCGCGGCGCCCGACAACACAATGAGCACCGTCCGCTTCATCGTTCGAACCGCGCCCCCGACGGATCATTCGACCCATGGATGTTGACATGACAGGTCTGGCAGCTTGTCGAAATCAGGCGAGGGTCTGGCGCCGGTCCGAGGACCATGTTGCCCCTGGTCAGAAGCTGGGCGGGGTGGCCGTCCTGCGCATGACATTGCTGGCAAAGCATCGGCCGCGGCGCCGTCAGCAGAGCTTCAAAATTCGAGCCGTGCGGATTATGGCAGTTGAGGCAGCTCTCGCGCACCGGCGCATGCTCGAACAGGAACGGTCCGCGCTTCTCGGCATGACAGCCGTAACAGACCTCGTTGACGCTGTCGGCCTTGAGCAGTGGCGCTGTCGTGGAGCCATGAGGATTGTGGCAATCCACGCAGGTGATCTTTCCTTCCAACAAGGGCATGTGTGAGCGCTTGTTGAATTCGGTGCGCTGGATTTTGTGACAGGAGAAGCAGGTCTGGTTGATCGATTCCCGCGCTGTGAGCCCGTGGGATGCGAAATTCGACATCGGGTTGTGACAATCGCTGCAGGCGAGATTGTTGTTTTCGTGAATCGACCCGTGCCAGAAGATCCGCTGTCCGCCCTGATGACAACTGAGGCATTGTGCGTTCTGCTTCGCTACGGGCGTGAGGCTCTTGTGGGAAAAGCTTATGATGGTGGAAAGATCGTTTGGATTCTTGACATGGGCGGAGCCGGGCCCGTGGCAGGCTTCGCATCCCTGCGCTTCAATCGAATCCCGCGGGTTCAGCGTGAAAACTGCCGCGTGGATCGTGTGCGCCCAGTTCGCCGCCTCCTGCCCGTGACAACCCTCGCACGTCTTCTGGCCGACATAGGTGCGATCGTCATCCGCGGCTGCGGCGGCCGGAGTCGATGGGGAGGCGTCGGGGCTCGCGTCCGTGGCGAAGCTCGTATTGGTCAAACCGCCGGTGTCGCTTTCCGGCTCGCCTGCGAGATGATGTGCGATAGCACCGGCGACTGCCGACGCGTCGCCTTGATCGGCGGTTGCAGGATCCGGGAATGCGCCTTCAGTCCGCATTTCCAGAATGCGCTGCAGCGCCTGTTGACCCACCTTGCCGCCATGGATGCGCGCGAGTTCGCCGCGCATGCTCGCGATATGCGCTGCGAGAAATTGGCGGTCGTAACCGCCACTGGTCCAGGCGAAGAGTGCACCGTGGAACACCGCAGCTGCCGCCAGCAGCGTTAGCACGATGACGCTCGCGACGATGGTCGCCGTTCGCAACCGTAGAGCCGGCCTCGGCACTCCCCTCATGGTTTCCCCGATTCACCATTCGCCACAAGGCGCTGGCCCGACAATCCCGAGCGTCGTTGGATCATCGGGTCAGAATGATAGCGAAAAAGCGAGTTCAAACAAGCGATTGTATTCAACGTACAATGTACACAAATCAATATACTACGTATTGAGTGCACTGTTGCACGCCGCCCGCTCGTATGATCCGGATAACCCGGTCGCCGGGATAACCCGGTCGCCGATCGCCAGATTCTCCGTCCGGTGTGCAACCATGACGATTGTGGGACGGGATTTCATCCCCCGCAACCGGGACAGAACGGCATATTCGCTTTCGCCCGAGCGCGCTCGTTGCCTCATCCAGGATAAGCAGCCCGGGATTGCGCAGCAGGGCGCGGGCCAGAGCGATTCGTTGACGTTCGCCTCCGGAAACGAGCCCACCCCGCTCGCCGACGACGCTGTCGACGAGCATTACGGCGAGAGCGGCGCAAGCAGAAATGCGAGCACCCGTTGGACGAGAAAGATGATGAGGGCGGTCGCGCCGCGCAGGATGTAGTGGACTCCGACTCCCAGGCGCTGCGCGTCGGCACCAATAAGCCGCGCAATTCGCGCATGACGAAATCCCGCGAGGATTTCCCAGGGCGCACCAGCGAGCGCCCGCGCGGTGCGCAATTGCTGCGTTTGCACAAACTGCAGCTGCAGCCGGACTATGGTAATATCGTGAACCTAAATGACGACAGAGCGAAGCACGGCCAGCGCGGCAAATATTCCGAGCAGCGCGAGGAGTTTCCGAGACTGATATCAGGCGCCAAAAAGCGAGAAAACGCTCGCCGTTGCGGAGGCAAGCCACTGCGGCGCACCACCCCCGCTGAACAACAATCCAACGAGTGGCACAAGAAGCCAGATTCCAGCGCCTTCGAGAAAGGCGCCCCCCAGAATGCAGGCTAGGGCAAGGGGCCATTCTTCCCCGCGACATGCGCGAAATCCCGCGCGAATTCGCGCTGATGACACAAATTTCCGGAGCGTGTCGGCGATCACTGCGCTCACGGCAGCGCGGCGGGTTTCAATCAGGGGTGGAAGGGCTGCTCAGTCGCGGTCCCTCGCGGCAAAGATACACGGGAGGGTCAGGCAGAAAATTGCAAGGTCGCGAGCAAGTGTGCGGTTTCGTGCGTATTCGACATCGAACGCAACACGCTGGTCATAAGTGGTATCGCGGCGGCGTCTGATCTGCCAGAGGCCGGTGATGCCCGGCCGGCAGGCAAGATAGGCCGCAACCTGAGGACCGTATTTGGCCAGCTCATCGGGGATGACGGGTCTTGGGCCGACCCAACTCATTTCACCGCGCAGCACATTCCATATCTGGGGAATCTCGTCCAGGCTCGTGTATCTCAGGACGCGACCCAGGGGGGTGACTCGAGGGTCGTTTTCGAACTTGAATCGCTCGAGCCATTGCAGGCGTGCCGCAGGATCTCTTTCCAGGAGCGCGTGAAGCTCGTCTTCCGCCTCCGTGACCATGCTTCTGAATTTGTAACAGTGGAACGGCTTGCCGTTCCATCCGACGCGGAGATGTCCATAGACCGGCGATCCGCCACCGACCGCGACGAGGCAGGCGATGGGCAAAGAAAGAATTGCAGCCAGAGGAAGCAGAAGAATTGAGAGCAGGAGGTCAAGGCAACGCTTAGCTGAACCGCCCAGCGGAGCAGTCGTGGCCGCGACGGTAAGGTGGGCCGACGCGGCGTTTCGAGCCTGATCGCCGTGCCGATCAACGCCCCGACCCCCGCTCACTTCCAGCGCGGCTGGGTACTTTTCCTGGACGCACTCGGCCATGTTTTCCGTTTATCTGCGCTGTTCGCTTGGAGAACGACGCTTTCCGGTATGGAGTTATTCCCCGTTCCGCATGGTATCCTGGCCACGCGAATGGTTGATCGGCCTCATCTCGAATTGCTGGAAATCACGGCGAGGGATGCGCCGGCCACAGCAAGCTGACTGAATATCTGTGTCGCATTGCTGACGATGTCGCTCCATTGCAGGGGGGCGATATCCCGCGGGACCACGATCGTGCTGCCTGCCGGCACGCGCTGACTGGCGAATGGCAACCATGGCCGGTCAAGCTTCACGGCAGATCCGTCCGGCAGCACGATGAATGTCAGCGATTCGTCCGCGTAAGCTGTCGCGCTGCCGGCTTTTGCGAGATAGTCTTCCGGTGAAAGGCTGGGCTTGTAGACAAAGCTGCCCGGTTGCAGCACTTCGCCAAGAACTGAAACCGTGCTTGGCCGTTGCGGCACGTAAATCACGTCGCCGCCTTCAAGCAATGTGTTCTGTTCGGGCTGCTCGGTCAATATGGCAGGATCGGCCACGATCGAGACTCGACCAAGCCCCTTTTGGGTCTTGAGGGTTTTGATGAAACCCTGCGTTACGGCAAAAGCCGCCGGATCGAGTTTGGGCGCGGCGGAAGTCCGGCTCATAGCCAACAGCAGCTGGCTTTCGATCTGGTCGGCGGTTCTTCGGAATGATTCTTCCTCAAGTGCCGCGGTAGACCGGCGTAGATAGACCGTTCCGAACGGATAAGCGGTGTCGGTCAGGCCGCCTGAGCGCTCCAGTAGATCTGCCAGCCTTTCACCGCGTACGATCTTGTATTCGCCCGGAAAGCGCACTTCGCCCTCAAGCGTTACCGATCCCAATCCGATGTCGTTGAACACTTGGCGGAAGCGGAATTCGTCACGCGGCTTTATTTCATAATCGGAGAGATTGCGGTCGTTCAAAGCGAGTGTCTTGCGCACCGTGGTTGCGTTTCCTGCAACCTTGTCCACGTCAGTCGTAATCAGTTCGACTCCGCTCTCGTCGGCCCAGCGATCCGTGCCGCCCGCCACCGTCACGAGATCATGGAGATTGATGCCGGGACCGACGACATAGAGACCGGGCGCGCGGACCGCGCCATCCAGCGTAACCTCATGGTCCTCAAGAAAGCTGATCAGAACGGGCGTCTCCATGCGAAGCTGGCTCGCGATGTCGCTCAGGCTGATAGCCGTCACATTCTGCGGGACGGTCCCGGCCGGCGCGATTTCCAGTTCGAAGTTCGCCGCGGGCGCCTGCTGCCGGTTTGCTTGCATAATCTGAAGTGCGCCGGGAAGTGTATTGCTGGGCGCCAATCCGTTCGGCATTTGCACCGGTTGTTGTTGCACCATTCCATTAAAGTCCTGACCAGGTTCGGTTGAATTTCTGGCGGCGACGGCGGCCTGTGCTGCGCCGGCAGTCGCGCTGGATGGCGTCGCGTATTGCTGCGAATATTGCTGTTGGTACCCTGTTGATGGCTCCGCCTCGGAAGCGGGTGATGCGGATTGTTCGTAGCCCGGCTGCTGCAGGGTTTGTGCGGCAGTATCCTGGTTTGTGACTTGACCGGCAGGCTGCGGCTGCAATGCCTGACTGGGTAGCGCGCCGGTCGATTCCGGGGATGGCGCGCCCGTTTCCGGAGTTTGTTGCTGATCCAGCGAAGCAAGATAGGGATTTCGAACCGCCTCTTCCTTGCGCTGCCTCGATTTTTCATCCAGCCTGATGGCGCGCGCAAGCAGTTTCGCCTCGTTCATCGAGAACACGCGAACAATGTCGTCCTCGAGGAGGGACGGATCTTCGCTCCCCGTCAGAACCTGGACCGGCGAAAAAGCGATGAGCGTGCGCAGAAGCGTTCTCGGATCGCGGCGTGAGATTATGCCGAAAATCGTGTAGGGCGATGGACCGAGTGCGCCAGGCGCTTTCAGCAATTCGGAGAGGCGCATTCCGTCCCGGACCGCGTAACCGCCCGCGAGCGTGGTGCCACCTGAGAGCACCGCCTTGCCGACCGTCTGATCTGCGGCCGGAAGCGCGAGGAGCACCTCGCCATCATGCACCGTGTTTGATTGCGCCGTGACCGCCGTCAATCTGGTCTGGCCGTTCTTTTCAATACGCGTGAACTCCAGTCGATAGCGGCCGCCCACCTCCAGACCGCCCGCCAGCGTTTGCAGGGCCCGCGCATTGATTGCCGATTGACCGGGCGGCAGCTCATAGATGCCTGGTCGCCTGAACCATCCGGCCGCCGCTACCACCTTCGTCAGTGGTGGAACGAAAATGCGATCGCCATCGGCAAGAGTGACCGCGCGTGAAGACGCGCCTGTTGCGAGCACGGAATAAAAATCGATCCGGATACTTCGTCCCAGATGGATCAGACGAACGTCGCGCAGACTGCCGGTTTTCTTGATGCCGCCTGAAACAAGGACGGCGTCGAGAGGTGTGGAGAGACCGGTGAGCGTACGCACACCGGGGCTCGTAACCTCACCCGCTACCAGCACGCTGACTTCCCGCAGCCGCCCGATTGTCACGTAGCTTTCCGTGGACGGAAAAGCACGCCGGACGGCATCTTTGACCTGCTGACGGAATTCGCCGAGACTGCGCCCGGCTGCCTCGATCGGGCTGAGGCGCGGCAGGGCGACACGGCCGTCCCTGTCCACGACAACTCTGTATTCGGAATTCTCCTGCCCGCGGAGAGTTACAATGGTCTCATCGCCCGGGCCAAGGATGTAATCGTCCTGCACGCCGCCCATCTGTGGAAGTGCTACCGGCCGCCCGATTCCCAGTTGATCGTAACCAAACAGCGACAACGCGACGCCAGCGCGCGCGGACAGAATTTGCTCCAATCGGCTTGGCGGCGACGGTTGGACAGGAATGCTGGTCGGTTCAAGGATTGTCATTTCCGGCTGTATCATGGGGATCTGGCTGGCGGGCGCGGCGGCACGGCCCTGTCCATTCAGCAATTGCTCCACCTGTGCCGGCGAAATTTCCGGAAATTGACCGGTCGACGCGCCCTGGGCATGGACTTCGGTGGCTGGATCGAAGGCCGCTGCCGCAATGAAGAACGCCACGAAGAGGCCCAGCGCAGCTTTCCACGGCCCACTCCCTGTTCGAGAGCCCTTCTCGCCTGGCACGTGCCGAACCCCTTCAATCACAGAAGCAAATTTAGCTCGCACAGAGATCACACGAAAGACGATTCGGGCCTGGCATGGCTCGCCACTAACGATTTACGTCGTAAGCGCCTGCCCGGGTCTAATTCGTGCGATCCATTTCTGGTGAATTGGATTTGTTGTGCGCGCGCCACTCCATGCATTCGTCGTACGCCTCCCGATATAAACGTGCATCGATCTCGAAACCGTACCCATTTGCAAGCGCGTCGTCGGCGCGTGCACGTGCCACCGCGCGGCAATGCAACTCATCGGGCAGGGCAGGCTGCGTCTCGACTCCCCCGCCAACCCGTGGCGCCTCCGGCGGTGCAGTCCCGCAACCATCAAGAATCGCTGCACCGACGAGCAGAAGGAACAATCCATACCGGTTCATTTTTACATCATAAAATGGATATGCACGAGCAACCCAGGAAGACATTTATCATCAGGCATCGCAGGGAATTGAGCATGAAGGCAAAAGTGTTATCAATGCGGTCGCGACCGGTCCAAACAGGAAAATCAGTGGGTTTGCTGCAGTCATTCGAAGGGACCACCGTCGGAGTCCGCGACGTGGCCATTTCGCTTGAAATGAGTCGGATGCGCCGTCAGATTTTGCGCGGTGTCGAAGCCGGTCCCTCCTGAAGCGGAATCGAGATGGAGATGTGGTCGCCAAGAGTCCGGGCGCTTGTCTGTGCATTGGCTTCAGTTCCTCTTGCCGAGCAGGCGGCAGCATCGCCCTGGGCAGAAGTCGGAGACGCACAATTGCGCTCCGACATCGAAATCCTGGCCGCGGCAGGTCTTATCGATGATGTAACGACGCAATGGCCGCTCCCCTGGGGCGGCCTGCTTTCCCGGCTCGAAAAATCCGACGCTCTGGAATTCGAACCCGATTACGTGCGCGCCGCCGCCGAACGGGTGGAAACGCAGGGCCGGAGCGCGATTGCCGTCGAGCGGGTGAATTATGCAATCGCGGCCGATTTCACGAATCTTCCGGACGTCGTCCGCGGCTTTGACGCGCTTGGCCGCGAAGATGCGCAAGGACAGGTCTCGGCCGAATGGATGGGCGAGGAGACCGCTGTCCGCCTGCAGATCGGAGCGCAATCGCTCGATCGCTTCGATCACCAGACGCTGCTCCTCGACGGCAGCTATGCCGCGCATCGCGTCGGCGATGCCCTGTTGTATGCGGGCTACATCAGCCATTGGTGGGGTCCGGGCTGGGATACCGCACTCTCGCTCTCCAACAATGCGAGGCCTTTTCCGCAGATCGGCATTACCCGGATGGATACGGCACCGTTTTCGAGTTCATGGCTTTCCTGGCTCGGTCCCTGGCAGGCCGAGTTCCTGGTCGGCCTGCTCGACGGACCGCGGCTCGCGCGAAACACTCTGTTCGACGGTACGCGTGTAAGCTTCAATCCCGCTCCCGGATTCGAGTTCGCGCTGGCCCGCAGCCAGGAATTGTGTGGTTCGAACCAGCCCGCCACTGCCTATTTCAACGGCATTCACCCGTGCGATCCGTTCGCGGAATACATCAATGTGAGAAACGATCCTTCGCATCCGAGCGAATCGAAGGATGAGGTTGATTTCGATCTCCGTTACACGAACAGGTTCGGCGGCATTTCGTACGCGCTGTACACACAGGAAATGAACAGAGACACCGGGCCATTTGTTCATTCCGACACCAGCCATCTCTTCGGCGCAAGTGCCTGGGTGCCCATGTGCGAGACGGCCGTGCGGTTTACCGGCGAATATGCGGACACGATCTCGACCCAGAATTTTTTCAGTTTCAACAAGGATTTCTACGGCCAGACCTATTGGGATTACAAATACCAGGACGGGTGGCAATATCGCGGTCGGACCCTTGGCTCGAGCCTCGACACTGACTCACGTCTCGCCTCGTTTCACGCCAGCTGGCCTGGCGCAGATAACTGGACCTATACCCTGAGTTACTATCGCGCTTCGATCGGTTCGCCGAACACGCCCACGATGAATTCGCCTGTTGTCGCCGCGGGAGCAAACCGGGTGTCGGCAATCCCCGTCACCATCGACATCGGGGAGGCGAGGGTGCATTTGCCGTTCGAGCAGCTTTCGGTTGACGTGGCTATCCGGCTCCAGGACGACCAGCCGCGTCCCGACAGCGGCTTCGCGGCTGCGGGCGAGGTTGCGCTCGCGTATCGATTGTAGGCGGTCACTGCGGACGCGCCGGGTGCCCCTGCCGTTGCGCCCGGCGCGGAATAATCCGTGGTACGGTAACGTCGGAATCACGGAGCTGATCTCCGGATGCAGGGTGGTGAACGTTGCGGATTCTGTTTACGGGAGCGTCGTCATTTACCGGCATGTGGTTTGTCGAAGCTCTTGCCCGAAGAGGGCACAGCGTTGTCGGCGTCAGCCGCGGCGATCAGGGAATCCATTCTGGTTTGCCTGCCGAACGTTTGGCCCGTGCTGCCGATTGCTGCCGCCTCCTGTGGAAGGCACCCTTCGGCTCGCCACGATTTCTCGAGATCATTGCGGCGGAGGGCCCGTTCGATGTGCTCTGCCACCATGGAGCAGAGACGGCGGGCTATCGGAGCAAGGAATTCGACTGTATGGGGGCGGTAGCTTCGAATACGCGATCGCTGCCTGCAGTGCTGGCTGCGATGCATGCGGCCCGGTGTGAGCGGATCGTCCTTACCGGTAGTATATTCGAGAGTGGCAAGCGCGCGGGCGAGGCCGCGCCGCGCGCATTCAATAGTTATGGCCTGTCCAAGGCATTAACTTCGCAGATTTTCGGATTTTATGCAGAGCAGGAGGGAATTGCGCTCGGCAGATTCGTAATATCGAATCCGTTTGGACCGTTCGAGGAGCCGCGATTCACCGATTATCTGATCCGCTCCTGGCGCGAAGGAAAGATTGCGCTGGTGAGCACGCCCCGGTACGTGCGCGACAACATTCACATATCGCTTCTCTCCGGGTGCTATTGCGAGTTTGTCCAGTCGCTGCCGCGGACGGGTTGTCACAGAATGGATCCTTCGGGATATGCGGAAGCCCAGGGCGCCTTTGCCGCGCGTTTCGCCCGTGAAATCGGTTCGAGACTGAACGTGGAAACACCGCTCGAAATGGCCAAACAGCGAATCTTTGACGAGCCGGCGATCTGCATCAATTCCGATATCGTACTTGCCGCGGAGCTGGATTGGGACGAGCCCAGAGCCTGGGATGAACTGGCGGACTACTATGCCGAACGCTTCGACATTGCGCGGCGCTAACCGGATGCCGGGAAACAGGATGATTGCCGCTTCACCATTCCCGAGTCTTGGCATCGCCGTCATTACGCACCGCGCGGCGGCAAATCTCCCGCATTGCCTACCGCCGCTTCTCGATGCCCACGCCCGTCCGCGCGTCCTGGTCGTCAATTCTTCCTCCGGGGACGGCACCGTCGAACTTGCGAAGAAAATGGGCGCCGAAGTCCTGGTCGTGCCCCGCAACGAATTCAACCACGGTACGACGCGCGAACTCGCCCGTCACGTGCTGGGTACTGACATAGTAGTCATGATGACGCCGGACGCGAGGCCGCAAAATGCCGACCTGCTCGCAAATCTCGTGCGACCCGTCCTGCAGGGCGTGGCGAGTGTGGCTTACGCGCGGCAGGTCCCTCACGAGGAGGCCGGTTTTTTCGAAGCTTTTCCCCGCAGTTTCAACTATCCGCAAAACAGCGAAATCCGGTCGATCGAAGACATGAATCGCTTGGGACCGGGGGCGTTTTTCTGCTCGAATGTTTGTGCGGCGTGGTCGAACTCCGCGCTCGATGAAATCGGCGGCTTCAGTCCCACGCTTTCGCTCGAAGATGTCATTGCGACTGCCCGCCTGCTTTACGCCGGCCACAGGATTGCCTATTGCGCGGATGCCGTGGTTGCGCACTCGCACAGGTACTCGCTGGCGCAGGAATTCCGGCGCCACTTTGACACCGGTTACGTCCGTGCCCAACAGCGGAGGCTTCTATTTACCGATAGCGGCGACGAACGGCGCGGGGCGGCCTACGGAACGGCGATGATGGGCCGGCTCCTGCGCGAACGGCCCTGGCTTGTTCCATATGGCGTGGCGCACCTTGTCACAAAATATGCCGGCTATCGCGCGGGATTTCATGGCCATCGGCTGCCACACAGGATGAAACGCAGCCTCAGTGGTCAGGACTATTACTGGCAGGGATGGGCGTCCCCGCCCGATTCGGCGGTCATGCAACAGCAGCCCCGCGTGATCACATGAAAGCGGTGATCCTGGCCGGAGGGGTCGGCACGCGGCTGGCCGAAGAAACGAGTATCCGCCCCAAGCCCATGGTCGAGATCGGCGGCCGTCCGATCCTCTGGCACATCATGAAAATCTATAGCGGGCACGGGATCAACGATTTCATACTCTGTCTCGGCTACAAGGGTTATGTGATCAAGGAATATTTTGCGAACTACTTCCTGCATATGTGCGATGTGACATTCGATATGCGCAACGGGTCGCGGGAGGTACATCACGCGTCCGCCGAACCCTGGCGGGTGACGCTGGTGGATACGGGCGAAAACACGCAGATCGGCGGCCGGATCAAGAGAATTCTCCCCTATGTCGGGCAGGACGACGCCTTTTGCCTGACCTATGGCGACGGCGTTGGCGATATCGATGTCCAGGAATCGATTTCCCGTCACCGGCGCGAGCGTGCTCTCGCCACCATTACTGCCGCCCAGCCCCCCGGGCGCTTCGGTGCACTTCATACGGAAGGCCATCGCGTTCTGGCATTCCAGGAAAAACCGGCGGGGGAAGGCGGCTGGGTCAATGCAGGCTTCTTCGTCCTGTCCCCCGATGTGGGAAAATACATAGAAGGCGATACGACCGTCTGGGAGCATGAGCCGCTGCAGCGGCTTGCGGCCGATGGCGAACTGAGCGTGCATTTTCACGAGGGATTCTGGCAGGCCATGGACACGCTGCGCGACAAGCTGCATCTCGAAGATCTCTGGGCGAGCGGCCGGGCTCCGTGGAAGAACTGGTAATAACTCATGCGGATCCTGATCACCGGAAACATGGGATATGTGGGATCGGTCGTCGCCGGCCATCTGCGTGCGCGGTATCCGGATGCCAGCCTCATCGGTTTCGACAGCGGCTATTTTGAGGATTGCCTGACGGGGACCGACGTGTCGCCTGAAGTGCTTCTCGACAGACAGATTTTCGGCGACGTGCGCGAGACTCCTGCGGATTTGTTCAATGGCGTCGATGCCGTGATCCATCTTGCCGCAATATCCAACGATCCGATGGGCACCCGGTTCGAGGCGGTCACCGATGAAATCAACTACCGCGCCACCACCGCCCTTGCCGAAGCAGCCTGGAGCGCGGGCGTCCGGAATTTCGTGTTCGCATCGAGTTGCAGCGTTTATGGCGCGGCGGACGGATTGGCGCGGCGGGAAACGGACAACGTCGGGCCGCTGACCGCCTACGGGCGATCCAAGATCGCCGTCGAGCGATATTTCGAGGAGCGGAACTTCGGCACAATGACTGTGACCTGTCTGCGATTTGCCACGGCATGCGGCATGTCGCCGAGGTTGCGCCTCGACCTGGTGCTGAACGACTTTGTGGCTTGCGCGCTTGCGAGCCGCAAAATCACTGTCTTGAGCGACGGTATGCCATGGCGACCGCTTATTGACGTCGGGGACATGGCGCGCGCGATCGAGTGGGCCGCTGTGCGAACGCCGGGGAACGGCGGACCTGTTCTGTCGGTCAATGCAGGGTGCGATGAACAAAATTTCCGCGTGAAAGAGCTTGCCCAGGCCGTCGCCGAAGAGATTCCAGGCACGGACGTGGATATCAATATGCAATCGCCACCCGACAGGCGATCTTACAGGGTCGATTTCTCACTGTTTCGGGAGCTGGCGCCGGAATTCGTACCTGTCGTGACGCTACGGCAGTCGATCGCAAGCCTGCGCGAGGGCCTGGCGGGAATGGGATTTGCCGACGCACAGTTCCGCAATTCGCAGCATATGCGGCTCAACGCACTTGAAGCTCACATTGCAGCCGACAAACTGACGCCCGATCTGCGCTGGCGTGTTTCATACCATTGAGGACTTCCGTGCTTTTTCACAAGACACCACTTGCCACTGCACGTTTGATCGAGCCCGAGAAGCTCGGCGACGAGCGCGGATTCTTCGCACGGGTCTTTTGCGCGCGGGAGTTCGACAAGGAAGGGCTCGCGAGCAGTTTCGTACAGGTCAACAATTCCTTTACGTTGTCGCGCGGTACACTTCGCGGTCTGCATTATCAGTTGCCGCCAGCGGCCGAAGTGAAAGTGGTACGGTGTCTCCGGGGTTCGCTTTACGATGTGATTCTCGATCTCAGGCCAGAGTCGCCTACATTCGGCCAACACTTTGGTACGCAATTGAGCGCCGAAAACCGCCTCATGATGTATGTGCCATGCGGCTTCGCCCATGCCATTCTGACGCTCGAGGACAACACCGAGGCGCTGTATTTTGCCGGCAGTCACTATGCGCCGGGTCTGGAGCGAGGTGTGCGCTGGAATGATCCACGGTTTGCCATCGAATGGCCGATCAAGCCGCTGGAAATCTCGGCAAAAGACGGCGGATGGCCCGACTTTGACCACACATTCCATGGCACGAATCAAATGACCGGATTGATTTGATGCATCCATGGCAGACAAGGGGCGGCGGGGCCGAGTCATGAGAAGGCCGTTGCTCGACATTCTGTTGGC
The DNA here is from genome assembly GCA_036272695.1 of Rhizomicrobium sp. Classification (GTDB taxonomy): domain Bacteria; phylum Pseudomonadota; class Alphaproteobacteria; order Micropepsales; family Micropepsaceae; genus Rhizomicrobium. The sequence continues at coordinate 2,423 of DATAYG010000205.1, read as the reverse complement.
TGTCCACAATGGCGGCCGCTATCTGCGGCCGCTGCTCGATTCCCTGCTGGCGCAAACCTTCCAGGATTTTCGCCTGGTCGTCAGCAACAACAGGTCATCCGATGATACCGGGGCAATTCTCGACAGCTATCGCGGGAAGTTTTCAGATCGCTTTCTCATTCTACCGCTGCCCGAGACGCATATTGCATCACATGCCAATTTTGCACGCGTTACCGACGCCGGAAATGCGAGCTATGTCATGTACGCCGACGGCGACGACATCTGGCATGCGGACAAGATGGAACGAACACTGCAGAGGATGAAAGCGGCGGAGCGGCAATTCGGCGTGGCAACGCCGTTGCTTGTACATAGCGACCTGCGCGTGGTCGATGAGAACCTGCGCTGCCTCGCCCCCTCGTTTTGGCGCTACCAGTTTGTCGATCCGCGGCGGACGGAGCTGCATCAGCTCATCCTGCAGAATTGCGTCACGGGTTGCACGATGATGCTCAACCGGGCGCTTTTCGAGCTCGGCCGGCCGATACCTACGGAAGCCTGCGTGCACGATCACTGGTACGCGCTTGTCGCCTCCGCTTTCGGTCATATCGCGGCGATTTCCGATCCGTTGATTGAGTACCGGCAGCACGGCGGCAATGTCACAGGCGCCAAGAAATGGGGAACGCCCTATGTGATGAATCACGCGCGGCGTCTCTATGCGGAGAACGGCGCGCGCCAGACCATCGATCGAAACATCCTGCAGGCGCGGGCATTCCTCGCATGTTTCGAAGGCCGGCTCGATCCCGCGCAGAGGCGGGCCGTCGCGAATTTTGCCGCGATTCGAGGGTACGGTGCGCTTGGGCGCCGCCTAAGTCTCGTGCGCAACCGGTTTTGGAAGGCCGGGCTGGTCCGGAATATTGGTTTGCTCCTTGCAATCTGAGGCTTGAGTCCGTGAACGCGCAGGCTTTATCGGTTGCCAGAGCTGCGCTCGGCCGGGAGCTGACGCGCGTTTCGGTCGGCGCAATCGGAATCCGTGCGGCCGGTGCCGCATTCGGATTCCTTTTCAATATCGTGCTCGCGCGTTCGCTCGGGAGAGAGGGGACGGGCACTGTCATGTTCTATCTGAATTTCGGGACCATGGTGGGACTGGTCGCAACGGCGGGCATGGACGTCGTTGGGCTCCGGGAGCTTTCGCGACTGGAGAATGACCGGTTGCGCGCGGAAAGCGTTTTCGCGCAGATCTTATGCAACGCGCTTATCTCGTCATCGCTTTTTTCCGTTCTCGGGTTGGCAATCCTTCTTCGGTTTGGGGCGTCCCTCGCAGGTGCTGCCGATGCAGAAATTTGTGTGGCGTCGGCGCTTATTCTTTTCCTCACCAGCTTCCAGAAAAGCTGTTCCGACTGGCTGATCGGGATTCACGAGTTTGCGGCGTCGCAGCTCGTTTTTTTCTTCATCAACCGAGTCCTGTCCCTGGCGCTCCTGGTCGCCGCATTGGTGTTGATCGGCGCAAGGGCAGAACTTTTCATTTTGATTTACGCAATTGGACTCTTCTTGGCGGTCCTTTTCGGTACCACGCGCATCGTTGCGCATTTTTCCTGGCGCAGGATTATGGACAAAGTCGCGCCATCACTGCCGCTGTTCCGCGATGGCGTTTCCTGCGGAATTCAAAACGCGGCCTTCATCGCGCTGAATCTCTCGCCCTTTGTATTGCTCGGCGCGCTGTCGAACACATCCCAGATCGGTCTTTTCGGCGTGTCGCAACGGCTGGTGGCTTTGATGGTGCTGACGCTGACCACCGTCTCGCAATTCGCCATGAGAGATTTCGCGCGCGCGTCCGGACAACGCGAGTTTGGAACATTGGCGCGCACGCTCACGGTGAGCGTCAGACTGACATTTGCGGCTGCGGTCCCCCTAACCGTCGGCCTCGTCGCCTTCGCGCCCCTCTGGATTTCGGTATTCGGACGGGCGTTCGCAGGTGCGGAGGCGACGCTGGCATTGCTCGCATGCGCGATCTGCGCGCAATGTCTCGGCATGCCTTTTCAATCCGCGCTTCTTGCAACAAATCACGAGCGCAGTGCGCGGGACGTCACGCTCGTCTGCGCCGCAGTGGGAGTTGCATTGAACGTCTTTCTGATCCCGCGTTGGGGTGCCGAGGGCGCAGCGATCGGAACAGGGGTGGGGCTTGCCCTGCAGTCGCTGGGGCACGCGATCAGAGTCCTGAGCCTGCTTCCCGTCCGTCTGCACCTTGCGGGTCTGCGCTTTGTTCCGGCGCAAATTGCCGAGGCGGAGTCCTGATGTTTGCGCCGACCCGGCGCGCGGCTCTATCCGGCGCGGCATTGGCGGCTGCCATGGGCCATTCCGGAGCGCCCGCTGAAACAATTGATCTGGCGCGATTCGGCGTAGCCGCCGGCGCAAGGGATAATTCCGGCGCGCTGCAGGCGGCGTTCGAT
>DATAYG010000204.1:0-19864 GCA_036272695.1 Rhizomicrobium sp. | reverse complement strand
CTTGCGAGCGCGATCACGAGCAATCCCGGGGGGGCGTATGCGCTTGCGGGTAATTATGATGCGTCGCAGGATGGAACTTACGCCGACGCGCCCGTTGCAACGACGCTGACCGGCAGTGTCGAGGGCCTCGGCAATATAATCTCCCATCTGTCGATCGATCATCACAAAGGAGGAAGGGCGCAGCCTCTGATCGGCCTGTTCGCAGATATTGGCAGCGGCGGGGTGGTTGCCGGCGTCAGATTGCACGGGCTCGATTTTAAGGTGAGCAGCGGCAAGTGGATTCGCGGGGATGTTGGCGGTCTGGTGGGCTCCAATGACGGTACGCTGTTTGATGACGAAACGGCGGGCAAGATTTGGACAAAGGTCGTGGAGGAGACCGGAGGGCTCGCCGGGGTCAACGAAGGCAGCATCGTTTCGTCATCGGCAAATGTCCGCGTCGCGGGGGCCGGCGGTGGCGGGCTGGTCGCCGGCAATTATGGCATCATCAGCCTGTCTCATGCGGATGGTGCAGTGAATTGCGGCAGCGGGCTTGTCGACAACAATGAGGGCAATATTTCCGAAAGCTATGCGACCGGCACTGTTACCTGCGGCACCTCGGGAATGATCCTTGGCGGACTTGTGGGCCTGAGCCAGGTTTCGGGCGACATCAACAATTCCTACGCGACCGGTTCCGTTACCGGCGGGCCGGATTCGGAACTCGGCGGGTTTGTTGGAGAAGACGACACGACCATAGAGGACTCTTACTCGACGGGCGTTGTTACCGGCGGCACTGGAGCCCTAGTAGGAGGTTTTTCAGGTACAAACGGAACTTTTACGGACTGTTATTGGGATACCACCACGAGCGGCACCAACCAAGGGACTGGATTGGGAAACACAACTGGTCTGACGGGCTTGACAACTGAACAATTCCAGTCGGGGTTGCCGGCCGGCTTCGGTTCCAAAGTTTGGAGAGAAAGAGCCAATACCGACGATGGCCTGCCTTATCTGATCAACAACCCGCCGGCGAAGTGACCCTTCGGCCTCACCCTTCGACGGGCTCAGGGTAAGGAGTCGTTCGCAGTTTGACGGGGCAAAGGCGAGAAATCCTTTGCGATCTCCATTCTGAGCCTGTCGAAGGATGGCAATCGCACGTTGCCGGTGAAGATTGGTCCGGCCGTTGAGGTAACCGCATACAGAAAACAAAGGCACGTCTGACGGGGCGGGCCTTTCGGTTGCGCCATTGCTGGTGAATGCCGACGAGGTGATCGGGACCGGCACGGCAGACGCGCCCAACGGCACCGTGCAACATCCCATCCGCTTCACCCTCAATCACATGGTGAATTACTGGGTGTGGCCGTCGACGGAGACGGCGCGGAATATGGTGACAGCATACAGATAAAAAATTATTGCCCTACGGCTGCTTGACGCTGCTCACGCTGCAATTACTATACTGTCCCCGGATCACTCACAATTTCATATTCCCCTCCGACACTTCTGTGAGCTCCGGCACGCCCGCAGAATCGCGGTCGCACCTCGCAGCAGGCTACTTTGGCGGATTGCCAATCAGATACGGCAAGCCGTTATTGATCTTTGCGCTCTCCGCCCAGATCGTTGGATCAAAGCCGGACGGCAATCCTGCCTTGAATTGCTTATCGGTTAGGCCGGTGATGCCCGTATTTTCATCGTTGCCCGTGCCCTGATCGGTTCCGCTAGTCGTGGTGTCCCAGTAGCAGTTCGCCGTATTGTTACTACCCTCTCCGGCGAATCCCCCGACCCGACTTCCCGCAGCAGCCTTAACGTGACCCGCAGAATACGCAGAACTCGCAGCGTTCTCCGAGCCGTCAAGTCCGCCAACTTCGGAATTAGATCCACCCAGCGCTTCGCCTGCCGCATAGCTGTTGGACACTCCACCATCATCAAAGGCCACCAGCCCGCCGACTATCGAATTATCCCCACCGGAGACCGCGCCCGTGGCGTAGCTTTCCGTGATTTCCCCGTAATTGTCGAAGACCAGACCGCCGCCTCCGGTCGGTCCGGAAACACGGGCATCGGAGGACGAATTCGCAATGGTGCCAGCGTTCTGGCCCACGAGGCCGCCGCCGCCCGATTTCGTGTGCAGCACGCCGCTTGCGTGATCGTCGAAAAGCAACCCCGCATTCAGGCCGACCATTCCACCCGCGCCATAGTAGACATGAAACATACCCTGGTGGACGGGCACGTCGATCTTGTAGCCCGTCATCTTGAGGCTTGCGATCGTGCCGCCGCGTCCGAGCTCCCCGAACAACCCATACTGCTTCAATGGATTGTTTCCCTTGACGATTTTCACCGAAAGTTTCGAGATCGTGTTGCCCAGGCCTTCGACCGTGCCCGTCACCGTTGTCCTGATGGGCGTGTTATTGTAGGTGCCGTCCCCTGCCGCGTCATAATCTGCGGCCAGAGCGTAATTGCCGCCGGGGTTGGCGCTGATCGCGCTCGCCAGCGCCGAGATGCTGTTTTCCAGCGTGTACGCCATGCCGTTGATCGTAAGCACGCTCGACAGATTGGCGAACGCGACATTGCCTTTCAGCCCGAAAGAAAGCGTGCCGCCGCCGCCGCCATCATTGGTGACAAGCGAGAGTCCGCCCGATCCCTTGACGGAAACGGTCTTGCTGAAGGCGATGGAATTGTAAGCGTCAAGCGACAATGTGTTCGTCACCGACCATGATGCCGCCGCATCCACATCGATATTGCCGGCCTGCACGCCGCCGCCCCCCGTCGTCGTCACTTCCAAGTTGCCCGATGCGAGCAGATTTTCGAGATCGTTCACGTTGAGCACGGCGTCCGCCGCCGTGGGCGCGCAAAGACCTCCCGTGCAGGTCACGTCCCAAGTCTGCGCTGAAGAAATCACCACATCGGCGTTCGCGCACATCGGCAGAAGCCCGATCGCGCCAAATAAAATCGACCACGCGGAATGAGTCATTGCTTCCCCCAATCAGAGCGAATTTCTAAACAGAGTTACCGCTCCTGCCGTGTTTTATACTTGCATTTTCAGCGCAGGTCAATCGGGGACATCCCAAGTTTCACGGCTGCGAACTCGGGTTAACGGTGGTTTTGAGTTGACGCGGGGATCGTGATTCGCTCGGGAAGTGATTCCCGAGGAGCGGAGCGATGGCGCCCATCAGCATCAGCATTTTTGAGGAGGAGTTGCCGCGGGACAGGTTGGCCCTTCTTCTGAAGCACTTTTCGGAGATTGAGGACGACCGCGAGCCTTGGCGGGTGATGTATCCGCTTCGTGTGTCAGGACGGATCTCCACCGGATTATTCGAACGACTACTGGGATACGACTACCAGCGGGCGGGCGAACGGGACATGCGATGGCAACATCGGAGGAGTGACCGGCCTAACGAGCCAGCAGCTCAAATCCGGCCTCCCGGCAGGCTTCGATCCATGCATCTGGGCGGAGGACAAAAAGATCAACAACGGCTTCCCCTACCTGATCGCCAATCCGCCGGTGAAATAGGGAATCGTTTCTTACGGCAGGGCGAGACGCGCAGCGCGGACGGCGCGCAGTCCCGGGAGTATCAGGACGCCTAAAAGGATTTCCTGCAGAAGAGGATTGCAATTCGCATTCCGGTATTGTCCCCCGCAGACGTTCGCCTTCCGCTTTACCGCACGTAAAAGTCTGGTGATGCATATTCCGTCCCGAAGCCGGGGCGGATAGATTTGCCTGCACCGAAGGGGGATTTCATGAGCCGCGCAATCGGATTGGGAGCCGCCCTGCTCCTCCTCGCCTCCCACGCTATCGCCGCGCCCGCGGACTGGGACATCGACAATCGGAAGGACTCGTTCACCGATCTGGAGACCTGCCATGCGCAGCTGGCGCAGACATTTGCGCCCGACTCCCCGCTCATGATCCGCGCGGTGCGCTATGCGTTCTTCATCGAGCGCCGGGGCACATCGGTTCGCGTCGGCTTCGAGAATGTGGGCCCGCTGCCGAGCTTTCCCGGCGTCGTTCAGCTGCGCGTCGACGACAGGCCGGTGGTGAACATCGTCGCCGCCGACACGCCCACCGACCTCGGGCGGGCGAACAGCGGCCCGGACCTCCGCACAATTCCCGCTGAGCAGCGGCCGATGGCGGAAAGCATCATGCGCGGCTCGCTGCAGGCCGGCTCGCGCTACCGCGCGCTGGAGGGCAAGCGCGCGACGGCACTGCTCGGCGACATGCTGCACGGCCGGACAACCAAATGGCGCGTGCTCGGCATAACCGACGCTTACGATGCCAGCGACGAAATTCCGCCGATCGCCTACGCACTGGCCGGCTGCGGCATCACGTTGCCGTAATTTTGGCGGCAGAAAATGGAGTTTCAGCTTCCGTCACATGCGTACCAGGATTCCATGTAACAAGAGGGCCGGGAATTGTTCGACGGCCGAAGCCGGCGCGACCGGGATACGGCGTGCGCAGGAAGCCATGGGTGCCGGCGCCGTCGGTATAGTACCCGGTGACAGCGTCGGCGCCGTTCACGCCGACGGCGTAGGTCGAGCTGCTGCCGGGCACGTCGAAGGCGATGGAGTTGACGTTCGTATTCCCCTCTTCGCTTTCGAGACTGATCTGTTCCATGTTGCCGCCGCGGTGCCGCATGAACCCGCGTTGCATAGCCGTCGATGGTGAAACTTCCGGCCACGTCGCCCTTGCCGTTGATGGCCAATGGAGCGGTTCGCGCGGCATCGGAATCCGGCGGGATGGCATCGGCTTCGAGATCGCGCTCGGGAAACCGGACCGGCAAAACTCCGCGCCCGGCGGAGCTGCGGACGCTGGTCCGCCTAATGTTGCTGCGGCGATTCCTGCTGGGCTGAAGCTGCCGTATTCGCCGGGACCGCGACATCGGGCGAAACGCCGAAGATGATCGTGACCGGTGTGTGCGATTGCGCCAGCACATTGACCATGCGTTCCTGGGCGCGGATTCCCTCGAGCTTCACATAATTTGGCGTGAGCGCGGCGGCGACCTGATTGACCGACTGGGTGGTGAGCGCGGCATTGCGGGCGTTCTGCACCGTCGGATCGGGGGCGATGTTCGATATGGTGACGCCCTGGAGTTCGAGCGGCGCGTGCAGCTCGCGCAGCCGGTTGGCGAGCTCCGCCGTCAGCCGGTTCGCAATTCCCTGGCGGTCGTTGTTCATGTCGAGGTCGTTCTCGTAGTGCGGCCCGAGATCGCGCATGAATCCGCGGACCTCCTGGTGCCCGTAGATTTGATAGATGTCCTCCACGTTGATGTAGCTGAAACGCGGATTGTTCTGATCGACCGTCGGCGTGACCTGGGCGAGAACGCTGGTCCAGATGGCGCGATCGTGCGGAACGATCATCCGCACATAGGCGTCGATCGCCACGCGATTGCCGACCTTGGTCAGAATGCGGTGATCCTGGTGATCGCGTGGATCGTCCTGGACCATCTGCTCTTCCACCTGGACCGTCGTCGTCTGCAGACAAACGACCCGGTTTTCGATGCCGCCGATCCCCTGCCCGCCGAGATTGATCTGGCCGGCTTCCTCGAAATTGCCTTCGAAGCCGTTGGGCCCGAGAACCTGACACACGTAACCCGCCGGAACAGAGAAATACTCCGGCGACCAGCGTCCGCAGCCGGCGAGCGCCGCGACACTGCCCATGACGGCCGCAAGGCCCAGACCGCGTTTGATGGATCGGCGCATGATCAGTGTCCCCCCTTGTGAATACGTTGGTGCAGTTCATCCTGCTGTTGTTGTTGCAGGCTGCGGTCGATTTCGTGCCGCGGCGTGCCTTCGACGCCAACGGTCATGAACCAGTAGAGAAGCGGCGCTCCGGCCGCGAGCAGCAAAAGCACCAGCATGGCGCGCTTGATCAACAGCCGCATACCCGCGGACTTCGTCCAGCTGAGCGCCATAAGACCGACGGCGCCGAAAACGATCAACGCGACAGTCGCCGTTATCAGTACCGGCAGAAATCGGTTCACATCCACCGCAGTGCTCCGTAGGGCAGCGACGCGCTCGTCCTCCCGCGGCCGCAACATGACAGCGGCACTTTTCAAAATCGCAAACGATGATGGTTTAAAGTGGCTTAATGGCGATATAAGAAGGGCCATACCCAAAACGGCGGCAATGCTTTGTGGGATTCTCAACCCAACCTCAGGGGTATAACATGTCACTGTCGGACCTCGCGGCCATCGGCAGCTTCGTCAGCGGCCTGGCCGTGCTGGCTTCGCTGATTTTTGTCGGATTTCAGTTGAGGCAGAACACACGGGCTGTGAGAGCGGGAGCGTCACAGGCCCATTCGCAGAACTGGCAACAAATAACGATGCCCGTTATCGAAAGCGGTGATTTCGCGCGCATCTGGAGGCTGGGGCTCGACGACTTCGAATGCCTGACAGACGACGAGCGCGTCCGGTTTTACGCTTATGCCGGCGGAACGCTGCGCTTCTTCGAAGGCGCCCGGCTTCAATGGCGACATGGACAACTCGACAAGGAGCATTGGCATAATGTCGAGAGAACGGCGATCGATATTGCGGCGACATCCGGCTTCAAGGCTTATTGGGCTGCACGCCACCACTGGCTCTCGCCGGAGTTTCAGAACTGGTACGAGTCGCTGTCGCGACAACGCGCGCATGTCCTCTACGGCAAACCGCCGGCTAAGCAAGTTTGAAAATCGGAACGGAGTATGTAATACTAAATGATCGAATTCCCATGTCTGACCCACTGCTGTCCCCGAAAGCGCGAGTCTGCCCGTCCCTTTTATTTGTTCACCTCTGGATGATCTTGCCAGCGGTCGAATCGTTGCACCCCGTCAGAAGTTTGGCTCGCCTGAGAACCAGCGGCAGGCGTATACTGCGGAGTCACTTCTGAAACAGCGCCCGGCACGGTTGACGGCGGGGCGGTGCCACTGATCGGCTGCATCGGAATCTCATACGCGTGCGGGTACTTGTGCATCGCTCCGGAAAGCGCATCTACTCCGAACCCCACTACACCGCCGAGGACAAGATTACCGACCGTCCACCCCTGAAAGTCCGATGGGATCGTTGCGGAAGCATCCTGCCAGCCTTCTTTCGAGCAATGAGCCACAATGTCTTCTTTGCTCTTCTCGACGTGGGCGACGCCTGGAGTGAGGACAGACACATTCCCTTCGTTGCTCGTGAGAGTGCAATAAGCGCCGGTCGTTGGCGGCGTAGTTATGGCAATGGATTGGGAAGTGCCATCAACTACGGTCGCGCAGCCGGAAAGTGCGACGCCAAGTGCGCCAATGGCCGCAACGGCAGATGATTTCATGACCAGCCCCTTCAAAGGGAAGTTTGCCGGGATGGAGAATGCACGTCAGTACTGAAGTTTCGATTAAACCTGCTGACCGGCGCGAAATAGTTCAAGCAACAGCGTGCTCGCCGCGGCTGCGCGTTTTTCCCTGCGGGCGTATGGTGCACCGGTCTATTCGCAGATCGCGAGCGCGAATCGGTCGCCGGGCGCGAACGCTCACCGAAAGATTCCCCGGAGATTCCTCGATGGAATCTTCGGGTTGGTAAATCGCTACTCGGCCTAAATCTTTGAAAGTATAGGACGAATTTTGGAGCGGGCGAGGCGATTCGAACGCCCGACCCTAACCTTGGCAAGGTTATGCTCTACCCCTGAGCTACGCCCGCCTCCAAAGTGGCGAGGGTTATGGCAAGCGGGGGCGGGTTTTACAAGGCCGGAACTGCGGAGCCGGACCGGCTCAGGCGTCCGGGAACCTGATCGCAGTCTCCAGCACGAGCGGGCCGGAAAGCGTGCCCTCGCCGACCAGCGTCGTCGTGGCCAGCTTCACGTCGAATGATGGAGAATACCAGCCTGGCCCGACGGCCTCGGAGCCGCGCAGCGCGCGCCAGGCGAGTGCGCCGGGAAGTGCGAGATGCAGCACCGCGCCGCCGCAGACGAGCTCGGCTTTGTTGCCCGTAAGCGTGCAGGCGATATCGGGATGGAGGTGCCAGAACATGCGGAGCGGCACCGGCCGGGCGGCGCCGAGTTCGTCCCGAATGGTGAGCGTGGCGTTCTCCCGGTCCAACATCACGCTGCGGCGATGGCGGCCGGCGAAATCCTGTCCCGCATAGCCATCATGCTCGCCCACAACGCGGGCGCTAGTTGCGCTCTCTTCGAGGCCGTCTGTTTCGAGAAGCCTCGCGCGGGCATGGCGCGTCCACAGGAACGGGCCGCCGCTTTCGGATTGGCTCGCGCCGCCGAGTTCGATGGTGTTGTGCGCCTGCGTCGAGCGGAACCAGTCGCGCCACGGGCCGGAATAGGCATGAGTGCCGGGATCGACGAGCACGGGCGCGCCGCCGTAGCGCAGCTCGACGGCCAGCGCGTCGGCGTGGCCATGCGCGGCGATCGACAGATAGCCGAGCGGGCCGGCATCGAACGCGCACCAGATTTCGGCCAGCGTTCCCACCCGCGCGTGGAGGATGACGACACCGGACTCGCACTGCTCCTCCTTCGCTGTCATTCCCGCTGAAGCGGGAACCCAGCTGCGCGATTTATCCCCAAAGGGCTGCGAACTGGGTCCCCGCTTTCGCGGGGATGACAAGATGGGTGTGTCGGCGAGCGGGGCGAAGAGCCAGGCGCGCAGCGATGGGGCGTCAGGCGGCGGCGCGCCGAACCAGGCTTCGCGCAAATAGGAAAGATCGTGCCAGCGGTCATAATCCGGCGCATCCAGCAGCAAACCCGAGGCGTCGTCGCTGTCGCCCTGGCGCGGCGGATGTCCGTTGCAATCGGAATTCGCGGCAAGCCAGTCAAGCATGCGCTGCGCGCAGTCCCAAGCTTGCGAGCCGAGTGGCCTTTCGCCTGACGCGCCTTCAATCAAACAAATCACCAGTGCCTCGAGAACGAAGCCATCGTAGTCGGAGGCGAGTTCGCGCGTGTAGCCTTCGGGGAAAATCTGTTTGGAAAATTCTCGTTCGAGAATGAGAGCCACGCGGTTGCGCCACGCCGGGGCCTGTGCATGCCAGGGCATGCAGCACGTCGAAACATACAGCCCCGCCATTTCGTAGATCAGGTGATTATTGGCGGAGGAGCCGTAGCTCCTGCGATGCGTGAGCAGCCATTGATGCTGGACGACCGCGCGCGCGAAAACTTCGTTGTTCTCGAAATGCGCGGCCGCTTCGGGCCAATCCGCGAGCAGACGTCGCGTCCACGCGAACGCAATGAGCCGCATGCCGAGTTCGATGCCGCTCGCCCAGTGAATGCCGGCAAGGAACGGATTGGCGTGGATCCAGCATTGGACAAGGACCGCGGCCGCGCGCGCATAGCGCTCCTCGCCGGTGAGCCAGAAAGCCATGGCGAGGAGAGTCGTCTGATGATGACGCGACAGCTCCCAGACATATTTGGTGTCGAAACTGCTTGCGCCGCCCACGAAAGGAATGTCGAAAGCGTAACTATCAGCCCCCGCACGCGTCCGCATTTTCGGATCGAGATGCCAGTCGACGTCGGGTGTTACGTCGCTGCGGGTGATGGCGAAGGTGCGCCATTCGCCGGCAAGCAGCCGGTCGGCGGCGCGCAGGAGATTTTCGCGCGGAACCGGCGGCGCATCCGCGGCGCGCCCACGTGACAGGCCGCCGATGAAATGACGATCCGGCGCAAGCGCGACCGGTTGCGCGTCTTTTCCGAAATAACGCCGCCGCCATTGCGCTTCATTCCAACGGTCGATGACCCGGTGGGCGATCTCCTCCGCCCCCATCGCTGACAGCCGCTTCACATACCAGGAAAAGTTCATCGCTCGCCGGGGGCACGGTGGCATCGCGCGCAGTCTAGGATGATTCGGGGGAAGTCATCGCGGTTAATTATTTTACCACAAAGAGCACAAAGGAAGTTAGCGCCACGAATTTCGTGTTCTGACTTCGTGTTCTTTGTGCTCTTTGTGGTAAAAGACCTTCGCTGCGCGCGATCACGGCGGGGGGGCTTGCAGCGCCCAGGTGACGAGGTCCGTCAGCGCCGCGGCGGCGGCCCGGTCGAAGGCTTCCACCACGCTTGCGACGCTGTTCTGCGACACGCGCGCCGTCTGATGTGCCTCACGCGCCGTGACAACCTTGCCGCGTCCGTCGATGAGCTTGGCCGCCACATCGATAACCACGAGCGGCGCGCCGTTGGCACTGTCGTATTGCGCGTCGAAATCGCGGAGTTCGGTCACCAGCAGATAATCGGTGTGCATGCCTTCCGATTCGGGTGCCACGGCAGTGATGCGTCCGCTGCGCTCGAAGGCTTCCACGAGCAGAGACTGGAAAAGCCGCGGCACCGTGTCGTTCCACTGCGCATCGGCGTAGTAGTCCATCATCGCGCCGCGCGAGAGCGCGATGCGTTCGCTATCCAGGGTCTGCGTTGTGTTGGGACGCGCAATCGCAAGCTGCCACCTCACCGGCGCGCCGCCGGCCGCGGCAGGAAATTCCGGCGCCAGTCGATAGATCTGCGGTGGCGGACCCGAGGGGCCGATCAGGCTGCCGCAGCCGGCGAGTGCCAGAAGCGCCACGGAGACCGGAAGGATCGTGCGCCGCGAGAGCAGAACCGATTGTTTCGTCATTGCGGTGTATATCCCTTGCGGCGATCGCCGAAGATGAGCCGCGTCGGCTCGCGGTCGAGTTCATTCGAGAGATGAGTCAGGCTCCGCAGAAGCTCGCGCGTCTGCCCCATCAACTGATCGATGCGTGCACCGTTCACCTGCGTATCGAGATCGTCGGACAGCTTGCCGACATTGCCGGCAAGCTTGTCCACATCGTCGGACAGTTTGTCGAGCCGCTGCGTCGTGCCGTTGGCACTCAGCAGCACGGTATGCAGGTCGCCGAGATCGGTGTTGATCCCCACGGAAGCCGTTTTGAGGTTCTTCAGCGTGACGCTGAAATCGGAGCTGTCTTTCACGAGCACGCCGGTCACGTCGCGCAAATTGGAAAGTGTCTGCCCAAAGGCCTCGCGGTTCCGCGGGCTCAATACATCGTTCAAACGGTCGGCGACACCATTGAGCTTGGCAACCAATTGCGGCGCCGACTGCTCCAGTTCCTGCAGGGTCGACGGCTTCGATCTGATGATCGGATAGTCTCCGAAGAGCACATGCGGCAGCACGGGAGATTTCTGCGAACCGCCGTCGATCTCGACATAGGTGCCGCCGGTTAGGCCCTCGCTCGCGATGGTCGCGACCGAATCGGAATGAATGGGTAGGTCAGGGTTGATCTCGAGCGTGACGATCACGCGCTTGGGATTGTTGGGATCGAAATCGACTTTCGAGACGCGCCCGACCTGAATGCCGTTGTAACGTACCAGTGTGCCGTCGCCGAGGCCGGTGACGCTGCCCGAGAAGAATGTGCGGTAATAGGCATATTCCTCCGTGTACTGAGAACCACCCAGCCAGAGAAGTGTGACCACCAGGCCGAACAGCAAGACGATGACGAACACCCCCACCGCCACGTAATTTGCCTTGGTTTCCATCGTCTACCGTTCCGCTCTCATTTCTATGCAGGACATTTGGCGGGCTCCGAGAGCGCCGCGCGGCCGCGCTCGCCGCAGAAATATTCGTGGATCCAGGGATCGGGATCATGGACCAGCGTTTCGATCGTGCCCACCTTGATCGTTTTGTTGACCAGAACCGCGATCCTGTCGGTTATCGCCCGCAGCGAATCGAGATCATGCGTGACCATGAAGACGGTTAGTCCAAGACTTTGCTGAAGGTTTCGTACCAGTTCGTCGAAATGGGCGGCGGAAATGGGATCCAGCCCCGAAGTCGGCTCGTCGAGGAACAGCAGTTCGGGATCGAGCGCCAGAGCGCGCGCGAGACCCGCGCGTTTGGTCATTCCACCCGAAAGCTCGGACGGATATTTGTGCGCGGTGTCGGCCGGCAGGCCGACCAGGGCCAGTTTCATCGCAGCGAGTTCATCCATCAGGTCCTGGCCCATATGCGTCCAGCGCCGCATCGGCACCTGGATGTTCTGCGCCACGGTCTGGGAACTGAACAATGCACCGCCCTGGAACAGCACGCCCCAGCGCAATTGCAGGCCCCGGAGGCTTTCAGACTCGATCTCCGCCGTCTCCTGTCCAAACACCTTGATGCTGCCCGACTCCGGATGATTGAGCCCGACAATTGAACGCAGCAGTACGGATTTGCCCGCGCCCGAGCCGCCAACCACGCCCAGCACTTCGCCACGATAGACATCGAGATCGAGATGATCGTGAATCACCGTGCCGTTGAACGCATTCACCAGGCCGCGAATGCGGATCACGACATCGCCGGGGTGGCTTTCGTCCTGCATCAGAAACCGATCAGCGAGAAGACTACTGAAAAGCCGGCATCGAGCGCAATAATGAGGAAGATCGCCTCTACCACGGAACGTGTGGTGAGCCGGCCTACGCTCGCGGCGTTGCGCTCGACACGCAAACCCTCGAAACAGCCGACCAGCGCGATTACGAAAGCAAAGACCGGCGCCTTGACCAGACCGACGAGCAACGTTTTCAGCGTGATGGCGCTCTCCAACTCGCGCATGAAGGCCGGAAAAGTGATTCCAAGATCGAAATAAGTCATTACCATGCCGCCGATGAGGCCCACGATATCGGCGTAGAAAGTGAGCAACGGCAGCGCGACCATGAGCCCGAGCACGCGCGGCAGCACGAGGATTTCTGCGATGTTGAGGCCGATAGTCTCCATCGCATCGGTTTCCTCATTCACCCGCATCGTTCCAATCTGCGCGGTGAAAGCGGAGCCCGAGCGGCCGGCGATAATGATCGCGGTGACGAGGCCGCCCAACTCGCGCAGGAAACCAATACCGAGAAAATCGATCGTATAGATCTGCGCGCCGAACCGCTTCAGCTGGTCCGCACCCTGATAGGTGAGCACAACTCCCAACAGAAAAGCGAGCATGCCGACGATGGGCAGTGCTGTTACGCCGGTTTCCTCGATCTGCTGGATGAAGGCGGGAAAGGGCAGCTCGCGGCGCGGCGAAGTGATCGCTTCCCAGGTCTCGATCGAGACACGGCCGAGAAATCCCACAAGGTCATAGGTCTGGCGCATCACATGCACGGTGCTGCGGCCTATGCGCTCAAGATAGCTTTCGATCGTGAAGGGGCGCGCCCGCACCACTTCGGGCGCGAGTGCCTCATCCTCCAGTGTTTTGAAAAGCGTGCGGTAATGCTCGGGCAGGATTACGTCGCGAACCGCGACATGGCCGGTTTCGAGAACGCGTTTCGCGCGCAGGATCAGCCAGGCGCCGGCGCTGTCCAGAAGCGTAACACTCTTGCCGTCGATAATGACTTCGGAAAGATCGCCGTATTTGAGCGCGCGCAGCGCTGCATCCATGCGCGCGGCCTCGGCCACGATCCATTCGCCGCCAAGCACGAGCCGCGGCGGACGCGAAGCCCAGTCCAGCCTGACCGTTGCCGGAGTTTCGATCCTGATCGAAGGCGCGAGATTTCTCATTCAAGAACACGCTAACCTGTTTGGATATTGGACCGAACCATTTTCGTACCCTTCCGATGTCATTCCCGCGAAAGCGGGAACCCAGCCGCGTGGCCTATCCGGAAAGGACGGCGATCTGGGTCCCCGCTTTCGCGGGGATGACAAGCTCATTTCAGAAGTAATTTCCATTTCAAAATGTTCTCAATGTGGCAATGGAAATTCCAGCTCAGGCGGCCAGGAGCCGCCCCAGAACCTCACTATAACGCACCACGACGGAATCCCGCGCGCAATGACGGCCGGCGGAGACAAGCCTGCGGCCGCGGCGCCAGACGCAATCGATCACGGCGCCGGCGAAAATCCAGCTGTCCAAAATGGCATCGTCCCTGCGGCCCGCAAGGGCAGGATCGTCGGCCGCAAGACTCAAGAAATCGGCAGAAGATCCCACACGCAGGCCCGGCTCGGGTTGACCCATAGCCTGGGCGCCGCCCCGGAGCGCGCCGTCGAACAGCGCCCGCCCAGTCGATTCGCGCTGCCTTTCGGGCCATAGATTGCGCGCGCGATGCGCAAGGCGCTGCGCATATTCCAGCATGGCAAGTTCTTCACCCGCGCCGATCCGAATATTCGAATCGGTGCCGATGCCATAATGGCCTCCTGCATCCAGATAGGGCCGCGCCGGAAACACGCCATCGCCGAGATTGGCCTCGGTGACGGGGCACAGGCCGGCGACGGCACCGCTCCGAGCGAGGCGCTCCGTTTCCTGCGATGTCATATGTGTCGCGTGAACGAGACACCATCTGTAGTCAATCGCAGCATGATCCAGCAGCCATTCGACGGGCCGCGTGCCGCTCCAGGCGAGGCAATCGTCGACTTCCTTTGTTTGCTCCGCCGCGTGGATATGTAGGGGACCGCCTGCGGCAAGCGGCACGATCTGCTGCAATTCTTCCGGCGTGACCGCGCGCAGGCTGTGGGCTGCCACCCCGATATTCGCATCGGGCAAAGCTGAAATTACCTTTCGGCTGTCCTCGACAAGCCGTGCGAAGGATTCAGGGTTGGTGAGAAAACGGCGCTGGCCCGGCTTCGCCGATGCGCCACCGAAGTTGGAATGAGCATAGAAGACCGGAAGCAGCGTCAACCCGATGCCCGTCTGCTCCGCCGCCGACGCGACCCGCGATGCCAACTCCGACGGATCGGCATATGGGAGGCCCGCGGGATCATTGTGCAGATAGTGGAATTCGCCGACCCGGGTGAAGCCGCGCTCCAGCATTTCGGCATAGGCCAGCGCTGTGATGGCTTCCACGTCCTCAGGCGTCAGCCGGTCGAGGAAGTGGTACATGACCTCGCGCCAGGTCCAGAAATCGTCGTCTGCGGGCCCGCGCGTTTCGGCGAGACCTGCCATGCCCCGCTGGAAGGCGTGGCTGTGGACATTCGAAAGCCCGGGAAGCGCAATCCCATGGCGCTCGTCGCCCTGCAAAGCGGGAACGCCGGCCTCGACGCGCGCGATCTGTCCGTCGCGCATTTCGACGCGTACGTCGCGCGCCCAGCCCCCGGGAAGAAGGGCAGCTTCGAACCAGAGCATCGGGCTCCCGTTGCCAGTCACTTCCGGCAGCCATAAGAGACGTTTGCGCCCGCTCCGCCAAGCGGGTTGTCCATCGAGGTCCCATGCGCTGCGACACGCTCTGGCACAATGCACGGCTTTTGACGCTGGCGTCCGATCGCCAGGGTCTCGGCGCGATTGAAGGCGGCATCGTGGCGGCCGCGGACGGAAAGATCGTCTTTGCCGGCGTCGCAGGCGATGCACCGGCCTTCGAGGCCGAAGCCAGCATCGATTGTGAAGGCCGCTGGGTCACGCCGGGGCTCGTCGATTGCCACACCCATCTCGTCTACGCCGGGGACCGCGCGCGGGAATTCGAAATGCGGCTTGCCGGCGCGAGCTATGAAGAAATCGCGCGGGCAGGTGGTGGAATTCTTTCGACCGTCGCGGCTACGCGGCGCGCGAGCGAGGACGAGTTGGTCGCCGCGGCGCGGCCGCGGCTGGATGCCCTGATCGCCGAAGGTGTGACGACTGTCGAAATCAAATCGGGTTATGGGCTGACGCTGGAGGATGAGAAGAAACAGCTTCGTGCCGCAAAGTGGCTCGCATGCGACATGGATGTGGCAACGACATTCCTCGGCGCCCATGCTCTACCGCCGGAAGCGGAGGGCGACAAGGACGCCTATATCGACCAATTGTGCCGCGAATGGATTCCCGAGATCGCGCGCGAGGGGCTCGCGGAAGCCGTGGACGGCTTTTGCGAGTCCATTGCGTTTTCGTCGCGACAGATGACGCGTGTGTTCGCAGCGGCGACTGCCCACGGCTTGCGCGTCAAGCTGCACGCCGACCAATTGTCGAATCTCGAAGGCGCAGCACTTGCCGCACGCTTCCATGCCCTTTCTGCCGATCATCTGGAATGGAGCGATGAAAGCGGCATCGAAGCCATGGCCCAAGCAGATGTCGTCGCCGTGCTGCTGCCCGGTGCGTATTATTTCCTGCGCGAGACGCGCCAGCCGCCGGTAGCACTTCTTCGCAAGCACAATGTGCCCATCGCAGTCTCGACGGATAGCAATCCCGGTACGTCGCCGCTCACCTCGCTGCTGCTTGTCATGAACATGGCAGCGACTCTGTTCCGGATGACGGTCGAGGAATGCATTGCCGGCGTGACGCGCGAAGCGGCGCGTGCGCTGGGCCGGCTTCACAAAGTTGGTACGCTCGAAGCCGGCAAGGATTGCGACCTTGCGATCTGGGATATCGAGCAGCCGTCGGAGCTCGTCTATCGCATGGGCTTCAATCCGCTCCACGCGCGCGTGAAAGCCGGTCGATGAACGCGCACTGGCTCAGCGTGACACGCGGCAATGCGCCGCTGATCGTGTCCATGCCGCACACAGGAACAGACATTCCTCCCGAACTTGAATGGCGCTTCGTCTCATCCTGGCTGGCGCGCAAGGATGCGGATTGGTGGGTTGATCTGCTCTACGATTTCGCGCCGGCGCTTGACGCCACGATTGTGCGAACCTCTCTGTCGCGCAGCGTGATCGACGTGAACCGCGACCCGTCCGGACGTTCGCTCTATCCCGGCCAGAACACGACGGAACTATGTCCGACCACGAGCTTCGACGGCGAGCCGCTCTATCACGAAGGTGAGACACCCGACGCGGAAGAGATTGCACAGCGGCGCGATCTTTATTTCATGCCCTATCATGCGGCCCTAGAAGCGGAGATTGCGCGATTGCGCGATCGGCATCCGCGCACCGTCCTCTTCGAAGCCCACTCCATCCGCTCCCGCATCCCGCGCCTCTTCGACGGCGAACTTCCCAATTTCAACATCGGCACCAATTCCGGCACGAGTTGCGGCGCCGAGCTGACATCGGCCATCGAGCAGATTTGTGATGCTTACTCCCTTCCCCCCAAAGGGGGGGAGAGGGCGCACTCTTTCACGTGTGTAACAAACGGTCGGTTCAAGGGGGGATGGACGACGCGGCACTATGGGAATCCCGCGCATGGCGTGCATGCTGTGCAGCTTGAGCTTGCGATACGCGGCTATATGGACGAGCCGGACGTGCCGACGCCGGAAAACTGGCCTCAACCCTACGACGCCGAACGCGCCGCTCCGATGCGCGCGATCCTGCACCGCATTCTCGAAACCTGCCTCGGCTTTGCGAGCGAATCATGACGCGAATTGACAATGCCCGATCCATCCGCGCGCCGCGCGGACCCGAACTGACTGCGAAGAGCTGGCTCACCGAAGCACCCATGCGCATGCTGATGAACAATCTGGACGCGGAAGTTGCCGAAAAGCCGGAAGAACTCGTCGTCTATGGCGGCATCGGCCGGGCGGCGCGCGACTGGGAAAGCTTCGACCGCACCGTCGCCGCATTGAAGCGGCTCGAGAGCGACGAAACATTGCTTGTGCAATCCGGCAAGCCTGTCGGCGTGTTCAAGACGCATGCCGATGCGCCGCGCGTGCTGATCGCCAATTCCAATCTCGTGCCGCACTGGGCCGACTGGGACAATTTCAATGCGCTCGACCGCAAGGGCCTGATGATGTACGGCCAGATGACGGCCGGCAGCTGGATCTATATCGGCAGCCAGGGAATCGTCCAGGGCACCTATGAAACATTCGCGGAACTGGGCCGCCGTCATTATAATGGCTCGCTGGCGGGCCGCTGGATTCTGACGGCGGGCCTTGGCGGCATGGGCGGCGCACAGCCGCTCGCCGCCGTGATGGCGGGCGCTTCGATGCTCGCCATCGAATGCCAGCCTTCGCGCATCGAAATGCGGCTGCGCACCAGATATCTCGACGCACAGGCAGCGTCGCTCGATGAAGCGCTCGAAATGATGGCGCGCGCCACGCGCGAACGGAAGCCGCTTTCCGTCGGCCTGCTCGGCAACGCGGCGGACATGCTTCCCGAACTGGTGCGGCGCGGCGTGCGCCCGGACGCGGTGACCGACCAGACTTCCGCGCATGATCCGGTCAACGGCTATCTGCCGAAGGGCTGGACACTGGCGCAATGGGAACAGAGGCGGGCGAGCGATCCCAAATCTGTCGAGCGGGCGGCGAAATTTTCCATGGCGGAACATGTGCGCGCCATGCTCGCATTCCATCGCATGGGAATTCCCACCGTCGATTACGGCAACAACATCCGGCAGATGGCCAAAGACGAAGGCGTGACCGACGCGTTCGATTTTCCGGGCTTTGTTCCGGCTTATATCCGCCCGTTGTTCTGCCGCGGCATCGGGCCGTTCCGCTGGTGCGCGCTGTCGGGTGATCCGGAGGATATCTGGCGCACCGATGCGAAAGTAAAGGAATTACTTCCCGACAATGCGCATCTTCACAACTGGCTCGACATGGCGCGCGACCGCATCCGCTTCCAGGGGCTGCCCGCGCGCATCTGCTGGATCGGATTGGGCGACCGCCATCGGGTCGGGCTCGCCTTTAACGAAATGGTGGCGCGCGGCGAACTGAAGGCGCCGATCGTGATCGGCCGCGATCATCTCGATTCCGGCTCGGTCGCTTCGCCCAACCGCGAAACGGAAGCGATGAAGGATGGTTCGGACGCGGTGTCGGACTGGCCGCTGCTGAATGCGCTGCTCAATTGCGCGAGCGGCGCGACCTGGGTTTCCATCCATCATGGCGGCGGTGTCGGCATGGGTTTCTCGCAGCATGCCGGCATGGTGATCGTCTGCGACGGCACGGCAGCGGCAGCGCGTCGCATCGCCCGCGTGCTGTGGAACGACCCCGCCAGCGGCGTCATGCGCCACGCCGACGCGGGTTACGACGAGGCCGTCGCCTGCGCGAAGGAGCACAACCTGGACTTGCCAGGTATTTCCTATTGAAGACCGGCGATCGGGCTGCAGCGTCTCCGCCGCAATATAACTTACGGGCTTGCCCAGACCGGCCCGAAATCGAATCGGTTTACTGCGCCACGCGCAACTGCGTGATTTGCGTTCCAATCTGGTTCAGTGTCGAGATGATCTGGCCCGACGTCGTGAGATCAAAATATTTGCTGGGGTCCGAGGCGCAATTCTGCAGCACTGTCGAATTGCCCTGGGTCCCGTTGAGGTCGACATAAATCGTGTAGATTGTGACGTTGTCGGCCTTTACGGCATTGCAGATGAGGTTCATGCGGGCGTCGACGTCGGTGTCCTGCGCCAGGTATTCCGGCGGGGGCTCGACGCCTCCGGTATACCACCGGTCCTGCGTGTTCAGGCCGTCGCTCAGAAGGATGATGATCCTGCTCGTATTTGCCGGGAGAGCGGGCGGATTGAAGGGGGCGCCCTGGGTCATTGCCATCCAGCCCCATTCCAGCCCGATCGGCTGATCGGTCGTGCCGTTCGGCGTCATCGCATTGACCTCATTGGTAAGGTTCGTCCAGTTGTAGTTCAGGCCCATGAGCGCGGCGGCCGGACAGGAGTAATCGTTCTCCGCGGGAAAATCGGTCGCCGTGTTCGTCGGATTGGTGTCGCTCACGTCGTAGCTCTGCGTGCGGTCCATCACGCAATGGCTCCAGGTCGACGTGCTGTTCGCAATCCAGGTGTGGGTATAATTGGAGGTGCTGCCGATTCGGACGCTGTTGTAGCAGCCATTGTAATAGTGAAGAAAGGACCCGATGTACTGGGTGCCGCTGTATCCCTCGACGATGCTCGGGCAAATGTAGCCGTTATAGGTTCCGCTGGCGGGTATGGTCGAGACGGTGGAGCTTCCATTGGCCGGTCCGCTGGTGCATCCATAGCCGACCGTGTTCATGGCATAGGGACAAGCTGATCCGGGTCCCACGTTCGCCGGGGGCATGGAATTCAGCGGCGCGGCCGTGAAATCGGTAAAATCAATTCCCGACGTCCCCATCGAACTCGGCAACTGCACGTTTTTGGTGAATGGAACGAGAGCAACCTGCACGTCGCCCGCGTTCGCCGATGCGTTATGCAACAGGGTCAACAACTGACTAGTTGCAGTCTTGAGC
>DATAYG010000203.1:0-2495 GCA_036272695.1 Rhizomicrobium sp. | reverse complement strand
TGCCCGCCGGAGATGATGCGCGGGTCGGCCGTCAGCATGCCATCCACGTCAGTCCAGATCTGGATCTCTTCAGCCTCGACGCCTGCGCCTACAATCGCGGCCGAGTAATCTGAGCCGCCTCGGCCAAGCGTTGTTGTTTGCCCGTCGCGCGTGCTACCGATGAAACCGCCCATTACTACAACGCTTCGCTCCGCAAGGGGAGCGACGTCGTCGGCCAGCGCGCGGTACGTCTCATCCAGAATCGGCTGTGCCTGAGTGAAGCGATTGTCGGTCACGATGACCCGCCGCGAATCCACGTGCTGCGTACGCATGCCTTGCGATTGGAACGCGAAAGTAACAACCAGGCTCGAAAGCCGCTCGCCAACGCTGGCAATAGCGTCCATTGATCGCGGCGAAAGTTCTCCGACGACGGACAGGCCTTTGACTAACTCCTCGAGCCAATCGAAATGGGCGCGCACATAGCGGTCAAGATCCGCTGCGGCAGCGCCCGCCAGCGCCAGTCCATGCGTCAGGTGATGGCCGCGCAGCTCATCGACAATGGTGAGCGCTTGCTCGCGTCGACCTGCCGCCGCTTCCCGGGCGGCTTGCAGAAGCTTGTTTGTCGTCTTGCCCATGGCAGAGACAACCACGATGGGCCGCCTGTTTTCATAGCTCCTTACAATCTGAGCAACGCGCGCGATAGCTTCCTGTGATTCGACGGACGTACCGCCGAATTTCATGACGATCATTCGGCCGGACCTAATCGAGGAAGCCTTCGGCGACCATCAGCTCGGCATTCAGAACGGCGGCGCCGGCCGCGCCGCGGATCGCGTTATGACCGCAGGCCAGAAACTTGGCATCCAGAACGTTGCATTCGCGAAGACGGCCGACGGTGATGCCCATGCCGTTGTCGCGCGTAGCATCACGCCGGGGTTGCGGCCGGTCCTGCTGCTCAATGTAAACAACAGGTTGAGCAGGTGCACTTGGAAGATTCCGCTCTTGCGGAGCGCCACGAAATGAGTTCAGCGCATCGCGCACTTCGGCAAGAGAAGGCTTTTTGCGGAATGCCACTGACGCCGAAACCATGTGGCCGTCAGTGACTGCAACGCGGTTGCACGTAGCGCTCACGCGGGCTTCGAGCGGCTGAAGGGTACCCTCTTTGATGCCGCCGAGGATCTTCTGTGTCTCCTGCTGCATCTTGTCTTCTTCCCCGCCGATGAACGGAACCACGTTGCCCAGAATGTCCATCGACGAAACGCCCGGATAGCCCGCGCCCGATACAGCTTGCATGGTGGTAACCAGCACGCGATCAATCCCGAACGGCAGCAAAGGCGCCAGCGCCATGGTCAGCACGACCGTGGAACAGTTCGGGTTCGTGACAATCATGCCCCTCCAGCCGCGATTCCTTTGCTGCGCGCGAATGAGGCCCAGATGCGCGGCATTGATTTCCGGCACCAGCAAGGGAACATCAGGCTCCATGCGATGATTTCGGGAGTTTGAAACAACGATGTGTCCCGCCTGCGCGAATTCGAGCTCAATCGGTCCCGCAACCGAAGCATCCATCGCCGAAAAGACCACGCGAGGCGCCCCGGACGGCTTGCATTCTGTGACGAGAATATCCGTAGCTTCGGCCGGCATGTCGCCTTCCAGCCGCCAGGTAGTGGCATCGTGATACGGCTTGCCTGCCGACCGATCACTCGCGCCAAGCCACGTCAGCTTGAACCACGGATGTCCCTGTAGGAAACGGACGAAATGCTGCCCTACCATTCCGGTGCCGCCGAGAACACCTACTTCAATCGGCTTCATCGTGTTCACCATTCTCTCAACGTCCCAGCCGTTCTACCAAAGTGGCGTACATGCCGACGGCCTCCTCCAACTGACTTTTCGCAATGCGCTCTTCGGAGGTGTGCGCTACATGGATGCTGCCGGGGCCCAAAAGATACGGTTGTCCCCAGGCGCCGTCAAACGTGGGAATGTCAGTGGTGAAGGCGACAACGGTGGTTTTGAATCCTGGAATGCTGCCCAGGTGCAAGGCGGGAATAAACAGCACCTCCTCCGCTGACGCGTCCGGCGCGGCGGCCTTCGCAATGTCTTTGCGCAATTGCGTGACATCTCCCACCACCCGTATAAAAATTTCCGCCATTGCGTGATCGGGAATGACGTTCGGTGCGCGGCCACCCTGGATCGTTCCAATGTTCAACGTACTGGGGCCCAGAATCTTGTCCGAAGGCAAGACAAGCTGGCGGATGCGGCCCAGCGCATTCAACAACTTCTCGATTGCCGACTCGCCAAGTTCCGGATAGGCCGAGTGCGCCATTTTGCCTGTCGCCGTAATCTCGAATCGCAAAGCGCCCTTCGAGCCGAGCGCAAGCTGATTCTCGGTCGGCTCGCCGTTGACGATGAAGCGGCTCCCGCGAGGAGTCTTCGCCGCAGCCATCGCTCCGGCGCTATTTCGCTCTTCACCCACTACGAACAATAGGCCGAAATTGCGTTTGCCGCCGGCGAGAAGTTCCTCA
>DATAYG010000202.1:0-8064 GCA_036272695.1 Rhizomicrobium sp. | reverse complement strand
CCGGAACTCGAACAACAGATATTCCTGCTCGACAATGTGTATTTCAACGAGCTGGCGCAGACCTCGGTGCCGGACAGCGGCTCCTTCGAGAATTACAGCCGCGGTTACGTCGCCGCGAATCTGCTGTTCCCCGCTTCGCTCGGCTATACGGCGAACAATCTCGGCGGCGGTACCAACGGCGCCAACCAGCTCGTCGAAACCGGCGACCTCGATCTCAGACTTTCCACCATCGAGACGGAGTGGGGCGGAAACATCTATATTCTCGGGCCCGGGGGCCGCGCGCTCATCGGTTCGACTGTTGCGACCTCGGCCCAGGCCGCACTCCATACCGAGGTAGCCGGTGAGCTTTACGAGGGCATCCCGCTCCAGCCAGGCGTCAGCCTGCCGGATGGTGTACCTTTCCCCTCGACCATCTCGGACATCCCCCCAGGCTTTGAAGGCGTTCTCACGCTACGCGGCGGCTCGATCGACACCTTCACCGATCAGGATTTTCTGCTCAACCAGAGCCGGCTCTTCACCGAGGAGGGCGGCAACATCATCATGTGGTCGTCGAACGGCAGCCTCAATGCCGGCCAGGGTCCGCAGACTTCGTCGAACTTCCCGCCGATCGTCGTGCAGACCGACGAGGATCTGTATTCCTTCGTCAATTCCTCGGGTGCCGTGACGGGTGCGGGCATCGCCGCCTTCGAGCCGGCCCCCGGCGCTCCGGCACCCGATGTCTTCCTGGTCGCACCCCGCGGCACGGTGGATGCGGGCGCGGCCGGCGTGCGCGTATCCGGCAATCTGTTCGTCGCCGCGTTCCAGGTGGCGAACTCCAGCAACTTCGCCGTCAGCGGCACCACGGTCGGCGTGCCCGGCAGCGCCGCTGTCAATGTGGCAGCACAGACAAGCGGTTCGACCGCCGCCGCTGCCGCCTCGCAAGCGGCGCAGGCCGTATCCGGCGCGTCGAACAACAACGGCGCCGATGAATCCGTGATCACCGTCGATGTTCTCGGCTACGCCGGCGGCGGCGACAATTCCGGCGACGAGGAACAGCGCAAGCGGAAGCGTTAAGAGGGCGCGGCTGTCACTTTCCTCCCCCGCCCTTGGCGGGGGAGGAGGACCGCGAAGCGGTGGAGGGGGCCTCGACGGCGCGCTGATAGATCAGGTCAAGCACCGCCATGAGCGAATGATATATCTCGTGATTGGTGACGCGAGCGATTCGCCATGATCGCGAACGCAGGAATGCCTCGCGGCGCGCATCGGACCTACGCTCCGCATCGCTTCCATGTGTCGCACCGTCCACTTCCACGATAAGACGCGCAGGAATACAGGCGAAGTCGGCAATGAAAGGCCCGATGGGATGCTGCCTGCGGAATCGCATTCCGCCGATGCCGTCCCGCAGCCGCGACCAAAGAATTGTTTCGGGTCAGTCTTCGGCGAAGTGAGCGGGCGCGCATGAGTGTCCGCGCCGCGACACGGGCCATGAAATTATCTCCTGAGTGGACCGTGTGTGAGGTTATCGGAGAAAGGTCCGCCTCTTGTGCCGGGAATGTAACGAACTGTCCGCCACCGCGAAGCGCCGCGGCCCCCTCCACCGCGTCGCGGTCCCCCTCCCCCACGCTTCGCGCGGGGGAGGAAAGACAGGGCCTCGTTCTTTGATGTCTGTTACTTCCGCAGGAAGGCGAACAGCGCGCGGCGCAGTCCTGGGCTGACGCCGACGGCGAAGCCCGCGGCGAGCGCGAGGCCGATGGCGCGCGCGGGATGACGGTCCGCCAGTCCGCCCAACTCGCTGCCAAAGAGCTCGCCCACGACTGCGGCGATGCGCGATTGCGTTTTGCGCCGTGCCCGTTTGCGAAGGCCGCCGAGCACCAGCCTGCCGATAACAACCGCGAGCACAGAAAACAGAATCGCCGTGCCGGCAGCGGCGAGCGCGGCGAAAACCGGCGGAAGAATTATCTCGAACGCGAAATAATCCGCTGCAACGAGAAGCCCGAATGCGGCGATCAGGCCCGTGGCGCAGGCAAGTATCACCGCGACGATGACAACGCCGCGAATCAGAATGCTGGTGAACACAGCGGTGGCTTAGGAACGCCGGCCGCCGAACAGCAGGCCGAGAAAGACGCCGATGCCGAAAGCCACAGCGGCAGAACTTATCGGCCGGGATTCGATCCGGCTGGCGAGGTCGTCGGCGCTCCTGCGGACCTCGCCCCAGGCACGTTCGCCCGTTGCGCGGGCCGCCTGCGCCGCCTCGGTGCTCGCCGTACGGGCAGTCGACTCGATGAGCTGACCCAACCGGACGAATTCGGCGCGCAATTGCCTGAGCTCGTCGGACAAGGCCTGAACTTCAGCTTCCGTCGCAGACATGTTCCCTCGATCCCTCTTCTCTGACGCGCGACCTATAGCATGCGGCCACCAGGTTTCAGCAAATTCCGGCAGGAACCCCCCGACGGGCGGCAGACTCACACTGCGCGACCTTAAAACTCTTTCGTTTCGCAACGGTTGCCGGTGAACTGGCGCGCGATGCCGCGTCCCGGTAGGTTGATGCCCGCATGTCGATCCGGGTAACGCATGGTGCAGACCTCACAAGGAACGTCGCCCGAGGCAAAACGGCGGCATTGGGCCATTCCCCACATCGCTGCGGTTGCGTTGGCGATTGCGGTCTATTTTGCCATCTATTCGGTGACCGGGGATTCCGACCTGTTCTACGCGGTAGCGACAGGGGCGGTGGGCTTTGGGCTGACCTGGACCATGCTTGAGGTCGAATTCTGGTTCCGAAGCCGGAAGCGCAACTGACGCCCCGGGGGCAGTTGCCTCCGTTCCCAACCTTCGAGCGTTATGTGTCCTGCGGAGATTTCCTCTTGGCCGCGCCGTTTTTCTTCACCATATGTTAATTGCGCGACCCGTTCCGAGGTCGTTCGTTCTGAAAGGGGACAGAGAGGGATAATCATGGCTCCGAAGTTCCGGAACCTTGCTGCGGCATTGCTCGCGCTCGGCGTGGCGGGCTGCGCCACCACCAATACATCCACCCAGGCTGGCGCCGATCCCAACGATCCCTATGAGGGAACAAACCGCCAGATTTTCGCCTTCAACCAGAAGATGGACAAATATGTCGCGCTTCCGGTCGCCAAGGCTTACGTGGACGTGGTGCCGGAGTTGGCGCGGGACGGCGTCCACAATTTTCTCGAGAATCTTGAGGTGCCGATTACCTTCGGCAACGACGTGCTGCAGGGTGCCGCCGATCATGCCGCAGACTCGCTTGGCCGCTTCGTCATCAATTCGACCGTCGGCCTGGGCGGGTTCATCGACGTCGCGCAGAAGATCGGCGCGCGCGAACACAATGCAGATTTCGGCGAGACGCTCGGGGTCTGGGGCGTAGGCCCCGGCCCCTATCTTGTTCTGCCCGTCCTCGGGCCCAGCGATCCGCGCGACGCGTTCGGCTATGGCGTGGATATCGCGATGGATCCGCTGACGTGGATATCCTGGCGCAGCAGCACCTATTACATGCTGGGTCGCGGGGTGCTGAAGGTCGTCGACGAACGGGCCCGCGCCATCGATACGCTGAACGAGATCGAGCGCACCTCGGTCGATGAATACGCCACCTTGCGCAGCCTCTACCGGCAGCACCGGGAAGCGGAAATCCATGGCGGCAAGCCCGATCTGGAAAACCTGCCCAATTTCTAGCGCGCCCTCTCGCCTCAGCGCGCGTTCCCCGTCATCATCATCGGGACCACGATTCCGCAGCCGCGGGTGATGCGGACCGGGCGGTGTTTCACCAGAAGGCGACGGCATGCCGGCACCGATCGTTGAACGTATCGTCGCGTTCTGCGCCCGCTATCCGGCGCTGGTGCTCGCGGCAGCGCTTCTGCTCGGCATCCTGGCGGGGATTTACAGTTCGGCGCATTTCGCGATGAACACCGATCCGGCTGCGCTGATCTCGGCGCAGACGACGTGGCGCAAGCGCGAAGCGGTCTACGACGCAAATTTTCCCCAGTTCAGCAACACGATCGACGTCGTCATCGACGGCGCAACGCCCGAAATGGCGGAACACGGTGCCACCGCGCTCGACGCCGCAATGGCCAGGCGCCCCGATCTATTTCTGAGCGTCCGTCGCCCCGATGGAAGCTCATTCTTTGCGCATGAGGGGCTGCTCTTTCTTCCGCTGGCGGATGTGCGCACGACAACCGGGCAGCTGATAAAGAGTCAGCCGTTCCTGGGCGCATTGGCGGGCGATCCGAGCCTGCGCGGCATCATGGACAGTCTCACCACCGCGCTCGAAGGCGTGAAGCGCGGGCAGGCCAGTCTCGACTCGCTCGAACGTCCGATAACGTCGTTCGCCGACACGCTTTCCGGTGTCGTGGCGGGCAAGCCGGCCTTCCTTGCCTGGCGGTCGCTGCTGACGGGCGAGAAGCCGAGCCCGCTCGAAACGCGCCGGTTCATCGAAGCACAGCCGCGGCTTGACTATCAGGCGCTCGAACCTGGTCGCCGCGCTACCGATGCGATTCGCGCGCTGGTGCGGCAGCTTGATTTGACTCCGGATCAGGGCGTGCGGGTGCGTCTCACCGGTCCGGTGCCGCTGGCCGATGAGGAATTCAGCACCATCAAGGACCGCGCGGGCCTGATGCTCGGACTGATGATGGCCGGCGTATTCGCGATGCTGTGGTTCGCGGTGCGCTCCGCCGGACTGATCTTCGCCATCCTGCTGACGATGTTCATCGGTCTCAGCCTGACGACCGCAATCGGCCTCCTGGCGATCGGGTCTTTCAACATCATCTCCGTCGCCTTCATTACGTTGTTCGTCGGCCTCGGTGTCGATTTCGGCATCCAGTTCTGTGTCCGCTATCGCGCCGAACGTCACAAACAGAGCGATCTCGGGCTCGCCCTCGCCCAGGCCGGCGCCGGAGTGGGAAATGCCCTGACCCTCGCCGCCGCCGCCGTCGCCGCCGGGTTCTACTCGTTTCTGCCCACGAGCTACCGGGGCGTGGCGGAGCTCGGACTGATCGCCGGCAGCGGCATGATCGTCACCTTTGTGCTCAGCGTCACTGTCCTCCCCGCCATCATAAAGCTGCTGCGGCCGCATGGCGAGCCGGAACATATCGGCTGGCGCGTGCTCGCTCCGCTCGACCGTTTCCTGAGTAAGCGGCGACTCGAAGTAATTACCTTTGCGGCGATACTCGGCGTGATCTGCCTGGCGGCGGCCACCCGCATGACATTCGATTTCAACCCGCTCGACCTGCGCAGCCCGAAAGGCGAGGCGGTAGCTACCGCGCTCGATCTGCTGCGCAATACGGACACCTCGCCCAACACCATCAATGTGCTCGCGCCGTCGCATGAGGCCGCGCAACGCCTGTCCTTGGCGCTCGGCGCACTGCCCGCGGTTTCGCATACCCTGGACATCAACAGTTTTGTTCCCGCGGATCAGCAGCCCAAGCTCGCGCTCATCAGGGATGCCGACAATCTGCTCGATCCCACGCTCAATCCCTTCCTGACCAAGCCGCCGCCATCGGACCGGGAGGTTATTACAAGTCTGCAGGATGCGGCCGCGGCGCTGCAATCGGCGGGCGCGAACGGGCACGGGCCGGCGGCCCGCGAAGCGGTGCGATTTGCCGGGCTGCTCCGGCAGCTTGCAAGAGGGCCCCAGAAGCTGCGCCGTCGCGCGGAGGAATCTCTGGTCCCGGGCCTGCAAACGATGCTCGAGCAGCTTCGCGCGGCACTTACCCCGCGGCCGGTCACGCTCGCCTCGCTTCCGCCGGAGCTCAGGCAGGACTGGGTGACCCGCAATGGCCAGTATCGCGTTGAGGTATTCCCCCGAGGCAACGCCAACAACAACGCAGTGCTGGAGGAATTCACCCGCGAGGTGCGGATCATCGCGCCCGAATCAGTGGGTACGCCGATTTCGATCCAGGAATCGGGCCGCACCATCGTGCGCGCCTTCCTGCAGGCCGGCGTGCTTTCCTTCCTGTCGATCACCGTTCTGCTCGCGCTCGCATTGCGCCGCCTTTCGGACATCGCGATCGCGCTGGGGCCGCTCGTGCTCGCCGGCATTCTTACGCTCGGCACCTGCGTGTTCATCGGCATGCGGCTCAACTTCGCCAACATCATCGCGTTGCCGTTGCTGTTCGGGATCGGCGTGGCGTTCGACATCTATTTCGTGATGGCCTGGCGCTCGGGCATGCGCAGGCTGCTGCAGTCGCCGCTGACGCGCGCGGTGATTTTGAGCGCCGGCACGACGGCGTCCGCGTTCGGAACGCTCTGGCTTTCGAGCCATCCGGGTCTTGCCAGCATGGGTGAGTTGCTGGCCATTTCGCTGGGGTGGATTCTCGCGACCGTATTGTTCCTGCTGCCGGCACTCCTCGCCCAGGCCGCCTACAAGGGCGGCATGCCGGAGACGGTGTGAAGCTTTTCCTGCTCGACACAATACCTCGTTCCTCCCCCGTGCGAAGCATGGGGGAGGTGGTGCGCAGCACCGGAGGGGGCCTCAGGACGTGCCGCTGCTGTGCTGCCAGATAAGTTCGAGCACCGCGTCGAGAGAGCGGTACACATCGTCGTTAGTTAGACGAACGACACGCCACGAGCGCGTGCGCAGAAATGCATCGCGTTGGGCGTCGTGCCGGACCTCCATCTCGGTGCTATGAGTCGCACCATCGATCTCGATGACAAGGCGCGCAGGAACGCAGGCGAAATCGGCGATGTAAGGACCAATGGGATGCTGCCGCCGAAATCGCATGCCGCTCTTGCCGCGGCGCAGCTGCGACCAGAGTAGCGTTTCGGCGCCCGTCATTTTCCGCCGAAGCGCGCGAGCGCGCGAAAGCGTCTTCGCGGCGACATAGGCCATGCGGCTGTTCCATGCATTCCACTGCATGTTGGCAATGCGATGTCTGCATTTTGTGCCGCATATGTATCGAAGCGTCTTTTGGCGCCGGACGCGGCTGGCGTCATTGCCCCCTCCGCCCCTTCGGGGCACCTCCCCCATGCTTCGCACGGGGGAGGAACGATCTTGGCCCGCTGTTCCACTCACGCATTTGGCAAGAGAGGAATGCGTCCATCAGCGTGCGCATAAGTAATTATTTCGAAGCGGGTGGTACGACGCGCGCTACTGCCCACCCTTCGTCGTGCCGTTCAGCAAACTGTCGGTCAGCTGGTTGATCTTGGCGACCAGCGCGGGCGCGCCGCCGCTGGCCAGTGTTGCTGCGAAATCCGAGCGCCGCGTGGCCAGTTCGCTGACGTAACCTTCGAGAAAAACATCGATGACCTTCCAGCTGCCCGAGCTATCGCGCATGCGATAGATGAGCGGCACCGGCTTGTCGCCCCGCGGCATCAGCGTCGTCTGCACGATCTTGTCGGGACCGCGCTGTTGCGCATTCGGATCCACCTTGAACTGCTCGCCGTCATATTTCGAGAAATTGGCCGCGTAGTTGGCGACCGTCATCCGCCGGAATGCCGTTGTCAGCGCCGTCTTGTCCGCCGCGCTCATATTCGCCCAGGAGGGGCCCACGATGAACTGAATCATGGCGGGGATGTCGAAGGTCGCGTCCACCGCAGGCTCGAGCGCTTTGAAGCGGCCCTGCATGCCGAGTTGGGGACCCCGCTTCATCGTGTCGAGCAGCACATTGTAGAAGCTCTGTATTTTTTCCACGCCGGAATCCTGCGCCCGGGCAGGCACGGCGAGGGCGAACGCGAGGGCAAGTGCGGCGGCGAAGATTCTCCATGCGGACATGGGCAGCTGTCTCCTCCAATGGCGATGCGGCCGGACGGCGAGACCGCTCCACCCGCCTAGAACGCATGGAGCGCGTTTCGGGCCTAAGTGAGGCGGGTCACGAAAACATAAGATGCTCGGCGCAGACCCAGTTCGTCGTGTCGCCGACCGACGTACACCACACCGGCCGCAGCTGCGGCCAGCTCGGAACATAGCGGAAAGCGAGAGAGCCGTCGCCAGGGCGGTAATGCAGCACGGGCTGTTTCGGAACGGCCGCGAGATATCGGGGCACCAGCTCGTCCAATGTGCGCGGGAAGTTGCCCTTCGCGCGGTGCCAGTCCTCAAGCGCCATCATGACCCGGTTGGCGTCGCGTCGCAGGTCCAATCCG
>DATAYG010000201.1:0-3828 GCA_036272695.1 Rhizomicrobium sp. | reverse complement strand
GACTTTCTACTTTGGACTGAAATTCCCCAAATTTTTCCTTCAACGGATTCAATAGATGTCCTAGATTGGCTTGATTCTGCTCGGTGAATCGCTTGGATTTTTCCTCGAGAATTCTGTTTGCCAGCACCTCGAACTGGTTGGACATTTCCACGCGCGCTTCCGCCTTTTCCTGCGCGCTTTTTCTCTCGGCCTCAAGAGTGGTTCGTAACGTGGCCAGATCGGTCTGCAATTGGAAAAGCTCGTAGCGCAGCCGGTTTGTTTCTTCATGCAGCTCGGTCAAAGCCTTCGCGGAACGCTCCGCATCCTGCTCCAGGTGCGCACGCTCCGCGGCGAGCCTGGCAATCTCCTCCCGTTGACGGGAATCGCGCTCGGTATGCGCGGCGGTTTCACTGGCGAGGCTCTCCTCCAATTGCCGGATCCGTTGACGGTCCTCCTGCCGGCCGCCCTGCAACAGCGCCCAGGCAGCGGCGCAGCCGCAAACCAATCCGACAACCAGGCCGATCAATATTTCGGGGAGCATGGCCTGACTATACCGCGACTCGCCCGCGCAGGCGATTGCTTCATTCGGCTACTTGGTTTTACGGAACCGCCGTGTTTTTGCCGACGGGAGGGTCCGATTGAAGCAATCAACCGGCGAGCGCCCGTATGCCCGGAGGGCCAGTCCTTGCCTGAAGGCCAGTCCATCGTTAGACTTGAAATTTCGGAGCCGCGAGATCTGCGTCCAAGCACAAGTGTGTCAATTCGCTCCGAAGCAGTTCCAGCAACCAACGAGGAGAAACAAATGGCAGCAGTGGATGAAAAAGTAAAGCAGATTATTGTCGAGCAGCTCCAGGTGGACGAAGCCGAAGTGACCCCCAGCGCCTCCTTTCAGGAAGACCTCGGCGCCGATTCTCTCGACGTCGTCGAACTCGTCATGCAATTTGAAGAGGCCTTCGACATCGAGATTCCCGATGAAGATGCGGAGAAGATCAAGACCGTCAAAGACGCCACCGACTACATCGAGAAGAACGCGAAAGGCGGCAAGTAACTTTGCAGCGTCGCGTCGTCGTTACCGGACTCGGGCTGATCTGCGCGGTCGGCAACACCGCGCCTGAGACCTTTGAAAACCTGCTCGCCGGCAAGAGCGGAATGGCGCCGATCACCCAATTCGACGCCACAGGTTTTCCGGTAACCTTCGCTGCCGAAGTCAAGAACTTCGATCCACTGCAATTTATCGAAAAGAAGGAATCGCGCAAGATGGGCCGCTTTATCCATCTGGCTATGGCGGCAACGCACGAGGCAATGGAATCCTGCGGCCTGAAGATCGACGCATCTAATGCCGAGCGATGCGGCGTCTTGATTGGATCGGGCATCGGCGGATTCGAAATTATCGAACGTGAACACTCCAACCTGCTCTCCGGCGGCCCGCGCAAGATATCGCCATTCTTCATTCCGGCGGCCATCGTGAACATGGCAGCCGGCCATGTCAGCATCAAATACGGAGCGAAGGGCCCGATTTCCGCGACCGCGACGGCCTGCACCACTAGCGCCAATTCAATTGGAGACGCCTACCGCATCATTGAGCGTGGCGACGCCGATGTGATGATCGCCGGCGGTTCAGAGGCCGCGGTTACGCCGATGTCCGTCGGAGGATTCGCGGCCATGCGCGCTCTCTCTACACGAAATGACGAACCGCAACGCGCCAGCCGCCCCTTCGACATAGACCGCGATGGATTTATAGTCGGCGAGGGCGCAGGCATTCTGGTCCTCGAAGAGCTGGAACACGCCAAGGCGCGCGGCGCAAAGATTTTCGCTGAAGTTTGCGGTTACGGAATGAGCGCCGATGCCTATCACATGACGGGAATCGCTCCCGAAGGCGAAGGCGCGCAACGCAGCATGCGGGCCGCATTACGCGATGCAAAGATCCAGCCGAACGAGATCGATTACGTAAACGCCCACGCCACCTCGACCCCCATCGGCGACGGAAACGAATCGCGCGCCGTCGAGGTGGTGTTCGGCGAACACGCATTGAGCCACAAGCTGAAGGTCAGTGCAACGAAGTCCATGACTGGACACCTGCTCGGGGGAGCGGGTGGTCTCGAAGCGGGGATCACCGTCATGGCTCTGATGCAGCAAAAGATTCCGCCGACCATCAATCTCGAAAATCTTGACCCGGCATGCCGCTTAAACTATGTTCCCAACGTAGCGCAGAGCGCAAAGATTGAAGCCGCGTTGTCGAATTCCTTCGGCTTCGGCGGAGTCAATGGGTCTTTGGTTTTCCGCCGCTGGCGCTAGTCTTTCGCCGCTGGCAATAGAACTGGCCGTTGCTTAGCTGCTGAGCCGCTCGCGGGCGATAGCGTCGAGAACTCCATTGAGGAAATTGATGGATTCCGGCGAAGAATAACGTCGCGCAATCTCGAGCGCCTCGTTGATGACAATCGGCGCTGGCGTGCCGGGGAACCCGGAGAGTTCGGCGACCGCCATGCGCAGCACATTGCGATCGACCGAGGACATGCGGGCGAGCTTCCAGTTGGACGAATGCTTCTCGATCGTGGTGTCGATCTCTTCTTCGCGGGCCACCGCAACGCGAAAGATATCTTCGGCAAACCCGCGCGTATCGGTTTCTACCTCGTCGCGCGCCTTCCAGAAGGTCTTCCGGACTTCGTCGGGATTCTGCTTGCCCATATCGGCCTGAAAGAGCATCTGCATCGCGAGCTCGCGACCTTTACGACGCTTGCCTATGGCGACGCTCATTGGCGAGCTTCCAATTTGTTGGCGGCATCTGCGGTGATCTTCCGTCCGAGCGAAACCATTTCTATCGCCGCCGCCGCCGCTTCAAAGCCCTTGTTGCCGGATTTCAGTCCGGCGCGGTCGAGCGCCTGCTCCAGCGTGTCGCAGGTGAGGACGCCGAAGGCGTGCGGAATGCCAGTCTCCTGTTGCGACTGGCCGATGCCGCGCGCGACCTCGTTGTAGATGGCTTCGAAGTGGGCGGTTTCTCCACGGATGAGGCAGCCGAGAGTGATGACTGCGTCGACGAGTTTGGTTTCGGCGACAGCGCGAGCCGCGGCGGGGATCTCCCAGGCTCCGGGGACGCGCAGGATGTTGATGTCTGCTTTTGCCGTGCCGCTGCGGTGGAGGCAGTCGAGCGCGCCCTGGAGCAGCCGGTCGGTGATGACGGCGTTCCATCGCGCGGAGATGATGGCGAACTTCATTCCGGTGGCGGCGAGGTCGCCTTCAAGCGCGGCGGGCTTGTTTTTGAGCGGGTCGAGCCATTCCCAGAACGTATAGGAGACGCCGGGTATCGGCTCGACCGTGAAGGTGCGGGATTTCCAGAAGGTGTCTTCTGTTGCGGTGAGGCGCTTTGCGGCCTCGGCGGGGCTGAGATGGGTGGCGAGCCAGCGTTCGATGACCTGGCGCACGTCTTCGAGGGCGGTGACTTCGATCCACGTTCCGGCAGAGGCGATGGCGGCGCCGTCCACAATTTCGAGATTGCCGACGGGCGCGAGGAAGGGACGGCCGCGGCTATTTTCATCGTCCCAACCCTTGCCGGGCTCGAATCCCAGCACGGAAAAGAAGCTGACCAGCGTGTCAAAGAGGGCAGGTGAGGTTGCCGGGCGAACGAAGGTGATGCCTTTAATCATTGCTCTTCCAGAGTATCAGTGCTGGCCGCGAGGTCGCGGTCGCGCACGCCGATCAGATAAAGGATCCCGTCGAGGCCGAGCTGTGAGAGAGAGTGTCCGGCGCTTTGACGGACGAGCGGCTTGGCGCGAAAGGCGATGCCCATTCCGGCGAGGTTGAGCATGGGGAGATCGTTGGCTCCGTCGCCGACGGCGATGACCTGTTCGAGTG
>DATAYG010000200.1:0-2531 GCA_036272695.1 Rhizomicrobium sp. | reverse complement strand
CGGCACACATCACTTCGCATTCGTTCCGGGTTCGCTCATGGCAAGCGCGATCCTGTCAGGCGGCCGGCTCATGCGATTCGATCTTGATGTCAACGGCATTGGTTCACGCGACATTTCGGGCGCGCGTCTGCAATTGCATTTCCGCAAGGCGCCGACTCGTGATGCGATCGAAATCGCCGCGAGCGCCGACGACCTTCGTCTCGCGCCGGCCCTGCAGACGGGATTCGGTGCACATCTTCGCCACGCGAAAATCGCCGCAACGCTCACACCTGCCACGCCCTTCATTCCCTTGTTCGAAGGCCGTGAGGTCTGGGACGGCGCATTGGAAGCGTGGCGGCGTGGAGGCGGCGCAGTTCATCTCGACGATATCGAGATCAAGTGGAATGGCGTTCAAATTCATGCGACCGGCGGACTTGGACTTGATGACCATCATTCC
This sequence comes from Rhizomicrobium sp., assembly GCA_036272695.1. Taxonomy (GTDB): domain Bacteria; phylum Pseudomonadota; class Alphaproteobacteria; order Micropepsales; family Micropepsaceae; genus Rhizomicrobium. The sequence goes on along the minus strand of DATAYG010000200.1, from coordinate 2,095 downwards.
CCACAGGGAACACTCGCTCTCGACATCGAAGGTGCGATCAAGGCGCCGGCCGCCGGAACGACGGACGGCCAGCTGGTGCGGGCGGTTGTACAGTTGATAAAAGTTGCAAACGAAGCGCCGCGTGCCTTTACCGTCAGTATTGCGTTGGGTCGCGTTAACCTTCGGGTAACCAAAGCGCCGCACACCATGGCGGGCGCCGGGTCGCTCGGACCACTCTACTAAATCCGTGTACGGATGATGCAAAGGAGACACACTGCGACAATTCGCGACGCTCCTCGCCACATTCCCACCATGAAGCATAACTATGCTTTCGATCGTCCGAGTGAGGGGTGCCAATGCACCGGGGACGCTGCAATGCCGAACTACGAAATCCGGTACCTGAACAGCGAGGGCGAACTCGCACTCATCCATAAAACCCATCATCTCGACGACGAGTCGGTGGATCTGGCCGCACTTCGCATGCTGATGGGTTCAGGTCTTTCCGACTACGAAATCTGGCGCGAAGACGACGATACGTCCAAGCAGCCGCGTTAGGCGGAAGGGGGGCATCGGCTCGTGCCAAAAGGCACGTTTCCTACCGTTTCGCGCGAGGCCGGCCGAAATTGGGTTCGCCGATGTCCTGGCCGGCGTCGATGATCGAGCGCCGAATGGCGCGCGTGCGGGAGAACAGTTTCAACAACATGTCGCCGTCGCCCCAACGGATTGCGCGCTGAAGCGCGCTCAAGTCCTCGTTGAAGCGGCCCAGCATTTCCAGCACCGCTTCGCGATTGTTGAGAAACACGTCGCGCCACATCACCGGATCGGACGCCGCTATGCGGGTGAAATCGCGAAAGCCGCCGGCCGAAAATTTGATCACTTCCCCCTGCGTCACCGCTTCGAGATCATCCGCGGTTCCCACGATATTGTAGGCGATCAGATGGGGGACATGGCTCGTGATGGCGAGTACGAGATCATGATGCCTGGCATCCATGATTTCAACCTGGCTGCCACAGCGCTGCCAGAACGACCGGAGCGTCGCGACACTTGACGCGCTGGCTTCGGGCGGCGGCGTCAGAATGCACCAGCGGCCGTCGAACAATTCCGCAAAACCCGCCTCCGGTCCCGATTGTTCGGTGCCGGCAATGGGATGCGCGGGAATGAAATGAACGCCTTCGGGAACGAATGGTGAAACGTCGCGCACTACCGCCATCTTCACGGACCCCACATCGCTCAGGATGGCGCCCGGCTTCAGATAAGGCGCCATTTCTTTCGCGAGCTCGCCAAAAGCACCGACGGGCGTGGCCAGCACGACAAGATCGGAATCGCGCACGGCGGGCGCGAGCGTGTCGTGCAGCGTGTCCGCGAAACCGAGCGAGCGAGCCCTATCCAGAGTTTCGGGATTGTGGGCGAAACCTGCGATATGGGCAGCGAGCCCCGCGCGCCGCATGGCATGCGCAATTGACGAACCAATCAGCCCGATCCCGATCAACGCCACTTTCGCGAACATGGGCCGCGAATCCGCGCTCATGAGCCGTCCTCGCGCATGAAATCGGCGAGCGCCACAGCGACGCCACGATTGGCCTCCGCTGTGCCGATGGTCAATCGCAGGCAGTGCGGCAAATGGTAATTTGCTACCGGCCGAAGGATGAGCCCCCGCTCCGTGAGGAATGTATCGGCAGCTTCCGCCTGATACGGTGCGCGGAACTGGAGGAGCAGAAAATTGCCTTCGCTTTCGCCGACGGTGATGCCGGTTGCGCGGATCCTGTCCGTCAACCAGTTCTTCCATTCGGTATTGTGAGCAACGGACTGCGCCACATGCTCGCGGTCCAGCAGTGCGGCCACCGCCGCCCGCTGTGCCGGCATGGAAACATTGAATGCGCCGCGAAGGCGGTTGAATGCGTCCGCTACGGCGGGCGGGCAGAATGCCCAGCCTACGCGCAACCCGGCGAGAGCGTAGATTTTCGAAAAGGTGCGTGTCATTACCACATTGTCGAAATGGTTGACGAGCTCCGCGCCCGGCTCGTAATCGCCGCGCTGCACATATTCGGCATAGGCCGCATCGAGCACGAGCAGCACCGAACCCGGCAATCCCTCATGCAACCGCCGGATTTCAGCC
>DATAYG010000199.1:0-12253 GCA_036272695.1 Rhizomicrobium sp. | reverse complement strand
GACGCTGATTCTGTGTGCGCGTCGCAATGGCATGATTTGTAGGTCACGATGGCGCATATCGGGGGTGAATCGCGTTATCAGGCGACGCTTTTTCCCGAAGTGGCGGATGATCTTGTGCCCGCGGATCACGCGGTGCGGGTGATCGACGCGTTTGTGGACAGTCTGGACCTGGGACAGCTGGGGTTTTCGCGGGTAGAGGCGGAAGCGACAGGTCGTCCGCCTTATGCGCCGGACCATCTGCTGAAGCTCTATGTGTATGGCCTGCAGAACCAAGTGCGTTCGAGCCGGCGGCTCCAACGGGAAGCCGAGCGTAATCTGGAAGTCCTGTGGCTGATCGACCGGGTGAAGCCTTCGTACAAGACGATTGCGGATTTCCGCAGAGATCATGTTGAAGCGATTGTCGGAGTGTGCCGGGCCTTCACGCAATTTTGCCAGAGACAGGACCTTTTCGGCAGCGAGTTTGTGGCGATCGACGGCACGAAGATCGCAGCCGTGGCCAGCCGCAAGAAAGTGGTCACACCCAAAAAGCTGGCCGAACAGATCGCAGCACTCGACCGCAAGATCGTCCGGCATCTGACAGCGATGGATGAAGCCGATGCGCAGGACGAGATCGAGCCGGCTGAGCGGGTCGATGTGAAGGCGGCTCTTGCGGTGCTGAAGGACCGGCGTGCGGACATCCAGCGCCAGGCGGAGGCGATGGCGAAGGAAGGTTTGAGCCAGCGTGTCACCGGCGAAGAGAGCGCCCGTCTGATGCGCACGCCCAACCATGGCCCTCAGGTTGCCTACAATGCGCAGATCGTGGTGGACGCCAAACACGATCTCATTGCCGCCTTCGATCTGACCAGCGAAGGCAACGACCAGACGCTGCTCTATCCGATGGCGCAGCAGGCCAAAGAGGCTCTCGGCGTGAACAGCCTCACCGTCCTCGCCGATACCGGTTATTCCAACGGCGAGCACGGCGAGCTTTGCCATGCCGCGCAGATCACCGCCATCGTGCCGCGGCCCGCGACCGTGAATCCCAGGGGCGAAGCATATTTTAGTCGAGACAAGTTCGGCTACGACGCGGAAAACGACAGCTATCGATGCCCCGCCGGCCAGACGCTCACGCTGCACAGAGTGTCGCAAACCGAACAGAAGAAAGAATATTGGAACGCCCGGGCTTGCCGGGGCTGCCCTCTCAAGGCGCAATGCACAAAGACCGGCAAACGCTCGATCGTGCGCAGCTTTTACGAAGACGCCAGAGAGGCCATGCACCGGCAGGCCAAGAGCGATCCCAAATGGATGAAGCTGCGTGCGAGCCTTGTCGAACATCCCATCGGAACCATGAAATGGATGATGGGCTATCCCCGCTTCCTGCTCCGCGGCTCGCTCAAAGCCAAGGCAGAGTTGGCGTTCGCAGTGCTGGGCTACAATCTCAAACGGGCCATCAGCATCATGGGTGTGCATTCCATCCTCGCAGCGTTCCACGCCACGCCAGCCTGAGCCGTCGTCATCCACATCCGTTGCCGCGCCTCTCGTGTCAGACCACAAACAGTTGGCTTTCCTCACAGCCTGTTTCGCGGGAATGACAACTGCAGCACGGCAAAACGATCCGTTCAAGTTCAGGACGCATAGGACAAAGAGTCGGAGATTGGGGCCTCTGGTATAACAAATCGCTTCCGGTCGAATGCGGTCGGCATGGGCGGCCCTTGACCGCCCATTGGCGCTTAAGCGAATCGAAGAAATTCCAGCATCATCCGGTCGGGGGCGTCGCGAAGAGCGCGCGCCAACGCGCGGCGCCGATCGGGGCAAGCGCGGCCAGGATCGCGATCGTGTCGGCGACCCAGTCCCGGACATCGCAGTCGCGCCCCACGATCGGCAGCGCCTGCACAAGTTCGATGAGGCCGCCGAAGGCTGACAGCAACACGGCGATCGCGAGCAGGCTTCGGCGCGGGAAAGCAGCCATGGCCAGCAGGGCAAGCGTGTAGAACGCGGCGAAATGCTCAGCTTTGTCCCATGGAAACAATTGGGGCGCGTGGCGCGGCGGCATGACCGCCGCGACGAATGTGAACACGAACGCGGCGCAGAAGGCGAGTTGCGCCGCTCGCAACAGGATATGAACGTCAGTACGGTTCATGACTGGAGCTGGTTCCGGAAAATTTGCGGCATCGGTTTGCAGTGACTCGCGCAATCGCCTGTTCGTGTAACCGGCCGTCGCCCCGGCCGCATGCGGACAACAATGACAACAACGTGACCTAAAGTGTCGCACCATTCGCGCCGGCGAGGCGGCTGCTGCGCGCGCCGTACAGGAGATAAAGCACCAGCCCGCCGCTATTCCATATCACGAACCACCATTGCGTGAAGCGCGGCAGTCCGTTCAGGAACAGATAGACGCAGCCCGCGATGCAGATACAGGCGACAGCGATGCCGAACGGCGCGCGGAAGACGCGCGGGCGGTTGGGCTCGCGCAGCCGCAACACCAGCAGCGAAAGTCCAACCGCGATGAAGGCGGCGAGCGTGCCGGCATTGGCAAGGAGCGCGATCCTGTCGAGCGGCAAAGTCGCCGCAAGCAGAACCACCCAGAAGCCTGCGAACAAAGTCATGAGCACGGGCGTGCCGCGCCTGCCCAGCTCCGCGAGCCGTTCCGGAAGGAGCCCGTCGCGCGCCATCACGAACCAGATGCGGCTCTGGCCATACATCAGTACGAGAATGACGGTGGGCAGCGCCACGATTGCGGCCGAAGCGACGATCTGCGCCGCGAGCGGATGACGGACCAGCTCGAGCACATGCACCAGCGGTGCGCCGGTATGCGAGATGTCGAGATAGGACGCAGCACCAAGCGCCGCCGCGGCCACGGCGATATAGATCGCCGTGCAGATGACCATCGAACCTACGATGCCGATCGACAGATCGCGGGCCGGGTTCTTTGTTTCTTCCGCCGCGGTCGAGACCGCGTCGAAACCATAGAAGGCGAAAAAGATCAGCGCCGCAGCGGCAAGCGCGCCGCGCTTCACGCCGTCCGGATCGATATGGGCGCCGTACCCGTAAGGCGCGAAGGGGTGCAGCCGCGCAGCATCGAAAGCAGGCGCGGCAAGCACCACGAACAGCAGGAGCGCCGCGAGCTTGATGGCCACAAGAATCAGATTGACCGTCGCGCTCTCGCGCGTGCCCAGGACGAGAAGACCGGTGACCAGGCAGGCGATGATCACCGCCGGCAGATCGAGAATGCCGCCTGTAAATGTGCCGTGCGCAAGAGCTGCCGGCAGCGGGAGCCCGATCGCAGTGAGAAATTCGGTGAAATGGGCAGACCAGCCCACGGCCACCGCCGCGGCGGCGACGGTGTATTCCAGGACGAGGCTCCAACCGATGATCCAGGCTACGAGTTCGCCGAGCACGGCATAACTGTAGGTATACGCGCTGCCGGCCACGGGCATCAGTGTCGCCATCTCGGCATAGCACAGAGCGGCGCAGGCGCAGATCACCCCGCAGATGGCGAAAGACACAAGCACGGCCGGTCCGGCCAGCCCGGCGCCGATGCCCGTCAGCGTGTAGATTCCGGTGCCGACGATGGCGCCCACGCCAAGCGCCGTCAGATGCGGCCAGCTGAGCGTGGGTTTCAGCCGCCTGCCGCCTTCCGCCAAAGCGTCAATGGACTTCCGCCGGGTGATGAAATTCATGCCGTGCCCCTTCGCATCGTGCGAGGGTAGGAACTGCGGACAGATAACGAAAGCAAAATCGCCGGGTTACCGCGAAAATTCGGAGCGCTTACGGCGTGAAGGGAATGTCTTTCAACAGCATGCCCACCCGCGCCATGCCGACGATGAGCCGCGACAGGAGCGACATGTCGGCCGGCATGCCGTGGCGCCAGATATCAAGCAGGAGCGCGATGCGAACATTGTCGGTGCCGTTCAGCACTTCATGTGTGTAGGTATCGTCCCAGACGAGATAATCACCATCGCGCAGTCGGTGTTCGACGCCGTCGATCCAGAGAATCGCGCCGACGCGCCCGTCGGCGTCTCGCGGCATGCTGAGCCCGAGATGACAGCGTACCACGCCGCGGAACGGTCCGCGATGCGGCGGAATATGTTTGCCCGGCGCGAGGAATGAGAACGATGCCGATAATACATTGGGGCAGGAGGCAACGAGCGCCGCGGTGGCCGGACAGCGCGCGAGATTTGCCTTGATGTCGGCGCCATACGCGCGGAGCACGAAGATGCGCCAATCATGTCCGTCATTCGCCGAGATCGCCGCCTGCGCTTCCATCAATTCGTGAAAGCGCGGGACCTGCGGGAGATTGTGCGAAACGGCAAGCGCTTCATCGCGAATCGCTTCCCAGGCCCGGGCAAATTTGAATACTTCCGGGAAATAGACATTCTCGTCCAGAATGGGCGGCGCGCTGATGCGGCGATCGTAGATCCAGCGCACCGTATCGGCTGTGAGATCGTAAAGCTGCGACATGAAGCTCGCATTGCCCCTTCGTGGGCGCGCCCCCCGACGCGCTTTCGCATTCCCGGTTCAATCGCCCGCCGGCGGACCTATGCCGGCAGGCGGCGCTTGCTGCCGGTTCCACAATGACGGCAAGCCCGATGGAAGAAAAGCAGGCGAGTGCGCACGGCCGGACTTTGTCATCCGTATATCGCAACGGCGCGTCACTGTGGCAACAGCTCCAAGAACGGCCGAATGAATGCCGGATCAACCGGTTTGTCGGGCAGGGCCCGACAATCACGCGGCTGGGCGGCTCGCCTGCCGCTGTTCCAGCATGTCGGCGAGCGCGCTTTTGAGGACCTTGCCGGCCGGCGTGAGAGGCAGAGACTCGATGATGATGAACTCGGAGGGACGCTTGTAGGGCGCGAGCTGTGCGGAGGCGTACGTGGCGAGATCCGCCGTGCCGCATGCGACGCCGGGACGCAACTCCACAAAGGCCACAATGTCTTCATTTCCGTCCCGCATCGCGGGTATCACGGCCGCGCGTGCGACGGCTCGATGTGCATTGAGCACGCCCTCGATTTCCGCCGGATAGATGTTGAATCCGAAACGGATCACCATCTCCTTGCTGCGTCCGACGATGAAGAGATTTCCATCCCCCATCCGCGCGAGGTCGCCGGTCCTGAACCAGCCGTCCGGAGTAATGACCTCGGCGGTTTCGGCGGGCGCCTGGTAATAACCTCGCATCACGCCCGGCCCGCGCACCCACAATTCGCCAATCTCGCCCTGCGCCGCGTCGCGTCCGGACGATCCGGCGAGACGGATCTCGACGCCGGGGAGTGGTGCGCCCACGCTCAGGTCGCGCCGCGGGCGATCCGGCGCGGTCACCGTCACGGTCGGAGAACACTCGGTGATGCCATAGCCATTATGGAGAGGCTGTCGGAACAGACTCTCTGCGGCCCGTTTGGTGGCGGCATCGAGCGGCGCGCCGGCGCTCGAAAGCAGGCGGAGGGCCGGAGCGGACACCGGTCCCATCTGTTTGCGCGCCGCATATTCGGCGAGCATGGCGTACATGGGCGGCGTGCCGATGACCACGCTCAGCCGATCCTGCCCGAACGAGGTAAGCAGTGCGGCCGGATCGAAACGCGACACGAGATGGATTTCGGCGCCGCTGACGAGCGAACCGAGCACGACGCCGGTGAGCCCGAGAATATGCGAGACCGGAAGGATTGCCAGCACGCGGTCATCGCGCGAAATCCGGCGCGCCGCGGCCGAGGCACAGGCCACGAACATCAGATTGCGATGGGAAAGCATGACGCCTTTCGGACGTCCCGTAGTTCCCGAAGTATAAATCAGCAGCGCGATCTCATTTGCTGCATCCTTCGCGCATGGTTCCTGTTCCGATGTTTCGTTCAGCGCGCCCAGCATGACCGCGCCGCATCCGGCCGGATCGGCGCTGCCGGCGCCGCTGTTTTCGCCATGCCGGCGCGCATGCAGCGAAGCTTCCGAGGTGAAGATCATCCGCCGCGCGCCGCTGTGTTGCCTGATCTCCTCGATTTCGCGCGCCGAAAGCCGCGCATTGACGATGACCGGCCATGCGCCGACGGATATGCAGGCAAAATAAAGCACGACCGCGGCGCAGGAATTTTCGCAGACCAGCATCGCCCGGTCGCCGCGCCGGATCTCAACTTTGCGCAGCCACTCCGCCGTCCTGCGCACCGCAGAGTCGAGGTCGCGATAGCTGAGCCGCCTCGCACCTTCGACAAGAGCCGCCGCATCCGGCGTCCGCGCGGCCCAGTATGGAATTATTTCGCTGATCGTCGAAGCGGGAGGCCCCTCCACCTCCGTCGGCTGGAGAGGAACAACAGGCAGTTCCTGCATTGTTACACCGTCTGCGGTCGGAGACGCGGTTTGTTTGTGGGCGAAGTGCGACGGCTGGAAACCGCCTCGGGCGCGCTGCTTGATGCAAGAACGCAGGCGGTGAGGTGATCGGCGAGCGCGGCGGCGTGATCGCTGATCATCGTGCGATGACGGCCCGGGACGATCCGGATGTCCATATCCTGTACCAGTGGTTTCCAGATGCGTTCGGGATCATCGGGAAACTCCGGGTCGGGATGCGATGCCTTGAGGAAGGCGATCTTTCCCGGATAGAAGCGCGGCGTGTAACGCGCGAGCGCCACGCTGCCGGCTTCGCGCACGCGAAGCAGCGGCGCCGGCAGATCCGGGTTCCGGTCGAGCAGCCAGTCCCTGAGCCGCGCACGCGCATCCTTGGGAGGTCCGCCGTGCAGGCGCGCGAGCAGGGCCGGAAGCGATTTCCGAATCGGCGCTCGCCCGAATTGTCCGGCGAGATGAACCGTGCGCCGCGCCTGCATCTTCAGGCGCGAAACGCGCGGCCATGTGTCGGGGTGGGCATAGGTGTCGATCAGGATCGGCTCGGCGGTTTCCTGATACTCGTGTATCAGGCGCCGCGCCATTTCCAGCGCAACCAGTCCGCCGAAGGAATAGCCGGACAGCCGGTAAGGGCCCTCCGGCTGGAGTGCGCGCACATGGTCGAGATACAGCGCCACCATGTCATCGAGCGATTCGAGCGGCGGTTTGCTGCCGTCGAGTCCCTGCGCCTGGAGAGCGTAGACGGGCGCGGGAATGCGAATGGCGCGGCCAACCGCGGCAAGCTCCATCACCGTGCCGCCGATGCCGTGCACGATGAACAACGGTGCTCCGTCATCACCCGGTTTCAGCAGCACGAGCGGAGAAAATTTCGGCGCCGCGGCTTCTCCCGTTATGATGTCCGCGAGCGCATTGATGGTGGGTGCGTCGTAGATCGTGGTTATCGGAAGGCTGATACCCGTTTCGCGTTCGATCTCGAGGAACAGACCGACGGCGAGAAGCGAATCCCCGCCCAGATCGAAGAAGTCGTCCTCCGGCCCGATCGGAGAGATGTTGAGTGTGCGACTCCAGATTTCGCCGAGCCTTGCGGCGATATCGGGATGCAGTATTTCTTTCGTCCGCGTTGCGGGGTTCATGACGCTTTTGCGAGTGCGGAAAGCGCGGCCGGTCGCGGCCGGGTGCGCCGGCTGCGCTTCGCTTCCACGATCTGCTGGAGCCAGGCCCGGTAAACAGAAGCAGCCGGCGGCTGCCAGCCGGATTCCGGTCTGCGTCTGATTGCAGGGAAATCGTCCATCAGCGATTCGTGCCGCTCCGCCCTGGCGCGCGCAGCAAAGAGTTTGAGCTGTGCAGCTTCCGCCGGCGTGAAGTAATTTGCTGGCAACGGCGGATAGTCCCCGCTTTCTCCCTTCAAATATCGACGTACATCGCGGCGATATTCGCGGCCGAGCGTCGCCGGGTCGTATTCGGAATGACCCTGGCAGAACAGCAGATCGTTGCGCTGACGCTTGACGAACAGGTCGACTCCGGCGTCCGGCGTCCAGGTGAGAATGCGGTAGCCGCAACCGGCAAGCGCGGTTTCGCCGACTTCGTTCCAGCGCGAATGCGCCACTTTTATCGGCGGCGCCAGCTTCTGGGTGAAGTAATCATGTCCGGCGACGACATGCTCGAAGACACCGAAACGCTTTTCCGGCAGCCGTTGCCGTTCGACTCCGTCGTAATGCAACACTGCGGCATGCGCGGCGAGGCAGGAAAAAACGCAAGCCGGGCCGTCGGCCGCGATCCAGTCGAACAGCTGTGCGAGTTCCGGCCAATAAGGTTCGAGGCGCAGATCGGGCACTCTCGGCTCGGTGCCGGTTACGATGAGCGCATCGAGGCCGGCAGCCTGGAGTTCGTGAGCGCCACGATAGTTGTTTCTGTAGAAGTGGTGCCGCCCTTCTTCGCCGCGGGGGATTCCCGGCAGCGAAAAGAAACTCACACGCACAAGCAGATCGTTGGCCGCCGCACCGAGCAGGTTGAAGAATTGCCGCTCGGTGCGTTCGAGCGCGGCATCGGGCATGTTGTTGACGAGCCCGAGCTCGATGCAGAACTCGCTGCCGGTGCGCCGCCTGCGGCGTGCGTCGTGATGAGGTGCGGCGACGACGGCCACGGTCATTTCCCTGCCGCCACGCGCAGCCGCGAATTGTTCGCGGGAGCGGCGCTTTGCGCCGCGTCGAGCGCCTGGGCGAGATCGGCGATGATGTCGTCGGGATGCTCGATGCCGACGGCAAGACGGATCATCTCCGGCCTGACGCCGGCGCGCGCGAGTTCTTGCGGCGTCAGCTGGCGATGCGTGGTCGACGCCGGGTGACAGGCAAGCGATTTCGCGTCGCCGATATTGACGAGGCGCTTGAACAGCTTCAGCGCATCGTAGAAGCGCTTGCCCGCTTCGAAGCCGCCCTTTACCCCGAAGGTGAGAAACGCCGCGCCCTCGCCCCCCAGATATTTTTTCGCCAGCGCGTGATACGTATCGTCGGCGAAGCCGAGATAATGACACCACTCGACGCCCGGATGATCCGCAAGATAGTTGGCGACGCGATTGGTATTGGCGATGTGCCGTTCCATCCGCAGCGCCAGGGTTTCGGTCCCTTGCAGCAGGAGGAAAGCGGCAAGCGGCGACAGCACCGAGCCGGTATTGCGCTGGCACACGGTGCGGCAGCGCGCGACATAGGCGGTATCGCCATATTGTTCGGTATAGACGACGCCGTGATAGGCGGGTTCGGGCGCGGTCAGCATCCGGAAGCGGTTGCGATGTTCCGTCCACGGAAAGCGTCCGCTGTCCACGATCGCCCCGCCCATGGTCGTGCCATGGCCGCCGAAGAATTTCGTCAGCGAATGAACGACGATATCCGCGCCGTAGCGGATGGGCTTCAGCAGGATGGGCGTGGCAATGGTATTGTCGACGATCAGCGGCACGCCGCCCGCGTGCGCGACCTGGGCCAACGCCTCGATATCGGCGATATTCGCCGCGGGATTGCCGATGCTCTCGCAATAGACGGCGCGCGTATTGTCGTCGATCAGCTTTGCGACATCTTCGGGCGCGTCGCTCGCCGCAAAGCGCACATCGATGCCCTGCCTGCGCAACACATGCTCGAACAGCGTGAAGGTCGCGCCGTAAAGCTGCGGCAGGGAGACGATGTTCGCGCCCGCTTCGGCGATGTTGACGATGGCATAATGAATGGCGGCCATGCCGGAACCGACGCAGAGCGCACCGCGTCCGCCTTCAAGTGTGGCGACACGTTCCTCGAGCACCGCAACGGTCGGATTGCCGAGCCGCGAATAGATGTTGCCCGGCACTTCGAGATCGAAGAGAGCGGCGCCGTGATCGGCGCTGTCGAACTCATACGCAACGGTCTGATAGATCGGCACCGCGACGGATTTCGTCGCTTCATCCGTTACGTATCCGGCATGAATGGCTATGGTGTCGTCGCGCATCGCTCTTTGAGCCAGGACTGGAGCGCAGGGGAGAAACACGCATGAACGGCGCCGAAGCTCTGCTGGGTTCGCTCGTAGCCGGGGGAATCGAAGTCTGTTTCATGAATCCCGGCACGACCGAGATTCATCTCGTCGAGGCGCTCGATCGCGTAAGAGGCCTGCGCGATGTGGCGTGTCTTTTCGAAGGCGTGGCGTCGGGTGCGGCCGACGGCTATGCGCGCATGACGGGAAAGCCGGCTTCTACTCTGTTCCATCTGGGGCCAGGCCTCTCGAACGCCCTGGCCAATCTGCATAATGCGTGCCGCGCAACGGTCCCCATGGTGAACATCGTCGGCGACCACGCCACCTTCCACCGCCCGCTCAATCCACCGCTGGCCTCGGATATCGAGGCGATCGCCCGGCCGTTCTCGAGATGGTTGAAAACTTCGTGGACCGCAGCCGACGTGGGTCGCGAAGGCGCAGAAGCCGTTGCGGCGGCGCGGACTGCGCCGGGGCGGATTGCCACGCTGGTGGTGCCGTCCGACGCGGCCTGGAGCGAAGGGGGCGGCATTACCGGACCTGTCGCGCCGCCTGCGCCAGACCTGCCTGCGCCATCGCGGATCGAGGATGCGGCGCGCCTTTTGCGCAATGGCGAGCGCGCGGCGATCCTTCTCGGCTCACACATGATGCAGGGACCCGCACTGACCGCTGCCGGCCGCATCGCTTCGGCCACCGGCGCGAAACTGCTCGCGCCTTTCGCCTTCGCGCGCATGGAACGCGGCGACGGGCGACCATGCGTGGAGCGGATCGCCTATGTCACCGAACAGGCGATGGCGCAGCTTGCCGAATTCCGGCAGCTGATCCTTGTCGGCGCGCCCGAACCCGTCGCTTTTTTCGGCCACCCCACCCGCCCCGGCCGGCTCGCGCCGGAGGGCTGTCGAGTCTTCACGCTGGCGGCAGCGGTGGAGGATTGCGCAGGCGCGCTCACCGCGCTGGCCGATGCTTTGGATGCGCGGGATGCCGCCCCGCACCTGCAGGCGGCCGAAGAACGGATAGCCCCGCATGGCGCAATCACGCTCGAAGGGATCGCGCGAGCCGTCGCCGCGGCCCTGCCGGAAAACGTGATCGTGGTGGACGAATCCATTACATCGGGCCGCGGACTCATGGCCGCCACCAGGGGCGCGCCGCCGCATGACTGGCTGGTCAACACGGGCGGCTCGATCGGATTGGGAACGCCGCTCGCAGTCGGCGCCGCACTTGCAGCACCGGATCGGCCGGTGCTGTGCCTCGAAGGCGATGGCAGCTTCATGTACACGCCGCAGGCGCTGTGGACAGCGGCGCGCGAAAGCCTCGCGCTTACCACGATCGTCTTTGCCAACCGGAGCTATCAAATTTTGAAGGGCGAGCTCGCCGCGCTCGAGACCAATCCCGGCCCGCGCGCCGAAGCCGCGCTCGACATCGCCCCGCCCGCGATCGACTTCATCGCCCTGTCGAAGAGCCTCGGCGCGCCGGCGGTTCGCGTCGCCGATCTCGAGGAATTCACCGCCGCCCTGCGCCGCGGTCTCGCGAGCCGCGAACCCAATCTGATCGAGGTGCCGCTCTGATAATTATTTCACACAGAGCCACGGAGGTCGCGGAGAAGAAAGTTCACCACAAGGAGCACGAAGAGCACAAAGGCAAAAGTGCGCTTCGCGCGCAATCGTTCTTCGTGCTCTTCATGGTTCAATAACTCCGCGGCTCTGCGGCTCTGTGTGAGGATACTTCGACGCCCAACATAATTTCGCCCGCTTTGGAGAGCCGGCTGCGCCTGCAATCTCGCGGGGTGATTCGCGATGCGTGTTTCTGGCGTGATGTTGGCCGCCGCCGCGGTTTTGGTGATTTGCGCAGGACCGGCTGCGGCCGACGGCGTGATGGCGGGCACGCTGAGCTGCCATGTCAGCGCGGGCTGGGGCTATCTCATCGCCTCCTCGCGCGACCTGCATTGCGACTTCCATCCGATGGACGGACCGGCCGAGCATTACCGCGGCACGGTTTCGAAATTCGGCCTCGACCTCGGCTACACCACTGGCGGCGAACTGGTGTGGGATGTCGTCGCACCGGAGACCGATCTCGAGCCCGGCGCGCTTGCCGGACAATATGCCGGCGCCACCGCCAGCATCACCGCCGGCGTGGGCTTCGGCGCCAATGCGCTGATCGGCGGCATCGAACATTCCGTCGCGCTCCAGCCGCTGAGCACCGAAGGCAATACCGGCCTCAACCTCGCCGCCGGACTTGGCGCGATCAATTTGCACTACGAGGGCGGCGCATCCGAACCTCCGCCCCCGCCGCCGGGATGACTAGAGCATCGGACTGTCATTAGGAATCCCGGGGGGGATTCCCTTGGGGTGGCAAATCATGATTCACCGTTGTCGGAGGTGGACCATGGGCAAGCCGTACTCCCTGGATTTGCGAGAGCGGATCATCGGATTTGTTGAAGCTGGCGGGTCGCGGCGAGGAGCTGCGGGCCATTTCG
>DATAYG010000198.1:0-7222 GCA_036272695.1 Rhizomicrobium sp. | reverse complement strand
CCTCGTGCCGGCCATCCATGAACACCGTCGCGTTTCGTGTTCTTGGGTCGATGTTTTGTTTTCTCCGTGGACTCCGTGTCTCGGTGGTGGATCAGTTTTCTCTGCGTCTTTGCGCCTCTGCGGTTCAATCGTTCTCCAAGACGTCCCGAAAGTGTGCTCCAGGAGATTAGCTGATGCGTTATCTGCCCCTCACACCCGACGATCGCCGCGCGATGCTTTCCACCATCGGCGCGAGCAGTATCGATGCGCTGTTCCGCGACGTGCCGAAGGAAGCCGTGGTCGGCCACGAGGCGTTCCAGCTTCCCGATCACCAGGGCGAGCTGGAAGTCGAGCGCCTGCTGTCGCGGCTGGCGTCGAAGAATATCGCGGCCGGAACAGTGCCATTCTTCTGCGGCGCGGGTGCCTATCGTCATCACGTGCCGGCGTCCGTCGATCATCTGATCCAGCGCTCGGAGTTTCTCACCTCCTACACGCCCTACCAACCGGAAATCGCGCAAGGGACCCTGCAATATCTGTTCGAGTTCCAGACCCAGGTGGCGATGCTCACCGGCATGGGGGTGGCGAACGCCTCGCTTTACGACGGCTCGACCGCGACCGCCGAAGCCGTGCTGATGGCGCAGCGCCTCACGCGCCGCCCCAAGGCGGTGCTGTCGGGCGGCTTGCATCCGCATTACGCGGAGACCGTGGAAACGCTCGCCAATCTTTCGGGTACGGTGGTGCGTGCGCCGGTGCAGCCGGGAAAAGTGGAAGACATTACTTCGCTGGTCGACAATGACACGGCCTGCGTCGTCGTTCAGTCGCCGGATGTGTTCGGGCTCGTCCGCGATCTCAAGCCGGTCGCGGAAGTTGCGCACGCGCGCGGCGCGCTGCTGATCGCGGTGGTGACGGAAGTTGTTTCTCTGGGCCTGCTCGAATCGCCTGGCGCGATGGGCGCCGACATCGCGGCGGCGGAAGGGCAATCCATTGGCAACGGCCTCAATTTCGGCGGGCCCTATGTCGGGCTCTTTGCCACGCGCGAGAAATTCATCCGCCAGATGCCGGGCCGGGTCGCGGGCGAAACCGTGGATGCGGAAGGCAAGCGCGGCTACGTGCTGACGCTCTCCACCCGCGAACAGCACATCCGCCGCGAAAAGGCGACCAGCAATATCTGCACCAATTCCGGCCTGTGCTGCCTCGCTTTCACGATCCATCTGGCGCTCCTGGGCGAGCGGGGCTTCACGCGCCTCGCCCGCGCCAATCACGCGCGGGCGTCCGGTCTTGCCGACAAGCTGGGCAAGGTTGCTGGCGTCGAAGTAATTACACCTTCGTTCTTCAACGAGTTCACCCTGCGCCTCGGGCGGCCCGCAGCGGAAGTGGTCGACAGGCTGGCCGCGCGCGGCATTCTGGGTGGTGTGCCCGCGTCGCGTCTCCTGCCGCACCAACCGGAGATGCGCGATCTCCTGATCGTGGCCGCCACCGAAACAGCCAGCGAAGAAGATTGCGACGCGTTCGGCGCGGCGCTAGCGGAGTGTCTGTCGTGACGATGAATGTGATGGGCCGTCCCACTGCGGCGGGCGAAGCAACCGCCGCCGGGCGGCATACGATTTCGGGTGACCGCGGTCTCGATCACGAAGAGGCGCTGCTTTTCGAGCTCGGCCGGCCGGGCATTTCGGGTGTCGATATAACAGATATGCAGGTGAGCGACGCCCACCTCGGCGGCCTCCGGCGGAAAGGCGAAATCGGGCTGCCTGGCCTGTCGGAGCCGGAGGTCGTGCGCCATTACGTGCGCCTGTCGCGCATGAACTACGCCATCGATGCCGGGCTTTATCCGCTCGGCTCCTGCACGATGAAACACAATCCGCGCCTCAACGAGAAAATGGCGCGGCTGCCGGGCTTCGGCGATGTTCATCCGCTCCAGCCGCAGCAGACGGTGCAGGGCGCGCTGGCGCTGATTGCCGAGCTGATGCGCTGGCTCACCACGCTGACCGGCATGCCGGCGGTGGCGATGAGCCCCAAGGCCGGCGCCCATGGCGAATTGTGCGGACTGCTCACCATCCGTGCCGCCATGGAAGCGCGCGGCGAGAAACGCCGCCGTATCCTCGTGCCTTCCTCCGCACACGGAACAAATCCCGCCACCGCCGCGCTGGCCGGTTTTACGGTCGATGAAGTGCCCGCGCTTCCCAACGGCCGCGTCGATGCCGATGCGCTCGAAGCAAAGCTCGGGCCCGATGTCGCGGCCATGATGCTCACCAATCCCAACACCTGCGGCTTGTTCGAAGGCCGCATCCGCGAGATGGCCGACGAGGCGCACAGGGCGGGCGCGTATTTCTATTGCGACGGCGCGAATTTCAACGCCATCGCCGGACGCGTGCGTCCGGGCGATCTCGGCATCGACGCGATGCACATCAATCTGCACAAGACGTTTTCGACTCCGCATGGCGGCGGCGGGCCGGGCGCGGGCCCCGTCGTGCTCTCGGCCGCGCTCGCGCCATTCGCGCCGCTTCCGCTGCTCATGCATGACGACAAGGGTTTCCGCCTCATCGAATCGCGCGATCGCGTGCCGGAAGGCGCGCAGCCCTTCGGCCGCATGTGCGCCTTCCACGGCCAGATGGGCATGTTCGTCCGCGCGCTCGCCTATATGCTGAGCCACGGCGCCGACGGCATCCGCCAGGCGTCGGAAGACGCCGTGCTGGCAGCTAATTACATCCTGGCCTCGCTCAAGGGCACGCTGAGCGCGCCCTTCGAGGGGCCATGCATGCACGAAGCCCTGTTCGACGATCATTTCCTCGAGGGCACGGGCGTCACCACGCTCGATTTCGCCAAGGCGATGATCGACGAGGGCTATCACCCGATGACGATGTATTTCCCGCTCGTCGTCCACGGCGCGATGCTGATCGAGCCCACGGAGTCGGAATCGAAGGAAAGCCTCGACCGCTTCATCCGGGTGATGGCCGGTCTGGCGCAGGAGGCGAAGGCAGGGCAGACGGCGCGGTTTGCGGGAGCACCCTACTACGCCCCGCGGCGGCGGCTGGACGAGACGCGGGCGGCAAGAAAACCTGTATTGCGGTGGATGTCGGCGCGGCTGCCGGAGGCAGCGGAATAGACCACGATTACTTCGCGATCAGCTCTTTCAGGGGCGGCAGGAGCGCGGGTATTTCCTTTCCTCGGTAGCGGTTTTCCAGAGGATATCGTGGTCGATATCGAAATAGGCATGGATGAGCCGGTTCCTCATCGCCACGATTTGCTGCCAGGGCAGATTCGGGCTCGAAGCTTTCGCGGAGGATGATACTTTCGCGGCTGCTTCTCCAAAGACTTCTACCGCCCGCACCAGGGCGAAAAGAAGCATTGCATCGGTATCCAGATCCTGCCGGACGCGTCCTTTTACGAAGTTTGACGCGGCTTCTGCCGCTTCGATCATGTGAAGAAGGCGGGCGCGGTCCTCAGCCTGCATATTGGAGCCGTGCGTTGCGCAGCACTTCCTGGCGGAAATGTTTGCTCAGGTCTTGCGGCGTGCGCAGGTCGACTTTGCGGCCACCAAGAAGCTGAGAAAGCTCGTTTTCAATGCCGGCGAGCCCAAGCAGGCCGGGTTCCTTCCCTGAGACAAACTCTACCAGCAGATCGACATCGCTGTCCGGCCGGTCGGTCCCCTTCAGTACGGAACCGAACAGCGACAGGCGATGGATATGGTGGCGCCGGCAGAGCGCGGCGAGCGATTCCGCATCGAATGCCAATTGGCCGGTCACTGGATACCTCGGTCCTTTTTCGCCTCGACGCAGCCTATCACACAGCCTCGACCGCTTCATCCGCGTGACGAGCGGCGTTGCCGATGGGGCTAGGGCAGGCCGCGTCTGCATTGCAGTTATCGTTGTTCGCGCCAGAACGAACCGGCTCGCGGATCTGAAGCCGCTTGTCCCTGCTCTGATCGAGGCAATCGCGAGCGCCACCTCCGCCAGCCTGCGATTCGTTGCGTTGAACGCGACTTAGTACAGGATAGGAAATGTATTAGCTGTCTCTGAACCGGCGAAATCAGCCAAATTGGTGTTGTGTTATTACTGAAACGGACTATATACGACTTTATTGGTCCAATAGGAACTATTTTGGGCAAGCCTGCCAAAGATTCCCCTCGCAGTTCTGAAATAGCTAGAGTCGAACTCTCAATAAGGAAAAAATTAGGACCTATTATTAAGGAGGCTTTCAAGGCCGTCGCTTCGTCTGCAGCTCTTAGATACACGCACCCTCACTCCCGCATTGAGGGTCTCATTTGCCCCACTACCGATTAGTTGATATGGTCGGACGGGCAAGCGCAGCAAATATTCTTGGAATAACTGTGCGGGAGTTAGATAAGCTTGTCGAGATCTATGAATTATCAAAAAAATGTACGACTTTGCGCGATCCAAACTCAGCCATAACGTTGGCGCGTGAACTCAGCGGCGTCAGCAAAAATTGGCCACACCGCCGGTTGTTAATGCTGTAATCCGCAAGGTGAACCAAAAACGAATTTCGAATTCGAAGGATTTGCGCAAGCTACGGATCGTATTACGGGATCCTGTGGCGCGGGATTATTTTCTCTCGGATGAGGGCGATATCGAATCCGCATTGCTCCGGGCGGCGCCACCGCAACCGAAGGAGAGTGAGGGCTTGTCCCATGATTGGGACGCGGCAATCCAAGCCATGAAGCGAATACCCTGGACCGCGCTGAGCGAGCTAAAAGGGGATTCTGAAATTCTGCAAAAAATTGCCGACGCAGAGGCTCTTCTCAAGTCGCTACGCAAGACGCTTTCATAGGCATTGTACATAGCGATAGGTACCAAGTATGCGCCAACATTTCGTCTTCGTGTAGCGGAAGCGCTGCCGCACTCCCTATATTTAGAACCGAACCGGAAATACGCGTGTCCGAGCGAATGTCCATTTCACTCTTGGGCATAACGCTATCCAGCCAATTCCTTAAGCCGCCTTGGATCACGGTCCAGCAGGCGGAGGAGTTGCGCCATGGGTTTGCTCACGAGAACCTCGCCCGATTCGTATTTCTGAAAGGCGCGCGGGCCGCCGCCCAGGATTTCGCCGGCTTTGCGTTGGGAGAGCTTGAGGCGCAGGCGGATCGCGCGCACTTCGGCGGGCTTCAGCGAAACCTCGGCTTTTAGTTCGCGCAGGGCCTCGTCGATGGGGTCCATATCGGCGCCTTCGAGTACGCCGTCGCTGTCCTCTTGCGCCGGATACCAGCCGGGCACGTCGACGGTACGCGAGAGCCCGCCATAGCGCACCGTCATCGGGCGCAGGCCGCGCGTCAGCTTCTCACCAGTTTCGGGATGTACCATGCTTCGCCATTCTCAGTGCACGGCGCTATTATGGCATCGCGTCAAATGACGGGCAAAGCTAGTTTCGCCCGAGAATCTGGCGCCCCGATTTTTCACTCCTTCGTCTGACCGCTGTCGTTCTTCACCATCAGGCTGGACACGTTCACCGGCTCGAAATCGTCGAGGATGAGGCTGGTGATGCAGGAGAGGTCGTCGTCGTTCCAGCGCGCGTCGGGGGTGCCGATCAGGCCGCCGCTGTCGCCATTGTCGGCGAGGATGATGCCGTAGTCGCGGAAGCCCTGGATGATGATCGCTGCCTGCGGGCTGGTCGCGGCGCAAGAGGGCGTCTGCACCGAGGCTTTCAACCGATAGATTTCGCCGGCCGGCCCGGTCATCGAGCAGGTGGCGGGCGGGTGCTTCTGGGAGATTTCCGATTCGGTCGGAATCGCTTGGCCGTTCTTCTTCGTGCAGCTGCCGACGCCGGCCGACTCGGTCGAAGGCCACACCCAGTAGTTCAGCATGTGATTGAGTGTGAACCTGATGGGGTGCTGCACGGTGCCGTTGGGTGCCTGCGCCGTGCCCGTGCCGATCACCTCGTCGGCATTCACCAGCAACGGCCCCACCGGCAGCCCGGCCGCGTCGGAGGTGCCCTTGCCCTGTTTCGTCAACGCGTCGCCGTTCGTGTCGGGCCACAGCGCGTTGGAGGAATCCGTCCATCCGGGGTTCTTGTAAATCCCCTGCCACATCTCATAGAGCGCCGGATTGGTACCCCCGCCGCCCGAACGCCAGATCAGCACATGCCGGTCGCCGTTCGACTGGCTGGTGCCTTCCACCGGCGCGTTCGCGGGAATTGGCCCCGATTTGAAATAGTGCTGGTAGACCGTTGTCTTCACCGGCACGTCGGGCTGACTATAAGGCACCGAGAGCGCCGGTATCCCGTTGGGAAAAGAGGCGTACTCGGTGCCGAAGAACGGCTTTACCGTCTCCGAAAGATAGCCGGAATAGATCGGCGCCGCGGGCGAGGTGTCGACGGGCAATTTGGTCGTCGCCTGGTCCACCCGGTGATGGAAAATGGAATCGGACGGGAAGATCTGCGCCAGGAACGTGTTTTCTCCGTTGATCGCAAATGAGATCTGCTGGCTCGCCTGCGCGTTGGTGCTGTCCGTCACGATGAGGAGCGGAATGTAGGTGCCCTGGCCGCCGATCTGGGTCCCGCTGATGACTCCGCTGGATTGATCGATCGAGAGGCCCTCGGGCAGCGGCGGATACTTGTCGCTTATGTCGTACGAAAACGTGTATGGCGGTGTCCCGCCTTCAGCCTCAATCGTACACCCGGCATAGGCCGCACCCTGCGTGCCGCCGGGGCAGCTCGTCGTGGTGATCCGCAGCGCCGTCGGCCCATTCTGGGCGTATGCGCACTGTGTGACGAAGGCCATGGCCGAGGCGGCACCGGCCAAAAGCAATCCCTTCATGCGATCATTCTCCTGCAAACCACGAATAGTATCATTCTTGCGGGTGGCGTGTCCCTCCAACTTGGGCGTCGGGTTAATCCGGTCCCAACGCTTTGCCTCGAATGCCCGGTTTCGGCCTTCGCCAGGGGCGGCTTTTCTCTTCGTCCCAACAGGGCCTCTTGCCATGGGGCGTTACAATTTCGTTCTTTCGACCATATTTGTTTCAACTTATGTTCTGCACGCAACTGATCATGCGATACAGTCGTAACAACGTCACTGATTCTTGAGACGCAGCGGGAGGGACGACCGAATGAGCGCAAATTTCTGGTGCTGGATTCCAGCGCTTGCACTTCTGCCTGGTTCTTCAGCATTTCTCCACCGCGTAGACGAATTCCACCAATTGCCGGCAAAGCCGCCTGCAGTGGAAATCGTTCAGTTCGTCGGCAGTTTGCTGAAGCGTTATCCGGATCCGATGGAGGCAGGGCCCGATGACAAGAC
>DATAYG010000197.1:0-27280 GCA_036272695.1 Rhizomicrobium sp. | reverse complement strand
CTGCCTCGGGAACAGGCTGGTCCGTTTCGCAGTTCGGTGGTGGACCTCGACTGCGCCCGCACGATGAGTTCGGATTTCGGCTGGAAACATGGCGTGCCTCCGAAGGCCGAGATAGCAGCGGCTCCGCACGGCGGCTACACACTATTCGTGGGGGTAGCCAAGCATCCCGTTCCTTGGCTCAAGTCCTTGGTCAGGCGCCCCTACAATCCTGTCGAGAAAGCGCCCAAGAATTTTTCCGAGTTCATCCGCCACGACTGGCATCTCACGCCGCGCGACAATATTCCTGGCCGTGATCGCGTCGGCGCTGTCGAGCTTTGGAATCTGAAGAATGCGGCGTTCCGCGATCTTGCGGACTGTTCCAGCAAGAATATAGTTCTGGCGTACGAGCAGATACTGATGCGTCCCAGGTGGTTTCTGAAGCAGGTTGGGGCGCATCTGATTCCGGTTCGCAAGAAGTTCGTGTGGTCTCTTTCATCGACCAAGGGGGATGACATGACTTTTGAGGAGTACCAGAAAAAATACCTGACACAGGATATCGCGGAGGGCATCCTTCCAGACGATATGGCATTCATCCGGGATCGAATTGATCAGGAGCTCATGAAATTTTTCGGATATGAGTGGTCCGGAACGGGCATGAGAACAGCGGATTAGAACTGCGGGAGGCCCTTTCCATAACCCAATGACCCTGGGTGATTGGAGTCCATTTCGAGGGACGTTGTATAAAAATCAGAATCGAAAGCGGTCAGCCGGCCAAGGCGAGATCCGAACTCGGAATCGACGCCGCACCCGGCTCTCCGCCCGCGTCTGGAATATCCAATTTATCGAGATATGTACTGCCTTCATGCGCCCAGTGCAGCAAGTTATTTCGGGTCAGGAACTCGAGAACGGCCTCCTTATTCTGAAAACGGGAGACAATGGAACTCGGCCCCTGCTTTGTGAGCTGTCGAAATTGCGATTCGACCTCCGGGGTTTTCCTTGTGTCGGCTCCGACAAAACCGAGCACAGCAGAGAGTAGGCGTGGCTCATTGATATCATCATATCCGATTACATAATAATCTTGGCGTCGTGCCCGCAATTCGTCCATTACACCCCTGTAGTAAGCCACGAATTTTTCGTGGAAACGGGCAAACTCCTCTGCTTCAAACGCTACCTTGGGACGTTCTTCCGGTTGGTCGGCCTTGGCGGACGGTTGTCTGTTCGCGGCGACAGAATACTCGTGAGTTTGCTTCGCCAAAAGCCGCGAGGAATAATTTGCCAGCGCATTCTTGCGAATGAGAATCAGTTTTCTGAATGACGTGTCCGCGATGACCTTGGACAGAATATCGTTCTGCTGCCCCTCGAAAATCTTGAAGCCGGCGATCGGCTTTCCGAAAGTGTGGTCGAGTATTGTCTTCAGGAATGCCTCGGGATCCGCCCGGCGCAACTTCATGAGTTCCTGCTTCTTCGCCCGCCCCAGTTCGCTGCGTGGCCAGAATAACGGCAAAGTCTTGCGCTTGAAGATATTGCCGTTGCAGAAGATATCGGGGTGTCCGCCCAGTGTGGTGACGAGATGGGACGAACCCGTGCGAGGCGACGCTATTATCACGAAAGGCATTAACGGCTCCGGAAATTAGAGCAATATGAGCAGGCAGGACAGCCAGTAACAGCAATGCATTGTGGGGACAGAAGTTCAAGGGGCTCGCCCCCCCGCTTTGACGAATTACAAATTCCTGCGGGTCCGGTTCTTGGAAAAGGATCCGGCATTCTGGGACTCCCGAAGGCGGTCGACCTCATTGGCAGCGGCTCGGAAGCGACCCGATCCAGGAATCGTCGACCTCGTAGCCAAGCCGCACCAAAGCTTCACCGTGGCAACGCATGAATTCCTCTCCCATTTCGCGGTCGAAAATCGCCGGCCACTGACGAGCGTCGCCGGCCCGAACATGCCTCTTCCGGTTGAGCTTCTCCTCGGACATGCCACCGAAAATGTGGTGCCGCCAGAAACATTCGCGGCAGATGTCCACTTCGCCGTCGGAGAACCCGAGGTGACTTGCGATCTTTGCAAACATCTCCGTGTCCGTATCGCAAATCAGATCCTCATACTTGCAGGTGAAGCAGTTCGGCAACCCGTAATCCCAATTCATCATATGACCAATGCTGCGGACATGCTTCATCTCGAAGAGATACCTTTCGCGGTCAGTGGGCAGACTGTTTAGTTTTGCCTGATAGCTAAGTCCGTCAAACTTGTTCTTTGGATTATGTAGCCAGGTTTCTCTGGCGACGCGGTGAAAGCGCATCCCTGAAATGACCACGTCTCGCGGGTCCCGGATGAGATGAAAAATACGGACTTCCGTATCGGCGAGTAATTTGGAATGGCCCTTAAATCCATGACCGTGAAACAGGATCAGCGGCGTCGTCGTCTTGCGGATTTCCGCTTTCGGCTTGCTGACCGCATTCAAGTATGGAATATCAAGCCTGCGGCTGATTTCCCGAAACGTTGCAATCATCCATGTCGTGCCCGTTTTGTGATGGGTTGCGACGAGCGCGCGACGGTTCATAATATTGCTGCCCCTGCCAATGCGGTTGCCGCAGATGTCGGATGGTTACGCTCTCGAACCGGATGCCGAATACCCCGCCGGGTCGGATAATATTCGTCCGGAATTCGCACAATCAATTGCTTTGCTCCTGCCGCGCGCGGGGCGCCTCTTCGCACGTGGAGGCCCGATCTTTTTCGCCGATTTGTCGGCGCATTCATGCGGTCTGCGCTTGAGGGAACCTGTAGGGAATCAGGACAGGCCATGCAAATGCCGCTTCGGCCTTTCCTTTCTCTGTCGCGCGCCCGAAAACGCCTTTGCCAGATCGTCGTAAAATGCGCGCAATTCGCGCGCAGGAATATGCTCCGCTCCCGGCAGGTATTCGCGCTCCGGAACCTCCGTGCAGACCGGATTTGACGGGAGGGCGTCCGGCAGATGCTGGTTCAGCGCCTCGACATTGGAGACGTAAATCTGGCGACAGATGTCCGCCTGCTGCCGGCTAAGATAACGCCCCCGATCATTGTTCCAGCCATGTCGTTCGCCAATTCGTGCAGCAGCACCGCCAAAGCCCCGCAGTTTGTTCTCGTGGGGCCTTAGCCTCACCAGGGGATGCCCGGGTGGAAGTCCGTGCGCATCCCGGCGCAACGCGCGCAGCGCCTCGATCACCCTCCAACCCGGGGCGACGTTGGAGAATTCCGGCCGTTTGAGTGGCAGGTTTCCCGCAGGTGCAGGTCCGCAACCAAGCACCGAAAGCAGATCATCGAACAGATCGCCGTTCAGCAGCGATTTGCGTTCGAGAACGCGAATTCTGAGACTGCTCCAGCCGAAAATTTCCGCCCATCTGGACGCAGTCTGGAAAAACTGCAACCGCGGCTCTCCGACCGTCGCCTGGAAGAACTCGTCGAAATTCTGTGTCGACTTTCCGTTTCTGACCCTTTGTGCATAGATTGAGGGAAGCAGGCTCGCCAGGTTGCGAATGATCAGCATGACGGTAAGCTTCACAGGCTGGCTTGCACCGACGAATGCACGTTGTATACATGCGATCTCCTCGACCGAGACGCGCTCCAGCATCTCCGATGAAAGCACCATCGTCCAATCCGGGCGCTGCGCGTGACGTTTGGCAAGTTGGGCCAATGTTCCAGCGGTATCGAAGGTCCCTGTGTTGAATTCATGAGCCAGGTTGGTGCCGGGCCGGCCGGGGCCGGGATAATCGATCTGGACGGTCCGCAGGACGTCTCTGTTACTGCTCAAGAATTGGTGGATAGACGTCGACCCGCACTTCTTGAGACCCGCATGAATGACTACCGACACGATCGATCCCGCGACAAGCTAGTGCGCGCGCCGCCACGAGGTGGGGAAGGGCGGAGAAGCTTTCGACGCATTCAGGAAACCCGCCGATTTCGGCTGCCGAAGCGCAGGCGAGTATTCGTGCATCGAACTTCCCTGGCAATCGCGGGGCTGACAGGCCGGAGAAATCCGATGCCCGACGCCCGGCAGAATTAATCCGATAAGCTGCATTTGTTGTCGGGTCCCGCCGTTTTCAGCATCCTCAAGGTCCTAGTATCGGATTTTTCCCATAAGTCTAGATGCGTCACCTGCGGAGCTCAAAATCCTTCATTTTTGACGTGCTGCGCAAGCGACGCCGCTGAGATAGCAGCATTGTCCGCTTCGCTTCCATCCTTGCCTATTGGCAAGCTGAGTTGCGCACCCCTATGATGGGCTTCTCCAATCCCAGTTCAGGGGCGAAATGTTGCGTCAATGGAAAACACGCGGGCCGGGCGGACTGCCGCCTGAAGCCGCCCCCGAAAAAGAGCCTGCTGCCGAGGGAACCGCGACGAATCCGCAGCCGGCACCTGCCGAGATCGAGGGAGCGGTCGGCGGAATCGATAACGGGTCCATTGTCGGTTGGGCTTGGGATGTCCGCCGCCCCTACGATCCGCTGGAAATCGAACTCTATGCCGGTGACGTTCTCGTAGGTCAGGGCAGCGCCGACCGGTTCGATATTGAATTGGCAAAAGCACGCCGCGGCAACGGCATGCATCGGTTTGAAATCAAGCTCAATCGGTTGCCGGTCGAACCGCCTCCGTGGAAGGTGCGAGCCGTGATCCGCGGCACGGAAACCGAGCTGTCACCTCCGGTCTCGATTTCGACGCTTGAAGAGGGCGATCATCTGCTGATCGGTTCGCAATATATAGGCGAAGTTACCGGGGTCGCCGACGGCATGATCCGCGGCTGGGTGGTCAACAAGCACAATCCGCACGAATGCCCTGTCGTGACCCTGTGGGATGGTGAACGGGTAATTGCGAACCAGACGGCGCTGGAGCAGGCGACTGAAACAATTGGGGCCGGCGTGTCGGCAACGGTTTACCGTTTCCGGATGTCGCTTCCGGGGAATTCTCTGGACGGGCAGCTCCATGCATTCTCGATAACCGTGGGCCCGGGCCGGGTCCAATTGCCGGGCTCTCCGATTCTGTTCGGGCCTTCCGACGCGGCCTCTCTCGGCAGGACGCTGGTCGCGATTTCCGATCGCCTTCAACTGCTCGAAAGTCGGCACGAGAACAGCAAGTCACGCATCGATCCGGCAGACCTGGAGAGAAAGCTGGCGGCAAAGCTGCTGGATCCTTTCGACCTTCTGCTGGGCGTACATCGCGATTCCGTGGAAAAGGAAATGGCGGTAATCCGCCGCCAGCTCATCATGATCGCCCGCCAAATTCCGGCCATAGACGCGGACGCCATAACCGCAATCGAAGAAGAGCCCGTGATCGAAGACGTGCCCGTGCCGCAAGCAGCCGCTTTCGGTGCGGTCGCACGGTCGGCACCGCTGATGAAATACGATCTGAGAGTTCGTAGTTCGCTGCGGCTCACCGGCGGATTGCAATGGATCGACGGCGCCGAGGGTGTGTCGATCGAGGGCGCGGGAGGCATCGAACTCGAAGGCTTGACCTCGGACAGGGTGTCGGTCGTTCTGCTCGGTGGCGGTGCCAGACATGCGGCCGAGTTCAACGGGATGGTTGTACGGTTTAACGGACAACCCCTGAGCGGCCGGTTTGACATAATGGAAGGCGGCGAGTGGACATTTACCGGGAACATGATCCAGGCGCCCGAAGGTTCGCACCGGTCGGGGCTTGGCATCGACTATCTCCTGGATATTTCCCGGCCCACCGGGAATCTCGCGCTTTGGGAGATGACGCTGTTTGCCCCCGGCCGCGCACCATCGCAGATCAGTCTGCGGCCGGCCGAGCTGTCCATCATCAACCTCGGCTTGGAAGGCGTAGAAGGGGGATGGCACGACGTCGAGGCTGGCGAGCGGGGTGGAATCTGCTGGATGGGAGAATGGGGGGAAGTGCCGCTAGTCATCCGCCCCGCGAGTTCCTATGTAATAAAAATTCCGGAAATCATTCCGCTGGTTCCGGAAGTTGTGTCTCAGCTGGAGCTTCATCTCGACGGCGAGCCCGTTGTGACAAAGATCGCCAGGCGCGACGGCGATACTCCGGCTTTCAGCCTTGAAGGAAGCTGTACTCCGCGTTTCCCGAGAAATGGGAAACTGATGCTGCGCATAAGTTTTCCAAAGGAATCCGTGAAATCGCCGTTGGAACTCGGACTGAATCAGGACAGGCGCCCGCTCACCATCGCGGTCCGCTGTGTCGCAGTGGGTGTGGCGGAAACACCAAACGTCTGACGCGGTCCGTCCGAACGGAGCGGTCCAAGCAAAAAGACAGATCAACATGAACGCTGCTGTCCGTTTCGCCGATACGTTCGGCCAAGTCGCGCGCTTCGTGGAGATGGCACTCGCCGGTCAGCCTCCGGGCGATGTAGTCTCCATCGATATCGGCGGGTCGTTTTTCGATTGCGTCGCTTCGGATGCAGCCGAATCTTTGAAGAGCACTCTGGTTCGTTCGCCGTCTCTGTTATCCTACCGCACGCGCCAGTGGGACCGCAGGCCACCGGTAAGGCCGGCCGATGTCATCGATGATCCGGTTCTTTTTGGCCGTACCGACGGCTCGATGCGCATCGATGATAACCACAATATGTTTAAAGGTTACGCGCTTTGCGCCGGATCCGCACCGACGCGAAGCATGGACGCATGGCGGAGGGGACGGAGGCCGGTCAGCTTCATAAATTTCGGCGATTCGCTGCTTACATTGCACCAGATCGAAGGCGCGACCGATGTGCTGACCCGGGACCGGCCGATTGTTTCGCTCTATTTGCCCGATGCTCCGGAGCAGGATCTGTTGCGTGGTGCCTTGCGCGACCAAGGCTACGATATGATCGCAATATCCCGCCTTCTGGAGACGGAAACGGAGTCCGATGAACTGGGCTTCGGATGTATTGCAGTTCCCTCCGAAAAATTCGCGACGATCCTGCGGCGGTTTCACCTGGAAAACAGGATGAGAAAACAGGGACAGATCGTGAGCGGGCGCCTGCTGGACCGAAGCGCCATCCCTCGGCAGCGCCAGAGCAGCGAGCTGTTTGGACTGCACGCCAAATCTCCTCCCGAGCTTCACCGCCGTTTTGGCGCCGCGGATATAGCAGTGCGCAGCAATTGCTATCCGGTCGAATCCGATGGCGGAACCTCGTGGCGTTGGCTGGGACCGGGCGCCGGCGCGCGCATGGCCGTTCCCTGTTCCTTTCCGGGCGCCTACAATTTCGAGTTCGTGGTCATGGCGTGCCGCACGCCAGGTGGATTGAGCGGGTGTCGCGCGATCGTGGAAGGCCGGGAGTCCGCGGTGTCGGTGCAGGGCTCCGACAATGGCTCCGTGAGTTTTTCCGGGTGGCTTAGTCCAGCGGAATACAAGGGCTATGCCGAGGTCGATCTCATCAATCCCGGCTCCGTCCGCCAGGCAGGCTCGGATCAGCGGATTCTCAGGATGAACATCAGTTCAGTGCAGATCACACCATGCGTATAGCCGACGTCTCCGTTCCGGCCCGGCCGGTCAACGTGCTGGTGTTCACGCCCACGCCAACGCATCCGCCTATTCAGGGCAACCGCCAGCGAATTCTCGAAATGTGCCGTGCGCTGCAGTGCGTGGGCGCCGAACTCACAATGCTCTACTATGTGGCCGATGGCCTTAGCGCGGCCGCGGCACAGCAGATGCGCGAATCCTGGGGCGATGTGGAGGTGCTCTTCACCCAGGGGTTTTCCAACCGCCGAACGCTGGTGAAGCATTATGCGATCGACGACTGGTATGACCAGCGGATTTCCGGGGCGATCGCGAGGATTTGCCAAAGGAAGGATTTCGACTTCTGCATCGTGAACTACGCCTGGTATTCGAAAGCGTTCGAGGCGTTGCCGCGATCCGTCGTTCGCATTATCGACACCCACGATATTTTCGGCGGCCGGGCGGAAAGATTTGCCGAGATCGGTCTCGATCCCAAATGGTTCCACACCTCGGTGGACCAGGAAACCACCGGTCTTGATCGCGCCGATTTCGTCATAGCAATACAAGATTCCGAGGCATCGGTGCTGCGGGAAAGGACAAACGCCCGTGTGCGCTCCATCGGTTTTCTGTCGCCGCCGGACTTCCTTCCCGCTCGCGGGCAGGCCGGCTCGGGCCGGCTGAAGGTGGGATATCTCGGCAGCGGCAACCCGTTCAATGTCGCCTGCATGCGGGCGTTTGCCCAGGCCGCCGACATGATTCCGGAAATCCACGACAGAGTCGACATTCAGGTAGCCGGCCAGGTCTGCGATGCGCTCAGAAAAGGGCCTCAGCCATTTTCCCTTCACGGCGTCGTGGATTCGGTTGCTGATTTCTACAGATCCGTGGACGTGGTTATCAACCCGATGCTCGGAGGTACGGGGCTCAAGATGAAATCTCTCGAGGCGCTGAGCTTCGGAAGACCGCTGGTCGCCACTTCCGATGCGATGGCGGGCATCGTCTCGAACCATCCCGGCCATCAGCTGACTGATATGTCCGCAGTCATCGACCGGCTGGTTCTGCTTGCCCGCGAGCCGTCGAGACTGGCGGAAGAGGCACATGTTGCGCGGGAAATATTCCTCTCGTACCGCAGCTCGCAGGTCCGGGCCTTTCTTTCATTCTGGTCCGAACTCGTTGACACGACCAAGCATGATGGTGATCGAAGCCGGACCATGCTGGAAACGCGCCCATGACGGAAAGCTCCATCCCGGCGGGGTTTGTCGCCCCGAACCCTTACGAGCGCCCGCCGCTCGTGATCGTCTCGCCTTACCCCTCTGCCAAAAACGGCATCGCGGCCTATGTCGCCGAACTGATGCCCTATCACCTCGCCGAGTTCGACGTCACTCTCGTTATTGCAGACGACGCGCCGGAACCGATCATTTCTCCTGCTGGACCGAGGGTCCTGCTTGCGTCCGAGTTCCGCAAGCACCGCTCATTCTTCGAGACGGCGCCCAAAGTCTATCACTTCGGGAACAACCCCGATCACTGTTATATGTTTGATCTGATCTCGGTGGCGCCCGGGCTGGTGGTTCTGCACGATTATGTCCTGAATTATCTCCACGATGCCTCCATGATAGGCTGGCGGGAGCCCGAAGGTTACCCGGGCGCACACGAGCTCGAATATGGCCTGCTGGGCTCAAAGGGCGTGCGCGAGCAATACGAAAGAGAGAACCGGGGGCAGTTCGCGACCTATGAATTGACCCTGAACGGGGACGTGCTCGAGGCGGCGACGGGCGTGATAGCGCATTCGCGCTATGCCCAATACAAGGTTGCCGCGCGGGTTCCGCACACGCCGGTGTGGTATGTTCCCCATCACCTTACACCGGTCGTGGAGGAATTTGCCGGCCTGAGCAAGGCCGAGGCCCGAAAGCAGCTCGGTCTTCCCGGTCAAGAACTGATCGTCAGTGCGCTGGGGTTCTTCAGCTACGCCAAGCGCATTCCCCTGTTGTTACACGCGCTGTCGCAGCTGCGCTCCAGGGTGCCTCCATTCCGGCTCGTGCTGGCGGGAGAGAAGCGGCCCAGGGAATATGATGTCGATGCGGATATCGATGCCTGCGCCCTCCGCGACGTCACCACCTGCACCGGCTACGTCGATGAAATGCGTTTTTTCCAGTACCTTCGTGCCAGCGACATCGTGTCCAACCTGCGTCATCCGAGCGGCGGCGAAAGCTCGGGAACGCTCATCCGGGCATTGGGCATGGGTGCGGCGGTCCTCGTCCTCGACAACGGACCGATGGGCGAGTTGCCCGACTCGGTCGTTGCGAAAGTCCCCTGGGACGACGCGACCCAGGCTTCCGTAACCGCGAAATTGCAGGAACTCCTGAGCAACGCGCCGCTGCGGACGGCCATGTCACAGCGCGCCGCAGCCTATGCCAATTCGCACCATGGCATCAGATCAGTTGCCCAACGCTATTCCAACATAATCCGGAAAAGCGCCGACCGGCCGCAATCACGCCGCGGACCTCTTTTTGTGCAGCATTTTCCGCATCCGAAGGACGTGGCCCGGAGCATACGACAGGCCGGGCCATCGATATCGGCGGCGACCGAAGCGGCGGATGGCCGAGTGTGGTGGCGCTGCGGGACCGCGCCGCTGGGCCAGATTGGCCACCGCGCCATCGTGATCAGCCCTCGTCCGGCCCCAACGGCGAAACTTTTGTCCACCCTGTTCGGATGGGAGCCGGAATCGATCACGGAAATGACGCCGGCGGGCTTTCTGGAGCCGAAACTGCGGGACGCCGATGGAACCGCACTTCGCATGGCGAGCTTTGATTTTGTTCTGCTCGTCACGCCGCCGGGCATGCCAGAGAATCGTGCCGCTGCACTGATCAGGCGTCTGAACGCGGCACTGCAGATGAATGGTACGTTG
This sequence comes from Rhizomicrobium sp., assembly GCA_036272695.1. Taxonomy (GTDB): domain Bacteria; phylum Pseudomonadota; class Alphaproteobacteria; order Micropepsales; family Micropepsaceae; genus Rhizomicrobium. Next base: position 16,988 of record DATAYG010000197.1, on the reverse strand, counting down.
GTGGTCGAGATCGTTACCGATCTCGACAGGGAGGCGACCGATGAGCCCCTCGCGGAGGGCCGGCTCCCGCAACGCCTGATCGACGGCGGTTTTTCGGTGGTCCGGACTGCCGTGCCCCAAGAGGGAATATTTTCGGACCTCGTTGTCGAAGCGCTCGAGACGCCGGAAGAACTCCGGCGCGCATGCGTGACGGCGCGGAAGGCAAGTACATTCTCCCTGTGGCGCCATACGCTCGAACTGAACGGTATTCCGGGATATTTCGGCGGCCGCGTGGGCTGAGATCAGTCCGGCGCGGTCTGTCTCTCGATCATCTGCCGGACTTCGTCCTCGTTCTCGATATAGTTGAAAATATCCTCGACGAGCACCTTCTTGAGTTTCGGCCTGGCGTCGAACACGTCCCGTACCTGGAGAAAAGCGGAAATCTCGGCGATGAATGGCCGGGAAAACTCTCCCGAGGAATCAAACATTTCCTCGTAATAGACTCTCTTGTATTCGGGACGCCCGGCAAAATGGCGCGTCACCACCTCGTAGGCCCATTGGGTCGCTTCGATGTCCCGCCCGAGTTCGGCAGGATCGACGCGGATTTTCGCCATCTGGGGCCTCTCGGACGTCCGGGGATTCAAATGATAAACTCGGGTGGCTACCGCGATTCTGTTCGAGATGCAGAGTCGTGCGGCATTGCGTCGATGGATGTCAATCACCTTCCATGGGACGTCCCGCATGAGGAAGAACAGCTTGGGGAGCTGGCCGAGCTTCCACCAGGGATCGCACACCAGATGCGCCTGATCGTACTTGACGCCGAGGAGCAGCAGTTCGCAGGACGAGTTCGTCTGAAGCGCCTGATGTTTGCAGTGTTCCATGTAGCGCATGAAATTGTCGGTGGCGCGGCTGGGGACGACGGCGCCGGGTTCATCCGCTACGCGTTGTTGCAGAAAGGAATAATACGATCGGGGATTGGACTCGCTGAAGATTTCGCCAAAACTCATGACGTCGGGATTGGTCCCCAGCATTCTGTTGAAGACGGTCGCTCCGCTTCGGGGCCGTGCGATAAGGAAGCAGATTTGCGGGCGAGGCAGGCCGGATGCCCGTTTCGGCCGGAGTCGTGCGAACGCCGGTTTTCCGTTGCTCATCTGTCGTTCGCTGGGCTGCACATGGTCGTTTCACGCACAAACTTGGTTTCGATAAACGCCGTTGCGTAGAATTCCTGCTGGCTCGTCGGTTCTGGCCCGGCTTCGCCCCGTCGGGCATATTGCATGCCCGGTTGGTTGCTCGCTGGCAGACGCGGCCTTACGCATCATCAATGTCGCGGATGTGAGCACGCTGCTCCGTCATCGCCCCATTCCATCGGAGGCTGAACCGGCCGCCCGGCGGTCTGCTGACGCAAGCCGGTCGATCAGGCGTTCCTTGTAGATGTTCCATCCCGTATCGCTGCGATGGATTGGCAGGATCTCGGCAAGACGCTCCGGATCGCCGGCGTGCCGGGCGATGTCCGCATAGGTTTCGCAAAGTACCGGCATTCCGTCCTCCGTCTGGAGAAGGATAGGGAGGTCAGCGTCCGAAAAATGCAGGCACGGCGTACGGAATATGATGCCGATCGCTTCGCAGAGCGCATGCGCGGCCGCGTTTCTTCCAATCGCAAAAAACAGCCGGGGACGCCGTCCTGCAAGCAGGCGGGCGAAGAAATCCCGTTCGAATGGCGCATCCGGCGCCGCGGCCAGCGTCAGGGCTTCGGGTTCAATATTTGTAATGCCATCGATCAGGATTTCGACACCGTTCCTGTCCTTGCTATCCGGCCCGCAGAGAATGGCCAGCGAACCTTCCGCGCGTTTGGCCCGCCAGCCCTCGAACAGGCGCGGCCGGTAGCGCAGGGCGGTCGCGGAAACAAGCACGTCCGTACCTTGCTCCCAATCCTGCCAGTAATCGGGCACGGGAAGCGCGGTCTCTGTGAGCGTGGTCGCTGCCAGGGCCGAACGCCAGGTATCGAGTATGACGCGGAGACAGTGACTGCGAGCAATCTGCAGAAGCTGCGGCGCCAGGCTTCCGTCGACCGAAAGGACGACCTCGATGATGTTGTACCGCCGCGCGAGTTTGTCCCAGGCGGAATTCGCGGAATCCTGTGGCGCGCTGTCGTCGCCCATGGCGACGATTTCGACCTCCAGTAGTTCGGGCCGCGGTGCCGTGGGGACGCCTTCACCCAGGTAACCGATCATGGTCGCCGCCACGCCGGTACAGAGCTGGCACCATTGGGCGAGGCGCTCGACCTGCGCGTTCCCCTCTTCGAAAACAGGCAGGTCGGTGACGAACAAAATCTTCGGTTCGACGCGTAATATCGCGGCAGCAAGCTTGCGATAGCCCGCTTCCTTGCGGCGGCGCGCGAGCAACGCACTTATCCGGCTGCGCCATTCGAGTTTCGCAAGCCGCGGCCGGTTGGAGGCAAGCGCGACGAGGGCGGCGCACGTCGCCGCGAAAGAATCGAGAGTGTGGAATTCGTCAACTGCCGGAAAGCCGTCAAAGCCGTCATCCATTGCGACGACGGCCTTGCCGAAGGCCAGCGCTTCGCCCGTCTTGATCTTGAGTCCGGTCGACAGCGTCATGGGAACCGCGACAACGTCGAGGCTGTCATAGAATTCGTCGAGACTTTCCACCCGGCCGAGCAGCCTCACTTGTGGATGCCGGGTGTCGAGGAATTCGCAGACCTCGCCCGCAATATCGAACAGCAGCGGCGCCGCCGCGATGTCGTGCCGGCTCTCGAACTCCGCGAGAAAAGCCTCCATGTTTGCGACATTGACGACATTGAGCGCGCCGATGAAGCCCGCGCGCAGAGGGACGTCAGCATTTCCTTCCATGGGGCGGCGCGACCGGGGCGGTTGATCCTGCCAGAACGGCACCGAAATGACTTCGCGATCCGTCAGGCTGGCATAGAACTCAGCTTCGCTTTCCTTGATTGCGATCACAATGTCGCTGCGGTCGAGTGCAATCTTTTCTTCGCTTTCGGTCGTATAAAAGGATTCGATACGTGCATGGAGCCGGAGCAGAAGTTCCTTGCGGCCGGCAAAGCGGTCGTGAGCTTCCAGTACTTTCACCGTGCGCAGGCCGGCATATTCGAGCGCCTTCGACATGAAGACATAGTTGACTACGAACAGGTCGAAGTGCTCGCGCTCGAACAGCCACGACAGATGTGTTCCGATCGTGGGGTCCCACCATTCGTCGATCGTGTGATGTTCGCCGATGGCCGGGCTCTGCAGCGGGAACGGCCGCGAGGCGGGAATGACCTGAAAACTGTCCCACTCCCTGCGCATGTCGCGCGCTGCATCCTGCACGCGCGCCATCCAGTCGGGCTCCATCGGATAAAGCAGGAAGTGGATTTCGTAGCCCTGCTGACAGAGAAACTCGCAGGTCTGGTAGACGCGCCGCCGATTGCCGAAATCCTGCGGATGGGAGGCGACCGGCGAAAGTATGAGCGCTTTGCGCGGCGCGCGCTGCAGGACTCTCATCGCGCTATTTTGCATCGCCCGCAGGCGCGAGTTTCAGTCCGTAGAATACGGCACTCAGCCTGCGGTGGTCGACCGATTTCGGGTCCAGCTTGCTGGGGATGAAATGACCGGGCAGATAGAACGTCAGCACGGCATGGGTGGCCAGCGGTTTTGCCGGAATTCGACCCGTGGCAAGCCAGCTCGGTCCGCCAAACGAGACCGGGATCTCGATGTAATCGACAAAGCAGCGCAGCGGGTCGACGCTGACATGCTCGTTGCCGCGCAGCTCCATCTCGAATGTCCAGTTGACATTGCGGTTCATCGGGACTCGCAGCTCGAAGAAGTCGCCGCGGCCGGTCCAGCGATAGGCGCGTCCGGCAGCATCATGCTCGTGAAAGTGAAAGCCGGACGCGAACGGCGAAACCGAGGCCGGTTCGACGAGGATCTTCTCCGGCACGCGGCGGTCGCTGGGTTCATCGTCACTGAGGGCGTGCATCAACTCCTCGAGTCTTCGCCCCTGCTCGGCTACCGCCCGCTCGATAAGCCCCACGCGGAAGCTCAGCGCGTCCTTGCTGCTTGAATTCTCCATATGTGCGAACCCGGTTGATTATGGGATGGCAAAATGGCGCCGGAGCTTCCTAGATTTTCAGAATCCCGCACAGTCAATCAAGTCAGGATTCCACGCCAAACTGCATCCATCGGCGAAATCGCGGTTCTGCGCGTCCAGGGCCACACTCCTGCGGAGCGGCACCCTGTCGCGGCCGAGCGACTGGGGCTTATTGCCGGTGTAAGTCAACCCCCGACAGAGCTTTATGGCATACGCCGACGCGTCTGTCATTTTTTTGTCGCATGAAGCAGGTACCGGCTCAGGTATCGTGGGGAAACCAGGACGTCAGGAGGGACACATGGTTCGAGGATATCTTACGGCTTTGGCCTTGTGTGCCGCGGTCGCGGCGTCACCGGCCAGTGCCGTATCGCTGAACGGAGCCGGGGGAACGGCCATCTATCCGGTGCTTTCGATCTGGGCGCAGCACTACAACCAGAAGACCGGCACCGCGGTGAATTACCAATCGATCGGCTCAGGCGGCGGCATCAAGCAGATCGAGGCCAAGACGGTCGACTTCGCCAATTCCGACAAGCCGCTGATGCATGACGACCTCGCGAAGAACAATCTCGCCCAGTTTCCGGTCGTGGTGATTTCCATCGTGCCGGTGGTGAACCTTGCGGGGATCAAGCCGGGGCAGCTCACGATCGACGGACCGACGCTCGCCAATATCTATCTCGGCAAGATCACCAAATGGAACGACGCGGCGATCAAGGCGCTCAATCCGGGCGTTAACTTGCCGGATACCGCGATCGTGGTGGTGCACCGTTCCGACGGTTCGGGCACGACCTTCAACTTCACCAATTATCTCCAGAAGGTCAGCCCCGACTGGAAAAGCAGTGTGGGCTCCGACACGTCGGTGTCGTGGCCGACCGGCCTCGGCGGCAAGGGCAATGAAGGCGTTGCCGGCGACGTGAAGCAGACGGCAGGCGCCATCGGCTATGTCGAATATGCCTATGCCATGCAGAACAACATGACCTACATGGCGATGAAGAATGCGGCCGGCCAGCGCGTCGCCCCGTCCATGTCGGCGTTCCAGGCCGCGGCCAGCGATGCCGATTTCAGCCATGTGCAGGATTTCTATCTCATCCTCACCAACCAGCCCGGCGCGCAAAGCTGGCCGATCACGGCGGCGACCTACATCCTGATGCGCAAGGACTATCCGGCCGATAAGAACAGCGAGATCCTGAAGTTCTTCGACTGGGCGCTGCACGACGGCGAGGCCGATTCGCGGAAGCTGGACTACGTCCCGTTCCCGCCGGCTATCGTGAAGCAGATCGAATCCTCCTGGACGCAGAGCTTCGGCGCGGCCGTCTGGAAGTAATAAATCGTGCCCGGACGCGCGAGCAACGCAAACAATCAAAGGCGTGGACGCGATGAGCGTCTCCGCCTTTTTTCTGTTGCTATTTCGGGCCCTTCCGGATTGAAATAAACCCCCGGGAAGCATATTCCCGCGATGGGCACGAAGTGAAACACGAAGTAAAAATTGCTTCACCACAAAGTGCACAAAGGAAACGAATGAATATGTCGCGCGAAGTGCGCAATTATTCTTCGTGCTCTTCGTGTCCTTTGTGGTGAATAAATTCCACGCCTCCGCGTGCCAGTACGGTTCGATTTCAAATCGCCCCGACGGCGGAAGCGGCCCGGCGGACTGTCAGATCGCCGATCGTGACGAGGATTACCGACAGGCCGAACATGGGCAGCAGGAGCACCATGAGGGCATCCACCATTGCAGGAAACCCGTCACCGTCAACCAGACCAGTGAGACCCTAAACAGCGTGTTGAGCCAGAGGTTCAGCGGTCCGAAATCGGCCTGATGGACGTGACTTCCGAAAGCGACAAAGCGGGGAATAACGGGCAGCCGGTCGTTGATATAATCATCGACAATATGACCGCTGTCCGGCGCCCCCTGCAGGATGTGATCGGGCTTGAGCGTGCAGACGTTTGCGACGCACAGGCCCGGCCGAAGAAGATTTTCACATTCGAAGTCGTCCGGTAGCGTTTTGTATCGGTTGATTTTATAACCAGTTTGGTCTATAAGTTACCTCGCTCAGTTCAAGGAGATGAAGATGACCAGCACGCGCCGCAGACAGAACCCCGTTGAAGAACTCCGCTGGGAGATGCCGGCGGGCTATCTCGCCCAAGACGGAAGCGGAAATCACTGCGCCAGCATTTCCGCGAAGGACTCCAGGCCGGTCTGAAAGCCGAGCCCGAAGCCTTCGCCACCACCAAACCGCGAACCATGATGGGCTGATCGTTCGGGAGCTGGTTTGCGCCGCCGCCAGCGCACGCTGCGATGCCATCCGGCTGATATCCGATTTCAAGGACGAGGGGGAATTGCTAAGCACCGAAGTGGATCCAGAAGAGGCCGGTGACATTCTCAGGGAAATTCGGAGCCCGAAGCAGCGGACGCGACGAAATGGGACTGGGATGAGACCGGCTGGGATTCCTGCGAGCGTGAAAAGAGACCCGGCGAACTCGATGCCGAACGGGCCGCGAAAACCGAGGCGGTGCGGCAGGAACTGTATGACCGCTTCATCCGCGCCGCCGAAGGCGAAGAGGAAACGAAGAGCGCGCCGCGCGGCTGGCAGCCGGGAACCAACCGGCACCGAACACGCCGCCCGCACCATTCTCAGGGAATTTCACGCCGAATGCGGCCGGCACAGTCCGCATCGGCGGCAAGCTCGTGGAGGGATGGGCACAGACACGCTCCCATTCTTCCCTCCCCCGCAAAGCGGGGAGGAAAGCAGGATCGCGCGTTGTTACCGGTGATGAGCAAGTTACCGAAGACGCACGAAGCCATTGCGGAATGGGCAGCGGCGCGGGAGGCGGCGATGGGTTGTCGCGCCTGCGGTCTATGGCTACCGGCGACGCAGACCGTGTTCGGCGAAGGCCCCGTCGATGCGCCGCTGATGCTGGTGGGAGAACAACCCGGGGACAAGGAAGATCTGGCGGGCAAGCCCTTTGTCGGACCGGCTGGCGGCATTCTCGATCGCGGCCTGGCCGAAGCCGGCATCGCCCGCGACAAAGCCTATGTCACCAATGCGGTGAAGCATTTCAAATTCGCACGCCGCGGCAAGATCCGCCTGCATCAGAAACCCGACACCGCCGAGATCAAGGCCTGCAACCAATGGCTGGCACGCGAGCGATCCATTATCCGGCCGGCGCTGGTGATCGCGCTTGGCGCCACCGCTGCGCGCGCCGTGTTCGGCAAACCCATGACCATCGGCCGCAGCCGCGGCCGCGTGTTCGATCTCGATGCCGGCGCCAAGGCGCTGATCACCGTGCATCCTTCCTATCTGCTGCGTATCGAAGATGCGGACAAGGACCGCGAATTTGCGCTGTTCGTCGCCGACTTGAAACTTGCCGTGCCCTTCACTCGCAGAACGCTTCGCTCTTCCGCTTGACGGGCTCACGGCGCGCGATGATATCTGCCCGCCACTCTCCGCCCGCCCATCCAAGGCCAGCCATGCTCAATCGCCAGAAACTTTCCCTGCATGTCCCCGTGCCGCCGGCGCGGCCGGGCGACCAACCGGATTTCAGCGCGATTGAGATCCCCGAAGCCGGCGAGGTCCGGCGGCCCGATGCCGGCACCGGCGCGCATGAGATTTCCGATCTCGCCTACACATTGATCCGCGTGCTCGACGACAAGGGCCACGCGCAGGGCCCGTGGAATCCGCGCCTCGATGCGGAGACGCTACGCCGCGGCCTGAAATTCATGGTGCTGACCCGCGCCTTTGACGACCGCATGTTCAGGGCACAGCGCCAAGGCAAAACGTCGTTCTACATGAAGTCGACCGGCGAAGAGGCGATCGCTGTGGCGCAGGCGATGGCGCTCGACCGCAGCGACATGTGCTTTCCGAGCTACCGCCAACAGGGCCTCCTGATCGCGCGCGGCTATCCGCTCGTCGAAATGATGTGCCAGGTCTATTCCAACGAACGCGACCCGCTGAAGGGCCGGCAGCTGCCGATCATGTACTCGAGCCGCGACTACGGCTTCTTCACCATCTCCGGAAATCTTGCCACCCAGTTCCCCCAGGCCGTCGGCTGGGCAATGGCGTCCGCCTGCAAGGGCGACGACCGCATCGCCGCGGCGTGGATCGGCGAGGGTGCGACGGCAGAAGGCGATTTCCATTCCGCACTCACATTTGCCGCCATCTATCGCGCGCCGGTGATCCTCAACATCAGCAACAACCAATGGGCGATTTCGAGCTTTCAGGGCATCGCCGGCGGCGAGCAAACAACTTTCGCCGCGCGCGCCATCGGTTATGGGCTTCCCGGCCTGCGCGTCGATGGTAATGACTTTCTCGCCGTGTTCGCGGCGACCCAATGGGCGGCGGAACGTGCCCACGCCAACCTCGGCGCCACCGTCATCGAGCTATATACTTATCGCGCCGAAGGCCACTCGACGAGCGACGATCCTTCGCGGTATCGCCCGGTGGAAGAAGGCAAAAGTTGGCCGCTCGGCGATCCGCTCGCGCGGCTGAAGAAACATCTTATAACACTCGGCGAATGGAGCGAGGAGCATCACGCTGAAGCGGAAAAGGAATCCGTCGAACAGGTGCGCGCCGCCAATGTCGAAGCCGCGGGCTTCGGCACTCTCGGCGAAGGCAGGATCGTAAGTGCAAAAACGATGTTCGAGGACGTATACAAGCAGATGCCGCCTCATCTCCTGCGCCAGCGCCAGCAGATGGGAATCTGACCATGGCGCGGATGAACATGATCCAGGCGCTCAACTCCGCCATGGATGTGATGATGGCAAAGGATCCCGACGTGCTCGTTTATGGCGAGGATGTCGGCTATTTCGGCGGCGTGTTCCGGGCAACCGACGGGCTGCAGAAGAAATACGGCATCACGCGCTGCTTCGATGCGCCGATCGGCGAGGGAGGCATTGTGGCCACGGCGATCGGCATGGGCGCCTATGGCCTGCGGCCAGTGGTGGAAATCCAGTTCGCCGATTACATCTATCCCGCCTTCGACCAGATCGTCTCCGAAGCGGCGCGGCTGCGCTATCGCTCTGCGGGCGATTTCACCGCGCCGATTACCATCCGCACGCCCTATGGCGGCGGCATTTTCGGCGGCCAGACGCACAGCCAAAGCCCGGAAGCTTTGTTTGCGCATGTCGCCGGATTGAAGACGGTTATTCCTTCGACACCCTATGACGCCAAGGGATTGCTGATCAGTTCCATCGAGGACGGCGACCCGGTGATCTTCCTCGAGCCCAAGCGCATCTATAACGGGCCGTTCGACGGCCATCATGACCGGCCTGTCTCGCCCTGGTCGCAGCATCCGGCGGGAGAAGTACCCGAAGATTATTATACCGTGCCGCTGGGCAAAGCTGCGGTCGTCCGCGAAGGCGGCGATCTCACCATTCTCGCTTACGGCACGATGGTACATGTTGGCGTTGCCGCAGCGGAGGAAAGCGGCATCGACGCGGACGTTATCGACCTGCGCAGCATCGTGCCGCTCGATCTCGAGACCATCGTGCAGTCGGTGCAGAAGACTGGCCGCTGCGTCATCGTGCATGAAGCGACGCGCACGGCGGGTTTCGGCGGCGAGCTTGCCGCGCTGGTCCAGGAACATTGTTTCTATCATCTCGAGGCGCCGATCGAGCGCGTGACCGGCTGGGACACGCCCTATCCGCACGCTTTCGAATGGCATTACTTTCCCGGGCCGGCTCGCGTGATCGAAGCAATGCGCCGCGTGATGGGAGGCTGAGATGGGACGCTATGTTTTCAAGCTGCCGGATGTGGGCGAAGGAACGGCCGAAGCCGAAATCGTCGCCTGGCATGTGAAGGTCGGAGAACAGATTTCCGAGGATCAGCATCTCGTCGATGTGATGACCGACAAGGCGACGGTGGAGATGACCTCGCCGGTCACCGGCACGGTCGTATCACTGCATGGCACGCCGGGCGAGATGGCCATAGTCGGCGCGCCACTTGTGGAGTTAGATGTGGAAGGAGCTGGCAACGCGCCCACCGCCAGTGCAGCGGCGAGCTCCCCTCACCCCAGCCTTCTCCCCCAGGGGGGGGGAGGGAGTGAAGGCGCAGCAAAGCCTGCGACGCCTCCCGAGAAGTCGACAAACAAACAAGAAAGCTCCCTCTCCACCCCTGGGGGAGAGGGCTGGGGTGAGGTGGCAGCGGTATCTAGACCCATGCAGGCGCCCGCCTTTACTACGCGCACACCTGGAACGAAGCCGCTCGCCTCGCCGGCAGTCCGCCGACGCGCGGAAGAGCTTGGCATTCAGCTGCAATTCGTGCCGGGCAGCGGTCCGGCGGGGCGGATCGAACACGGCGATGTTGATAATTACATCTCTTCCGGCGGCCAGACCTCCGTAGCACGCGGCGGTGGCTATGTGCAGCGCGAGGGTGTGGAAGAAATCAAGGTGATCGGCCTGCGCCGCAAGATCGCGGAGAAGATGCAGGAAGCGAAGCGCCGCATTCCGCATTTCGCCTATGTCGAAGAGATCGACATGACGGAGCTTGAAGATCTCCGCGCGCATCTGAACGCGACGCGCAAGTCCGATCAGCCCAAGCTCACATTGCTGCCGTTCCTGATGCGCGGACTGGCGCAGCTGCTGCCCGCCTATCCGCAGATCAATGCGCGTTTCGACGACGATGCGGGCGTGGTGCACCGCTATGCCGCCGTGCATATCGGCATCGCCACGCAGACCGCGAACGGGCTCATCGTGCCCGTGGTACGCCATGCCGAAGCGCTCGATGTCTGGCAGGCGGCGGCAGAGGTGTCGCGCATCGCCCAGTTGACGCGCGACGGCAAGGCGGCGCGCGAAGACCTTTCGGGCTCCACGATCACCATCACCAGCCTCGGAGCGCTGGGCGGCGTGGTGACGACGCCGGTGATCAATCATCCCGAAGTGGCGATTATCGGTCCCAACGCGATCGTCCAGCGCCCCGTGGTGCGCGACGGCCAGATCGTTGTGCGCAAGGTGATGAACCTGTCCTCTTCCTTCGATCACCGCGTGGTCGACGGCTACGACGCGGCCGAGTTCATCCAGAAGCTCAAGGCGTTGCTCGAGCATCCGGCGACATTATTTATGGAGTGAATAGCGAATAGCGAATAGCGAATAGAAACGTTTAGTAATCACTATTCGCCATTCGCAATTCGCCATTCGCAGTGAAACGGAGTCCTCTTTGACGGAGCACATCACCACCAAAGTTCTTGTTATCGGCGGCGGGCCGGGCGGCTATGTGGCCGCGATCCGCGCCGGCCAGCTTGGGCTCGACACCACGCTCGTGGAGGGTGACCGGCTTGGCGGCACATGTTTGATCCGCGGCTGCATTCCTTCCAAGGCGATGATCCATGTGGCGGGCGAGTTCGAGACCATGCACCGCGCGCATGGGGCGGCCCGGCACGGCATCAGCCTCTCCGCTCCGCCTGCGCTCGACATGCCAGAACTGGTGCGCTGGAAGGAAGGCATCGTCAACAAGCTGAGCAACGGTGTGGCCGCGCTCTGCAAACGCGCCAAGGTGCGCGTGCTGTCCGGCCAGGCGCATTTCTCGGACGCGAAAACCTGCACGGTGGAAGGCGAGGACAACGCCACCATCACAGCGGAGCATGTCATTCTCGCCAACGGCTCGGTGTCCACCGAACTTCCGTTCCTGCCCTTCGGTGGCCCGGTTATTTCTTCCAGCGAAGCGCTGTCGCTCGACGCGCTGCCGAAAAAGCTGGTGGTGATCGGCGCAGGTTATATCGGCCTTGAACTCGGCATCGCGTTCCGGAAACTTGGATCGGAAGTCACAGTCGTCGAAGCGCTCGATCGCATCATGCCGCTCTTCGATGCCGAGCTGTCACTGCCGGTGAAGAAATGGCTGGAGCGCAACGGCGTCATTCTGCATCTGGGCGCCAAGGCCAAAGGGCTTGTGCAGGAGAGCAACCGCCATGCGCTCGCCATTGAGACCATGGATGGGAAAACCGAAAATCTTCCTGCCGACAAGATACTCGTTACGGTCGGCCGCAAGCCGTGCACGGCAGGATGGGGTCTCGAGCATATGGGCGTCGATATGGATGGGCGCTTCGTGCGCGTCGACGACCAGTGCCGCACGTCGATGAAGAATGTCTGGGCCATCGGCGATCTGGTCGGTGAACCTTTGCTCGCCCATAAGGCCATGGCGCAGGGGGAGATGGTCACCGAGATCATCGCCGGCCGCAAACGCCGCTTCGATCCGGTGGCGATCGCGGCTGTTTGTTTCACCGAGCCGGAGATTGTCACGGCAGGACTCGCGCCGGGCGACAAGGCGCTGGAGGGCATCGATGTCATGAGCGCGATGTTTCCCTTCGCCGCCAACGGCCGCGCGTTGTCGATGGGTGCAGGCGGCGAGGGCGGCTTCGTGCGCATCCTTGCGCGGCGCGACGATCACCGCATTCTCGGCATCCAGGCCGTCGGTGCGCATGTATCGGAACTCGCCGGCGAATTCGCACTGGCGCTGGAAATGGGCGCGGTGCTCGAAGACGTCGCCGGCACGATCCACGTCCACCCGACGCTTGGCGAGGCTTTCCACGAAACCGCACTGCGCACCCTCGGTCATGCATTGCATATATGATCGGAAGCCGCCCTCCCCTTGAGGGAGAGTGGACGCGACATATGACGAGTCATGTACAAGGCGGCCAGCCTTTGCCGCAGCGCTATTGGGCAATTGCGACGATCGTGCTTGGCGTCTCCATGGCGGTGCTGGACAGCGCCATCGCCAATGTGGCGTTGCCGACCATCGCACGCGATCTGCATACCAATGCTGCCTTCTCGATCTGGATCGTGAATGCCTATCAGCTCGCTATCACCATCTCGCTTCTGCCGCTTGCCTCTTTCGGCGACGTCATCGGCTATCGCCGGGTCTACCTGGCGGGCCTTGCGCTCTTTACTTTGGCTTCGCTCGCCTGCGCCGTCTCGCACACGCTGACTCTGCTTGCGCTGTCGCGCGTGCTGCAGGGTTTTGGTGCGGCCGGAATCATGAGCGTCAACACGGCCCTGATCCGTTTCATCTATCCGCAGCCTATGCTGGGCCGCGGCATCGGCATCAACGCCGTTGTCGTGGCTATTTCATCAGCCGCCGGGCCAACCATCGCCGGCGGCATCCTTTCGGTTGCGGCGTGGCCATGGCTGTTCGCGGTCAATGTGCCGCTCGGTATCGCCGCCGTGGCGATAGGGTCGCGGGCGCTGCCGAAGACGCCGCGCACAACGCATGGTTTCGATCTCGCCGGCGCGGTGCTCAGTGCCGCCGCGTTCGGCTTTCTGATCGGCGGGATCGATGCCGGCGGGCACGGCCAGAACGGCTTGCTGATTGCTGCCGAATTCGCCGTCGCGCTCGGTTGCGGATTTCTGCTTGTCCGCCGCGAGCGCGGACGTCCGGCGCCCCTGTTCCCGGTGGATCTTCTTCGCAATCCCGTTTTTGCCCTTTCGGTCGGCACTTCGATTTGTTCTTTCGTCGCGCAGATGCTGGCCTTTGTTTCGCTGCCGTTTCATCTGCAACAACAATTCGGCTACACGGCGGTGCAGATCGGTTTGCTGATTACACCCTGGCCGCTCGCGATCGCCGTCGCCGCCCCGATTGCCGGACGCCTCGCCGACCGTTATCCCGCCGGCCTGCTCGGCGGACTGGGACTTGTGACCTTTGCAGCGGGGCTTTTCGCGCTGGCATTTCTGCCGCAGCGGCCGGAATACGCCGACATCGTCTGGCGCATGGTGCTTTGCGGTCTGGGGTTCGGATTTTTCCAGTCGCCGAACAATCGTGCGCTTCTTTCATCCGCGCCGCGTCACCGCAGCGGTGGCGCCAGCGGAATGCTGGGCACTGCGCGACTGCTTGGTCAGACGATCGGTGCGGCGCTGGTGGCGCTGCTGTTCGGCCAGCTTGCCGCGCAGGCGACGAATTATGCGCTCTTCATTGCCGCGGCATTTGCCTTCGCCGCTGCGTGTGTGAGTTCGTTGCGGCTGCTGCAACGTGCACCGAATGCAGACGCGAGTGCCTGAACCGCCGCAGCTCGCGCGCAGGAGCGGCTCACGAGTGCGGCACATCCTTGCTGCGCCGTTTCATCCCATTCGCGAGGGGCGCATCGGGCGCCAGACGATCAAGCTGCGCCAGTATTTCGTCTGCAGCATCGCCTTCCGCCGGCTGATGGGCAGGAGGCAGCGGATCTTCGCCTTCCAGGATGGAAAGTAACGATTTGCGCGCGCGGGCAACACGACTCTTCACCGTGCCCACAGCACAGTGGCAGATCGCGGCGGCATCTTCGTAGGAAAACCCGCCGGCGCCGACAAGGATCAACGCTTCGCGCTGCTCGTCGGAGAGCTGCGAAAGCGCGCGCGCCGTGTCGGACAATTCCGCGGCCCATGATTGCTCCGCGCTCGATCCGGGAATGCGTTCTGCCGCATCCTGGTCCCAAGGAGCCTGGCGCCATGCGCGCCGGCGATCCGAATAGAACTGGTTGCGCAGGATCGTGAACAGCCACGCCTTCAGATTGGTACCGGGCGCAAACATGTTGCGCGCCTGCCAGGCCTTCACCAATGTTTCCTGGGCGAGATCGTCGGCGGTTTCCTGATTGCCGCAGAGCGAGCGCGCAAAAGCGCGCAGGAAAGGAATGAGATCGAGCAGGTCGGCCTTGAACTGCGCGTCGGTGTCGACTTTGGCATCCACCTTCGCGCGCGAGGCGGCCCCCGGTTCAGGTTGCGGTGCGGTCACGACCCCTTCTTTCCTCCCTCAGTCCCCATCCCGTCGATCTTGTGAAGAAGCTCGAGAAAATCATCGGGCACCGGCTCTTTGGCCACGTTGTCATACATGCGCCGCAGCTCGCGGCCGATCGCGCGCTGTCGCGTACGAACGAGTCGGGCCTTGTCGAGGTCCGATTTCTGATCATCTGTCACGGAATCGATATTCCAACCCCGCCTTTGGGTCGCGGTTGCCACTTTCCTGCCACTCCAGCGATTGCGATCACAAGATCAGCGGTCGGCCGCCTTCTCCGGTTCCGCCGTACGACCGCAAACGCCCTCGGCCGTTTATGGTTCCTTTAAGGGTGGAACTCTTTGTGCTTGCAACCGTTTCCGTCCTGCAGCTTAGCTGTGGTCGAAGGAGCTTTACCAATGAATGTTACACACGCTCTCGCGCCGCATTTGCCCTATCTTCGCCGCTATGCACGCGCCCTTACGGGCTCGCAGAACAGCGGGGACGCTTATGTTCGGGCCGCTTTGACCGCGTTGCTGGCCGGCGAACATGTGCTCGAGCCGGATCTGTCGCCGCGTGTCGCGCTCTACCGGCTCTTTCACCAGATCTGGGCAAGCCCGGCCGCGCATTTCGATGTCGGCGCAACGCCGGTTGAGGACAGCACCCATCCGGAGGGCCGGCTTCTGGCGCTTTCGGCGTCCCGCCGCGCGGCGCTGTTACTCACAGCCGTGGAATCCTTCAGCCTGGATGAGGCGGGAGCCATACTTGGTGAATCGGCCGACGAAGTCGAAAACGCGATCATCGAAGCCCAGCGCGCCATCGAGACCGAACTGGTCTCGCGGGTGCTGATCATCGAAGACGAGCCGATCATCGCACTCGATCTCGAGAATCTGGTCACTGAACTCGGACATGAGGTCGTCGGCACCGCCGCGACACGCGATGCGGCGGTCAGACTCGCACTCTCGACCCGTCCGGGCCTGATCCTGGCTGACATCAATCTTGGCGAAGGCGGCTCGGGTATCGACGCGGTGAGCGAGATCCTCGACAGCTTCGACATCCCGGTGATCTTCGTGACCGCCTATCCCGAGAAACTGCTGACCGGCGAGCGGCCGGAGCCTACCTATCTCATCGCCAAGCCTTTCCTGCCGGAAACCGTGCAGGCGACCGTGGGCCAGGCGCTTTTTTTCCATCCCATCAAGCGCAAGGCCGCCTGATTCGGGAGGAACCGCCATCGAGTTGGTGACGTTCCGCAAGCGGAACCGATTGGAGATTTGCATGGGTATTTTCCGACGCAGCAGCAGGAAGGACGTCAACAGGATTGCGGCGCAGGTCGACGAGCTGCAGTCGCAACTGAGCAGCCTGCGCAAGGACGCCAAACATCTGACCGATGGCTTGTCCCGAACGGCCGGAGCGGCGATGGGCACGGCCGAGGCCGCCTATCAGGGCGTCGGGAAATGGACCTCTGACGGCGTCGATAACGTCTCCGACTGGGGCCGCGATCAGCCGCTGACTGCGTGTCTGGTTTCGCTTGGCATCGGCGCCGTTCTGGGCATGTTGTTTCTTCGCCGCTGACCTAAACTTTTGTTGAAAGTTTAGGAACAGGGGGAAGTTCCGGGCGTTGAAAATCCCGGAACTTTGAGGAATGGAACAATGCTTCGCTGGGCGCTGATCTTTCTTCTTCTCGCCATTGTTGCCGGAGCTCTGGGCTTTTTCGCCCTGGCCGGTGTTGCCGCCATGCTCGCGAAAATTCTACTCATCGTGTTTGTGATTCTTTTGCTGGTCAGTCTCTTCTCCGGTGGTTTTCGCGCCCGCCCGCCCGCCTGACGGGTCGGCGGTCAATTTTTTTGGGCCGCGGTGAGCAGAAATATGGTCGAGCGTCCGAATCTTATTTCGCCTCAATGCCTTAATCGTCCGGACAGAATTTTTGCATCGGGAGCGAAAAAAAATCGGAACCGGAATGGGGCGACGGCGTTCTATTCAACGAGCGGATGTCCGGTCCGGTACGCCCCAGCCCCTTCGACACCCCGCATCGGTTGTCCGCTCGCTTCTCCCCTTTCTGGGTTGCCTGAGGAACCGGCCAAAAGGCCGGTCGTTTTTTATTTGCGGCAATGGGATCGTCCAGATGGATCAGCGCAGCCCGGCGGAGACGCCATCCCACGACAATCTGCAGAACGTCCCGGCAGGCCGCGTACGGCAGGGGGCGATGGGTGGCAGAGTGCGGTACGTCTTGGGGATTGGTCT
>DATAYG010000196.1:0-38483 GCA_036272695.1 Rhizomicrobium sp. | reverse complement strand
CGCGACGCATCAGGAAGAAGCCCAGATGTGGGCGCTGTCCTACGTCTATCTCGGACAGAAGCTCGGACTCTATGCGACGCGCTGATTAGCGCGTAGAGAGGTGAAGAAGAAAGAATTACCACGAAGAGCACAAAGAACACGAAGGAATGAGATGGCGCGCCTCCGGCGCGCAAAAGTTCTTTGTGCTCTTCGTGGTTATATTTTTATTTCACGTCCCCGGCATCAACCGGCCCGGGCGAGAGTCTGGCTGAACTGGAGATCGGCGAGGCGGGCGTAGAGGCCGCCGCCGGCCACGAGTTCGGCGTGGCCGCCCTCGGCGACAACCCGGCCGCGATCCATCACCACGATACGCGCCAGCCGCTGGATGGTGGCGAGCCGGTGGGCGATCACGATGGTGGTGCGTCCCGCCATCAGATTGGCGAGACCGAGTTGTACGAGGCGCTCGTTCTCCGCGTCGAGCGCGCTTGTTGCTTCGTCGAGCAGCAGCAGCGGCGCGTCGCGCAGGAGGGCGCGCGCGATCGCAAGGCGCTGGCGCTGCCCGCCCGACAGCGTCGTGCCGCGTTCGCCGACGAGCGTTTTGTAACCCTGGGGAAGGTCTTCGATGAATTCCGCGGCGGCCGCAGCGTCCGCGGCTTTCCGCACCGCTGCATCGTCCGCCTCCGGCCGGCCGTAGCGGATATTGTCGGCGATGGTGCCGGAAAAGATCACCGGATCCTGCGCGACAAGCCCCATGTGACGGCGCAAATCGGAAGGATCGAGTTCGGCGCAATCCACGCCGTCGAAAAATATCCCGCCCGCCTGCGGCGCAAAGAAACGCAGCGCGAGCTGGAACACCGTGCTCTTGCCCGCGCCGGATGGGCCGACAAGCGCGATCGCTTCGCCCTGTTTCACCTCGAGCGAGTAGGAGTCGAGGGCCGCGGTTTCGGGCCGCGACGGATAGCGGAACATCACGTTCCGGAATGCGACTTCGCCGCGTGCCGGCTGGCGCAGAACCGTAGGATTCGCCGGCGCCTTCACAGCCGGTTCGACGCGAAGGATTTCGGCCAGCCGTTCCGATGCGCCCGCCGCCCGCTGCAGGTCGCCCCAGACCTCGCTCAGCGCGCCCACGCCCAGCCCTACCAGCAGGGCATAGAATATGAACTGCACCAGCAGGCCGGGCGTCATCGTCTTCGCCGCGACGTCATGCGCGCCGACATAGGCGACGCCGACGATGCTCGAAAAGATCGCGAAGATCACGACGGCCGTCATCACGGCGCGGGCGCGGTTGCGCAGGACGGCGACATCGAAAGACTGTTCGACGGCCGTCGCGAAGCTGCGGCGCTCGGCATCTTCCTGTGTAAAGGCCTGAACGGTCTGAACCGCATTGATCGTCTCGCTCGCACGCGCGCTGGTATCGGCGATCCGGTCCTGGCTGCGGCGCGACAGCGTGCGCACCCAGCGGCCGAACAGGATGAGCGGCACGAGCACGAACAGGACGGCCGCGAGCACGATCGCGGTGAGCTTCACGCTGGTCACGAACATCAGCCCAATCCCACCGATGAACATCAGAACGTTGCGAAGAGCGATGGAAACGGACGAGCCGACCACGGTCTGAATCAGAATCGTGTCGGCGGTCAGCCGCGACAGCACCTCGCCGGTGCGCGTGATCTCGAAGAAGGCCGGCGTCAGCGACAGGACGTGGTCGAACACGGCCTTGCGGATGTCCGCGATCACGCGCTCGCCGATCCAGGTGACGTAGTAGAACCGGACGCCGGTAAAGATGCCGAGCAGTCCGGACGCGATGACGAGCGGCAGAAAATAGAGTCCAATCCGCGCGATCACCGCCTCGTGGAAGCCGCGGTCGATCATGATCCGCAGCGCCTGCGGCACGAGCAGGCTGATGGCGGCCGAACAGAGAAGCGCCGTCAGCGCAACGGCGATCCGCCAGCGATAGGGCCGCAGATAAGGTAGCAGATCGCGCAGAGGCCGCAGCGACCGGCTTTTTTCGCGCGCGGCGGCGACTCTGTGGACTTCCCTGGCGAATTCCGCGCCCGTTTGAGTCATGGTCATGGCCTTCCGCGTTGCAATATAGGCGATGGCGGCAACGCGGCGAACGCGCCAATGGCCGCGCCTTGTCAGACGGGCGCCGATCCCTTATAAGCCGGCGCTTTCCGCAAGCGAGACTGGCCATGAAGACGGGCATCCATCCCAATTACCATATGGTGACTGTCGTCCTGAACGACGGGACCAAATACAGGACGCGCTCCACCTGGGGTGAGCCCGGCCAGACGCTGACGCTGGATATCGATCCCACGACGCACCCGGCCTGGACGGGCGGTCAGCAGCAGCTCATCGACCGCGGCGGACGGGTCAGCCGCTTCAACAAGCGTTTCCAGGATTACGTGAAAACCTAAGGCGGCTTGTCATGGCCCGCATTTGTGGGCCATGAGCGGGAAGATGCCAGAGGCGTCACCCCGCGGCGCCGAAGGTCTGCTGCAGGCGTTCGAAATGCGCCTGCACGGCCGGTTTCGCAGCCGCCATTCCGCTCAGTAAGGCTTCTTCCAGCCGTGCAATACGACAGTAAAGTTGTTCGCTGCGGTCGAGGAGGTCGCGCAGCGCCCTGGGAAGAATATCGAGATCTTCGTTATGGCCACCGAAACAGATTTCCTTCGAGCCGAGCCGGTAGCGTTCGCTCGCTGCATCCTCCGCGCGAATCTCGCCCTCGCGCACGGCGCGCTGAATGAGCAGCCAGCTCGCCGCCTGCATCAGCCGCGTGGTGACGCGCATGCTTTCACTGGCATAAAGAAGCGCCGCATGGCGCGGCAATTCGCGCGATTCCTCGCGGCCCCGGCCGTCGAGATAGCGCGCCGTCTCTTCCACCAGCGACATGCCTTCGTCGAAGGTCCGTTCGAACAGGGCCGAATCGACAAAGGACTGCGGCGAGAGATGACGGGGTGCCGCGTCTTCGATTTGTACGAGTGACATTTCCCCTTGCCCCAGCTTTGCCCGCCACAAAAGTAGCAAACAGAAGGTGCTGCAGGAAGGAGGATGTTGCTACGATCCACACATTTTGACTCAACATGGTTACGCCAGAGCAACAGGGGAATTGTTAAGATTAACCTTTGAGCGTGGAAATCAGGATTTGCGAAAGAATGAATCCGCGGCCGAGCGAGTTGATTTCCGCACCTCGATTGCAGCGCGGCAGCGGGCGATTTCGTTCTCCAGCGCGCCGATGCGCGCCGCAAGTTCGTGCTCGGAAAGGGCTGAAATATCTACGCCCAAAACGATTTCCGGCGATTTTTTTCGCGGCAGCACTTCATCGGGATCGAGGGGCATGGGGTTGCTTCCTGCAGGAATGATGGATTGGTGCACTGCACACGCGAGTTGCGTTCTTCGATCCCCCTGCGCAGAAGCTCCGGCGGGGTCTGCAACTAGTCAAATCCGCAGAAGCCTGGGCAAAGGCGAATCAAAGCACGCATTTCGTCGATCCAGGAAAGGAGTTTAAGAGACAACATGTCCAAAGTCATGCGCGCGATACGGATCGAAAATCCCGGCCCCGATTACCGGCTTGTGCTGGGGGAAACAGAACGGCCGGATCCCGGGCCGGGCGAAGTGCTGATCCGGGTGCGGGCCGCCGGTGTCAATCGTGCCGATCTCCTGCAAGGAGAGGGTCGCTATCCGCCACCAGCGGGCGCTTCGCCAATCCTCGGGATGGAAGTTTCCGGCGAAATCGCGGCGCTGGGCACAGGCACCAAAGGAGTCGAGGCCGGCGAAAAGGTCTGCGCGCTGGTCGCGGGCGGCGGTTATGCCGAATATTGCGCCGCGCCGACGGGCTCGGTGCTGGAGCTCCCGAAAGGTATCGATGTTGTGGAAGCTGCGGGCCTGCCGGAAGCTCATTTCACCGTCTGGACAAATCTCATGGACTCCGCCCGGCTAGGGCCGGGCGAAACGGTGCTGATACATGGCGGATCGAGCGGCATCGGCACCGCCGCGATCCAACTCTGCAAAGCACTTGGCCACACCGTCTTTGCGACAGCCGGCAGCAGCGAGAAATGCGGGGCTTGCGAACGGCTTGGCGCCGACCGGGCCATCAACTATCGGGAACAGGATTTCGTGAACGCGATTGCGCAAGCCACTGCCGGAAAAGGCGTCGACGTGATCCTCGACATGGTCGGCGGTGATTATATCGAACGCAATTTCCACGCTCTGGCGCGCTGCGGGCGGCTCGTCAACATCGCCTTCCAGAAGGGAACACGGGCCGAAGTCAATTTCGCGCCGATGCTGATGAAGCGCCTGTCTTTCATGGCGACGACGCTGAGGGGGCGGTCGAACGAAGAGAAATCCCGGATCCGCGATCAGGTGCGGGCCCATGTCTGGCCGCTGATTGAGCGGGGTGCGGTCCGGCCCGTCATCGATCAGATTTTTCCGCTGGCAGACGCCCAGAGCGCCCATGAAAAAATGCGCGCTGGTCACCATATCGGAAAAATTCTGCTCCGCGCCTGAGGGAATTTCTTTGCCTCCCCTGGCCTATCGGGTAGAAGATTAGCCATCCTCGAAAGGTTTAGGGCCTTGAGAGCGGCGCGGAGCCGAAAACTCCGCCCGGCAAAAGGATTATTGACTTATGACAGATGACGTCCCCCTCATGCCGAAAGCGACGGCCGTCTGGCTCGTCGACAACACGTCCCTCACCTTCGAGCAGATCGCCGATTTCTGCGGCCTGCATCCCCTCGAGGTCAAAGGCATTGCCGATGAGGACGTGGCCAAGGGCATCAAGGGCCAGGATCCCGTGGCTTCGGGACAGCTGACGCGCGAGCAGATCGAGGAGGCCGAGAAGGACCCCAAGAAGCGCCTGAAGATGGCGCCTCCGAAACACAAAATGCCGCCGGTCAAGATGAAGAAGGCGCCGCGCTACACACCGGTTTCGAAGCGGCAGGACAAGCCCGATGCCGTCTACTGGATTCTGCGCAATCATCCCGAACTCACGGATGCCGACATCATCAAGCTGATCGGCACTACGAAGGCGACGATCCAGAAGATCCGCGAGCGTTCGCACTGGAACGCGCCGAACATCAAGGCAGTCGATCCGGTGACCCTCGGGCTCTGTTCGCAGCTCGAACTGGATCTCGCCGTCGAGCGGGCCTCCCAGCGCAAAGAGCGCCTGGTGACACGGATCGTGACACCCGGCGAAAGGCTCAAGCCCATCGAAGAGACGGTGAGCGCGGAAGAACCGGCCGAAGTGGAACACCACCAGGGCGAGTAGCGACGGAACCCTTCTCCCGCTGCGGAGCAGATTTCGGGACCTACACCTGCATCCCTCTTCCTCACGGGGAGAGGGGAATTCAGCGTCTTGCGCCACCATCCCAGGAACATTTGTTCTCGAAATTGGTAATCACTTGCCGATGCAGCGCTCTGCATTCCCGTCACCCTCGAGGAAGAGGGATGCGAGAAAAGGTATATCAACCGGCAGAGTATGGGTGGGGGGGTAGTCTCGATATCAGAAAACAAAACGCGCCACGAGAAATCCCGCGACCAGCACTACAAGAAACGCGACAAACACGATTTCCAGCCGCTTTTCGATGAAGTTTCGCACCGGTTCGCCGAAAATGTAGAGCAGGCCCGCCTCGAGCGAGAAGCGCGCGCCGCGCGTGATGATCGACAACAGAATAAAGAGACCGAGATTGTAGCCGGCGAATCCGGAAGCGATGGTGACGAGCTTGTACGGGATCGGTGTCAGACCCTTGATCAGTATGATCAGCGCGCCCCATTTGGCATAAGCTGCGCGGAACGCGTCGAGCGAGGCGCCATAGCCATAGGCGTGAATCAGCCAATGGCCGACCGAATCATAGAGCAGCGCGCCGATCGCATAGCCCAGCAAACCGCCGATCACAGAAAACAGCGTGCACCAGCCCGCTAGCAGAAAGGCGCGGCGGCGATCTGCCAGCACCATGGGAACGAGCATCACGTCGGGGGGAAGCGGAAAGAAGGAACTCTCGGCGAAAGCGACGGCCGCAAGCGCCCACCAGGCATATGGTCCCGACGCATGGCCGATAATCCAGCGATAAAGCGACCGTAAAACGCCTTCCCGCGGTTCGACTCTCGCGCCTTCGCTCATGCCCCTGTCCCGAAAGATGTGTGTTCCTAGCAAACGGGGTCCCCATCGTCCATGCGCGTGTTTACTTGCCGCGCAAATTTGCTTTGAATAACTTCCGCAGGCTTGCGAAACGATGAAGAGCATGGCGCGGAGGCGATCGACAGGGCCCGGCAAGGCGAAATCGCGCAAACGCATCCGCGCAAAATCCACGGGCGTGAAACGGGCACACGCGAAGCGGGTCAAGAAAGCTGTACCCGCGCCCAAGCCGGTTGCCCCGCTCAGACCGCGCAAGCGTCTCTCGCGCCGCGCCGCCGCGCCCCGCCTTGTGCCTCATACGCGGCCGGGAACCGGCTCGATCTATGACCGGGATCTCCATCGCAACGCCGCCAATTTCCAGCCGCTGACTCCGCTGTCATTTCTCGAGCGCGCGGCGCTCGCCTTTCCCGATCGTGTTGCCATCATTCACGGCAAGCAGCGCATCTCCTATGCCGATTTCCACGCCCGCTCGCGCCGGCTTGCCTCGGCGCTGACGCGGCGCGGGATCCACCGCGGCGACACCGTCGCCGTCATGCTCGCCAATACTCCGCCCATGCTCGAAGCCCATTACGGCGTGCCGATGGCCGGGGCCGTGCTCTGCGCGCTCAATACGCGGCTCGATCCGGCCGCGCTTGCCTTCATTCTCGATCACGGCGAAGCGAAAGTACTGATTACCGACCGCGAATTCGCACCCGTCGTCCGGGAGACACTCGCGCGCGCGAAGGCGCGCCCCCTCGTCATCGATGTGGACGACCTGGAATTTCCGCAAGAGGGCGAACGCCTGGGCCGCATCGATTACGAAGATTTCCTCGCGGACGGCGATCCCGAATTCGCCTGGGCGATGCCCGACGACGAATGGGATGCAATCGCGCTCAACTACACCTCTGGCACGACGGGAAATCCCAAGGGCGTGGTGTTTCACCACCGGGGCGCGGCGCTGATGGGTTATGACAATGTGCTGGCCGCGGGGCTTTGCAAACATCCGGTCTATCTGTGGACGCTGCCGATGTTTCATTGCAACGGCTGGTGTTTTCCCTGGACGGTGTCCGTCGTCGCCGGCACGCATGTGTGTCTGCGCGCGGTGCGCGCGAAGCCGATCTACGATCTCATGGCGGAACATGGCGTGACGCATCTCTGCGGCGCGCCGATCGTGATGTCGATCCTGGTAAATGCCGGCGCCGCAGAACGCCGGGCTTTGCCGCGGCGGGTAGAGTTCATCACCGCCGCAGCGCCGCCGCCCGAATCCACCCTCGCCGCGATGTGCGAGGCCGGGTTCAACGTCACCCATGTCTATGGCCTGACCGAAACCTACGGCCCCGCGGTCGTGAACGAATGGCGGGCGGAATGGGACGCGCTCGATGCAAATACCCGCGCGGCGAAGAAGGCGCGCCAGGGCGTGCGCTATCCGGCGCTGGCCGAGCTTGCGGTGATGGACCCGCAGACGATGGAGCCCGTACCTGCCGACGGGGAGACGCTCGGCGAAGTGATGTTCCGCGGCAATATCGTGATGAAAGGTTATCTGAAAAATCCGGCGGCCACCAAAGACGCCTTCGCCGGTGGCTGGTTCCACTCCGGCGATCTCGGCGTGCTTCATGCCGACGGGTACATCCAGCTCAAGGACCGCTCGAAGGACATCATCATTTCCGGCGGAGAAAATATCTCGTCGATCGAGGTGGAAGACGCTCTCCTGAAGCATCCCGCGGTGCTGTACGCGGCCGTGGTGGCGAAGCACGACGAAAGATGGGGCGAAACCCCGTGCGCCTTCATCGAGATGAAGCCGGGCCACGAAACGGTGTCGGAATCCGACCTCATCGCCTGGTGCCGCGACCATCTCGCCCACTACAAATGCCCGCGCCACGTCGTGTTCTGCGAGATACCGAAGACTTCGACGGGCAAGATCCAGAAATACAAGCTGCGCGAGCAGGCGCGGATTGTGTGAGAACCGGCTACTGACGATCATCAACTCCTGGCAGCGGCGGTGCTAGCGATCATCTGGGCCTCACACCCGCATGAACAAAATGCGCCCGGCGCTTCGTTCGGAGCTGCCGGGTTTGTTTGTTCCACGAAGGGCGAATTCGCTGTTCGCTGACGCGCCGTCATGGCCGGCGGCTCCGGCGCGGAGTGCGCCGGAGCCGGTTTGCCGTCAGCGGATCACGCGGTGAAATTCGACCCGGTCGCGCACCCAGCCATTGTGCAGCCAGAAATACCGCCTGCCGCCTACGGTGCGGGCATAGACCGGTCCGCCGCGATAGACGACGCCGTCCACGAACAGCGGCTCGCTGTAGACGGGATAGCCGCAATAGGCCGGACGGAAGCGATGGGGCCTGAAGCAGGGATTGCCGACCCGGACTGCGACGGCCGGCCCACCGACCCTGACTCCGACGGCCACGCCCGCATTCGCAGGCACTGCAGCACTCAGCGAGGCGCCAGCGAGCATCAGGGCCCCGACGGCGATTTTCCTGAACGTATTCATTTCACCTTCTCCTTTGCTCGGCGGCCGTGATGGCGAGCCGATGCGCACGAGAATGAGCGCTGCGCCCTGAACCGGTTCTGAGGCCGGAATTCAGAGCGGGTTCATCGCTGCAACATATGTTGGTCGGGGGATACGCCGCGACAAACGGTTACATAATTCCACTCTGCGGGCCGTAATCGCGAATGGCGATGCCGGACCGCCGGGGGACCTGGAGACTCGGCCAGCGCAGCGCCGGCCGAAACTGGAGCCGTGTCAGTGTATGCTGGCGCGCAACCGCTCCATCTCGTCCTTGATTCGCAGTTTTTCTTTTTTGAGGGCCGCGACCCGGGTTTCATCCCAATCGGGGTGGGCCATTTCGGATTCGATCAAGTCTTGGAGTCTCTTATGCTTTTCGGACAGTTCCTGGATATGTCCCTCAAGTGCCATTCTGCACCTCTTTTCATAAAAGGGTCGCAATTAGATCACCATAGGACCCGGTTGTCACCCCTCACCACCGCCTATGACTGCCGAGCGGTAAACATAGGACAGGGCGGCAGGGGCCGATCTGCGCTACACTGTCCGGCCATGACCGAGGCCGAAGAACAGCTCCTGCGGAGCACGCTGGCGGCACTGACCGAGGAACACCGGGACCTCGATGCGGCGATCATGGCCATGGCGGGGTGCGGTTCGACCGATCAACTCCGGTTGACGCGCCTCAAGAAGCGCAAGCTCCAGCTGAAAGACCAGATCGCGCGTATCGGGGACCAGCTCCTGCCGAACATCATCGCCTGAAGGAACGAAGACTCGGGCACGCTCTTTCCTTGAAATCACCGCTGCCTATAATGCATCGCTTCTCGCGTCCGGGGCGCGCGCCCGAAAAGGCAGAAGCATGGCTTCACCCCTCATCGGCCTGATCATGGGCAGCCAGTCCGACTGGCGGACGCTGCGGGCTGCGGCCCAGCTGCTCGAGGAGCTTGGCATTCCGCACGAGGCGAGGATCGTTTCGGCGCATCGCACCCCCGACCGGCTTTACGCCTATGCACGGAGCGCTGCCGGGCGCGGCCTCAAGGTGATTATCGCCGGTGCGGGCGGTGCGGCGCATCTTCCGGGCATGGCCGCCTCGATGACCAATCTCCCGGTGCTTGGCGTGCCCGTCGAGACGGAAGCGCTCAAGGGCATGGACAGTCTGCTCTCGATCGTCCAGATGCCCGGCGGCGTGCCGGTCGCAACCTTTGCGATCGGGGAGGCCGGCGCGCGCAACGCGGCCCTGCACGCCACCGCCATTCTGGCGCTTTCGGACCGGGGAATAGCGGAACGGCTGGAGATCTGGCGCCGGCGCCAGAGCGACTCTGTCCCCGAAAAACCGGCGGACAGCCCGGCGAAATGAGTTCAAGCCAGGGCTCTCCGTTTCCCGTTCCGCCGGGAGGAATGATCGGTATTCTCGGCGGGGGCCAACTCGGCCGGATGTTAGCGCTCGCCGCCGCGCGTCTGGGGCTGAAGACGCATATCCACGCCGATGCGGCCAATGCGCCGGCCTTCGATGTCGCGACGGCGCACACGCACGCGTCGTATACCGACGAAGCGGCGCTTGCCGCATTCGCCCGGGCCGTGGATGTCATTACTTTCGAATTCGAAAATATCCCTTGCGAAACCTTGATCTCCCTCGCGCGCGAGAAGCCCACGCATCCCGATGCCCGTGCGCTCGCCGCAACCCAGGACCGGCTTGCGGAGAAAGACTTCGTGTCCGGTCTCGGCATCGGAACGGCGCGCTATGCGCGCGCGGACGACCGCGACGAAACACGGGCTGCGTTGCAGGATATCGGCGCGCCCGCCATCATCAAGACGCGGCGGTTTGGTTATGACGGCAAAGGTCAGTCGCGTATCGCGGGAATGGGCGATGTGGATCGCGCTCGCGATGCGATCCGGCACGCGCCGGCCATTATCGAGCAGCTGATCGACTTCGATTGCGAATGCTCGGTGATTGCGGCGCGGGGCGTGGACGGATCCTTTGCGGCCTATGATCCGCCGGCAAATATTCATCGCAATCACATTCTGCGCTGTTCCGAAGTGCCGTCGCGGCTCAGCCCCGAGCAGTGCGACGAGGCAAAGAAGATCGCACGGAAAATCGCCGACGCGCTCAGCTATGTCGGTGTGTTCGCGGTGGAATTCTTTGTCACAAAAAACGGTGCGCTGCTCGTCAACGAGATTGCGCCGCGCGTGCACAATTCCGGCCATTGGACACTCGAAGCCTGCGTCGTCAGTCAGTTCGAACAGCATATCCGCGCGGTGGCCGGATGGCCGCTCGGCGATCCCTCACGCCATTCCGACGCGGTGATGATCAATCTCATCGGTGCGGAAGCAGAAGACTGGAAGGCACTCGCCGCCGCGCCCGGCGCGCTGCATCTTTACGGCAAGAAAGACATTCGCCCCGGCCGCAAGATGGGGCATGTGACGCGGCTCACGCCTTTGACCGTCCTGCACCCGGCCGACGCGAAGCCGGATTGAGAATTTCGGAGAGCGACGGCATGCTGCTGGCGCGCTTCCGGAGCTGCGCCTTGAACTTCTCGAAGCGCATCACATTGTCGATGCGGCGCTGCAGGAATGCATTGGTAATTCCTTCGTCCTCGCTCGTGTCGGAGAACCAGCGCATCAGCGTCGTGGAATAGACGCCGGCAAGGATCGCGCGCTTGGTGTAGAAGTTGAAATCTGTCGACGTGTCGCCGATGGCCCGCCAGATCGCATCGACCGTGTTGTAAAGCAGCCGGATTGCCGTTGCCGCATGTGGCGGCAGCGTGAGGAACGCCGCCGCGCGCCGCGCCGCTTCCTTGTGAGGCCTGAGCACCGCAATGCGCGTCTTGACGGCGAGCGCGATGCGTTCCCGCACCTTGAGAGTCCGCAGCTTCGCTTTGGCGAGCAGCCGCGTCATTTCTGCGTCGGCGCTTTCCGAGAAGGCCTCGACGAGGCTGAGCGGACCGGCGGGGAAGAGCCGCGCGATCTCGGCACGCGCAATTCCGGCCTCTTTCGCCGCGCGCTCCAGCACCTTGTCGGTAAATCCGTCAAACGGAACATGGACAAGCGCCGCGGCAAGAATGGCGTCTTTCGCGTCGCCCGTCATGGCGCGCGCGCGGCGCGGCCGGCGCGGTTTTTCGCCCGTACTCATTCGGTCTGTCCGCGCGGCCAGTGCCGCGCCTCGGAATCGAAGATCAGCCGCTTCAGATCGGTCATGCGCTGCGGATAAAGAATGCCGTCCAGGTGATCGATTTCATGCTGCACGACGCGCGCGTGAAAGCCCCGTGCGGTGCGTTCGACCGGGCGTCCTTCATGATCCACACCGCGATACCGGATATGCGCCGGCCGGGTGACGTAGCCGCGCAAACCCGGGACCGACAGACAGCCTTCCCAGCCGCCTTCCATCGTATCATCGAGGATTTCGACTTCCGGATTGATCAGCACGGTCAGGGGTGCGGTGTGATCGAACCGTTCCACCTCCGAAAGCGGCGGTTCGCCCCGGTCCTCGGGCGCCTGGAACACCACGACCCGCAGCGGCACATGCACCTGCGGCGCGGCAAGCCCTGCACCATTGGCGTCGGACATGGTCGCGATCATGTCGGAAACCAGGCGGCGAATCCCCGGTCCGGTCGGGTTGGGGACCGGTTCCGCGCGCCGGTCAAGTACGGGGTGCCCCATTCGGGCGATTTTCAGTATGGCCATGGCTCCAATATGGGTGCGGTCGCGGCGGCGGTCAAAACCCCAATGGCAGGCTTCAATCCTTACCGGGCAGGATAGACAGTGCTGGCCGGTTCTGATATTCAGCGCCTCCTTTTGGAAACTGCCGGAGAAGCCCTTTGCAGATCATCGTTCGCGACAACAATATCGACCAGGCGCTGAAGGCGCTGAAAAAGAAGATGCAGCGGGAAGGCATCTTCCGCGAGATGAAGCTCAGAGGGCATTACGAGAAACCGTCGGAGAAGCGGGCGCGGGAACGGGCCGAAGCCATCCGCCGCTACCGCAAGCTCCAGCGAAAGCGCCTGCAGCGCGAGGGCGGCCTGCCGCGCTGACGCGTTTTTCGGCAGCATTCCCAAGTCGTCCTCGCCCGCGCTTCGCGCGGGCGATTTCGTTTTCGTCAGGGGTTTGGACAATCCGCGCAGACCGCCACTTCCACTGTGACATGGCTGAGGTCCGGATAGCGGTGGCGTAGCGTGTCCTTCACGCTTTCGGCGGTGGCCGGACCCGGGCTCACCAACGAAACGATCAGCCCGTGATGTCCGGGTCCCAGTCGCCACAGATGCAGATCGGCGACGCGCGCATCGAATTCTCTTTCCACCGAAGCCCGGATTTCGCGCGCCAGATGCGGATCAGCTTCCGCATCGAGCAACACCATGCCGCTGTCGCGGATAAGGCCATACGACCAGGACGCGATCACACCGGCGCCGATGCAGCCGACGAGCGGATCAAGCCAGCGAAAGCCGAAGAACAAACCCCCGGCAAGCGCCGCCAGCGCCAGGACCGATGTCGCCGCATCGGCCAGCACGTGAACGTAAGCCGCGCGCATGTTGTGATCGCGGGCGTGATGGTGATCCTGTCCATGCCCGTGATGGTGATCGTGACTGTCGGCGAGGATGAAAGCGCAGGTGACGTTCACCGCGAGCCCGATGGCTGCGATGATCAGCGCATCGCGATAAGCGACGGCGACGGGCGCAAGCAACCGCTCGACGGATTCAAACGCAACACCCGCCGCAATCACGCCGAGTACAATGGCGCTGGCAAAGGCCGCGAGATCGCCGAACTTGCCCGAACCGAAAGTGAAGCGTGTGTTCGAAGCATGGCGTCGCGCGAGCCAGTAGGCAGCAGCCGCGAGACCGAGCGCGCCGACATGGGTCGCCATGTGAATGCCGTCGGCAAGGAGCGCCATCGAGCGGAAAATTAGCCCAGCCGCGATCTCGACGATCATGAACAGGGCCGTGACGCCCGCAGCCGCCCGCGCCCGCGCTTCCGCCCGCTCGTGGCCATGCCCAAGGAAGACATGGTCGTGCGTCCAAAGCCCGTGATCGTGCGTGTCGGTCAAGGAAGAATTCTCCGCTCACGAATCGTACCCGGCTCGACGACAAAAAACTTGCCACGCCATTCCGGTCCAATTTTTGCGAAGAACTCCAACGTTATCGCAGCACGCAAACCGGCGCGTAGCGGATGAAGTCGAAGAAGAACAATTGCGGGCGGTCGGCGGTCCGATCTCTCCGCCAACAGTCCGAAATCCAAATCGTTCGTGAGGAGGACACGAAGGTCGTTTTCGGCTTCGCCGAAAATCGCATTATCCTTCCAGCCTTTCAGACTTTCCTCAACATATTTGACATCATGTCCCGCCGCACGAAGCTGGGCGACAAGGTAACTGTCGCAATTTTCGTCGGCGAGAATTCGCATTACTCTGCAGCTATTGTGATGCGTTCCTCGGCCAAGCGCGCCGCGGCATAAGCAAGTGCAGCTCTCACGTCGTCGGCCGTAAGATGGGGGTAAAGCTCCAATACTTCCTGTGTCGAGGCGCCGGTCGCGAGTTCACGCATGATGTGCTCAACGGTAATGCGTGTACCCTTGATGACGGGTTTTCCGACCATCACCTCCGGATCAATGACAATTCTCTTAAGCAGATCTTCCATGATCGACCTCCGTACCGATCGATCTTAGCACGGTTTGCCCGCAGCTTCACCCCAGCGCCTTGACGATGCCTTCGGTCATCTTCTTGGCGTCGCCGAACAGCATCATGGTGTTGTCGCGGAAGAAGAGTTCGTTCTCGATGCCGGCATAGCCCGAGCCCATGCCGCGCTTGACGAACAGCACCGTCTTCGCTTTCTCCACATCAAGGATCGGCATGCCGTAGATCGGCGATTGGGGATTGGTCTTGGCCGCCGGGTTGGTCACGTCGTTGGCGCCGATCACGTAAGCGACATCGGTGGTCGCGAACTGGCTGTTGATGTCGTCCAGCTCGAACACTTCGTCGTAAGGTACGTTGGCTTCGGCGAGCAACACGTTCATGTGGCCCGGCATGCGGCCGGCAACGGGGTGAATGGCGTAGGAAACCTTCACGCCTTCCTTTTTCAGGAGATCGGCCATCTCGCGTACGGCGTGCTGCGCCTGCGCGACCGCCATGCCGTAGCCCGGCACGATGATCACCGAGCCCGCATTCTTCATGATGAAGGCCGCGTCTTCTGCCGCGCCCTGTTTCACCATCCGCGTTTCCACGTGGCCGGCGGCGGCGACTTCGCCGCCGAAGCCGCCCAGGATCACGGAAATGAAGGAGCGGTTCATCCCATTGCACATGATGTAGGAGAGAATGGCGCCGGACGAGCCGACCAGCGCGCCGGTGATGATGAGCGCGGTGTTCTCGAGCGTGAAGCCGATTCCGGCCGCCGCCCAACCCGAATAGGAATTGAGCATCGAAACGACGACCGGCATGTCGGCGCCCCCGATGGGAATGATAAGCGTGATACCGAACACGAAAGACAGCGCGGCGACGGCCCAGAAGGCCCAATGCGGCTGCGCCATCACGAAATACACGATCAGCCCGACGATGACGGCGGCGATCAGGATGTTGAGCGCGTGCCGCGCGGGCAACAGGATCGGCGCGCCGCTCATATTGCCGTTGAGCTTGGCAAACGCGATCAGCGAGCCCGCGAAAGTAATCGCGCCGATGGCGACGCCAAGGCTCATTTCAATCAGGCTCTGGGTGCGGATCGCGCCTTCCGTGCCGATCCCATAGGCGTCGGGGCTGTACATGGCCGCGGCCGCGACGAGCACTGCCGCGAGACCGACGAGACTGTGAAACGCCGCCACCAACTGCGGCATCTGCGTCATGTGAATGCGGCGGGCTATGACCGCGCCGATGCCACCGCCGATGGCAACGCCCGCGACGATCAGCCCCCAGGTCAGTGCGTCGGTAACTCCCGTCACCCACAGCGTCGTGGCAATGGCCAGCGCCATGCCGACCATGCCACGCAGATTGCCGGCGCGCGACGTTTCCGGGCTCGAAAGCCCGCGGAGCGCGAGGATGAAGAGAACGCCCGAGACGAGATAGGAAAGGGCTGCGATGTCCGCCTTCATCGCTTTTCTTTCTTCCTGTACATGGCGAGCATGCGGCTGGTTACGAGGAAGCCGCCGAAAATGTTCACGCAGGCGAGCGTCAGCGCGACGAAGCCCAGGATCTTCGAAGCCCAGGATGTGGCACCGATGGTTTCGACCGAGACCGCGATCAGCGCGCCGACTACGATCACCGACGAGATCGCGTTGGTCACGCTCATCAGCGGCGTATGAAGCGCCGGCGTCACGCTCCAAACGACGTAATATCCGACAAAGATCGCCAGCACGAAGATCGACAGCCGGAAAACGAAGGGATCAATCGCTTCCATCATGCGCCTCGCGAAGCTTGGCCGCTGTATCTTTCCTCCCCCGCGCGAAGCGTGGGGGAGGAAAGCCGTGGTGCGGGAAGGAAAGCGGTTGCCAACGGAGAAGAGTTCATTAGTTCATTACCCCTTCAGCGCCGGATGGACGATCCGGCCGTCGCGCGTGAGGCCTGCGCCCTTGACGATCTCGTCGTTCCAGTCGAGCGCCAGCGCGCCCGTTTTCTTGTCCACGATCAGCGCGACGAAATTGTAGAGATTGCGCGCATAGAGGTTCGATGTGTCGACCGCGAGCCGCGCGGGCAGGTTTGTGTAGCCCATGATCGAAACGCCGTAGACGTCCACGATCTCGTCGGGCCTGGAGAGGGGGCAATTGCCGCCCTGTTCCACGGCGAGATCGACAATGATCGCGCCGCGCTTCATCGTCTTGACCATCTCTTCCGTCACCAGCACCGGCGCCTTGCGTCCGGGAATGAGCGCCGTGGTGATGACGATGTCCTGTTTCTTGATGGTGTCCGCAACCAGCGCGGCCTGTTTCGCCTGGTATTCCTTCGACATTTCCTTGGCGTAGCCGGCCGCTGTCTCGGCTTGCTTGAATTCGTCGTCGATCACGGCCACGAAAGTGGCGCCCAACGATTCGACCTGTTCCTTCGTGGCCGGGCGGACGTCAGTCGCCGACACGATCGCGCCCAGCCGGCGCGCAGTTGCAATGGCCTGAAGGCCGGCGACGCCCACGCCCATGATGAAGACGCGCGCGGGCGCAATGGTGCCGGCCGCCGTCATCATCATCGGCATGGCGCGGCCGAAATGCGCCGCCGCGTCGATGACCGCCTTGTAGCCGGCGAGATTGGCCTGGCTCGACAGCACGTCCATGGCCTGCGCCCGCGAAATACGCGGCACGAATTCCATCGCAAAGGCGCTGACGCCGTGGCCGGCGAGCGCCGCGATGGCGTCTTTTTCCGTATACGGAGCAAGCAGCCCGATCAGCACGGCGCCGCTTTTCATCGCGGCGATCTCGCCCGCCTGGGGGCTGCGGACCTTCAGGACGATGTCGGCATCCTGGAGCGTGCTCGCCATGTCGGTCGCAATTGTCGCGCCCGCCGCGCGGTAATCGTCATCGCTGACGCAGGCGCGTTCGCCGGCGCCCGATTCGACCGTCACCGCAAGGCCAAGCCCGACGAATTTTTTGACGGTTTCCGCCGTTGCCGCAACCCGCGCTTCGCCCGCGCGGCGTTCCTTGAGGACTGCGAGTTTCATCGGATTGGGCGGGGTCAGCCGTGCGTGCGGAAGATTGCGAGGAAGATCAGGAGAATGACGGCAGCGATCACCTGCCACTTCATGAAGCTGAGAAAGCCGTTCCAGGTCCTGATGTGCTCAGCCATGTCGGCATGACCCGAATCCGGCGCGTTACTGTGTTCCGATTGCATGACGGCTCGTTCCCGGGCGCGATTTCGACGGGGCCGGACTATAGCAATCTGAATTCGCCCCGCAACCGGCTCTCGCGCTGGTCGCGATAAAACCGGCCTTGGGACGCTGGATCGCATGTGCCTGGCCGAAACCGTTCCGCAACGGCCAAGCTCCGGGCAGCTATAGCACGGGAGCCTTGCGTGGTGCGTCGGCTCGCTACTCCTTCACGACGAAAACCGTGCCGCAGCTGTTGTAGCAGCTGGTGCCCCTCCCTCCCCGCGAAGTCGTCCCGTAAAGATTGCCCTTCTTGTCGACAGTCGGCGCTGCCTCGGGCCAGTAGCCGTCGCTGCCATTGAAGGCGTGAAGTACCGTCTCAGTACCATCAGGCGCCACTTTGAAAACCGTGCCGCAGCCATAGCCGTCTCCGCATCCCGTTCCGCTGCCCCAGATCGTCGTCCCGTAGAGATTCCCCGCATTGTCGGCTGCCAGCCCGGCCTGGGGGAACAAACCGTCGTTGCCCCCCTGGAACGCGTACAGAATGGTTTCGGTCCCGTCCGGGGCGATTTTGAAGACGGTGCCACAGCCTGCGCCGCAGCCCCCTGAGCCTCCGGACTCTGTCGTACCGTAGAAATTGCCTTGTGCGTCCGCGATCAGGCCCGCCTCGGGCGAACAACCATCGTTGCCCCCCTGGAACGCGTGCAGGATGGTTTCGGTCCCATCCGGCGCGATCTTGAAGACGACGCCGCATTCATCCGAGGTCGTACCGTAGAGATTGCCCCCCCTGTCCCTGATCAAAGGACCATTGGGATGCGCGCCGTCATCGGTCCCCCTGAATTCGTGGAGCGTCGTGTATTTTCCGTCGGCCGGGAGCTCGAAAACGGTTCCATAATTCTCGGCCCCGCCAAGTTCCGTTGCTCCGTAAAGATTACCCGCCCTGTCGGAGATCACTGTGCTCATGGATTCCCAGCCCCGGATTCCCCTGCCGAAAGAGTACAGAACGCTCTCCGCGCTCGGCGGCGCGAAGGAAAAAATGGTTCCTCCGCTGTACTGGCCGTCGGCACTCGTCGTTCCCAGATAGCTTCCGTCCTTTTGCGGCAGGAGGCTTGCGTAGGAGGCCGAACCGTCGGCGCCGCCCGCGAACGCATGGGCGATCGTCACGGCGCCGCCGCTCGCCACATCGTAGATCGTGCCGCAGCCGCTGCCACCGCAGCCTGTGCCGCCGCCGATTGGTGTCGTTCCGTAGTATCCGCCCTGCCCGTCAGGAATAAGAGCACTACTCGGATAAGCGCCATCGCTTCCGCCCTGGAAGGAATAAAGCGACTTGAACCTCGCCGCGTTAGCGCCCGGCGCAAGCGCTATCAGCGCCAACCCGCAGCCCAGAATGCACGGGCCGGCGATCTTCGATCTTCTAGACATGGCTTTTCCCCAATGTCGCGCGATGGGATGTAAGCAGCACAACCTACTGTAAGACGCTTCGCAGCTCAACCGCGCGGCTTACGTCGCGCTCTCCCGGCTGTTCGAGGATCGCCTGTGGAAATTCAGCAATCCCTTTCGTTGCGCCATTCCATCCACGCGCCATGGGACTGGCAGAGCGCGAGGAGGCGCTTCTCGCGGACGCCGTCGCGATAGCTGTAGAGGAGCAGCGGCGCATCGCCCGACAGTGTGCCCTCGAAGCTCAGGCGCCAGACCTGGCGCCTGAGGCTGGCGGCGATGAGCATGTCGTCGAGCGCCGCGCGGTTCTCGTCGGAGAATTGATAGGTGACGAAGCTGTGATAGACACAAGCCGTTTCGGCGGGTGGTATCGCGGCAAGGGCTTCGGGCAGCAGCTCCAACGCGTCACCGGCGCGAATCGGCGGCGGGCCGGCCATGCATATTTGGAGCGCGCGCTCGAGATTGGCGAAGCGCGCGATATGATCGGGCCAGACCAGCGCCTTCAGCCAGTCGCGTTCCTCCTGCCGCGACAGATCGACGGGGTTTCTCTCCAATCCCAGACGTGACGCGACCGTTGGAGTCCTTCCCGCGGGTGGTTTCTTGTCGCCGCGAAGTGCCGCCTTCAAAACAAGCGGCGCGTTCTCGTCGCCGGCAAAGATCGCTTCGCTCTCGGATTCATAGCGCACCGCATAACGGTCCCAGATGAGATTGAGGCCGGCGCTGGGGCCGAGTTCGATCAGATGCAATGGCTCGCCGGCGACATTCGCGAGTTCGCGAAAACCGGCATGAAGCACGGCGGAGCGGCCGACTTCATTGGTGTTGGTCACGCGGGTGCGAATGAGCGGCGCCAGCGCGTCACGATACAGCGCGACAAAATCCCGGAAGGCCGGAAAGGCGCTGTCGAGATCGGCCGCGTGCGCGCCACCATTAAGGTTCGGATAGAAGCGGCGCAGCGGGTGTTCCGCACCGCGCAACAGCAGATAATGTACTGCGGCAAAAAGGACATTCGCCGGTGGCTGGCCGGAGCGCACCCCATTGGCGAATTGTATCAATTTCTCATCGCCGCCGACACCCAGCGCAAATCGCTCATAGAGCGGAGCTCCATTGCGCCGGGCATCGGCGGCGAAGAATTCCCAGTAATCGAAGCTCTTTTCACTCATTGGGAATCCGAGAAGCGCCCCGTTCGTGAAGCATCGAATGAGGGAAGCAGCACTTTGCCCACATTCGCGTTTCGAAACACTGCCTGCCGCTGTCAGCGCCTTCAGGCTGAAACCGGTTCGCGCTTCGTGAATTTCCTGCGGATTTTGATTTTGTTCGTGCGCTGACGCGTGACCCATAAATCGCGCCGCAATTGCATCCTCAACCAGTGATCGGCGGTGCTCCAACCGACTTTTTCAAGGCGGATCGCCATTTCGGGCGACACACCGCTGTGGCCGTTAAGCAAGTCGGAAAACGTCTTGCGCGTGACGCCGAGGGCTTCAGCAGCGTCTGTCACGGTAAGGTTGAGCGGCCTCAGGCACAACTCGCGAATGACCTCGCCTGGATGCGCGGGATCGTGCATGTCCATTACTGGCCTCCTTTCTGCCGATCAGTGATAATCGATCAGATCGACATTCGTGGCGTCCTCGCCCTCAAACTCGAACACGAGGCGCCAATTGCCCGACACTGACAACGCCCACCGACCTTTGCGCTCGCCCTTCAGCGGATGAAGGCGCGCACCGGGCAATCGGCCCATCTGCTCCGGGCACGTCGCGGCTGCGAGGGCCGTCAGCAAAACCCGCAGCCTCGCCGCATGCTTCGTGTCGATCCCGCGCGCGTCGCCGTCACGGTGGAATCGCTCCAGGCCCTTGTGGCGAAAGCGCCGGATCATCACCCCTCGCCTGGTAAGCGTAACGTGACAGGTGACAACCGTCAAGAATGAGGTAGTACGAGATTCAATCCATTCGTAGCGCCGCCGAATTTATGCGACCTCCCTAACGATGGCGATCTAGCCCTGGGTCTACCTCGTCCGGCATGCCGTCGCTCATTTACCATCCGGCAGCGGCACGCCCGCCTCGCGGAACGCGGCGCGCTGGCGGGCGGTGAGGGCGTTGCGGTCGAAATTTGCGATTTCCTCCTCGAACAGTTTGTGGAAGTTCAGCCGCGCGCCCAACCGGATCAGCGCGCCGCCGAGGCCGATGGCGGCGCGGTCCATGAACACGAATTCGCGCGGCGGTTTGATGCCGCCCAGTTGCTTCAGCCGCGCATGCACTTCGTTCGCCTGTTTCAACCCGTATTCGGCCGCCGGCACACCGTCATCGACCAGCCGCACGCGGTCGTCGAGCAGCGGGGTGAAGATGAAACGCGCCCACAGATTCATCACGGCCACGAGCTCCGGCGTTACCGAAGCAAATCCCCAGGCGCGATAGGATTTCGCCGCCAGCGCATCGTCCCTGCGCTTGAGCGCGTGGTAGAGCCCGATCACGCCGGCGACGAAATCCGGCGGAAAGGTCCTGATACAACCATAATCGAGGAGATTGATGCTGCCGCTCTCGCGCACCATGTAATTACCAAGATGGGGATCGCCATGAATGACGCCGTGGCTCGCAAAGGGTTTCCACCAGGCGCGGAACAGGGCGGTGGCGATGCGGTTGCGGACGGCTAAAGGCGCCTTCTCGAAGTCCAGGATCGGCCGCCCCTCGAGCCATGTCATCACCAGAAGGCGCTTCGTCGACAGTGCGGCGACCGGTTCGGGAACGGCGATGTCGCTGCAATCCGCAAGCACGCTCCGGTAGAGCCGCATATGCGCGGCCTCGCGGCAGTAGTCGAGTTCTTCGGCGAGCCGGGCGGCGATCTCGCGCGCGAATTCCCGCGTGTCGATCGTCGAATCGAATTGCCGCTGGATTTGCAATGCCAGTTTCAGCTGGCGGATATCGGCGTCCACCGCCGCCGCCATGTTGGGATATTGGAGTTTGCAGGCGAGCGCGCGTTCGTCTTTTGCCACCGCGCGATGCACCTGGCCCAGAGATGCCGCGGCCGAGGCTTCGCGATCGAAGCGGCGGAATTTCTTCTCCCAATCCGGACCAAGCTCCGATGCCATGCGCCGCCTTACGAAAGCCGGCCCCATGGGCGGGGCGTTTGTCTGCAGGGTCAGGAGCGGCGCCGCCACGTCCGGCGGCAGCGCGCCGGGAATCGTGGCGACGAATTGCGCCACTTTCATCACCGGCCCGCGCAGGTTGCCGAGCACCGCTGTCAGATCGGCCGCATTGCTGGCGCTGAACACGCGCGTGCCGCCGAGCGCACGACCGGCACCGCGCGCCGCAACGCCGGTCAGTCCGGCCGAGACGCGCGCCAACCGCGTCAGCCGGCGCGCAATTCCGTCTTCGCGAGTTATCCTTTCCTTTGCCATCAATCGTTCAGACTTCCTTCACCACTTTCCAGCGTTCCCGTCGCTATCCCCGATCAGTTTTGGCACAGATTTTCGTCGTCCCCGCACGCGCATGTCGCAAAGCGGGAACCCAGAGAATTTTATCTTTCCGCACGGGACGCCGCTTCAGAGGAACAAATGGCCCAGACGATACTCATCGTGGACGACGATCCCGTACAGCGCCGGCTGCTGGAAGCGGCGATTACGCGCGCCGGAATGACCGTGGTCACCGCGCCCGGCGGCCAGCCCGCGCTCGATCTGCTGAACGGACCGCGGGGCGACCAGTTCACGCTCGTCCTGCTCGATCTGGTCATGCCCGATATGGATGGTCTGACGGTGCTTGGAAAGCTGAAGCTAAGCCATTGCGAGCTGCCGGTCATCGTCCTGACCGCGCGTGGCGGGATCGATACCGCGGTCGAGGCGATGCGCGCCGGCGCCTGCGATTTTCTCGTCAAACCCGCGAGCCCCGAACGGATCACCGTTTCCATCCGCAATGCGCTCAAGATCGGTACGCTCACCGGCGAAGTAACAAGGCTCAAGAAACGGGTCGACAACCGGCTGGACTTCACGCATCTGATCGGCGTCAGCGGCGAGGTCCGCCAGGTGATCCGGCTCGGCCAGCGCGCCGCGCAATCCAATATTCCCATTCTGGTCGAAGGCGAATCCGGCGTCGGCAAGGAACTGATCGCGCGCGCAATTCAGGGCTCCTCGGAGCGCGCCGGCCGTCCCTTCGTCACCGTGAACTGCGGCGCCATTCCGGAAAATCTCGTGGAGTCGATCCTGTTCGGTCACGAGAAAGGCTCGTTCACCGGCGCCACCGACAAACATCTGGGAAAATTCCAGGAAGCCGATGGCGGCACGCTGTTCCTCGACGAAATCGGCGAGCTTCGGCTCGACATGCAGGTGAAGCTGCTGAGAGCGTTGCAACAGGGCGATATCGATCCGATCGGTTCGAAGCGGCCGATGAAAGTGGATGTGCGCATCATCTCCGCCACCAATCGCGATCTCGCCGAGCGCATGCGCGATGGGTATTTCCGCGAGGATCTCTATTACCGCCTCAACGTATTCCCGATCCGCGTGCCGCCGCTGCGCGAACGGCGCGAGGACATTGCCGAGCTGGCGCGCCACTTCATCGCCCGCTTCGCCGCCGAAGAAAACAAACAGATCGCCGGGGTCACGGCTGAGGCGAGCGAGCTGCTGCAGAATTTCGACTGGCCGGGCAATGTGCGCCAGCTCGAGAACACGATCTTCCGCGCGGTGGTGCTGTGCGATTGCGCGACGCTCGATGTCTGCGATTTTCCGCAGATCGCCGCCGCCGCCGGCGTCGACGTGCGGCCCAAACGCTTGCCGGTCGCGCCGGTCCCCATTCATGTCCCGGTGGTGGAAGAAGTTGCGCGCCCGAGCGGGCCGCCGCCTTTCACCATCGCCGCGACCAACGATTCGGGCCACATGCGGCGCATCGAGGAGATCGAGTACGAAGTGATCCGCATGGCGATCAACCATTACGACAGCCACATGTCGGAAATCGCGCGCCGCCTCGGCATCGGCCGCTCGACGCTCTACCGCAAGCTCAAGGAATTCGGCCTCGACCAGCCGGGCCAGTTCGGCGATATGGAAGAAGAGGCGGCCCGCCAGGCGGCGATGTAACAAAGCTCAAGAAGCGGCTCAGGATGCCGCCATGGCCGCCGCCGCCTCGCGGATCACCTCGAGCACCGCATGTGGCTGGGAAAGCATGGGGACGTGGCTCGAAGCGAGTTCCGTGGTCTTGGCGCCCATTCGTTTCGCCGCAGCACGTTCCAGGTCCGGGTTCACGGTGCGGTCGTTCGTTCCGACGATGTACCAGCTCGGCTTTTTCCTCCAGGCGACGCCGTCGTGCTTCTGATTGAAGAGATCCGGCACCGGCACGCTCTGCGTGGCCCAGACCAGCTTCTGATCGGCCTCGGAGAGATCGCCGCAGAAGTCCGGGGTTCCCTCCGGTTTCAACCAGATCCGCCCATCGGCGACCTCGATATGACCAAAGACCGGCGTGCCGGCGAACTTGTCCTGTTGCCCCTGAGACGTCTCGGTCTCGTCGGGCGCGAGAGCACAGATATAGACGAGTGCGCCGACCCGGTCATCGACGCCGGCATGCGTGATCA
Source organism: Rhizomicrobium sp. (assembly GCA_036272695.1). Lineage (GTDB taxonomy): Bacteria > Pseudomonadota > Alphaproteobacteria > Micropepsales > Micropepsaceae > Rhizomicrobium. Next base: position 14,155 of record DATAYG010000196.1, on the reverse strand, counting down.
GAGTGCCGCCATAAGAATGACCCACGAGGATTACGGGGCCGCTGACGCGTCCGAAACAGCGAACGACACAATCCACATCGGTCTTCAGCGAGTCCAATCCGTGCTGTGAACAGATTACCTCGTGCCCTTCGGCCTGGAGCGTCGGGACCAGCTTTTGAAAGCATGACCCATCGGCCCAAAGGCCGTGAGCAAAAACAATACCCGGCTTGTTTGATGATGTACTCATAGGGCGTTCCTCATGAAGTTATTTGCGGCGCCGACGTGCTGCGGACGCCGAGACTCCTGCGACCAGCTCTGCCCGGGTGCACCCGCGGGGACCTGGAAGCGCGCGCCTGCGTGACATCATCTCCCGGCATTCCGACGAGACGGCAAGAATTGCGTCTGAAGGTTAAGCTCGATTGCCCGGAAACGGCTATGCCAAAAATGCCACCATTTCAGCCACGGCCCTGCGCGGGAGACTGGCATGATATCGAAGCCTTACAGTCGTCTGGAGGGCGATAATTGAGGCAGCGCCCTGCATGCGCTAGCGTCTCCCGATCTTCGCTTTTCCAAAGCCCCGTTATTCAGCCGAACGGGGCTTTCGGGGCGCGCACATCACGAGCCGAAGGGGATTCGCGCCATGCAGATCGGACTATTGCTGCCGCCGGGATTTGCCGTCTTGAGTTTCGCTCCGCTCGCGACGTTCGAAGCGGTGAATATGGTTCTCGGGAAGACTCACTATGACGTGCATGTCGTGTCTTCAAAGGGCGGCGCCCTGCTGAACTCGTTCGGCATGACGATCAAGACCCAACGCGCGTATGATCTCGATCTGGATACCCTGCTTGTGGGCTCGCCGCCCGATACGAGAAGGCCGCCAAAAGAGGTGACGGCTTATCTCAGACTAGCGCCCTCGCGAGTCCGGCGCATCGCCTCCATCTGTGCGGGCGCGTTTGTGATCGGCGAAGCCGGGCTCCTGGACGGGCGGCGCTCGACTACGCACTGGATGTTCGGGAAGGAACTGCAAGCGCGTTTTCCCAGGACCAAAGTGGAGATCGACCGCATCTTCATCACGGATGGGCAAATCTGGACTTCGGCGGGGATGACAGCCGGAATTGATCTGGCGTTGGGACTGGTTGAGCGCGACCTCGGGACCGAACTCGCGCGTGAAGCTGCACGGACCATGGTTGTTCATCATCGCCGCTCCGGCGGACAATCCCAGCACTCGGCATTGCTCGAAATCGATGGCAAGTCGGATCGCGTGCAGCAGGCCCTCGAACATGCACGCCATCATCTCAATCGAGACCTGTCCGTGGAGACGCTGGCGAAGGTCGCCTGCCTCAGTGCACGACAATTCGCCCGCATCTTCAGAAGTGAAACCGGCATGACGCCCGCAAAGGCAATCGAGAACCTGCGCCTCGAAAGAGCGCGTTATTTGCTCCAACAGAGCCGTCTTCCGGTGGGGGTCATTGCCGAAGAAGCGGGTTTTGGGGATCGGGAACGCATGCGGCGAAGCTTTCAGCGCACGTTCGGGGAAGCCCCGCAAACTGTCCGCAACGCAGCGCCGCCGCTCGCTTCGGCGTGACGTGACCTGCAACGCATTGGCAGGGGCGCTGAACCTGCCTCACGTATTGGGTTGAGCAAAGATAACGCTATTGCCCCCGCCCTGGGCGATCGCGAGCGTGTTGTGACCAGGGCTGCAAAGTTGCCAAGCCTCATATCCGCTCGATAAATTCAGAAACCCCAAGGTCATCCCTCCGGAGAATTGTATCGATAAATCACCTGTGCCTTCCCTTATGCAGACTTGCTCCACCCTGTCGGGTAAGCAGCCGGATCACCTCTGGCTCACCGTCCAACGGGGCCGGAAGCCCAAACTGCTGGCCGTGGTCACGCTCCGTGAAAGCTATTTCGCCTTTGAGAATGCGCCATGGGCACTCTGCCGTTAGTGTGGCCGAACTCTCGAAGACGAAAGCCCAACTGTATTCACACTTCTGCACGCCGGATATTTTGTGACCTACAAGCGCATTCGCAACTATCGCCTGTTTATCTATTAGCGAGATTTCGGCAGTTGCGCGTTCGCCTTGGGAATCTTCCCCAACTTCCTGTCGCGTTTCTTCAAGTCCGGACATACCTCACCCGGTTCCTGGTCAGTAGCCGATCAGCGAACAAATTTTATCGCTTCATGTCTTCCTGCTTTGGCGCGTTTGCGCACGCCGTGGGGAGGCTGCTGGCGCGGTTTTCGTCGTGCGGCGCGCTCGCTGCTTCTGTTCGTCCGCTTTGATGATCATCGCGCCCTTCGCGTCCGGATCGAGGCGCAGCTTCGCGAGCTTTACCGCGTCTGCGATCAGCGCCTCGATCCCCGGGCGGCCGAAATCCGCAACCGCGTTCATCTCGACGTAACGCGCCAGCTTGCCCTGACCTTGCAGGAGTCTGTGCGGGTCCGATTTCGACAGCTCGGCGCCCCGCCCAAATCCCAGCTTCACCACATGCGGGTACACCGAGATCGAGCACACCGCCTCATAGCCGCGCTCGGTCGGTGAATATGAGATCACCAGCGCGTTCTGGTTTTCGTACATATACACGATCTCGAATAGGCCGGGCAGCCGGGCCCGCAGCTTCGCGCGCAACGCCTTTCCGAGTTTGACCATCGCCGGCTGGTACTTCGCAAAGTAGCCCGCAAGCTGCGTTTCGGCGTCCGTCATCGGCAGTCACTTTCATTGAACGAGCGCGTAGCGTACTCGCCGAACGTGACGAGGTCCATGCGGGCCAGGTTCGCTCAGGCGGCGGGACGGACGATCTTCATCTGAACCGTATATCCCGTTCGTGCGGCGAGATCGACGAGCGCGTCCAGGCTGAACTTGTTGATGCGTCCGCGTATGAGATCGTTCAGGCGCGGCTGCGTGACGCCAAGCCGCTTTGCCGCTTCGGTCTGGGTGATGCGCCAGCCATCAACCACCTTCCGGATTGCCATCATCAGTTCGGCCCGCGCCTTCATGCCGGCAGCCTCCGCGGGCGAAGGCTCGATCGCATCCCAGATGCTGTCGAATCGTTTCTCGATCATCTCTTCATTCCCTGCACCGACTTGCGATAACGCGCCGCCGCAAGACCAAGATCGCGTTCCGCCGTTGTCTGCGATTTTTTCCGAAACGTGTGAAGAACATAGACCGCATCTTGGAAACGGCGATGTAAATCACGCGAAATGCAACTCCCCGGTCCACCTGGAATCCTCTCAAATTGGTGGCCATGCTTCGCCTCTGTCGAATACGGTGGCAGGTCCGGCGTTCACCTTGCGATAAGACCTACCCTGGGACCGCGGGCGTCCTCGCCCGCATTTTCGCGGTGCAGTATATTGAAGGTCCGAGCCGTGTCACCGGCGTGCGGGCGAGGACGCCCGCGGTCCCAGGAAGCGGCGGAAGGAATTATAACTCCGGTCCCGTTTCTTTGTGCGCGGCCCGGGAATGCCGGTCAGAATTCGCGGGACGCCAGTCGCGGGTTCAAAACCCGGCGCGCGCTTTCGGCGCCGGTGACGGGAAGGCCGTGCGGATCGAGCAAGCCCAGTTGCACCAGCACGCAGGCCTGATCCCAATAAATATGCTCATGGGTGATTTTTCCGTCCTTGAACCTCACGATCACGGCGAACGCGACCTCGACCGGCTTTCCGGTCGGCGCCACGCCGGGCAGCATGAAATCGATTGCCCTGGTGTGCGTAAAGCTGATGACGAGCTCGTCGACAAGCTGATCGTCCCCGACGGTGCGCGAAACGCTCGTCATTTTGACGTCGGGCGGGAAGAACTGGCCGATGAGATGATCGCGATAGAAGGCGCGCACGCCCTTGCGGCCGAAACCGCCGACATTGGTCGGGACGTTTGTCAGATGCGGCTCGTCGCTCATTGTGGCGAGCGTGGTGTCGATGTCGGAGTCGAGCTCCGCACCGACGTGCTTCTCGAACAAGGCAAGCATATGCTGCTGTTTTTCCGACAACAAAGCGATGTGCTCCCCCTGAAAGTGGGCGCGCGCGTGCGTTCACTCAAGCTTTCATATACCAACATGGAATGGTTAGCTTGCGGTTAACCGGATAATGCCCGCAGGCCGGCGCCGACTGCGGCCCAGTCTATTTCCGCGGCAGCGGAATCGCCGTCGTGTTCTTGAGTTCTTCCATCGCGAAGGCGCCGCTGACATCGCGGAAACGCACCGATCGCGTGAGTATCTGGCTGACCCGGTTGTAACCCGCGATATCGGAGACCTGCAGCTTGATCAGATAATCGACTTCGCCCGCCAGGCGATAGAATTCCATCACCTCGGGAATCTTCTTCACCGTCGCCGCAAACGACTCGAACCATTCGTCGCTGTAGTCGGGCGCTCGCAACATCACAAAGACGGTGGTGCCGGCGCCGAGCTTTTCGGCGTCGAGCAGCGCCACGCGCTTGCGGATGATGCCGCCCTCCTCCAGCTGCCGGATGCGCCGCCAGCAGGCATTGTGGGAGAGATGTATCTGTTCTCCGATCTCGGCAATCGAGCGCGATGCGTCCTCCTGCAGGAGATCGAGAATCTTGATGTCCATTGCATCGAGGTCTGGCATGAAAATTCATCCCTTTCCTGCGGGTGATCGTGGGAGAATTCACCAACAATGCCGGGATTCTCCTCGCGCATTTGGTAACATATGCGCGGCGCAATGCAATATTCTGCTGCCGGTTGTTCGTCTGTTCGGCGGCGATGGGACTTGGCTTGGCCGGGGATACAGCCTCGCCTCGCGACGGTGGGATGCAAGGCAGGAGGACGTGAAATGAAGGCGGTTTGGATTGCAGTGGTCGCGTGTGCGCTGGGATGCGCCGTTTGTTCTCCGGCTGCGGAAGCTGCGACCGAACTGGTGGTGTGGTCCTTCGGCAACGGGGCCGACGGCCAGGCGCCCTATGCCGGTCTGATCGCTGCCGGCAAGCCTGGTACATTCTATGGGACGACATCCGGCGGCGGCGCTTACCACAACGGCACGCTGTTCTCGCTGGATCCGGCGACGAAGGCCGAGACGGTGCTGTGGTCCTTCGGCAACGGGTTCGACGGCGCGCAACCCTATGCCAGCGTAATCGATATCAATGGCGAGCTGTTCGGCACGACAACCGCTGGCGGCAACGACGATGTCGGAACGGTGTTCTCGTTCAACCCGGAAACGGATACCGAGACGATGCTGCACTCTTTCGACATCACGGACGGCCAGGGGCCCCTGTACCTGACCAGGGTCAAAGGCAAGCTTTATGGCACGACCCCATGGGGCGCCGGCCCCATGGGCTTCGGCGACGGCACGGTGTACGCGTATAATTTGAAGACCGGCGCCACGAAGATGCTGTATGCCTTCGGCGACGGGACGGACGGTATCAATCCCTATGGTGCCCTGGTCGATGTGAACGGCACACTTTATGGCACGGCCTCCGCCGGCGGCATCTATGGCTATGGCACGGTGTTCTCGTTCAACCCGAAAACGCATGCCGGGACGGTGTTATGGTCGTTCGGCAACGGGACGGATGGTCAGACTCCCGAGACCGGCCTGATCGTCGTAAAAGGCATGCTTTACGGTACGACTCACGCCGGGGGCGCCTACGGCTATGGCGCGGTGTTCGCATTGAACCCGAAGACGGACGCCGAGACGGTGCTGTGGTCATTCGGCAACGGGACGGACGGGCAGAATCCCAATAAAAGCCTGATCGATGTGAAGGGCACGCTCTATGGCACCACCGTCTTCGGCGGCATTTATGGCGCCGGCACCGCATATTCCTTCAATCTCAAGACCGGTGCCGAGACGGTGTTGTGGTCTTTCGGCGATGGGACGGACGGCGAGTATCCCAATTCCAGTCTGATGAACCTCAAAGGCACGCTGTATGGGACGACCACCTATGGCGGCAGCTATGGCGGCGGCACGGTGTTTTCGCTTGCTCCCTGAACGGCCGTGTACAAGCCTGTGACCAGCTGCCGGTCCGGCGACCCTGGGACCGCGGGCGTCCCGCCCGCGCGCCTTCAAATCAGCGACGGCGGCGGCTATGAGCGCTGACGGGAAGATGCGGGCGGGGACACCCGCGGTCCCGGGGCGGCTCGCAGCGGAACAATCCATGAGCGCTTTGAACGATTTGAAACTTGAAATACTGACTCCTGCGATCGGCGCGCGGATCGACGGCGTCGATCTTTCGGAGACGCTCGACGACGCGGACATCGCAGCAATCCGCCGGCTGTTTCTCACCCGTCGCGTCATCTTCTTCGAAAACCAGAATCTTTCTCCGCAGCAGCATCGCGGTTTCGCGGCACGGTTTGGCGCGTTTCAAATTCACCCGTTTTATCAGGCGCATCCGGACTGCCCGGAACTCGTCGTTCTCGACACCGGCGCGCATAACCCGACCGACAATGATCACTGGCACACGGACATGACCTATTCCTCCGCGCCGCCGATGGCCGGTCTTCTCTATTCGCGGCTGATACCGCCCCATGGCGGCGACACGCTGTGGGCGGACATGCATGCGGCCTATCTGGCGCTGTCCGCCCCGCTCCGGAGCCTGCTCGATCCGCTCGACGCCGTGCACGATCTCGCGCGGGCGTTTCCGCCCGATCACCGCGCGGTGCATGGCTCCGGTTCGGACAAATACGCGGAAAAACTGCGGGCAAACCCGCCGGTGCTGCATCCCGTGGTGCGGACGCATCCCGAGACCGGCGAGGATTGTCTGTTCGTGAACGAAGGATTCACGACCGCCATTGAGGGGCTGGCGAAGAAAGAAAGCGACGACCTGCTGGCATTCCTGTTCGCCCATGTCCACCGGCCAGAATTCGCCGTGCGCTGGCGCTGGAAGCCGAACACGCTGGCGATGTGGGACAATCGCTGCACCCAGCATTATGCGGTGAACGATTACCTCCCGCACCGCCGCGTCATGCACCGTGCAACGCTGAAGGGCACGCGGCCGTTCAACAGGGCGCGGCCGAGTCCGGACAATTAGCGCCTGCCCAGCATTGTAGCGGTTTTCAGCCGGCTTGAATCAATCTCTCATACTCTCACCATGGCCGGGCTCGATCCGGCCATCCAACCGCCGCGCGTCGGCGCGGCGATTGAGTCGTTCCGCTCGGGATGGCCGGGTTTAACAGGGCCATGGTGATCAAATTCAATCGGAAATGGCTCCAGCTTCTCCGAGCCCGGTACGGAGCTGCTTGAGGGCTGGCGAGAGTGCAACCGAAGGCGCGGTGCCTGGCTGAACGCGATTTTCAGGTGCGGCGCGATCTCCGCGCGAGCGCACGCGTGACTGCGTCCGGTTCGTTCGCAATCACGGCAAGAAGCACGCGTGCGGGACCGGTTGGACGCCGGTGCCCCTGTTCGTAATTGCGAATGGTCTCAACCGCAAAACCAAAGCGTTCTGCGAATTGCTTCTGGCTTAGTCCCAGTTTCGTGCGGATGGCTTTTACATTCTTGGGTGCCGCTACCGGTACCACGCGCCGGGCGCGCGCAAGCTCCGCCGCGGTACGTCAATGACGGCGTCGGCCACCTTCATTCACTGCTGATCCCGCCCCGGGGCGGTGACACGCAGTGGGCGGATATGCATCGGCGTATCTGGCGCTGTCCGCCCCGCTCCGGAGCCTTCCCGATCCGCTCGATGCCAGGCAGGACCTTGCGAGAGCGTTTCCGCCCGATCGTCGCGCGGGGCTCCGCATGCAGCGAATCGGCGTAACCGCCGACCACGAGGTAGCGGACGCCCTCAGCGTTCAACGATGCGAATAATTCTCTGAAGTCGCAATGCATCGAGCGCCATGCCCTTCAGTGCATAAAGTTCTGCGGTCAATCCCGCCGCAGCTTCGAGGCGCGCAAGCGGTAACTGTCCCCGCCAGTAACGGTGGCTGTCGGCTTTCATTGCATCAAAGTTCGCGTAGCGGCAGAGCGGGGTTGTTTCACGTGAAACAATCGGTCGCGGTTTGGTCCTGGTTTTTCTGTATTTGCTCCTGTTATGCGGCGGCGGGGCGCCTGTTACGCGAAGCAGCAGGTTTCCACGCAAGTGATTGACGGGACATCCGGTTTGCGCCTCCGGTGGCACATTGTTCGCGCATTTGGCGAACCCCCCCTGTATTTTCCTGTTAAAACAGGAAATCAGCTCCGCATGCCGAGCGCGGCGAGATACAGATCGAGGATCGCTTCCTGCTCCTGGCGGTCGGCGCGGTCGAGTTTGCGGAGGCGGACCACCTGGCGGACGATCTTGGTGTCGAAGCCGTTGCCCTTGGCTTCGGAATAGACTTCGCGGATGTCGGCGGTCAGCGCCGCCTTTTCCTCTTCGAGCCGTTCGATGCGCTCGACGAGCGACTTGAGCTGATCCTTCGCAAACGCTTTCGCCATTCTGTCGCGCCCCGGTGTTTCAAAGGCGCGGACCCTAGCCTGCCAATTTCCGCCCGCGCAACGATGCGGCTCACCGATGGCTGTGAGTCTTTTGCGCCTCCTCGAACGCCGCCTGCTGTTCGGGCGTCGCGTCTTTCTGGTGGCGCTGCTTCCACTCCGAGGGCGGCATGCCGTAGACGATCGCGCGGGCTTCGTCCTTTTCGAGCGCCATGCCCTTTTCGGCCGCGGCCTCGCGGTACCAGTCGCCGAGGCAGTTGCGGCAGAACCCCGCCACGATCATCAGGTCGATATTCTGCACATCAGTCCGCTGGCGCAGATGCCGCACGAGCCGGCGGAACGCGGCAGCCTCGAGTTCCGTTTGCACGCTTGCGTCCATCGCCATCCTCCTTTTCAGGCCCGCTGGTCACATTGACAGAAAACATGGCATGGGCGACATCCCCGAGGACCAATGCGTGATGCCATGACCCGTCCCTCGATGAACAACTCGAGCTGCGTCGCGTCCCGCAAGCGGCCGAAACCGGACTGATCCATGCGCCGCTCGCGAAAGACCAAGATCGTGGCGACGCTGGGACCCGCGTCGTCGTCGCCGGAGATGGTGAAGGCGCTGTTCGAGGCCGGCGCCGATGTCTTCCGCATCAATATGAGCCACACACCGCACCAGCTTCTGGGCGAGCTGCATGGCCGGGTGCGCGCGCTCGAGCGCGAGGACGGGCGGCCCATCGGAATCCTCGTCGATCTGCAGGGGCCGAAGATCCGGCTCGGCCAGCTTCCCGGGGGCGCCCGCGAACTGGCGACCGGCGCGCGCGTGGGATTGGTTCTCGACAGCATATCGGCAAATAGCGACCTGATCCCGATGCCCCATCCGGAGGTATTCGCGGCGCTGCGGCAGGGCGACGGTCTTTTCATCGATGACGGGAAGGTCCGGCTCAGGATCGAAAGTGTGAGCGCCGCGGCCGCGGAAGCGGTGGTGGTGACAGGCGGTCTCATCAAGAACCGCAAGGGCGTCAATCTGCCGGATACGGTACTGCCCATCCCCGCCATGACGGCGAAGGACAGAAGCGATCTCGACGCGGCGCTTAATCTCGGCGTCGACTGGGTCGCGCTTTCTTTCGTGCAGCGGCCCGACGATGTGGCCGAATTGCGCAAGCTTGCCGTCGGCAAGGCGGCGGTGCTGGCCAAGATCGAAAAACCCAAGGCGCTCGAATGGCTCCCCGAAATCCTCGATCTGACCGATGCGCTGATGGTGGCGCGCGGCGATCTGGGCGTCGAGCTGCCGCTCGAAACCGTGCCCTTGCGCCAGAAGGAGATCACCCGTGCCGCGCGCAGGGCGGGCAAGCCGGTCGTGGTCGCGACCCAGATGCTGGAATCGATGATCGAGGCGGCGGCGCCGACGCGGGCTGAAGTCTCCGATGTCGCCACGGCGGTATTCGATGGCGCCGATGCAGTGATGCTGTCGGCGGAAACCGCGGCGGGAAAACATCCCGTCGAGGCCGTCGCCATGATGGACAGGATTGCCTGTTCCGCCGAATCCGGACCGCTGTTCCAGGAACTGATGGATGCGCAGCGCGCCGAACCGGAAGAAACAACCCCCGACGCCATCATGGCCGCCGTCCATCAGGTAACGCATACCATGCATGCGCGCGCCATCGTCAGCTGGACGAAATCCGGCTCGACGGGATTGCGCGCGGCGCGCGAGCGCCCCGAGGCACCGATCATCGCGCTCACGCCGAGCGTCGAGACGGCACGGCGATTGTCCCTTGCCTGGGGATTGCATTGCGTACTGACCGAAGACGCCCATGACCTCGACGATGTCGTGGGGCGCGCCGCGGCGATCGCCGAATCGGAAGGATTCGCAAAGGCCGGCGAACGGATCGTTGTAACAGCCGGTGTCCCGCTCGGCACGCCCGGCGCGACCAATCTCCTACGCGTCGCCTTCGTCGGCGGCCGGTAACAAAAAACATTCACCACCAAGAGCACAAAGAACACCAAGACCTATGCACGCAAAGCGCGCCGTTCTTTGCTTGGTGCTCTTCGTGCCCTTGATGGTTAAATAATCAGATCCGGTCGCCTTCGACTTCGCGGCTGAGCTGGCGGACTTCGCGGTCGACGTCGGAGAAGTGGGGATCAAGCGACTGCACCTTGCGCAACATCTTCAGCGCGTCGCGCTTGTCGCCATATTCGACGAGGATACCGCCGAGCTCGGTCATGGCCGCGAACTGACGCGGATTCAAAGTAACGGCCTTTTGCAGGCTGACGAGCGCGCCTTCGTCGTCACCGGCCAACGCCTGCAGCTTGCCGCGCTGATGCCAGCCCTCGGCGTAATCCGGGGCCACCTTGGTGATGACGGCCAGCAGCTGCCCGGCCGTATCCATATCGCCTGCTGCGAGTGCCGTCGCGGCGCGCGTCATGAGCACGTCCGTGCTCGCGCTGCCCGATTCGAGGAAGAGTGCAAGGATCTGCTCCTCGATGGGCTTGGCCTCCTCGTCCGAGCCAGCCTTCGAAAGCTGCCCGAAAAGCGCATCGAGCTGGGGCACGCGCGGCGCCGCGGGTGCCGCGGGATGATGCGGCGTGGCGCCCGAAACGGAGAGCGCGGCGAGTGACATGGCAAACAAGAGCGATCGCATGGAAGTCCTGCTCCGCAACCGGATACGCAGGAGACACTACGTCCGGCCGGCACCAGCGGTTCCCCCCAACATAAGGCAAGCCCGGTGCAACCGAAATACGGAAGGCCGATCCGGCCGGCGTGAATCAGCCCTGGCGGGCCTTGAAGCGCGGGTTTTTCTTGTTGATCACATAGGTTCGCCCGCGCCTGCGGATGACGCGGCAGTCCTTGTCGCGCTTCTTCAGCGAACGGAGCGAATTGCGAATCTTCATGGCACGCCTTCGACAGTCCCGGCGGGCAGCCCCCGCCAAAGAGGCGCGGAACCTATTTGCGGCAGCCTGTCTCTGTCAACCCGGGAGTTTCGCGTTTAATAGCCGTTGCCGGGTGGATGGGACATTTCCTTATGCGAAGCGGATTTCGGGCAGCCTGCCTCATTTTTTGCGCTATTCTTGGCGCTGGTATGCCGCAACCCGGCGTCGCAGACGCACAAGCGGCGCAGCCGGCTGCTTCGTCGAACGCCGATGCCCAGTTTCGATCCTTTGTCGCGGGGTTTCGCGCATCGGCGATCCAGGCTGGCATCGATCCGCAGGTCTATGACGCATCGATGACGGGCGTTGCACGCGATCCGCGGGTGGAGGAGCTGAATCTTCAACAGCCGGAATTTGTGAAGCCGATCTGGAGTTATCTCGACAGCGCCGTGTCGCCTGCCCGCATCGCCAAGGGCCAGGCGATGCTCGCCGCCTATGCGCCTGTGCTTGCAAGTATCGAACAGCGCTTCGGCGTACAGAAGGAGATTCTGGTCGCGATCTGGGGTCTCGAAAGCGATTACGGCCAGGTAATGGGCAGTTTCAACATGTTCGAGGCGCTGGCGACGCTCGGCTATGCCGGTCCGCGCGCCGATTTCGGCCGGCGCGAATTGCTCAATGCGCTGCGCATGGAACAGCAGGAACGATTTTCTCCGCTACAAATGACATCGTCCTGGGCGGGCGCCTTCGGGCAGACCCAGTTCGTTCCGTCCGCCTTTCTGAAATATGCGGTCGATGGCGACGGCGACGGCCGTCGCGATCTGTGGCGCTCGCCCGCCGATGCGCTCGCCTCGGCCGCAAATCTGCTTGTCCAGTCGGGCTGGGAGCGGAATGCGGCCTGGGGCTACGAAGTCGTCCTGCCGGCCAATTTTCCTTATGAGTATGCCGACATCGACAGGCCGTCGACGATCACTTACTGGCGCAATCTGGGTGTCCACGCGGCTGGCGGCTGGGAATTGCCGGTCAGCGCTGCGCGGGCTTCGATATATCTGCCCGCCGGCGCGCGCGGCCCTGCTTTCATGGTGTTCGACAATTTCCGCACCGTGCTCAAATATAACAATGCCGTCTCTTATGCGCTCGCGGTATGCACGCTGGCAGACCGGTTGAAAGGCTTTCCGCCGATCGCGGCGCCATGGCCCCGCGATGAAGTGCCGCTTTCCCGTCCCGAACAGCTCGCACTGCAAACCGATCTGCAGAAGCTCGGATTCGATCCGGGTCGTCTCGACGGCATTCTGGGCCGGCAGGGGCGCGCGGCATTACGAACCTGGCAGAAATCCCGCGGGTTTATTCCCGATGGCTTTGCGACGGAATCCGTGCTTCAACAAGTCGAGCGCGAACTGGCGGGGCGCGGGACCGGCCCCGCAACTTCAGGATCCAAACAATGATCAATCGATGCCTTGCGCTGTCATTTGCAGCGGCCGCGGCAATCTTGTCGTCCGTGGTATTAGCTGAAACGCCGAACTATACAATTTCGAAATCCATTCCGCTCGGCGCGCCCGACCGATGGGACTATCTGACATTCGATGCGCCAAGCGGCCGGCTGTATGTCTCGCATGGCGATCGCGTGACGGTCGTCGAGGGTAAAACCGGGGCCATTCTGGGCCAGGTGCAGACGTTTCCCGGCGGCACTCACGGCATCGCCATCGCGCAGAATGCGGGGCACGGCTATACCGATGACGGCAAGGCCGGAATTGTTGCGTCCTTCGATCTCAAGACCTTCCAGATCATCCACCGCATCAAGGCCGAGCCCGATGCGGACGGCGCATTGTTCGATTCGACGAGCGGTCATGTCTTTGTCATCGACGGCGACTCCGGAAAAGTCACGGCCATCGATCCGAAGACCGATACCGTGCTTGCCTCCATCGACGGCGGCGGCGGGCTCGAATTCGGCGTCGCCGGCGACAACGGGAAAATCTACGTCAATGGCGCGGAGAAAGGCGAGATCGTCCGCATCGATACCGCAAACAACAAGGCCGATGCGCACTGGCCGCTGCCGGGGTGCGAAAAACCGCACGGCCTTGCGATGGACCGCGTGACGCATCGCCTGTTCTCCAGCTGCGCCAACAAGATCCTTGTCGTCGTGAACTCGGATAGCGGTTCGATTGTAACAACCTTGCCGATCGGCGCAGGCAGCGATGCCGCGGCGTTCGACCCGAAGCGCAAACTGGTTTTCAGCTCGAACCGCGAAGGCACGCTCTCGATCGTCGCCGAGAAATCGCCCGCCGAATTCGTGGTGTTGCCTGCCGTGAAGACCGAATTCGGCGCGCGCACCATGGCGCTTGATCCCGAAAGCGGGCGTATCTATCTCGTCACCGCCGATTTCACGCAGAACCCGAACGCCGCCGCGTCTGATCCGCGCCACAAATATATAGTTACTCCCGGCACCGTCAGGCTGCTGTTCCTGGACCCGGCAACCGCACCACACTGACGCCGTGAAAATCTCCAGGTGTCATGGCCCGTAAATGCGAGGGCTTTGCAGAAGTTGTCTTTGACTCTTTTTTCGTCATCGCCCGCTTTATGCGGGCGATCCAGTTTCCTTGTTTGCGGCGAAGAAATTGGATCGCCCGGACAAGCCGGGCGATGACGATGAGTGGTAAGTCAGACTTCCTTCGCAAATGCGGGCCGCCCAGGTAGCGCCCGCGGAACGTAGGAAATTTGTTTGCCGAATTCTCGATGCACGTGCCGAATTTCAACTGGCCCGCATTTGCGGGCCATGACAATCTTAGGGTGTTTGCTTGACCCTCTCGGATTGTGCGCAACAGCGTCAGCTCACACGGAGGCGGGCCGCCCCACGCTCACATAGGTGAAGCCGGCCTCGGCCATGATCTGGGGACGATAGATGTTGCGCAGATCGACCATCAGCGGACGCCTGAGCAGCGTTTTGATCCGGGCCAGATCGAGTGCGCGGAATTCGTTCCACTC
>DATAYG010000195.1:0-1674 GCA_036272695.1 Rhizomicrobium sp. | reverse complement strand
AACTCGGCGAGCGGCTTCACCGATGGAGGAATCAGCAGCAGATCAGCGGCGAAAATGTATCGGGCCAGCGCGTCAGACTCCTGCCAGGAGACGATCCGGACGTTCTTCAAGCCGTTCGCGAGAGTCTCAATCGTGCCATGGGCGCCTGCGCCAACGAGAATGAAGAGATGGTCGGTGAGGCGCTGCGCCGCCTGCAACACGAGATCAAGTCCCTTCTTGTGGTTGATGCGCCCTGTGTAGACAACCGTCTTCGTGCCGCTTTCGACGCCGATTTGCCGCTTTGCGATCTCGACAGCCATGGGGTCACCCAAGCGGCGCGGATCGAACCCGTTATGAACACAGTGCAGCTTCTCGGCAGGAATTCCCAACTCGAGATACTTGGCGCGCGTATACCGGGAGTGGCTGATGTTGGCGAGCAGGCGTGCATTGCAGAAGATGGAGTGAATCCAGCGACGCAGAGGTGGCACCTGGTCGGGCCAGGGCCGATAGTGATCGAAAATGACCCGTTGCCCGAACAGTAACGCGACCCAGGCAACCCACAGATTGCGCGTGTACACGAACTCCGCTTCCCGAAAAACACGCCGAAACGGGAGACTCGCACCACAGCAGAAGTGTCGCAGCACCGCTGGGCGAAGCGGCGCGAAAGCCCGAACGACGGGCATGCCCGTCGTGGCGGAAGTAGTCGCGCAGTTGGCCGCATCCGTCGCCGGGACGTGCAACCAGGCTTTGGATGCGAATGCTGCCAGGTGCTTGGATGTCGCTACGAATACCTCGGCATCTGCCTGGGGATTCGGAAGTGGATTTTCGAAAGTGAACAGGATTTTCACGGCGATATCAACGTCACGGCCGAGTCATATACTTCGATCTCAAAAATCCTTGACCGGCCTCTTGTAGTTTCATTTTGAGGCACCAAATGGGCCCCGGACTTTGCGAATGCTCGCCGGTCAGGCAATGTTGACAGCCGGGCGAGAAATGAAGTGTGATTGATACTGGACAATGCGGATGAACGCGTAAAATGTACAAGGATGCGCAGGAATAGCCAAGCTAAAATGGTCATTTTAAGCGAATTGAAAGAGGGACACGAGGAGGACGCCAAATCCGCGATCGGGGTCAATCTGCGGACGGCAATTGGGGTGACGTCAGAGTTGCAGCCGACGGACATGGCAGGGTGCCGGATTCGTCGAGCCGAATTTTCGACATTGACCGAGGCGCTCGATTACGCCGCCACCGGTCAGGCCGGCTTCAACTTCTACTCCGGCCGTGGCGAACTGCTGGCCGTATTGCCATACCGGGACCTGAAAGTCCAGGCGCAGTCGCTGGCACGTCGTATGATCCGAGCGGGTCTGCAGCTGGGCGAGCGAGTCGCGATCATCGCCGAATCGACTGCCGACTTCGCGCGCACTTTCTGGGCCAGCCAATATGCGGGCCTGATTCCTGTCCCCTTGCCGACACCCGCGGCATTCGCAGGACGGGTCAACTACATCGACCACATTCATCCCATGATGGAGGCGGCACAACCTTGCGCCATGATCGCTCCTGGAGTCTTCCTCGAGTCTGCACGCCAGGCGGCAGCCCGTTTGGACGTCGAGTTGGTCGGAACAGTCGAAGACCTGAACCAGATCCCGGAAGCCGATGCGGACCTTCCGGCGGCTGAACCGGAAGATGTGTGTTATC
>DATAYG010000194.1:0-13870 GCA_036272695.1 Rhizomicrobium sp. | reverse complement strand
GCTTTCGCTCTTCCTGAGGTTATCCATGGACAAGATCAAGGTTGCGGGTCCCGTCGTCGAGCTCGATGGGGACGAGATGACGCGGATCATCTGGGACCTCATCAAGAAGAAACTGATCCTGCCCTATCTCGACGTGGAGCTCCAATATTTCGATCTCGGCATCGAGCACCGCGACGCGACCAACGACCAGGTGACCATTGATGCCGCGGAAGCGATCAAGCGCGTGGGCGTGGGCGTCAAATGCGCCACCATCACGCCCGACGAAGCCCGGGTGAAGGAATTCCACCTGAAGGAGATGTGGAAATCGCCCAACGGCACCATCCGCAACATCCTGGGCGGCGTCATCTTCCGCGAGCCGATCATCTGCCGCAACGTGCCGCGCCTCGTGCCAGGCTGGACCAAGCCCATCATCATCGGCCGCCATGCCTTCGGCGACCAGTATCGCGCGACCGATTTCCGCTTTCCGGGCCCGGGTAACCTCACCATCAAATTCGTCGGCGAAGACGGCGCGGTCATTGAGAAAGAAGTGTTCAAGGCGCCGGGTTCGGGCGTGGCGCTCGCCATGTACAATCTGGACGACTCGATCCGGGACTTCGCGCGCGCGTCGATGAACTATGCGCTGGGGCGCGGCTATCCGCTTTATCTCTCCACCAAGAACACGATTCTCAAAGCCTATGACGGGCGCTTCAAGGATCTCTTCCAGGAGATTTTCGACGCCGAATTCGCGGGCAAGTTCAAGGAAGCGGGCCTCACTTACGAGCACCGGCTGATCGACGACATGGTTGCGTCGGCGCTCAAATGGGAAGGCGGCTATGTCTGGGCGTGCAAGAATTACGACGGCGACGTGCAGTCCGACACGGTGGCGCAGGGTTTCGGCTCGCTCGGACTGATGACCAGCGTGCTGATGTCGCCCGACGGCAGGACGGTGGAAGCCGAGGCCGCGCATGGCACGGTGACGCGGCACTACCGCGAATATCAGAAGGGCCATGCCACCTCGACCAATTCCATCGCCTCGATCTTCGCCTGGACGCGTGGCCTCGCCCATCGCGCCAAGCTCGACGACAATGTCGCGCTCGACCGCTTCGCGCATACGCTGGAGCGGGTGTGCATCGAAACGGTGGAAGCCGGTTTCATGACCAAGGATCTCGCGCTGCTCGTGGGGCCGGACCAGAACTGGCTGACGACCGAGGGCTTCCTCGACAAGGTGGACGAGAATTTGCGGGCGGCGATGGGCTGAGGTCTGCAGAATCCGCGGAGCGCCTCCGAGATATTTGTTCTTGATTCGTTCTGGCGACGCGATAGATTGCCACCGCGCTGAGTGGAGGAGCAATCATGATCGGTTATGTAACCATCGGCATGCTGGATGCGGAGAAATCCGGCAGATTTTACGACGCGGTGATGGGCGCGATCGGCAATGAACGGAAATTCAACGAGGGCGGCTGGATCGGCTATGGGCCGAAAGGCGAAGACACCCACGGCGTCTATATCTGCCCGCCGCACGACGGAAAGCCAGCGACGGGCGGCAACGGCACGATGATCGCCTTTGTCGCGCCATCAAAAGATGCCGTCCGTCATGCCTATGATGCGGGCTTGTCGAGCGGCGGCACCGACGAGGGCGCGCCCGGCCCGCGCCCGGCGGATTCGACGACCTTCTATGGCTGTTATTTGCGCGATCCCGCCGGCAACAAGATCTGCGTCTACGCCAAAGGCCCGTTCTGAGAGGGTGCCGACGCATAACGGGTCGTGAAGATTCGCCTGGGCACTGGAACAGACAATCGCGGCCTGTGCGGCGAAGAGTCCCCCTCAGCCTAACTCTCTCGCCCTGAAGAGGGGCGAGGGAATAACCGCTCACACGTTCAGCAGCAGATGCTGGCGCTCCCAGGGGCTGATCACCTGCTGATAGGCGTCATGCTCGGAGACTTTCACGTCGCTGTAGAGCACCACGAAAGTCTCTCCGAGCACATCCTTGAGATCGCCGGAGGCGCGGAATTTCGTCACCGCGTCCAGAATATGCCGCGGCAGTTGATAGCGCGTCGACTCATAGGCATTGCCTTCCATCGCTTTCGTCGGCACGAGATTCTCGACCATGCCGAGATAGCCGCAGACGAGCGATGCTCCGATGGCGAGATAGGGATTGGCATCGGCGCCCGGCACGCGGTTCTCGACGCGCCGGTTCTGCGCATCCGAAACCGGCACGCGCAGTCCGACAGTCCGGTTTTCGTGGCCCCAATGCGTATTGATCGGCGCTGAGAGAAAGCGGACGAGGCGCCGATAGGAGTTCACGAAAGGCGCGATGAGCGGCATGGCCGCGGGCAGATATTTCTGCAGGCCCGCAATGTGCGCGAGGAACAGCCGCGTGTCCTTGCCGGCCTTCGTCGCGAACAGGCTGCGGCCGCGCCGCGAATCGACCACGCTCTGATGGATATGCATGGCCGAGCCCGGTTCCTGCTCGTAAGGCTTGGCCATGAAGGTCGCGTAGATATCGTGACGAAGCGCCGCCTGTCGTACCGTGCGCTTGAAGAGAAATGTCTGATCCGCCAGCGCCACCGGATCGCCATGATTGAAGTTGATTTCGACCTGCGCCACGCCCTCTTCGTGGATAAGGCTGTCGATGCCGATCTCCTGCGCCTCGCAATAATCGTAGACGTCCTCGAACAGCGGATCGAATTCGTTCACCGCATCGATGCCGTAGGCCTGGCGCCCCGTCTGCGGCCGCCCGGTCTTTCCGGCCGGCGGCAGCAACGGATAGTCCGGATCGATGTTCTTGGCGGCCAGAAAGAATTCCAGTTCCGGCGCCACGACCGCCCGCCACTCGCGCTCCTGGTAAAGTCGCATCACGCGCTTGAGGATATTGCGCGGCGTGAACTCCACCATCTCCCCGTTCTGGTGCTGGCAATCGCAGATCACCTGTGCGGTCGGCTCCTTGTACCAGGGCACGATGCGCAGCGTTTCCACATCGGGAATGAGATTCATGTCCGGCGACTGGTAGGTCAGAATGTCCGTTTCGCAGTCGCCGCCCGTCACCATCTGGCCGAAGATCGAGACCGGCAGCCTGAGCGTGTCGTTGCGCAATCCGCTAAGGAATTTGTTTGTCGGCAGAATCTTGCCACGCGCGATCCCGCCCATGTCGGGCACGAGACATTCCACCTCGCCCACGCGGCGCGATTTCAGCCAGTCGGCGAATTGTTCTTCGGCGTGCCGGTTCATCGCCGCGTCCTTTGTCGCACCGCTTCACCGAAGGCCGCGAAAATCGCCCGCGATATTTCGTTCTCACGCCACCGCCATTCGGGATGCCATTGCACGCCCAGAAGAAATCCCTTCGCGTCGGGCATCGACACGGCTTCGATCGTGCCGTCGGGGGCGACGGCATCGGCGCCAAGGGCAGTCGCCAACCGATCGATCCCCTGCCCGTGAAGCGAGTTGACGTGGAAACTGCGGCGGCTGGTGAGCTGGGCGAGCAATCCATCCTCCGCGACCTGCACCTCGTGCGCGGGCCCGTATTGCGTTTCGAGTTCCGCGCCCTTGTCCTCGCGATGGTCGTGACGACCGGGTACTTCCTCCACATGCTGGAACAGCGTCCCGCCGAGCGCGACATTCAGCTCCTGAAAACCGCGGCAGACGCAGAGCACCGGCACGCCCGCGGCGATCGCGGCCATAAGCAGGGGAATGCTGGTCGCATCGCGGTTCTCGTCCAGCACCACGCCCTCGCGCGGGGCCGCGCCTTGGTAGCGGCCGGGCGAGACATTGGATGGCGAGCCGGGGAAGAGGAAGCCGTCGAACGCCGCCAGCAGATCGCCGGGCGGGATAGGATCCTCAAGCACCGGAATGAGCAGCGGCATGGCGCCCGCTCCGTCCCGCACCGCCGTGATGTATTTCTCACCCGCCATGTGAAACGGATGATGTCCCACCATGCGATGGTCGCAGGGGATACCGACAATGGGTGAACGGGGAGACATGGGGACGGCTTTCGGTGTCTCCGCCCTAGCACGGGCCATGCGAGCCGGGCAAGGCGGGTGACTATTGCGTGGTTCTGGCCGAATTAACCTGACCGGTAACAACGAACAAACCAGGATCGATGGCGATATCCTTCTTGACGTCACTGACCGACACCGTGGTCAGCAAGCCCTGCGCGTCGCGCACGGTCCATTGTTTGAGCGCGAGATCGGGCTCGGAGAAGACGAGCGTGATGCTGCCGTTCGCCTGGCCGTTATGGGCGCGGGCCTGGATGATCAGCTGATTGTTCTGCTGGTCCACACCGGTGATATCAGCATTGTCGCGCAGATCGAGGTTATCGCCGAGGATGAGATTGAGCGGCGTCGTCCACAGCGCATAGCGGTCCGTGGTGTGGAGATTTCTGTTCTCGACGGCGACCCAGCGGCCGTCGCTGACGATCAGCGTGGGATTGGGGGCTGCATATTCGAAGCGCATGCGGCCCGGCTTGTCGATATAGAACCGGCCCTGATCGAGCTGTCCCTCCGGCCCGATCTGCACGAAACGGCCTTGAAGCGTGTGAATGGCATTGAGCGCCTCGCTCACCCGCTCGAGTTCGGATCTTTCGGTGGGACCGAAGCCACTGTGCGTCGGCCCGGGAACGGCCGCCATGAGCAGCATGGAAGAAACAAACACGGCAAGCAGCGGAAGAACGCGGTTCATGACCTCGCTGACTCGACGATCTGGCAGCGGATGTCGTTCTTCTCAGCCATGCCGGCAATCGAAAGAGCCTTCTTTTCGGTGCTAATATGATGGACATTGCTGAATAATCAACGAAGCATTCAGGCTTTCGCAGCGCCCCACCCCATGCCCGAAGCAGAAAACAGCCCGGACGCTTACGCCCATATCGGAATTCTTGGCGCCGGCGCCTGGGGGATGGCGCTCGCCCATGTGGCCGCCCGGGCCGGACGCGCCGTCACCTTGTGGTCGCGCAATCCGCTTTCGGCCGAGGCCGGGGTGTCGCCGGCGAGCGGTGTGGGTGTGACCCGCAATAGGGAGATCGTTGCCGGAGCGGACGCCATATTGGTCGTGGTGCCGGCGCAGCGGGTTCGTGAGGCGCTCGCCGGTTTCAAACCCATGTCCGGCGCACCGCTCGTGATCTGCGCCAAGGGTATCGAGCACACAACCGGCTTGCTGATGACCGAGGTGCTTACCGAAACGGTTTACGACGCCGAGCCGGCGATCCTGTCCGGCCCGTCCTTCGCGCAGGATGTCGTGGCGGGACTGCCGACCGCGGTGACGATTGCGGCGCGCGCCCCAATTGCCCGGCGGCTGCAGGCCAGTCTCGGACACGCCACGTTCCGGCCCTATGCCAGCGAAGATCTGCCGGGCGTGGCGCTCGGCGGCGCCGCGAAGAATGTCTATGCCATCGCCTGCGGCATCGTCATCGGGCTGGGACTTGGCGAGAGCGCGCGCGCGGGCCTGCTCGCGCGCAGTTTTGCGGAACTGTGCCGTCTCGCCCAGGCATTCGGTGCGCGCAACGACACGCTGATGGGGTTGTCCGGCTTCGGCGATCTCGTACTGACTGCCACGAGCCCGGCATCGCGCAATTTCTCCTTCGGGCTTGCGCTCGGCCATGGATATCCGCTTGCCCAACTGCGCGCGCCGGGCGCGCCGCTGGCCGAAGGTGTCGAAACCGCGCCCGCGCTCGTCGCCCGCGCAGGCCGTCTCGGCATCGAGCTGCCTGTTGCGCATGCCGTGATGGATATACTTGCGGGCGGCATCGCGCCGGCCGAAGCGGTGCCGCGGCTCATGGCGCGGCCATTCAGGATGGAGTGAGACATGCTGTTTGTAATTACGGCACAGGACAAGCCCGACTCACTCCCGCTGCGCATGACCACGCGGCCCGCGCATTTCGAATATGTGCAGAAGACGGGCGCGGTGAAGCTGGGTGGTCCGTTCCTTGACGAAAAGGGCGAGATGACCGGCAGTCTTCTTATTATCCAGGCGCCTGACCTTGCAGCCGCGAGGGAATGGCAGGCAAACGATCCCTATGCGAAGGCCGGTCTCTTCGCACATACCGATCTGCAGCCTTGGAAAGCGACGGCCAATTACTGCAAGGCGGAGCTGTGACGTGGCGTACTGGCTGTTCAAGACGGAGCCCGAGGCCTGGTCGTGGGAGCAGCAGAAGGGGCGGGGTGCTGCAGGCGAGCCGTGGAGCGGCGTGCGCAATCACCAAGCGGCCAACAACATGAAGGCGATGAAGAAGGGCGAGCGCGGGTTCTTCTATCACTCCGGCGACGAGAAGCGGATCGTCGGCATCGTGGAAGTGATCGGCGACTACCGTCCCGATCCCACCGACGAAACGGGCCGCTTTGGACTGGTCGATGTGAAGGCCGTCGCCGATCTGCCGAAGCCGTTTACGCTGCTGGAAGCGAAGCAGGATCCGAAGCTCGCCGAAATGGTGCTGGTGAAATTCTCCCGCCTCTCCGTCCAGCCCGTCCGCGACACGGAATGGAAGCACATCTGCAAGCTGGGCGGCGTGAAGAAGGAATTGTGAGTTCAGATTTGAATTAACCGCACGTCATAGCGCGCGAAGACCGCATCGCAAGTGATATATCGGCCTGCTTCCACCGATGCCACCACGCCTCCGAACGGAAGAGAGTCAGTTCTTCGGATGTCGACGAACTCCCCCATTGTCCGAACATTCGGGGCGCTCCGGTTTTCTCGCGTGCGGTTTCGAGGCGGCCCATTGCCTTTCCGTTCTTGGACATGACATTTTCATTTTCAGCCTATCGCTGTCGCTGATACAGCACCGTGCCGTCGGCCTGCGAGACGTTGTAGAGCGAGATGCAGCGCGGGCTGTCGAGATTGCGGCATTGCAGGTCGACGGCCATGAGATACTTCGCAACCTTCGTCTGCGCCATGCAGACGAACCGGCCTTTCACATTCGTGAGGGCGAGCCGCGACGTGGCGAGCTGCCCGTATTGCGGCACGATGCCGAAATTCTTCGCGGCGTTGAGCGTGAGGGTACAGACCTGCGCTTCCTCGTCGAGAAGATGCTTGACGCGGTTGACGACAAACTCCCTCTGCTCGCGCGGCAAAATGTAGTTCGGGTAGATCATGCCGAACCAGAGTCCGGCCGCGAGCGCGACAAGAAAGCCGCCGATGACGATAATGCGCACCGCCAGCCATTCCCGCGCCAGCGCCTGTTGGGTGGCTGACGTGTCGGGCGCTGTCATGGGCGCATTCGTCATTTCATCGTCGGGATGTTGAAATCGGGATGCTCGCGGACACCGCCCTTGGGCCAGCGCTGCGTGACGGTCTTGATGCGGGTATAGAAGCGAACGCCCTCCGGCCCGTGCTGGTTGATGTCGCCGAACGCGGACCGCTTCCAGCCGCCGAAGGTGTGATAGGCGAGCGGCACGGGAATGGGGATGTTTATGCCGACCATGCCGACGCGCACCTTGCTCGCGAATTCGCGCGCCGCGTCGCCGTCGCGGGTAAAGATGGCAACGCCGTTGCCGTATTGATGATTGGACGGAAGCGCGATCGCGGCGTCGAAATCCGGAGCGCGCGCGATCTGCAGCACCGGTCCGAAGATTTCTTCCTGGTAGGTTTTCATCTCCGGCGTCACGCGGTCGAACAATGAGCCGCCGAGGAAATAGCCGTTTTCATAGCCCTGCATCCTGAAGCCACGGCCGTCGACGACCAGTTCCGCGCCTTCCTTCACGCCGATATCGATATAGGAAAGTACCCTCTGACGTTGTTCCGCAGTGACCATCGGCCCATAAGCCGCGTCGGGATCGGTGGGCAGCGCGACTTTCAGGCTTTCCACTCGCGGCTTCAGCCGTTCCACCAATGCATCGGCGAGCTTGTCTGTTACCGGCACGGCGACCGAAATCGCCATGCAGCGCTCACCCGCCGAGCCATAGCCGGCGCCAATCAGCTCATTTGTTACCTGGTCGAGATCGGCATCCGGCATGATGATGGCGTGGTTCTTGGCGCCGCCCATTGCCTGGATGCGCTTTCCATGCGCGGTGCCGTGCGAATAGACATGTTCGGCGACCGCCGAGGACCCGACGAAACTCACGGCCTGGATGTCGGGGTCTTCCAGAATCGAATCGACTGCTTCCTTGTCACCGATGACGACGTTCAGCACGCCGGCCGGCGCGCCGGCCTCCATGAACAATTCGGCGAGGCGCAGCGGAACGCTCGGGTCTTTCTCGCTCGGCTTGCAGATGAATGTGTTGCCGCAGGCGATAGCGACGCCGAACATCCACATCGGAATCATTGCCGGGAAGTTGAACGGCGTGATGCCGGCGACCACGCCAAGCGGCTGGCGCATGGAATAGATGTCGATGCCGGGTCCGGCGCCTTCGGTGTATTCGCCCTTCATCAGATGCGGGATACCGCAGGCGAATTCGATCACTTCGAGCCCGCGCTGAACGTCGCCCCTGGAATCGGCGATCACCTTGCCGTGCTCGCTCGACAGCATATGGGCCAGCTCGTCCATGTTCTTTTCGACGAGCGCCTTGAAGTTGAACATCACGCGCGCACGGCGTTGCGGATTGACCCGCGACCATTCGGGAAACGCGGCAAGCGCGGATTCGACGGCCTTGCGCATCTCGGCGCGGCTCGCGAATGGGGCCTTGGCCTGCACTTCGCCTGTCGCCGGATTGAAGACGTTGCCGAAGCGGCCAGACTCGCCTTTGACATGCCGGCCGCCAATGAAATGTGTCAGCTCTTTCATGGAATATGCCTTTGCAAGAGAACGCCTGGGCGCGGGGGCTAGATAGCACGCGTGCCGCATGCGGCAAGCACGAGTCGCAACAAAATGGCTGCGGCGCAGACTGGCCGCGGCGACAGGGATGCTTCGACAGGCTCAGATCCTCACCCTGAGCCTGTCGAAGGGCCAGGCAAATGAATATTCCCCCCAGTATTCAGGGCCCGGAAGCTCAGACTCCGCGGCATGGGGTTAATAAGCATTTGAGGGATCCCACCCGAAATCTCCGAGATTTCGCAAGCGCGTCGGCCGCCGGCCGCATGGAAGGGTAAACGGATTTCCGAAAAAATCTTCGCGTGCATTAGGGCCGCAGTAACCCTTTCGGCAGGACAAGATTGCGCTCGCCGCGCGTCATCGGTCTGGCCGTCGAACCCGAATCGGGCCAAATGGAAAGACCGGAGCGGCGACACGGGATTGATCCCGCCCGGGAGCTGGAAGTCGATGGAGACCGGCGTCTGCCCATGACCGCCGTCCGCCTTGTTTCGTACAACGAAAGCTACGGACTTCCCGGGGGAGCGTGGCGCTGGGTGGCGCTTAGCCTGTTCCTGACGGCCGTCGCGGTCGCCGGGCTCGTCATCGCCATGCCGGCGGAGGCCGGCTGGCTCGGTGTCGGCCTCGTGACCGGTCTCGGCGCGATGGCGGCGCTGGTCTTTTACGCCATCTGGCCGCGCGCGAGCGCCGGTGCCGTCAAGGCGCGGCACATCGCCGAAGCCGCGACACGCACCAATATCGCCTGGGCCGTGACCAGTCCCGATGGTGCGGTGGTCCATTGCAATGACGCCTACCGGCAGATCGCCGGCGCGCGCGAGCGCGAAGCCCCGCCTCCGCCGCAGATCGCGCTCGGTGCGGAAAGCGCCGCGGCCATGCTTTACCGGCTCAACCGCAAAGCCGGCGCCCGCCAGTCGCATGAGGAGACCTTCGAGCTGGCCGAAGGCATCGAGATCCTGGGGGCGGTGCGGCCGCTGTCCGACGGCCGTACGGGCTGGTGGTTCACCCCGCGCATCGCCGCGCCGAAAACCGCTTCGCCGGCGGAGGAAGCGTCGCGCGAGAAAGTACCGGTCACGCTCGGGGGACATACGGCGCTGTTCCACGAAGCGCCGATCGGCATCGCCATCGCCGAGCGCGACGGCACCATCCGCGAGGCGAACCGGCCGTTCCGGGAATTTTTCGCCGCCCTGGGCGAGATCAGGGACCGGCCGCTGCGCGAACTCGTGCCACCTTCCGAGGCGGCCGCGATCGGCGATGCACTGGCGCGTGCCGAAACCGACATCGGCGCGATACTGACGCTCCATGCGCCGGGCGAGCGGCTCGCCGAAATCCATTTGCGACCGCTGTCGCGCAGCAGCGGTCTCGCGCTCTATCTGATCGACGTTTCCGAACAAAAGGCGCTTGAGATCAAATTTGCCCAGTCGCAAAAAATGCAGGCCGTTGGTCAGCTCGCCGGCGGCGTGGCGCATGACTTCAACAATCTCCTGACCGTCATCATCGGCAATTGCGAATTCCTGCTGATGCGGCACGCGGCGGGCGATCCGTCGTTCCGCGAGATCAACGAGGTGCACCAGAACGCGCTGCGTGCGGCGACGCTGGTGGGCCAGCTGCTGGCGTTCTCGCGCAAGCAGACCCTGCAGCCGCGTGTGCTCATGCTGCGCGAGGCGATCGGCGAACTCGCGCAGCTGCTGCGGCGGCTGCTGCGCGAAGGCATCGAACTGAAACTCGATCACGGCGCCGGTCTCTGGCCGGTCCATGCCGACGAAACACAAATCTCCAACGCGCTGATCAATCTCGTCGTCAATGCGCGCGATGCGATGCCGAAGGGCGGTACCGTCATCATCGCAACGCACAACGAAACAGCCGAGCGCGCCACACCGCTCGCCTCCGGCATCATGCCGCCCGGCGATTACGTGCGCGTCGAAGTGCGCGACACCGGCTTCGGCATTCCGAAAGAGAATGTGGAGAAAATCTTCGATCCGTTCTTCACCACCAAGCCGGTTGGCCAGGGCACGGGGCTCGGGCTTGCGACCGTCTATGGCATCATCCGCCAGACCGGCGGCTTCGTCGGTGTCGAAAGCGAAGTGGGCCGCGGCACGACGTTCCGTATTTATCTGCCGCGCTATCAGGGCGAGGCCATCCCGGCCGCCGTCGAACTGCCGCCGCCGCGCGACATTACCGGTCAGGACACGATCCTGCTGGTGGAAGACGAGGAAGCCGTGCGCAGCTTCGCCGCGCGCGCCCTGAAATTGCGCGGCTATCAGGTGCTCGAAGCCGCAGGCGGCGAAGAGGCGCTGGAACTGGTGCGACGTCATGCCGGAATCATTCATCTCCTCATCACCGACGTGGTAATGCCCAACATGGATGGGCCGACGCTGGTGCGCGCGGTCCGGCGGCTCAGGCCCGACATGGCGGTGATTTTCATGTCCGGCTATGCGGAAGAAGCGTTCCGGCGCCACGACGAGAACGCGGCCGAACTGCATTTCCTCGCCAAGCCGTTCGGCCTCAAGCAGCTCGCCCAGAAAGTGAAGGACGTGCTGTCGCGCGCGCCGGCCCCGCAACCGGTCGATGAAACAACAAATTGATTGTCATCCCCGCGCAGGCGGGGACCCGGCCGCCCCGCGTCGGCGGGGCGAATGGACTCCATGTGCGCGTGGACACGCGCCAGCTGGGTTCCCGCATTCGCGGGAATGACATGAGAGAAGCGATATAAACAACCGAACGACAACATCGGGAGCGTATATAATGCGAAAACCGTTTGCTGCCCTTCTCGCCGGAGCTATCCTTGTTTCGTTCGCGTGTCGCGCCGCCGCGCAGCCCGCCGAGACCACCGACGTCATCATTCAGACCTCGCTCGGCGACGTCACCCTCGAACTCGACCGCGCGCATGCGCCGAAGACCGTCGATAATTTCCTGCGCTATGTGAACGAGGGCCATTACGACGGAACGCTCGTCTATCGCGTGGCGCCGGGCTTCGTGATCCAGGCGGGCAGCTACGATCCCGCGACGTCGGGCATGCGTCCCACCCACGATCCCATTTCGCTCGAAGCCGGCTTGAGCAATGTGCGGGGCACCATTTCCATGGCGCGCGAGAGCGAGCCCAACACCGCGACGGCCGAGTTCTTCATCAACCTCGCCGACAACACGCGCCTCGACCGCATGCCCGACGATGCGGACGGCACCACCGGTTACGCCGCCTTCGGCCATGTAATTACCGGCATGGATGTGGTGGACAAGATCGCCGCGGTTCCGCTCGGCCGCGGCGGCCCGATGCCCGGCGCCTTCCCCGCCGATCCGGTGAAGATCATCAAAATCGGCGTCGTCGTCGCCGCGCCAGCCGCCCCCGCTAATAACGACGCGGCTGGCGCATCGCATTGAATTCGGGCAGAATCGAGCGGCTGCTGTTGGACGGGCGAACTGCATGACGCCGGAAGAACAGTTCATGAAAACGCTCGTCGAGGCTTGGGGCCATGCCGATATGCGCCCGGTCTTCGACGCACTGGACGATGATATCGTGTGGAAATCGGGGTCGACCGTCGACGACGGGAGATTTCGCTTCGGCGGCGAATACCGCGGCCGGGACAGCGTCCTCGCCTTGCTCTCCAAGATTTCCACGGCCTATTTCTTTTCGGAATATGAAACGAAAGAGGTCGTGTCCAAAGGTGAAATCGTTTGGGGCCTGTTTCTGGTGAAAGGCAACTATGCGCCGATCGCAAGCGGAAAAGCGCCCCAGCGCTTCGCGTTCGATACCGCGATGCGCTGGCGGGTGCGCAACGGCAAGGTCATCGAAGCGCAGACTTTCTTTGATACTGCGGCGTTGCTCGCACAACAGGGCCAGTTGCCGCTTGCCACCGACTGACATGTCACCGAAGCCGGTCGAAGCCGCTTTGTGGAGAGTTGGCTGTGAATTTGCCCCGCCGTCATTTTATCGCCGCCGCCGGCCTTGCGCTGGTCGCCCCGCGCGCGGCAGCGAATTCCGCGAAGTCTGCGGAACTCAGACTCGCCACGCTTGAAAGACGCCTGCGGGGGCGGATCGGCTTAACCGCGCTCGACACAGGTTCGGGTAGGAAAATCACCTGGCGCGCCGGAGAACGCTTTGCCATGTGTTCGACGTTCAAATGGTTTCTCGTTGCGGCGGTTCTTGCGCGCTGTGAGCGCGGGCAGCTCGCACCCGGTGGGCGGCTTTCCTTCTCGGCAATCGATCTGCGGCTTCCCCATTCGCCGATCTCGACAACGCACATCAGCAGCGGCGGCATGCCGGTGGCGGCATTGTGTGAGGCGGCGATCGCAGCAAGTGACAATCTCGCCGCCAACACGTTGCTGCGCGCCATTGGCGGGCCGCCTGCCCTCACGGCCTGGCTGCGCGGCAGCGGCGATTCCATGACGCGCCTCGATCGCTTCGATCTTGCCCTGAACGAGAATCTGCCCGGCGACCCGCGCGATACGACCACGCCCGACGCGATGATTGCCACCATGCGCCGCGTGATTCTGGGCGATGTCCTCACGCCGCATTCGCGAGCTTTGGTAACCGGCTGGATGCGCAACTGCAAAACGGGCCTCGACCGCCTCCGCGCCGGCCTGCCGCCCACATGGATCGTCGCCGACAAGACGGGCACCGGCACCGGTTCCGGCCCTACCAGTGAAATCAACGATCTCGCTGTCGCCTGGCCGCCGCATCGCCCGCCCATCCTTATCGCGTCCTACATTTCCGGCTCGCCGGCACCGATCGCCGAACAAAACGCTACCCACGCCCGAATCGCCCGCATCGTCAGCGGAACTTTCGCGTAAGATTGTGCGGCGCAGTGCGGGTTCACGCGGAGGCGCGGAGGACGCGGAGAACAAGTATTTACCATGAGGAACACAAAGAGCACGAAGGATCCATCGTGCGCCTTGGGCGCCAGGCACACTTCGTGTTACTTCGTGCTTCTGGTGCTCTTTGTGGTTCAATAACTTTGCGGCCCTGTGCCAATAGCGGGCGCCGCACAGCGACGCCGGTCGGAATTCACCCCTCGCCCGAATTTGCTCTTTCCCTGCCTTTTTCCCTTCTGTAACGGGCCTTTGGAAGTCAATCCCTTTTGCCTTTGTCCGTTCGCCGGGGTCCCGCTTCTGTCCGTGGTCGGCAGATGCCGCCTACATGATGGAGTCTGAAAGGCAGATCGACCCATC
>DATAYG010000193.1:0-74843 GCA_036272695.1 Rhizomicrobium sp. | reverse complement strand
TCTCTCCGCTTCCAGCCGCTTGAGATGATTTACACGGCTCGGCAATTCGAGAGTTTGCGCCAGTTCCACCACACGCCCCAATTTCTTATGCAATCCGGCCCTTCGTGCCTGTGGCACGGCGTCCCGACGTCTCTCTTAGCGGCGCCCGACGCCTGTAGCAAGCAAGTTAAGCCGGTCTGTGGGCCTCCTGTCATTAACCCGGTGCGCCTGAGAGGGAAGCCTACCTCCCGCGGAACTTGCAAAAAGCAATACGCGAGCCGGATTGTCATTCGCCGCGCCGGCAGCCTAATCAGCCCGTATATCCGATCTCTTCGGTTCCGCTTCATCGCCGAATGCCGCGTCCTCCGATTCCCCGCGCCTCTTGCCCCTTCGCGCCTTCTGGACGGTGTTTCTCTGGATACGCCGGCGAAGTCGCGGATATTTGCGCAACAGCATTGCGACATCCTGATTGGAAAGAGCGAGGAGTCGCATCGGCGTATGGGCAAAGACCGTCGCTTCATGCATCGTACCGTTCAGTACAGCGTCGGCGGCGATGACCTCCCCCGGTCCCAGGGTGGAATTCCCGCCCCGCCCGCGGCCCTGGCCGGTTTCTTTGGCAAGACCAGAAACGATGAAATACATCGCAGTTGGAGCCTCGCCCGCAACGACGATCGCAATGTGTGGCGCAACCATATGCGAGCGGAGCGCAGCCATCACTTCGCTCATCACCTCGATGTCCAGGCCCGAAAACAGCGGAATCCGCGCGAGCATGCTGGACGTCACGACGAAGTCGCGGCGATGGATCTCGGTGACGAATGCCGAAGCTATAATACCGACCGGCAACGCGAATATCCCCAGACCCATGATGGCCGTCACACTTGCGAGCAAACGGCCTGCCGCGGTTATAGGATAGGTATCTCCATATCCGACAGTGGTAAGGGTGATGATCGCCCAGTACATGCAACTCGGCAGATTTCCGAAGACATGCGGCTGAACGGCTCCCTCGATGATGTACATGCCTTCGGCACAAAGGCTCATGATACAAAGAAGCAGAAGAAGCGTGCCGAACAGGGCACGCCGTTCGAGCGACAACACATGGATGAGGGTGGCGACAGCCGGCGAATACCGGGCGATCTTGAGCAACCGGAACAAGCGGAACAACCGAAGGATGCGCAGATCGACGAACGGCATGAACAGCGCGATATAGGCCGGAGCCACGGCCAGAAAGTCGATCAGCATGTAGGGCTGGACAAGATAGCGCAGCCGATCGATGACGGGACGGGCCGCGTAACGCGGATCTTCCGGCACGGTCCAAACGCGCAACAGATATTCGATCGTGAAGATCGCTAGCGATATGTACTCGAATATCAGAAAATAATGGCCATAGACGGCCGCGAACTCGGGCACACTGTCCAGGCTGACGGCTAACGCATTCCCGACGATGAGGACGATCAGAAAAATTTCGAAAGCAAGGCCGAGGCGACCTGAGCTCCGCCCCGCCTCCATTACGACATGAACCCTGTAGCGCAGGCTTCGCGGGGTTCTATCGCCCCGGGCCGCTACGCCCGCGTACTCCAGCCGCCGCTTCTGCCGGGATTCACGGGCTTCCCACGAGGGAATTGACGATTCCGCGCCATCCTGAGCGCGATTCAACCTTCGGACCTCTGGAGATGGTGATAAATCGCGCCAGCATAGAACGCCACGATGAAACCAAGTGCTGCGAAATCAAGCGGATTGTTGACAAACCGCTGATAGAAAAAACCAACCGCGTAAACAAGAATGCTTATCCCGGCCACCACCAGCCCCAGCAGAAGATACCGGTTCCAGACGCCTCTTATCATTCGCTTACCTCTTGCCCGACGGCGTGAATTCGACCGACATCACGCCCCTTTAGCAAGCTTTTTGTCGAGCGCAACTACATTGTCCGCAGCGGCTGCGGCGGTCTCGGCCAGTTCTCCAGCTGGGGCGAGGCCGTCGGCGAGCAGAAATCCGCAAAAGACAATCGACGCGACCGTCAATCCGAGCAAAGACAGATCCGGCAGCACGGTAGCCGTCAGCGAAGTCAAACCCACCACACCGACATAGACGACAATCGCGCCGCGCTCGCCCAGCCGTGCGGCTAGCCGGTAATGAAAATGCTCACGGTCTGGCTGGAAGGGAGAACGGCCATGCCACAGGCGCAATACGATGAGCCGCAAACAGTCGAGGACGGGTATATAGAACCAGACCAGGGCCGTCTCCAGATGCAGCCGGCCACTATTGTGGCAGCGCACGGCAAGAAGACCGACCACGAACGAGACTGCGAAGGCGCCACAATCGCCAAGAAAAAGCCGGCCGCAAAGGTTGTAGAGAAGTGCAACGAGCGAGGCCGCCCCAATAACGGACGCGGCGGCAGATACATTCGCCTCCCCCAGAGAGGCCAGACATATCGACCAGATGCACACGAATGCGAGCACCAGGCCATTGAGCCCGTCGGTCATATTAACTGCGCTCGAGAACCCCGCCAGGGCCACTACCGTTACCGCCGGCAGCAAGAGCGGCGGGGTGAGCAGCCAGCCGCCGGCCGCAAGATGGACCCGATTCGCGACAAGTGCCGGATCGAGATGCAAGGCTACCATCGCGAATATGGCCAGCAGCAGTAACCGGCCGCCAGCGGATATGCCCTGTTGATCGTCCATGAAACCGAGGATCGCCACTCCACCCCCGCACAGCAGGATGGTCAGAAAAAAGCCAGTCGCGTTGGCTTGACCCCAAATGATTTCTGCGGCCGCCCAAACCGCCAAAGGAGCCATGACGGCGATGCCACCGACCATGGGCGTTGGCCCGGTATGATTCTTTCGCTCGGCGTCCGGATGATCGATGACGTCAAGCCACACTCCGACCGGCCAAGCGAAAACGCAAATGGCCACGGTGAGCACGATCGGAAGGTAGTCAAGCAGCATAAGCAGCCCCCATCCCACAAACGCAGTGCCGCAAATCCGGCCCGGATGCTTGAGTCGCGACTAACCGCTTGACCATGCGTGGATTTTCCCGCTCGATGACGCACAGTAGTGCCCCGCGAATGCAAAAGCCATACTTCACGTGACTTTCCGGCCCATATACGGTCCCTATCGCTGTGTCGGGACGGGCGGCATTTTGGGTCAACCGTCCCCGCCGGCGAAGAGGCAGAGGGTACGGTAGGCTTAATGGGGCGATTGCAGGACGACTGGCGAACGCTGGGCCGACTGATGCGGAAAGCACGCGTGCGGCTCAGGGAGACACCCGGAGCACGCGACAAGTTCAAGGAAGCGGCACGGATCGCACGCAAGGCCCAAGAAAAGCTTGCCCGGCGGATTAAGCGCGCCAAGCTGCCGCCAAACATACAGATTGCGCATACGCGACAGTCGGGTCTCGCGGCCCAGCGCGCCGCGCTGTCG
Organism: Rhizomicrobium sp.; assembly: GCA_036272695.1. Taxonomy (GTDB): domain Bacteria; phylum Pseudomonadota; class Alphaproteobacteria; order Micropepsales; family Micropepsaceae; genus Rhizomicrobium. Next base: position 71,448 of record DATAYG010000193.1, on the reverse strand, counting down.
GCATTGCTCGTTGAGGACAATCTCCCGGCCTGTGTGCCAGCGGGCGGCGGTGCGATCGCCTTGTCGATCGAAGGCGCGACAAGCTCGACCGTGCAACTGCGCGACGCCTGGTCGAATCTCTACGGCACCACGGTCCTCGACCAGCATTCGTTCGCTTCCGGCTCCGGGGGCCGGTTGATAACCCGCCTGCTGGTTCAGGCTCCGTCAGAACTTCTGGATAGCACAGTGCCAATCGTGGACGTTCTGCTGCGAACGCCGGATGAACAGGTCGTTTTTGAGAGGATCGACCTTGGCACATCCGCATCCGTCCACATCCGGGATTTTCGCTTCGAAAACAGCTGCGTGATGTTTTCCGGAGAGCGGAGCGCCGCTGATTCTGCCGTTCTCTCGCTGGGCCTCTTCGTGGACGGAGAGTTCAGTGCTTCATGCACGCTGTCTCCGGAAGGCGCACCCTTCTCTGCGACAATGGCCCTCGATCACATGCACCTGGACGGACGCGCGCATATGCTGGAATTGCGCGAAACGGTCCGAATGAACGTTCTGGCAACGCTCTATCAGATACTGCCATTACACATCACACCTTGGCAGGCCTTGCAGGCGTATGCCCGCCCGCCCCTCGACGGCACTCTCTCGCGCCAGGCGCGCCACCATTTTCATTCCTATCGCCTGTGGTTCGACCGGCTGCGCGAGACAGGCCCGCACGAAGTCCCTCCCCTAGATAGGCTGTACGGCGAAATCCAGCAGGGTTTCCGCAAACGCCCCAGCTACCCGAAGATTTCATTTGCGAGACCAGACAAGCCCACCGTGTCGGTCATTATTCCCGTCCACAACAAATTCGAGGTCACCTATTACTGTTTGTGTTCGCTCCTGTTCGCGTTCAACGACACGTCTTTCGAAGTCATCGTCGTCGACGACGGCTCTTCGGACGAGACGACGAAGATTCTTGAATTTGTGGAGGGAATAGAACTGCTACGCCGGGAGATGGCGCAGGGTTTCGTGCAGGCGTGCAACGATGGCGTGGGGTGCGCCCGCGGCGAATTCGTGACATTGCTGAACAATGACACCGAAGTCACGGCGCGCTGGCTCGATGAGCTGGTAGCGGTATTCCGGCACTTCGACCGCGTCGGGCTGGCCGGATCAAAACTCGTATACCCCGATGGGCGCCTGCAAGAGGCCGGCGGCGTGATCTGGGGCTCGGGCAATCCCTGGAATGTCGGCCGGCACGGCAATGCCGATGACCCGCGCTACAATTACTTGCGGAAAGCCGACTACGTATCGGGCGCCGCTTTGATGATTCCGCGCGAATTGTGGCGGGACATCGGTGGCTTCAGTCCAGAATTTGCACCCGCCTATTTCGAGGACACCGATCTCGCAATGAAGGTGCATGAGCGCGGTCGCTTTGTCGTGTATGTTCCTTCATCAACGGTCTATCACTTCGAAGGCCAGTCCGCAGGAACCAGTGTTGCCTCGGGAATGAAGGCATTCCAGGAAGTGAACCGGCCGAAATTCCACAGAAAATGGGCCGGGGCTTATCGCAATCACGGCAGCGAAGGGGAGGCTCTGGATCGGGAAAAGGATCGCGACGTGTCGTTTCGGGTCCTCTTCATCGATCATCAGTTTCCTTTCGTGGATCTCGACGCCGGCAGCTATGCCGCTTTTCAGGAAGTGCGCCTGCTGCAATCGCTGGGTGCCAAAGTCACGTTCCTGCCCCGCAATCTCGCCTGGATGGACAGACATACGACCGCTCTCCAGCGAATCGGCGTGGAATGTCTGTACGCCCCCTATGTCATGAACTTCCTGCAGTATGTCCGCGAGCATGCGGCCGAGTACGACCTGGTGTTCGTCACCCGGTACAAAATTGCCGAGCAGGTCATCCCGATCGTTCGCACGTCCTCGCCGAAGACGAAGATCGCGTTCAACCTCGCAGATCTGCATTTTCTGCGCGAACTTCGGGAGGCGGCCGCGAAAACTCCGGGCTACTCCCGTGCGCGCGCCGAGGAGACGCGTCGTGCAGAACTTGCGGCGGTAAGATCAAGCGACATCACATTCAGCTACTCCGATGTCGAGTTGGGGATTCTGAAGCGGCAGACATCGCCAGCAACCAGGCTGGCAAGGATGCCCTGGATCGTCGACTGCCGCGGTCGGGCCGCACCCTTTGCGGACACGCGGGATATTCTGTTCCTTGGAGGCTTCGGGCATCCCCCGAACGCCCAGGCGGTAAAGTTCTTCGCCGGCGAAGTGATGCCTCTCTTACGCGCGCATTTGCCGGACGCCGTGTTCAATGTCATCGGAAGCGGCGCACGCGCCCGGGTGCCGGAACTCATGTCCGAGTATGTGCGCATACTGGGCTACGTGCCCAGCATCACCGAGCACCTTGAGAGCACGCGCGTGTTCGTGGCGCCGCTGCTGGCCGGTGCGGGTCTCAAAGGGAAGGTGCTCGATGCCATCTCGCATGGCGTTCCCTGCGTGCTGTCGCCCATCGCCGTTGAGGGAACGGGTCTCACGCATGGGCTGGATTGCCTGATTGCCGATTCCAAGCAGGCCTGGGCCGACTGGGTCGTGCGCCTGTACACGGACGAAGAACTGTGGAATCAGATCAGCGCCAACGCCTTCAAACTGGCAAAGACCAGCTATTCTTTTGCGGGCGGCGCCGCGGCACTCGGAAATGAACTGGCGCGCATCGGTCTTTCCGGCCGAACGGAATGGGGCCTCGCCTACCGCTTCGCGCGTCCGGCGCGCTACGGAACCTGAGGGCAAACGGCGCTATCGTTACCTTCACCGGTGACATGCATCTCGACGGGGTACGACGTGAAAATCGAAGAACTGACGCTGACGATAAGCGACAATAGCGGCGTAGAACCACAGGCTGTGCGCAAGGTTCTGGAAGCCACATTTTCGCTTCTGGGCGAGCGATTGAGCAAGGAGGAAAAGGTCGAACTGCAAGGCCTTGGCACCTTTGCCCGAAAACAGGCCAGGAAATCGAACAAAGAGGGAAAAACGCTTTTCACGTCGTGGACCGCGACGGGCGCAAAAAGCAAGAAACGCAAGGCCGGCAAGGGCCGGAAAAAAGCGGGGAAAAAAGCTGGGGCCGAAAAAGGGAGCTCTCCCTGAACAGACATTGGCAAACGCGGGCGCGACACAAAAGGTGCGCACGCTGCGTCCCGCGACCGGTGGCGCCCAACGCGCTCCCGGTGCGCCGAACGGCTCGGAATCTCCGGGTCCCACTCTCCACGCGAGCGCGGCCCAACGCCCGGTTATCCTCCATTATCACCTCTTCAAGAACGCCGGCACGTCGGTCGACGAACTGCTGCGGCAGAATTTCGGCTCCAACTGGGCTGCGCAAGAATTTGGCGGCACCCGTCGCGACAATGCCGCCGCTGTGGCAGATTTCATCCGCAACAATCCTCGTCTTTGCGCGATTTCGTCTCACACCGCACTTCTGCCGGTACCTAGCATTGCCGGCGTGAATATATTTCCCATCATCTTTATTCGGCATCCGATAGACCGGTTGCGCTCCGTCTACGATTTCGAGCGGCGACAGAATGTGAACACGGCCGGCGCCCGCCTGGCCAAGACGCACGACTTTGCGGGGTATCTGCGCGAACTCCTGCGGAATCCGCGCCATCGTCAGATTCGGAATTTCCAAACCTTCCGGCTGTCCCATAACGAACCGGCCCGCAGGACGTCCGAACTTGAGTGCGCCCTCGCGACCATTCTGGCTTTTCCGTTCGTGGGCCTGGTGGAGCGCTTCGACGGGTCACTCCGGGAGCTGGAGGCGCGGCTTCGGCCGCTGATTCCCGAGTTTCGGGTGCAGCCGGTCCATAGAAACGCGGCCCTTTCCCGCCCGGCAGCCCTCGCTGACCGACTAGCCGGGGTGGCGGCGACGCTGGGAAGAGAACTCTACGATGAAATCTGCACCGCAAACGCCGACGATCTCGCGATTTACAATCGGATGGCCGCGAGATTCGAAGCTGTAGGAATGCGCTCATAAGAGCACTCTGCGACGCGCACCAGACGTCCCGCCGGACCATCCGGATGTCGGGCTCTGTTTCGAACTTCCCAACAAATTCGATGCGAGATTTCCAGCTGGAAATCTAATCTGGACATTTTGACTTTCACATGCCCGAAGCCGGGCCGCAAGTCGTCAATCGATTCGTCCACACAGCATAGTTCAATACTCGATCTCGAGAAGTCCAAATATAGCAAACCTCATTTCAGTGCGAAGTGCCAGTTTATTCGGATTGATGTAGCCTTGCCCACTCTCTTAACTCATCCTCCAACAAGGCGTCGTAATGCTCCTCGATGAGTGCCCGCTCCGCCATGGTGAGATTTTCACGCCGGCCCCATACGTGCTGCGCTTTTTTCACAAAAAACTCGATCGACTTGCAATCGATGCCGCCGCTTGGAAGGTCGAGCTTGGCAAACAACCAACGGATATTTCCAGCCGCCCTCCAGAATTGGTGATAATCGAGGACAATCATACTTCTGCCAAATTCAGTTGCAAGGAGTCTCGCTGCAAGTCGATTGCTTAAATTCGCATCCTGTATCGCCACTTCGAAATTCCTCGCCCACGTTCCGGCGTCGTACCTCCTTTGATACGAAACAGCCACTTCGTCGATATTTCGAACAATGTGCACCACCCTAATATTATCAGGAATGAAGTTCATAAACGTCAATTCGGCCGATACCATGAAGCCCGGCCTTTTGTCACCTACGAATCTTGAGTGTACTGACTTGGCGAGAACCGCATCGTGCATCTTTCCTAATCTCAGAATGTTTCGGTCAGCGAGCATGCGGACGGCCCGATGGTCCAGCATCTCCGGTACGTAACCATAGGTCGGAGGATAAAGCTCAATATACATTGCGACGTCTTCATGCTGCCCCAACAGTCTGCCAAGCGCCGTAGTTCCGGAACGTGGCACGCCACTAACAAATAAACACCTCTGGTCTTTCAGGTTCGATATCCCACTCGAACTCCAAGCCATCATAGGTACATCTCTAGATCGTGTCGGATTTATTCCATCGGGATGAGCCCGCAATGCATTCTGAACGAGCTTCGCCCTCACGAATTGTTGTTCTTTCATTGCGGCCCGAAAAGCGTTCGCGAGCACGTGCAGATTTGGTCTCTCGGAGGCCGACACCTCAGATAGCCGGACGCCGAGCGTTTGTTTGGCAGCAGCACTGCCACCTCCACTATTGCTCTGATTCTTGCTCACGTTGCCTGTTTACCAGAATGGATCGCGGGACCTGCTTTCACGTTGTTAATCAATGCCACGCCCGATACTCTTGCGAATGCGCCAAGGTTGGCGTTCCAGCAAATGGCGCACCGGCGCCGATCTCGACCCAATCTTCTCCAATTCCTTCTCGAAAGCTTGAACCTGCGATGCAGACATGGAACACGTATGCAACTCCTGCGATGCCAAAGGCGTATCCCTCTGGGAGTCCCGCTTCATGGTTTGCTCGACCGCGTGACCATCTGGCAACAGAATCGGAACGCCGAATTCGGCAAGTTCCCGGAGGGTCGATACCGGATCTCTTACGAGGTCTTCATACCAAATAAGCAACGTGTCACACGTCACTGATACGAGTCTGTCGAACGACTCCAATCCCCATTTATACATCTGGGCCAGCGCCTCCGGTCGACCCCCAAATGCTCTGTAACGCGAATTTGCCCATCCAAGCGGCTCACGTAGCATGAATACGAATCTTGCTGCCGGAAAGGCGCGAACCATTTCCTCCACCGAGCCGTTACATTGGCTCCGCAACTTCACAACGATGTTCTCGCCATCGTGCTTCAGCAGACTACTCGCACAGGAATGCGCAATCAGATTGAACAAATCTTGCCCCAACACACCCCGCCTCGTGCCGCCGACTTTTGCAAGCTGCGTAAATGGATCGGGCTCGGAAACAGCGCATACACCGCACTCGTTAACTAAACCCGTCAATAACGTGGATCCGCATCTACCTAGCGAGAAAATGAAACATTGCCGCGCTGCCGCTCGTGCTGCCGGCCAGGGCAACAATGCAAATGGCACGCGCAAGACCTGCAGCGCTCCCTGATACTGGGCGGCATAAAGGAATGGCGAGCGACGCAGCCGGTCGAGATCGTCGCACAATGTAAACCACATGCACTGTTCCTTGATATCGAAGCAATATGCCAGGGCCGGGCGATTGTCGGCCTCGGCCAACTCGCCGCGCGGATACAAGTTGAAGTCCGAGATGGACGCAATGCCGACCGACGGTCGTTTCTTTCGGCCGATTACATCGAAAAGCTCAATTTTCTGTCGCAAGCGCTATATCACTCCCAGTTTCCAGCATCTTTCTGACACGACCATATATTCTTGGACAGTTCGTAAATTTCACTTTCCGCGCGTAGAACGTGCCACTGGAAAAGAGCTCCTCTTCCATGGTGTCGCTTATGGTTGCGCTGTCTCCCCTTGAGAACCACTGATTATCCCGTGCTATTTTCTCCACGGCAAGTCTGTTGCTGTTCATGAGGTACGTTTGCAGGAATAGTTCATCCGGACATAGAAAATGTTCCAGATAATGCACTAATTCGCCCGTCAATGGATCCGATAACAGCCCTTCAATCACGCTCCTCTCCAGCGTGTACCAAGACCTCCCGGCGTAGAGGACCCTATTCCCGAGTGCGCGAGTGCGAAATTCCGCCTCGTAAGGTAGCAAACGACGGATTATAAGCTTTTTTTCAATCATGGGGTCGCTTACGTGGAGTGACCCGCGAAGGCGGGTTCGAAAAATCGGATTTGTTTCCCGGCTCGCGCATAGCTTCCGTGCCTCCTCCTCCATGAGAGCTGGTACTTTACCATAGAAGCGCAGGGACTTTCCGCGACACGCAAAACCACGCTCGCCCCCCAATCTAATCATCGCGAAATTCGAGGGTTTCCATCCCGCGCCATTTCCGAAGAACGAAACATAGGCTCTAAACCCGTCGCGCAATCCTCGCGCGTAAAATTCGTGAATGACCGATTGCTGTACCAGGGGCAATGTATCACCCGAAAGATTTATGAATAGCCGCCACGGAATGTCCGAGGATACGGCATACTGCATAACGTCAAGAGTAGCGTGGACTTGGGATATTCCGCCCCAATTCAAATGAGAACCGATCCGGACAATGACATTGTTAATGTTCTTGTCAGCCAGTGACCGCGATATCGCCGCGGCCTGATCGGCAAAATTCGGATCGAGGTTGATCAAATACGAATCACTTTCGTTAAATATACTTTCAACCAACATTACAAGTTGTTGGACATCGTCGTGCGCCTGAATTGCGTAAAATATCATGCCAACGCCTTCGCGTTATAACCTAATCATAAACTGACCTGCAGGCAGACTCTCGACTTTCAAGCACTCCTTCGTTATAAACGTTGCTACGGCAAGCCGGACCGAGCGCGTACCCTTCTCATCGCGCCAGTTCAGATCATCACCCGCAAGAACCCCGCCGCGGCGAACCTTGGGTCTCCATGTGATGAGATCATTGAGCACGGCCTCGTATGAGTGATCTCCGTCCAAGTAGATCCAATCGAATGTATCGTCGGTGAACTCCGCCGCTGCATCGCGCGATGAGCTTCTGTAGATCCTTACGCGGCGGTCGTTCGCAAAACGCTCCATCACTCGGCAGTAAATTTCATCCATATCGTGTTGACTTTTGGCACTTTTCCCACCGTACCATCTTTGCGGAAACGTCGGCTCGAACAACCATGGATCTATCAGGTGAAGTTGTTGAGGATCCGTGTGCCTCAGAATGCTTTGAGAAAACTCACCCCTCCACACGCCGATTTCGGCACACACCGCGCGTCTTGCTAGCTTCTGCAGGAGGACAAGACGACCACGACCGCCCGCTGTTGAAGGGGCACTTCCCACCGGAGTGCACATCCTTTTTATCAGCATGGTTCGGAAGGCGAAGTTTCCGCGGCCCCAATGCAGCTCTTGAGCTTTAGGTCAATATCTGGAGCCATCTCAATGACTCTACCTCCACTCATTTAGGTTATCGAAGACCTGTGCGAGATATCGTTGCATTGCCGAATTGGGCATCTCTCGCAAGGCATTACGCATTTGGGCTTCGGGCACGAGTTTTTTGCTGCAATGCAATCTCCTCAAGGCATGCGATTCTTAGCTGCTGCCTTTCCTCGATAAGTCGAATAAAGAGCGAAGCATCGAGCAGCGTCTCGTACGTCCCCGTATCGAACCAAGTCATTCCTCGGCCAAGACATTCGACATAGAGGTCGCCGGAAGCGAGATAAACGTTTATTAGATCCGTGATCTCGTACTCACCGCGGTTCGAAGGTGAAAGGTTCGCGGCATACTCCGACGCTTTACCGTTGAAGAAATAGAGGCCCGTCAGCGCCCAATTGGAGCGCGGAACGGGCGGCTTTTCTTCTATCGAAACTGCTTTTCCGGCTGGATCAAACTCCACGATTCCGAACCGTTGCGGATCGCGAACCTGGTAGGCAAAGACCGTGGCACCAGCGGTACGGACCGCCGCCGCCTGAAGCAGCGCGGTCAGGCCGGCGCCGTGAAAAATGTTGTCGCCAAGGATCAGCGCCAACGGCTCGCCCCCCGCAAATTCGCGGCCGATTACGAAAGCTTGCGCCAGCCCTTCCGGCTTGGGCTGGATGGCATAAGACAACGCGAGCCCCCACTGTCCACCGTCGCCGAGCAGGCGCATGAAATTCGGCTGATCGTGCGGTGTCGTTATGATGAGGATTTCGCGGATGCCGGCGAGCATCAGCGTAGAGAGCGGGTAGTAGATCATCGGCTTGTCATAGACAGGCAGGAGCTGCTTGCTTACCACGAGCGTAAGCGGATGCAGCCGCGTCCCCGCGCCGCCTGCCAGGATAATGCCCTTCACGACACGTTCGCCTTTGCCATCGATCCCAGGCCGAGACGCCCGCCCCGATAGGAGTCGATTTTGCGCCACCAACTGGCCTGCGCCAGATACCATTTTACGGTTTCGGCAAGTCCCGACGCGAAGCTTTTCCGGGGGCGCCAGCCGAGTTCCGACCGAATCTTGGATGCATCGATGGCATAACGCATGTCGTGTCCGGGTCGGTCCTCGGCAAAAGTAACCAGTTCGCGCCGTGCCTTGCCAGAGCGACCCGGAGCAATTTCATCGACAAGATCGCAGATCGCCTCTACGACTTCGATGTTCCGCCTTTCACAATCCGCACCGACGTTGTAACTCTCACCCAGTTGTCCCCGCGTCAGGATCAGACTAAGCGCGCGCGCATGGTCGTCCACATGCAGCCAGTCACGAACCTGTTCGCCACGTCCATAAACCGGCAGTTGTTGATAACCGAGCGCCTTGATGATCATCAGGGGGATGAGTTTTTCGGGGAACTGCCACGGACCGTAGTTGTTGCAGCAGTTCGAGAGCACGACTGGCAGACGGTAGGTCTCATACCACGCGCGGACGAGATGATCGGAGGCTGCCTTGGATGCGGCATAGGGCGAGCGCGGCGCATAGGGGGTTGTTTCGCTGAAGCGCCCTTCCGGCCCGAGCGAACCGAAAACCTCGTCTGTCGAGATATGATGAAAGCGGAAGTCACGCTTTCCGCGTCCTGCCGGGGACGTGAGATACTCACGTGCGTTTTCCAGAAGCGCAGCCGTGCCCACGATATTCGTCGCGACGAAATCTTCCGGTCCGTCGATGGACCGGTCGACATGGCTTTCGGCAGCCAGATGCATCACGGCATCCGGCGCGTGAGCCGAGAAAACCTCTCTCAACGCCTCGCGATCGGTGATGCAGGCTCTTACGAAGCGATACCGCGGATGCCCCTCGAATTCGGCAATGGCGGCTCGATTGGCGGCATAGGTGAGCTTGTCAAAATTGACCACAACGGTGGCCGTTTCCGAAAGAAGGTGCCGAATGAGCGCGCAACCGATAAATCCGGCGCCCCCTGTCACAAGTATGCAGGCAGGTTTGATATCCCCGCTCATCGTCAAATCCTTTAGCCTGCCGCTCTCAATTGAAAAAAAGCGGAAGGGCCTCCAGGGTCGGATACGACCGGTCCCGCTCGAGAACGATCGCCCCGCTTTCCGGCATGGGCCAATCAATTCCTAGGGCCGGATCGTCCCAGCGCAACCCTCGCTCGTGATCGCGCGAGTATGCTGCATCGACCTTATAGAAGACCTCTGTGTCGGATTCCAGCGTACAGTACCCATGCGCGAATCCCGCAGGAACAAAGAGCTGCGCTCCGTTTTCTGCGCTCAGTATTGCAGTAAAGCTGCGGCCATACGTGGCGGATGAGCGGCGGATATCAACCGCCACGTCGCAAACCACCCCACGCAAAACGCGGACGAGCTTCGCTTGCGCGAAGGGGGCGATCTGAAAATGGAGACCCCGAACCGTTCCCGGCAGGCGTGACTGCGAGTGATTGTCCTGAATGAAATCGCTGTTGACCCCAATCTCGTGAAAGACTGACCGATTGTAGGTTTCCGCGAAGAACCCGCGTGCGTCGCCATGCCGGGCCGGGACGATCAGCAAGACGCCGTCCAACTCTGTTCTCTGGACGTGCGGCATATTCACTGATTTCTTCTCCCTGCCGGTTCCGCCATGTCGTCTATCTCAGTCAGCACGTCTTCCAGTGAAAGGCGCCAGGATGGCTGGAGGATGCCGTACTCCCGGGCAATCCGGCCGCAGTCGAGCACGGAATTCAGCGGCCTTTGCGCCGCCGTCCGGTAGTCCGCAGTTGCGATCGGAACGAGCCGGGTATGGCGCCCAGAAAGACCCAGAATCGCCTGGGCAAAACCTAACCAGGTCGTCGGTTCGGCTCCCGTAAAGTGAAATGTTCCCCACGCGTCTTTTTCGCCGTCCGTTATCCGCCTGGCAATGGTGGCAATCGCCGTTGCAATGTCGGTTGCTGCCGTCGGCGCCCCCTTCTGGTCTTCAACAATGCGCAATTCGGGCCGCTCATGTGAAAGGCGGAGGATAGTCCGCACAAAATTCGTGCCATGGGCCGCGAAAACCCAGGACGTGCGGATGATAACATGCTGCGGCAATGCTTGGGCCACAGCCCGCTCGCCTTCCGCCTTCGTGCGGCCGTAGACCGAGCGCGGGCCGACAGGGTCATTCTCCAGATACGCTCCGGATTTCGATCCGTCGAAGACGTAATCCGTAGACAGATGGATAAGCGCCGACCCCACATTCCGGCAGGCCGCCGCCATAGCCGCCGGCGCGTCGCAATTTACCTTTTCCGCGGTCTCCGGCTCGGCTTGCGCGCGATCAACCGCCGTAAAGGCCGCGCCATTGATCACGATGTGCGGTCGCGCCGTGTGGATGACTCCGGCGATCGAGTCACGATTGAGCAGATCGCATTCTGCCCGCCCGAGCAACTCCACGCTCCAGTGCTCGGGCCATGGGGCGCGCGCGAGCTCGCGCCCCACCTGTCCCGTCTTGCCGAAGATCAGTATCCGCATGCCGGTTGTCCTTTACACAAGCAACTGCGGGAACAACAGCTTCGGTGTGGGGTCGCCCGCGGTCGTCAATTCGCGGCCTAGCGCCTGTAATCTTCGCGCCTGGCGCCCAAATGCGCGGCTATGCGTCCACGAATCCGCTCCGCCTCGAGGACCCAGAGAAATGGGCTGTGGACAGCACTGCGGCTCAATAATGGATAGAGCGGAAACCGCACGCACAGGAGCGCGGTCTTGAGAACGGGGGAGAGTTCATTGCGCCCTGGAGCGGCCCTTTCGCATCGAACACCGACATTACCCTGCCGATACCACCTGCGCCGCATCCAAGCCAGGCTGGCGCGCTCGGCAGAAACCTCCTCGAACACGACCGCCTCGTCTGCCCATGCCATCCGCCCCCCCGAGAAGAAGAGCCGTCTGAAGAAAACCGCGTCTTCTCCCCCGGATTCGCCAAAATCCTCCGGAAATGGCCTGTCGCCAAGAAATGCGATGGCATCAAGATCAAGCAGGCAGTTGCAGGTGCAATACACATAGAGGCTGCCGTTTATCCGCCCCGCGCGGACGGACCAGAGGCTTTCAAATTTCTTCGGCACCTGGTGGTTCGATTCAAACACTGGCTCGACAGGGCCGCCAACTGCCACCGCTCCCAAGGCCTGCTGCGTCCTGAGGAGATTTAAAAGCCAGTCCCGGGAAGGCCATTCGTCGTCATCGACCGTCGCCATCATGGCGGCATTCATCCGGCGCGCAGTTACCACGGCCGCATTGCGCGCCGCCGAAATTCCCGGACTTCGCTCGACCACGTACTCGACTGGCGCATTTGACGCGACGCGGAAATTCGTAACCAGGGCTTCGATTTCAGGATCTTCGCCGTCGTTGTCGACGATCACAAAGCAGGTAGCAGCCGGCCTCGTCACACCCAGCAGGGCGCACAACAGGCGGGAAAGCTCCCTCGGCCGGCGAAACGTACAAACGCAGACGGCGAGGGGCCTCACTTGCGAATCCTTCATGCGTCAGCGGCTTTGTTCATCCAAACTGGCCGTCCAGCCATAAACGATGTTGCGCCCATACGCTGCGCCACAATGTGCGCAGCGCCGGCGGCGCAAACCATCTGCCGAGCCAGGGACGAACAACGAGAAGCAGAAGTGCAAACGTTCGCGCAATTGGCGGGAAATAGCCGCGTATAAGCAGAGCGCGTGAAGCCAGAAGATGGCGGATTTTGCGGCTCTGGTTCCGTTCGGTGCCGCTCCCGGAATGGATGATTGCTGGCTGCGGCGAAAACGCCGGGGCGAATCCGAGTCGCCTCGCCCGAATGCATAGATCCTCATCTTCGCCATACATGAAAAAAGCAGGCGAAAACCCGCCAATCCGGTCCCAGACTGGGCGGTGCACAAGCATAAAGGTGCCGCAAACGATATCGACTGATCTTTCATCATTGCGGCGCCAGCCGCCATATCCCGCCGATGCAAACAAACTTGAGTCCGGGAAACGGGTGTCGAGCGCTACGGCGGCGCAGAAAAGACGCCAGAGATTGGGGGAGCGCCGGCAGGAGGTCGGGTTGACCCGGCCATCCTCGAACAGTGTTTGCCCCCCCCAGATACCGGCTTGTGGCCGGCGCCGGGCAAATTCCAGCATGCGCTCGATAGCGCCTTGCAGAATGAGCGTATCCGGGTTGAGAAACAGGAGATATCCGCCTTTTGCAACGTCTGCGGCGAGATTCGCGGCAGCGGCAAATCCCGAGTTGGCGATCTGCGGCAGAACGTGAAAGCTGGGGTGAGCTGTCGCTATTTCATCGGCCATTCCGCCCGGCGAGCCATTGTCGACAATAATCACCTCGATGGGCAGACACTCTGATTCGCGCGCAACTGATTCCAGGGAGCGCATGGTCAGCTCTCTTGCACCGTAGGTGATGACTATCAGCGACAGCTCAACTGGCGCATGGTTCGCCGCGACGGCTTGAAGACTGGTCACCCCGAATCAATATCCAGATAGCTGCGTGTCCTAAGCCCAAGCCAATAATCGAAGATGCTACCGAGGTCGAGAGCAATGCCGCCACGTTGCCGCGCAACATTCACCAGGATCTTGCCCGGATATCCCGCACCGATGAGTACGAGCCGATTCCGGGGGAGATCACCAATCCTCTCGATGACGGAATCGAGTATCTCAGGAAGGCTCGCGGCTTCGCGGCCCGTCTTTGCGAGAAGCGGCCCGGAAACCTTGTCCGGGGGTAAGACCAGGCTTGCCGCAACGTGGACGCCAAAACGATCTCGCGCCACGTCGGCCAATCCCGGATGACAGGAGATGAAAACGACATCGCGCACCCCATCCAAAAGCTCTTCGTAACAGTTCCACATCGCGAGTTCCTGATGCAGATGGCAGGAGGTGAACATCGGCGGGGGCAGCCTCGGGGACCGCAGACCGGAAAAACCTTCCATGCAATAAAGCAGCGAACGAAGGCCACGGCCCGTCAGCGAACCCTCCAGCGTGTCCGCCTGGTCGAGTCGAAGTTCACGCAGAAAGCGCGCAATTGTCGGAATGCCAACGCAGTCCGCGTCCCATATCGCCCGCGCCACAGCCGGCGCGATACGCGCCCGCAACGCTGGCGTCAGTGGCTTGCCCCACCAGATACGTTCCCGGTCTCGCGCGTCTGCCTTTGCATGGGCTGCGAGCCCAGGTTCGTAAGGAAGACTCGCGGCTTCGCCATCGCCGGCACGCACGAAGGCGAAGGGCTGTCCCAAGCTGAGCCGGTTTCGAACCAGCGAGACAAACGTCCGGCATTGTACAGCCGAAATATCCGTCTCCAACAGGCAACCTGAAAAAGCGCTCTCCAACTGTGCTTCACAGGCAGCTGCACGGAGGAGAATCTTCTTTGGTTCGCTCCTCACAGGCGAGCGCTCGAGCATATGGACAAATCGCTCGCGCCGCGAATGGGCGCCGTTTCGTGGCAAAGCGTTCCGCGAAAAATGCGTAAAGATGGTGCGGCTCAGGCGCACTGCGGCAATCCGATAGCTTTCTGATCCGCGAAAACTGGCCAGAAACGCCCGGATGCGCCATTTAAGTCGAATGGGATTACCTGCGCGCAGATCAACGAAAGTCAGGCCGACAACAAAGCGGCAATCGGCCACAACCGCCTTGCGGATACTAAGCAGCGCGACCAGCCCGGCATCCGCTTCTTGAAACCTTCCGGCAAGGAGGGCTGCATGCACTTTGCTGCGAGCGAAAACAGCGTCCGACGGATAGCATCTTGCGGCCTCGCTCCAGAATTCCGTGTGATCTGCGTGACGATGGCTTATTCCGGCCAGCCAGCCTTGAAATTGCAGGCCATGCCGACGGTCAAGCCAGCCAATCGCTCGCGCTAACTTTGCAGCAATTCCAGAACGAATTGTCCAATATGAGATTCTGCGCAACCCGCGGAGCAGAAAGATTGGTGTCCTGAAGCCGGCGTGGCCGCGTATGGACACCGAACCAGGAATTGTCGCGCGCAGATCGATCTCCCGCCAAGACAGTCGGCGAGCGGAGCGCACAGGAACGCGAAAATGGTGCCTCCGCCTTTCATTTTCCGGAATTGGAACCTACGCGACCGGTTTACATGATGCAATCGCCCGGAAAATGATTGCTCCCGGCAAGTATGACCTTCATAAACGGAGCGAATTCACAGCGACGCGCCGGAGCAGAGGAATCTAAATTGGCACAGGCTCAGGCCATCCCGTCCACATCGAGACACAGGAGACGGATACTGACGATTGTGGGTGCCCGGCCGCAATTCGTGAAGGCATTTCCGCTGTCGCGCGAGTTGCGTCTCCACGATGCATTTGACGAAATTCTCGTCCATACCGGACAGCATTTTGATTGGAATATGTCGGACGTTTTCTTTACGGAGCTCGGAATAGAGACCCCGCGCTACAATCTCAATATTCATGGCGGCCGACACGGCGCCATGACCGGGCGCATGCTTCATGCAATTGAAGACATTCTGCTCGCCGAGAGACCGACAGGCGTCCTTGTCTACGGAGATACCAACTCTACGCTGGCTGGTGCGCTGGCTGCAGCAAAATGCGACGTTCCTGTCATCCATATCGAAGCGGGCCTGCGGTCGCACAACCGAGGGATGCCTGAAGAAATCAATCGGGTGGTCGTCGACCATTTGAGTTCGTTTCTATTCAGTCCGACATCCAGGGCTGTGGAAAATCTGGCACGCGAAGGAATTACATCTGGCGTCCATCGCGTGGGTGATCTGATGTTCGACGCGGTGAAAATCGCAACGCCGCTGGCCACGCAGCATTCTGGAATTCTCGAGCATCTCGGGCTGAATGAGCGGTCCTATGGCGTGGCGACGTTCCATCGGCAGGAAAATCTTGCGAGCCGCGCGCGGATGGCGGCTATCGTCGCTTATCTGCAGGACCAGTCGCGCTCCCTGCCATTGATCGTTCCGCTGCATCCGCGCACACGCGAGGCCCTGGAGAATGCCTCGCTGGCCCTTGAGACGGGCACGATTGCCACCATTGCCCCGCTTGGCTATCTGGACATGTGCCGGCTCGTCGATGCGGCCGCGACAGTCTTTACCGATTCCGGTGGATTGCAGCGCGAAGCGTATTTTCATCGCGTACCCTGCGTGACTTTGCGCGATGAGACCGAATGGCTAGAAACCGTTGAGTGTGGCTGGAACCGGTTCTGGACATCCGCCGAATTTCGGCCCCGTTGCGACATCCCTGAATTCGAGGAGGAAAACGCAGCCGAAGCGATATTCCATCTGCTCGACGAACACCTCACCTGACGGCGCGTGCAACGCGGCGCGGTCAATCTCGATACAGTTTCGACCGCTACGCCCGCCGGTGGTCGCGAACATTTGCCAGCAGCAGATGCGCGATCATGTAAAGGACGGAGGCACCGAGCAGGATCATGGCTTCGTCCACGAGCCGGTCGGGATCGGTCGTATCTGTCGGCATGTTGGGCGCATCCACGGTGATCAGGAAAGATTGCTGTTGATTCGCCAGGCTCTGTGCGGAGACAAGCCCCTGCTGCGCCGCCGTCAGTTCCATTTCGGCAACCGAGCGTTCGTAAGGCTGCGCCGTTTCAACCGCCTTGGTTGCCGCAGTGAGCTGGTCTTTCGCGTACTTCAACGTCGCGGCACTCATCACCGCGGACATGCTGTTAACAAATTTCTGAGATTCTTTTATAATTGCGTTGCAAATCGTTCGCGCCCTCTGGGCATCGTAATCGAGCACGTTGACGGTGATCAGCAAAGTCGTGGAATCCTGGGTGACCGTCACCATCTGCTGGTAAAAGGAAAGAAAATCCTCGTCACTGGCGTCCGGATCTAACCGCCAGAACGGGCTGTGTTTCGCTGCTGAATAAAGCTGGCGAAGATGAAACGGCTTGTCGAGCAGCTTTAGAAGGTCTGGCGATTGGACGTAGGCAACGACGGCGCCGCTCTGCGTGTTTCCTCCTGTTGTACCAAACAGGCTGCTGCCCATGATGGTACTAAGGCTTGAACTCGTCGAGGACGAGTTTTGAAGTGTAACGACAGCCGAGGACTGATAAAGTGAATCCGTATAGCCATAGAGGTAAACAAATCCGACCAGACCTACGATCGGTACGACCGTCCAGAACGAAAACTTTCGCGCGAGCCAGCCAAAAAACTGGCGCGTGCCGTGTGTGAATTGCCGGGCGCCGGCAGGCCGTTCTGCAGCGACCGGCAACGCTGGCCTGGCGACATCGGTACGCAAGGCTCCGGGGGCTGAATTCACTGTGCTAGCCAAAACCTAGATACTCCCGAATAAATGTCGCTGTCACTCAAGCACATCCGCGACCGCAGCCCCAACGACGTCAACGTCGGCCACCCCATCGGCGTCTTCGTCATCTTCTTCGATCCGTCCTGCTTGCTGTTCCATCGCCAGCTTCTTCTTTTCCGCCTCCAGCAACTTTTTGAAATATTCGATCCCCTGATTCTTGTCGGGAAAATGCCTGGCCTTTCCGGACTCCAAAACATAGATCGAATCGCAGTGCTTTTCGGCTTCGGCGGGCGTGCTGGTCGCCAGAACATAACCACGTCCCGTCATGCGAGCCGTCACCAGGTCAACGGCCTTCTCCTTGAAAGACTTGTCGGCAGGAGCCAGCGAACCGTCGAACAGATAAGTATCGAACTCGAGGCCGATCCCCAGCGCAAGTGCGAGTCGCCCCTTCACGAACTTCGGACAATTCTGCATCGGTAGGTTAAGAAACTCCTCGAGGCCGACCATTATCGCTATCCGCCGGGGAAATTCCTCGTCCAGAATACCATAAAGTCGCGCTATGAAACGGATATTTCTCGCTACGGTGGCTGTCGGGGTCAAAAAGCTGCCTAATGGAATCGGCCACGACGTAAACCCGTTGCGCTCGACGGTCCCGCTGTCCGGCTGCATGGTGCCGCACATCAGGCGCAGAAGCGTGGTCTTGCCCGATTTGGCTCCCCCGACGACGCCGACGCGGGCAGCGCTGGGAATCTCAAGGTCGAGCCCTTCAAACAGGGGCCGCCTGGCAGCCGCAGAACCCGCCGGAACGTAAATGTCTTTCAGCCTGATGATCATGGAGGGAGCCTGCGTCTTGCATAACGCTCGAGAAGGAGGCCGAAGAATGTCATGCCGAACAGGCACTGTGCCACGTAGAGCGGCGATCCAATAGGAGTCTGATAGGAATAAAACCAATAGGTGCGCAGCAGCTCCTCAATATGCAGCATCGGATTCCAGGTAAGGTATGGCCAGATCGTGGGGGGAAACATGGTGACCTGGAAGATGACGCCCGAAAATATTGTCGCGAAACGGAGAAAGAAACCCACGAATTTGCCAGCTGGCGCGTACAGACGGTTCAAAACCATCAAAAAGAATCCGAATGAAACGCCCATAATGGACATGCAAACGAACAATAGGCCTATCCCCAGGGGAAATCTTGGGAAAGGCACGTCTTCATAGAAGCTGTCAATTACAGCAAATACAACGAACAGAATGGTAAAGGTAAGAAAAGTGCGCACGGCCGATGCCACGACAAGATCAAGCTCCGTAACAACGGGCAACAAAAGAAGATTTTTTCCTTTTTTGATGGCGCCGTCGGGTAAGCGGTAGCAGGCGCCGAACATAAGCCATGGAATCAGACCGGATATCAGAAACATGATCAACGGGACACCCGGCCTGCTCATACCCTTGATCGCAATTCGCAAGATCAGGAGTCCTGCAAAAGCCGAAACAGCATCAAAGAATACCCATCCATATCCGTACACGAGATTGGCCTGCTGAGATTGGATGTCCCGCAGCGCCAGGGCACTGATCACCTGGAACTGGACCTTGATGAGCTTTAACAATCCCGGATGCCCGTTCGGATCACGCAAAATAATCTAACCCGGCGTTCGAGGCACCGCAAACCGGATTCGCCGCCACGACTGCGCTGCCTGGCGCATCCACACGAACGTTACGCCAAAACGATCCGCTCGCGCCGGTCCTGCACTCTCCGCGTCGCATTGCGCGTATCGACGACCAGATCGATCACGCTGACCAGCTCCCCGTAGTCCACGCCATCGTGATCCGTCACGATCAACGCCGCATCAAACGATGTGGCAAACCTGTCCGGCTCCCAAGCGACACTCGTCCGGCCGGCCAAAGCTGCGTGAGCCCGCGTGGTCGGAATCTCGGGAATCCACGGATCGTGGTAGCAGACCGACGCACCCTGCGACAGAAGGTCCTGCATGATGACCAAAGCAGGGCTTTCGCGCAAATCGTCGACGTTCTTCTTGTACGCGAGCCCGAGAAGGAGAATGTGCGCCCCATTGAGACTCTTCCGCTTCCGCGCCGACAGCGCCGCAGCCAGCGCGTTGACTACGGCACGTGGTTCGGCGGAATTGATTTCGCCGGCGAGCTCGATGAACCGCGTCGGCACTTCATATTCCCGCGCCTTCCAGGTCAGATAAAAGGGATCGATGGGAATGCAGTGCCCCCCCAGCCCCGGCCCAGGATAGAACGGCATGAAGCCGAATGGCTTGGTGGAAGCGGCATCGATCACGTTCCAGATATTGATCCCCATGCGCTCGTAGATGTGCTTCAGCTCGTTAACAAGTGCTATATTTACGCAGCGGAAGATGTTTTCAGTTAGCTTTACCGCTTCCGCCGTTGCTGCGGTCGGCACCGACACGACCCGGTCGACCACCGCACCATAATACGCGTTGGCCAGATCGCGACTTTTGTCGTCATCCGCTCCCACGACCTTTGGAATATCCGCCGTCCTGTAGGTTGGATTTCCAGGATCTTCGCGCTCCGGAGAGAAGGCGAGGAAGAAATCCCTTCCGGCCAGCAGTCCGCTTTCTTCCAGGATGGGCTTCACGACATCGGACGTAGTCCCCGGATAGGTTGTCGATTCCAGACAGACGAGCTGGCCGGGGCGCAGCACCCCAGCGAGTGTACGCGAAGTGCTTTCCACAAAGGTCAGATCAGGCTCGCGATATCGGGTAAGCGGCGTTGGAACACAGATCAGAACAACGTCCGGCTGGTCCAGTTCCGCGCCGCTTCCCGTGGCGTGGAAACGGCCGCTGCGCCGCATATTTAGAATGTTCTCGTCGGGAATCGTCCGAATTCCCGATCTCCCGCCATTGAGCGCAGCAACCTTGGCGGAATCGGTGTCGAACCCGACGACCCGAAAACCCTTCTGGTGGGCGGCGATTGCAAGGGGCTGCCCGACATAGCCCATACCAATAATGCCGATCACGGCTTCCCGGCACTCGATCCTCTGCTTCAGTTGGGCAGGGTCAATTGGATGCAGTCTTGGCGCTACGGCCAGGCTCATTGTTGTCTCCGCAGATTTCGTCGTGGGACCGTTCCGATAGCCAAATGCACGGGACTTAGAATAATTGGGTACACACCAATGAGACATTAAGGCTCAGGCACGAGCTCCCCATCTCTGAGACTATAGCGCTCGCCCGTTCTGGGACAGACTAGTTGCGCATCGAGGCGTTCCCCGCTTCGGCCTACCCAGCCGCGAAAACGCGCGGGCGAACCCATTACGAGCGCAAAGGGGCACACATCCCTCGTGACGACAGACCCCGCGGCCACGAAGGCATACCTGCCGATGGTCGTGCCGCAAATGATGGTTGCGTTGGCTCCAAGCGAGGCTCCCATTCCAACCCGAGTGAGTCTGATTTCGGCCCGCCGATCGATAAAGGCGCGCGGATTGGAAACATTTGTGAACACGCAGCTCGGCCCACAAAAGACCGAATCCTCGAGCGTGATACCTTCGTAAACGGACACGTTGTTTTGGATCTTACAGCCATTGCCGATCCGCACATTCGGTCCGATCATGACATTCTGACCGATCACGCAGTTCTCGCCAATGACACTTCCCGTCAGCACGTGAGAAAAATGCCAAATCCGGCTGCCGCGTCCGATGGACACTTCCAGATCGATTACAGCCGTTTCATGGGCAAAATACTCAAGACCGGCCATTCGGGACGCCCATTCGGGATACGGTGCCGTTCTGGAGACCAACCCTAGTCAAGGGCAAGCAGGGCCGGTTCCACGTGCTGGAGTTTCCGACCATTGAAATGGCCCTTTTGCACGCGGGACCGCGACGAGCGTGGCGCCGTGTGACGGCCCGTCTTCATGGACCGGCTCGCGGCATCGAGTATCGAAAGGACCGATACTCCCTCGGCCGAATCCGTCCGCGGCGTGGTGCCGGTACTCACTGAATAAAGAAAATGCGCACATTCCTCGTGCAGAGGTTCGCGTTGCTCGACCGAGAACCGGGTGGGATCTGTGTTCACGGCCCATGGCCGGCCGTCGCGAAATACGATGTCGTGCCTGTAAAGGAGAAGTTTGTCCGGCCAATCCGCCCGGTCGTCGAAAATTGCGGTGGCATCGGAGCCGACCACGGTAAATTTCTGTTCCTTGTACGGGTTGAGCCAGGAGACATGCACGCGTGCCGATGCACCGCCGGCGAACTTCATATGTACCGTTGCCATGTCCAGCATGGACGGGGTCAGAATCGCGCTTCCCTCCGCCCACACGCGTTTTGGCAATTCCCCAAGCAAAGCCAGAATCAACGAAATGTCATGGGGCGCGAACGACCACAACACATCCTCTTCCGTGCGGAGCCGTCCGGGACTTTGCCGGCGTGCAAAGATGCGGCGAATATGGCCGAGCTTCCCATCGCGTACGAGTTCGATCAGCTTGAGGACGTGCGGATGGTAACGCAACAAGTGCCCCACCATCAGGATCCGGGCTCTTTTCCGTGCCATGCGGGCCAGATCCCGCCCGTCCGAAACGGTCAGCGCGAGCGGTTTTTCGACGAAAACGTGCTTGCCCGCCTTGAGCGCACGGCGGACATGTTCGCCATGGAGCGATGCAGGGGAGGCCAGCGCAATTGCGTCGCAATCGGGGTCGTCAAGGACTTCGGCAAGGGATCTGGCCGGCACTTGGAAATCGGACGCCAACCTTAAGGCTGCGCCGGGATTGGAATCGCAGACGGCGTGCAGGGCTCCCAAGCGGGACAAGTTCCGCGCGATATTCTTGCCCCAGTGTCCGCAACCTATAGTTGCAACCCTTGGCTTATGCCCGTTTAGGCTCCCCCCTCTTTTCATGGACCCTGCTTTGCCGCTCCACTCGCGTACAGACCGTTAGCACGCTTTTCAACAGCGATTCAACGTGGACCAGCCGAGTAGATCCAGCGTGCCAAATTCTCATTCTTCGGCTCGCCTTAGTGTTTCCAACGTGAACGCGGCCAGCTCCGGAACGACAAATTGCTTGCTTTTCCACACAAAACCGGTGGCATCCCGCCAGAACTCGTTGCGGAAGCTCCAGCCGAGCTGCGGTGCGACGCAATCGTCGGCGAAATGGGTTGTAGCGATTGAAACCTCAATGATCGTAATCCGCTCCGACCCAAGATCTTGCGCTGTACAACTTACGGCAATTCCAAAGCGCGACTGATCCGCGAAATCATAAAGATACGTCTTGCCGCCCAGGCCCTCGCTCCCCTCAGAACCACTCCTCACGTCGGTCTGAAATCCTGAGAGGTTGTGTACGAACCCGGCCGTCCTGACGATGCGGCCATTCCGTGTCGTAATGGCGAGTTGCGGCCCACCCCGCCAGACGAGGTCACCGCCCGTGCTGGTCGCAAGAACGAACATCGACTCATCGCTTGACCCGAGGCGCACGCCGAGCGTGGCATAGGGAACGGCGGCCACTCTGGTACGGGGCACGGAGGACGACGACCCGATCCCGGTAATGGCGTGGAACAGCAGTTGGCCCATAATTGCCGAATTGCTATTCGAAAAATTGCCCAAGTCGGAGCAGCTGCCCATGCAAAGCCCGAGCACACCGGCTGAGACCAGGGTGCCGAGCCGGCGGATCACTGGAAAACGTGCGGCCATTGACGCTCCAAATCCCCGTAGCTCGACGACTGCGTCATGTCATAAAGTTGCGCGTCATTGTAGAGCGGCTGGCCGCCATCGCGCTGGACAGGTCGCAGGTCCTCCTCGAAGAGCGCGGTAGTGCCGATCGGAAGCGCCCACTCGAGGGGAATGACTATCCGGATGCCTTTGTCGAAGCTTCCTTCGCCGAATTTGCTGAACGGCACGTTGGTGAAAGTGGCCCAGGCGCCAATGATGATGCCCGTGTCGAACCGCCGGTAGAGCTCGAGAGTACCGCCATAGTCTCCCGCCAGATAGCGGCCGGCGCGTACCACCGAAACGATATTTTCCCATGGCGTTTCGATATAGAGTGAAGCATGCCCTGTCACGACGTGATAACTTTGCCCCCCGAAATGCAGCCCGAAAAGATCGTCGAAATTGCGCTGATATACATCGTAGATGTCAGCTCCGACTGCCCAACGCTGCCCAAAAGGACGATAAAGGATCTCCCCGCCGACGCCTGCAAACATCTGCTCGATGTAACCCGCGGTAAGTCGCGTATAAACGTCCGGGGCCGGCTTGAAATAATCAGAAAGCGTGAGCAGGTTGATTCCGGTCGAACCCTTCTGAAGATAAGTTACAATATCGGTCCGGACGTGCGGGAGAAGGCTGTCATTCGGACGTGTTATGCTTCCGAAGTTGTTCCAGACGCTCCATGTGGCTTCGTCATCCAGAACAAGGCCTGGAAATAGCTCGGTCCGCGTTTTGCCCGAGATCCCAACGCCAATATAGGTCGGATTGTCCGGATCGAAGAGATCCTCCTGAAGGGAGGGAAACAGACTCCAGGTAAACTGCGGGTCTCCTGGACCGTTATGGTAGTGCGTATTCGGCGAGGCGTCTGACAATATGGTCGCCGACCACAGCTCGGCCGGTGTGGTGTCGCCTTGCGCGGCAGCATCGAGTTCCGCCCGCGAAAACGTAACGGTAGCCAATGGCACATGCGACATAGTGGTCGTGATCTCGAACGCGGCGATATCGGCGGGCGCGGTGCCGGAAAGCGCCCGGGCGGTTCGGCTGATCGCCTCCGCGTCCCTGAGATAGCGGTCATTTTCGATTTCCACCGTGACTACGCCATGCGCAATGGAAATGCCCTCCACAACCAATTGCTGGCCTTCAACGGCTTCGCGCATCGCGGCGAGTATCCCGGGCTGCCAGCCTGACACCGGCGGCCGAGCTTCCGGTTGCGCCGCCACGGTCGTGACAGAACATGTCCCGATCGGGTCCCAATTGCTGGAGAGAAGAACTACTTTTGGCGTCGGCAAATGGCCGGCAGATTCGAGAGTCGGGCAAGGCGAACCGGAAGGACCGGAAAGATCGACCTGCGCGACGAGCGTATCGCCTGCGATCCAGCCATCCGTCAAATGCAGTCCTGCGTTGTGAAACACATCAGCAATGTGCCAGTCGTCCCCGTGGAACGCGGAAGGGTCGGGCGGCCGCATATCGCTTTTGGACGGCATGGTCAGGTCGAAAAAATGGACCGGCCAGGCACTCTGCGCCGAACTCTCGCCGAGATTGAGTTGCGTCATTGGCTGTCCGGCGCCTGAAGGCCGCGCCACGAAAGGCGGCTGTGGATCAAGTCTGAACGGCCAGTTGGGCTCGGTCGGATCCATCGCGATGCTGGCGTTGACGGAGAGTTCGCGACCGCCAATGATGGCAACGCCAAGACCCACGTCGTTCCAGACACGATAATCGAACCCCGCATTCACGGGCATAGGCGCATAGTTCTGCGGATGGACGCTTGGATTGCGGATGTGCGGAGTATTGAAGGAAGATTCAGCCTCATAATCGTCGGTCGAATACTCGATTTTGAAAGTCAGATCCGGAATGGGTGTTTGATATTCAACGCCGCCGAATATTCCGACATCCGGCCCGTGAAACCAGTCGCCAAACGATGGCGTGCCGCCGGTGGTTGACGTGTCCGTGCTGCCTGCCCGCGTACAGAAGCTGGTAGCAATCTTGCAGAAAGGATTTGTGATTGTTCCGCGCGAACCGAGCCGGCCCCAGCCCATTCCGGCAGTAAGATCGAAAGAGCCGAATTGCTTGGATGCGACAAGATATTCGGCCGAATACACGCCTGTTCCGATAAAGTCCTGAAGTCCGAGCGCGATTTGGGGCGTATATTTGCCCTCTTGGAAAAGTCGGAGCTTTACGTCGAAGCTGCGGTCATACAGCGCCCTTTGGCCGATGGGCGCAAGCGCGTAGTTGATTGCGTAACGGAATGTCGCTTCCATCCAGGGAAGTGCCTGCCAGTTTATTGCGATCCGATTGTCGGGCTGTTTCACGGTGGCGGTTATCCACAAATAACCGTCGGGCATGAACCGCGCGTTGCGCATCTCCAGAAGCCCCACGCCACCATATAACGACGGGGTCGGTAGAACATTGGAAACGTAAACATCGTTCTGTGCGCGGACAGGATTGGTCAGTGCAGCACAAGCAAAACCGGCGAGAACAAACCGGCGCCCGATGCAAAATGCCCGGTCTCGGATCAGCACCAATTACGCCCCATTCGATCCCCGACTCGCCCGAACGGCTGACTGCAGCAAGGCGGAACGCCCGCTGAGGATGAAATTTCTCAGCGTGCGAAGCTTTTGCATGCCGGCACTGCCGAGTCCATCGCCCACCTTGGAATTGGTCAGCCGGAATGGCATCGCCGGGAAGCCGGAGTTGCGCGACCGCGGCCGGCAATGGACGGGTTGCGCCAAGCCTTTAACTTGCGCGAGGCTGCGCGCTGAGAGTAATAAGCCCGGTCAAAGGTGTCGAAACCATCGTCAAGGGGTCGCCGTTCTGCGGCGGGCGGCGTACGTATGCAGAAGAAGCCCTACCGTACTCGCGTTGCGTTCATTGCGCTTGCCGTCGCGATCGGCTTTGCCGGCTGGACCGCCATGCGAGTCCATGCGCAGACGATCAGCAATTCCGCCGTGCAGTCCGTGCTGCAGAGTCTGGGTTCCACTGCCACGAATGGGACGACTGGGGTCAGTCCCCCGCCGGCACCGATTACCGTACAGCCTTCGGTCTCGCCGAGCACGCAGACGCTCTCGCCGGCTCTGCCGCCGACAACCATGCAACTGCCCTCCTCGACACTGGAACTAGTGTTTTCACAGCGAGCGGGTCAGCCGCTTCAGCAGTTCGGTTATGACATCTTCGGCGTCGGCACACCTGTGACCGTATCGCAAATCGGTAATGTTCAGGACCGTTACATCCTGGGACCAGGCGATCAGCTTACGATTGTCTGTCGCGGGCATGACAACAACACCTATGTCGTCCCGGTCGATCGCGACGGCCGTATCATTGTGCCCGGCTATGAGCCGGTCCAGGCCGCGGGCCGCACGTTCGCGCAGGTGCGCCACGATCTGCAGGCGGTGATCGCGAAGGACGCACTCTCGACGCAGGCTTACGTGTCGCTGGCCCAGACCCGCCAGATTTCCGTTCTCGTGAGCGGCGAAGTAAACGCTCCCGGTCTGCGCACCTTAAGCGGTCTCAACACGCCGATCGACGCAATTCTGCTTTCCGGAGGCATCCGCAAAACCGGAAGTCTCCGCAATGTCATTCTCGTGCGCAACGGCAAGCGCATCCGCATCGACCTCTACACAGTTCTCGCCAGCGGCAACCTTACCGAGGTTGGCGATCTGACCGACGGAGACCGTATTCAGGTGCCACCGATCGGAGCAACGGTCGCCGCGCTCGGCCTCGTCAACCGTCCCAGCATTTATGAGCTTCCGGCGAATGAACACGCGATCAGCGCAGAGGCGCTCATTCGTCTTGCCGGCGGCAAACTGGCCGGTGCGAACCATCTTTCGAAGCTGATCCTGCTCCCGAGCGGCGCCACGCAACTGGTGGCGCTTGACCATGGGGGCGTTGTGGAGAGCGGAGAAATACTTTCGGTCGATCAGCAGGCCGGAAGCGCCCTTGGCCGTGTGACATTGGCAGGCGCGGTTCTGCTCCCCGGTACAAGACCGCTCGATGAAGTGCCCACATTGTCCAGCCTGATCCGGCGGCCCACTGATCTCGCGGCGGCCGCCTACACACCGTTCGGCATCCTTGTGCACATGGACCCGCACACAAATATCCATCACGCGGTGGCTTTTTCGCTGACCCGGATATTCGCTGCACAGGAAGATCTAAAGCTCAGCGACGGCGACCTTGTCTTCGTGCTGACCAATCCGCAGGCCCAATCGCTGGCATCCGCGGCGGCCGCCCAGCTCCAGGCGGCCTCGCAGGCAGCAAATGTGCCTCCGTCAGAAGTCTCGCTGGCCCTGTCGGCAAGCGCAGCACAGGCAACGCAAACGGCCACCGCGGCAGCGCCGTCCTCCACCGTCGCAGGTGCGGCACCCCAGCCGGCCAACAATGCGGCCACGATTTATGCCGCATCGAACGGTAGTTCCGGTGGGACTTCCAGCGCATCGAGCGGCACCCCGACGAATGTTGGTCAGGCAGTCGCGGCAGGTGTTGGCCAAGCGATCGCGGGCTCGCTCCCCGTCGGCTCGTCGCCCACGACGATCGTGTCCCCGACAACGCCATCCGTCATCAATGGCGCAACGACCCCGCCCGCTCCGCCCATGGGGCTCGTCACAACTCCACCTTTGCCGCCGGCACCACCCTATCAGGCCAGCGTGGCAGCAGCGGCCAGCCAGCAGTCGCCCGCGTCTATCGCGCTCTTGCAGGCGCAAAATGCCCAAAGCGCTGCTGCGGGAATTCCTTTCCAGGGGGCCGGCCTCACACGGCCGCCTGCTCTGGGCACGCCTGCGCCGGACATAATTCCCGCGGACCTCGCGACCGAGCTTGGGCTCACATTGAACAGCCTTGTCAGTCTCGCCGCTGATCATCTCGTCTGGCTTGAAGGCGACGTCCACGATCCGGGCACGTACCTCACCGAAACCGGCACGTCGCTGGCAACAATGCTCAGTGCGGCGGGCGGGCTGCAGCTGCAAGCGGATCTCTCCGCCGTGACGGTGACATCGAGTCAGATCGATGCGGCGTCCGGAACATCGCACACCGTGCGTAACGTTTATCGCGGCAACAGCCTCGCGGATTTCGAAAAGGTGGCGCTGCTTCCACAGGATACGGTGATCGTGCGCCAAGTCTTCTCGGATCGGGAAAGTGGCACCATCACGGTGGTCGGTGCGGTGCGGTATCCAGGAACCTTCGACATATTACGCAGCGAACGCCTGTCATCCGTGCTCGATAGGGCTGGGGGACTGACGGACGAAGCCTATCCGCTCGGCGCCGTCTTCACCCGGATCAGCGCGCAACAGGCCGAGGCGCAGGGAAATTACCGGGAAGCAATCGAACTCCAGACGGGCGCGCTGACAGCGGCCACGACGCCAAATGTGAACCCGGCGATATTGACTTATCTCCAATCGCTGGAGCAACAGCTGCTGCACCAGCCGGCACTAGGCCGCATAACGGTCACCGCCGATCCGACGATTTTGGCAGTGAAGCCGGAACTCGACACACTGCTTCAGCCGGGCGATTTCATCTATCTTCCAAAGCGTCCTTCAACCGTCGCGGTCAGTGGCGAAGTTCTGAACCCCGGATCGTTCCAGTATCGCCCAGACATGAGCTTGGACGACTACATCGAACTCGCCGGTGGCTACACCCAGGTTGCGGAGGACGACGAGACGTTCGTAATCATGCCCGACGGCAGCGCGCGCACACCATCGTCTGGCGTTATGAGCTTTTTTGGAAGCGATCCGATCCCCCCAGGATCAACGATCGTCGTGCCGCCGAATCCGGCGCCGTTCAACTGGATCGTGTTTGCTACCCAGATCACCCAGATATTCAGTCAAGTTGCGATTACCGCGGCCGGTTTGTCGGCCGTATCTGGTAACAATAACAACTCCAGCAACTCCGGTAGTAGCAAGTAAGCCTAGTTCACTGCTGCGACTGTCCCGGCAGCCTGCCGGATCTCGGCCAGCATCAAATTGGCCAGGCGATCGCGGTCGTGATGGCGCGCGAGGCTGTTGCAGCCCTCGCGAAAACTTTCGCGCAATCGCGCGTCCGAACTGAGCCGCAACGCCGCAGCCGCCAGAGCTTCCGGGTTTTCAGGTTCAACCGCCAGCCCGGCATGGTATCTGCGGACGATGTCGGCGGAAATTCCGTTCGCGCTCAACAATATCGGTTTTTCCATCGCCGCCGCTTCAAAGATCTTCGACGGCAAAGCACCGTCGAAGACGGCCGATTTCTTAAGCGAGACGACGATGGCATCCGCAAGCGCCAGATAATCAATCGCGGCCTCCGATGGCACCCCGCCAACAAAGGAGACATTTTCTATTCCCGATGATTTCGCCAGCTTGATCAGATCGTTCCGGCGGGCACCCTCTCCCACGAACAGAAAATGGATATTGCTGTGCGCCACAAGCTCGGCAGCACGCACGATGACCTCAAGTCCCTGTGCGAGGCCGTGGGTGCCTACATAGGCGACGACGAATTTTCCTTCCAGATCGAGGCGAGCCGCCAATCTGGGGTTGCGGATTCGCGGAATCAGGCGCTCAAGATCGGCGCCATTCGGCACGACCCCAACCTTTTCCGCCGGAACACCGCGGGCAGCCAACTGCACGCGCATCGGCTCGGTGACGGTGACGATGCGTTCCGCGCCTTGATACAGCGTTTTCTCCACGTACCGAAGAAAGCGCATCATCAACCCTTCCTTCATGGCGCCGACGGCCGTTATCGATTCCGGCCAGAGGTCGCGGACTTCGAAAACCCATGCACATTTCTTGGCCCGGCCCAGAAGGTGCCCCGCTACCGCGGTGAGCAATTGTGGCGAAGTCGCAACGATGATGTCGGGTTTCTGGAAGAGACCAGCGATGAAGCCGGATAATGCAAAGCTCGCAAAGTCCAGCGCGCGCAGCACCACGCCCTTGTTCGGCGCGAGAAAGCTCCACACGCGGATAACACGGATGCCATTCATCATTTCTTGCATGTAAAGGCGATTGCGATAGGGCGGCTGCGGCTTGCCGAGCGGAAAATTCGGCACGGTCGTAATGACAGTCACGTTGACCCCCTGCTTCACCCAGCGACGGCAATGCTCGTAAGAGCGTCGCGCCGACGCATTCTGCTCGGGGACAAAATTATCGGTGAGAAACAGGACTTCCATTTGCAGCCTTGGCCACAAGTTGGAGCGCTGCGGTTCCTCCCGTTCGGGCCGTCAGATCCAACCGTCCGCGCAGATTCATTAAAATGATCTGACAACGGATCATTGCCCGCCGCAAAAAGGAACACAAGGTCGCCTTTTCTGGCGCAACTCCTGGCTTGTTGCGAAAGCGGCCGCGACAATTTCGACAAATTTCCGCGGATTCAACTCGCTATGCTTTAACGGAGCCGCCGGATTTTGCCCCTTGGGTTCAGTTTTCTCGTACCCTCGCCGATGCTAGGCGTCGAAGGGCCGGCCCAGTACCTGCGAGAGCAAAAAATGCGCACACCCTACGCGGAAAGCCTTCCTGCTGATGGTCGGGCCTTGGAACGGGGCCGTGCGGATGAGCCGGCGTATGGAACGAAAAGCCGACTGCCGACAGGTCTTAAGAAGGCGCTCTGGATCGTTGCGGGCTTGTTGCTGCTTGTGCTCGTGGTCTGGGCCATCAAACCGTCGGGGCAGCCGACTTCGGGGCGTTACGGCCACCATTTGAACGCAACTGGGCCGGTGCCGGTCGGGGTGGCAAAAGCTTCGCATTCGGACGTCCGGGTCACACTAAACGCGTTGGGTGCGGTGACGCCACTCGCGACCGTTACCGTGAAGCCGCAGGTGAGCGGCATCATGCAAAAGATCGATTTCAAGGAAGGCCAGATGGTCCATTCCGGCGAGGTTCTGGCGGAAATCGATCCCCGACCCTATCAGGCAGCCGTTGACCAGGCGAAAGGCGCGCTCGCGCGGGATCAAGCGCAGCTTGCGAACGCGCAAATCGACCTCAAGCGGTACCAGCAACTCTGGTCGCAGAACGCGATTTCGCAGCAAATCCTGGCGACCCAGGAGGCCACCGTTCGCACGAATGTCGGAACTGTGGAAGCGGACAAAGGCACGCTCGAAGCGGCGGCAGTAAATCTCGCCTTCTGCAAGATTACCGCACCGGTGACTGGCCAGGTCGGTCTTCGCCAGGTCGATGTCGGCAATTATGTACAGGTCGGCATCACGACCGAGATCGTCGTCGTCACCGAATTGCAACCCATGTCAGTATTGTTCACCGTCCCGGAAGATAATATCGATCAGGTTCTCAGCCGCGTTCATGCTGGTGCGAAACTCTCTGCCGATGCCTATGACAGGGCGAACACCACAAAGATTGCTTCGGGAACGCTGGCGACGGTTGACAACCAGGTTGATCCGACGACCGGCATGGTCAAATTGCGAGCGCTGTTCGACAACAGCAAACTTCAGCTCTTTCCCAGCCAGTTCGTGAACATCCGCCTGCTCGTCAATACACTCCACGGACAGGTCACCGTTCCAGCCGCCGCGATCCAGCATGGCGCTGCCGGGGACTACGTCTACGCCGTCGGACCAGACAAACGGGTCCACATGCAATCCGTCCGGCTGGGACCGACAGATGGCGACATGGTCAGTGTCGTGCATGGGCTGGCTGCAGGAACTACCGTCGTCATAGACGGCGCCGACCAGCTCAGCGACGGTGCCCGCGTGACGATCCCGGGAAAAACGCCGTTTTCGGGTCCGCTGCGGAACGGGTCCGGTTCCCGGCGTGGCCACCGCCATCATCATTCAAGCGATGGCGGCTGAGGCAATTCGGGCGGATGACATAGCCGCCTCTGACCCATCATGAATCCGTCCCGCCCTTTCATCCTGCGGCCTGTCGCGACGTCGCTGCTCATGGTTGCGATCATGATCGTGGGCATCGTCGGCTTTTCCTATCTTCCGCTCTCCGCGCTGCCGGAAGTCGATTACCCGACGATCCAGGTGCAAACGTTCCTTCCGGGCGCCAGTCCCGAAGTTATGACGACGACAGTCACTGCGCCGCTCGAACGACAATTTGGGGAAATGCCGGGGCTGAACCAGATGACATCCGCAAGTTCGGGCGGAGCCTCGGTCATCACGCTTCAGTTCGACTTGAGCCTCAGCCTCGATATCGCGGAGCAGGAGGTCCAGGCGGCGATCAACTCGGCAAGCAATCTGCTTCCCCAGAACCTCCCTGCGCCGCCCGTGTATGCAAAGGTTAATCCCGCGGACGCGCCGATACTCACGCTCGCCGTCATGTCGAAGGCGATGCCGCTGCCCGCAGTCGAGGATATCGCCGAGACGCGCATCGCACAGAAGATCTCCCAACTTCCCGGCGTCGGCCTCGTCAGCATCAATGGCGGCCAGCGCCCTGCCGTGCGCATACAGGCCAATCTGCAGGCGCTCGCGGCCTATGGGCTCAACATCGACGATTTGCGGACAACAATCGCAAACGCGAATTCCAACGCCCCGAAAGGCAATTTCGATGGCGCGACACGCGCCTACACGATCAATGATAACGACCAGATACAATCACCGGAGGACTATCGCCATATCGTGGTGGCTTACAAAAACGGCGCGCCCGTGCGGCTGTCCGATGTCGCGTCGGTTGCACAGAGCGCAGAAAATAACCAGCTTTCGAGCTGGAACGGCACCATCCCGGCAATCCTTTTGAATGTACAGCGCCAGCCGGGCGCCAACATCATAGCCGTCGCCGATCGCATCAAGCAAATGCTGCCCCAGATCGAAGCGGGCTTGCCGGGATCCGTCCACGTCTCGCTGATTACCGACCGCACGACGACAATCCGTGCCTCGGTGTCCGATGTCGAGATGGAACTCGGGCTTGCGGTTGTACTCGTCGTGTTCGTCATCTTTATTTTCCTTCTCAACATCCCCGCGACAATCATTCCCAGTCTCTCCGTGCCGCTTTCTCTCGTCGGCACCTTTGCAGCCATGTATCTGCTCGGCTTCAGCCTCAACAACCTGTCGCTGATGGCGCTGACCATCGCGGCTGGATTTGTCGTCGACGACGCCATCGTGATGATCGAAAATATCAGCCGTTACCTCGAAGCCGGTGAACGGCCGCTTCAGGCCGCGCTTAAGGGCGCGGGCGAGATCGGCTTCACCATCGTATCGCTCACCATATCGCTGGTCGCAGTGCTCATTCCGCTGCTTTTCATGAGCGAAGTCGTGGGCCGCCTGTTCCGCGAATTTGCCATGACCCTCGCCATCACGATCCTGATCTCCGCTGTGGTTTCGCTTACGCTCGTTCCGATGCTGTGCGCGAAGATGTTGCGGCACAGGAGCGAACAACAGGAAGGCGGTTTCACGCGCCGCTCGCGGGATTATTTCGCGCGCGTGATCGAGCGTTACGGAAAGATGCTTGCCTGGGTGCTGGATCATCAGCCTCTGACGCTGGCCGTGGCGCTCGGCACATTGGTCCTGACGGTCCTGCTCTATGTGCTTATCCCCAAGGGATTTTTCCCGCTCCAGGACACGGGGCTGATACAGGGCATCACCCGGGCCGGCCCGACCGTTTCATTCGATGCCATGGCGGCACGTCAGAAGGCATTGGCGCATCTAATCCTGAAAAATCGGGACGTGCAGGGTCTTTCTTCGTTCATTGGCGTCGATGGCACCAACAATACGCTGAACAACGGCCGTATGCTCATCAATATTACGCCGAAGGACAAACGTTCCGACAGCATCACTGACATAATGGCTGCGTTGCGCCGGTCAACACACAACGTACCCGGCATCTCTCTTTCTCTACAGCCGGTTCAGGACCTGACGGTCGATTCGACGATCAGCCGCGCGCAATATCAGTTCGTGCTGGGGTCTGCCAGCACCGCGTCCCTCGACACATGGGTCCCGCGGCTTGTTTCGCGGCTCTCCGCCAATCCCGAACTGACCAATGTCACGACGAATTATCTCGACAAGGGACTTTCCGCAAATGTGGTGGTGGATCGCGACACCGCGGCTCGCTTCGGGATCACCTCTGCAACCATCGACAATGCGCTATACGATTCTTTCGGTCAGAGGATCATTACGACGATCTTTACGCAGTCCAATGAGTACCGGGTGATTCTGGAGGCAGATCCGAAGCTGCAGGCTTCGCCCGACTCACTTTCGACAATCTATCTCCCTTCCGCCGCCGGTGGGCAGGTACCGCTTTCGGCATTCGCAAAGGTTGTCGAGCAGCCTGTGTCCCTCGAACGGGATCATCTGGGGCAGTTTCCCGCCGCATTTATTTCTTTCGATGTCGCATCCGGCCATTCGCTGGGCGCAGCCGTTAATGCAATCAACGACTCCGAACAGACCGTAGGCATGCCTGCCGCGATTTCCACGACCTTCCAGGGTGCGGCCCTTGCCTTCCGCAAATCGCTCGGCAACGAATTGTTGCTGATCCTGGCTGCGATCGTGACCGTCTATATCGTTCTCGGCGTTCTTTATGAGAGCTACATCCATCCGGTGACCATTCTTTCAACGCTGCCCTCGGCGGGCGTTGGCGCGCTGCTTGCGCTGATGATCGCCGGCAAGGATCTCAATATCGTCTCGATCATCGGCATCATTCTCCTGATCGGAATCGTGAAGAAGAATGCGATCATGATGATCGACTTCGCGCTTCAGGCGGAGCGCGAACAGGGCAAGTCGCCAAGAGATGCGATCTATCAGGCAAGCCTCTTGCGCTTCCGGCCGATTCTTATGACGACCGTGGCGGCGCTCTTTGCGGCGCTGCCGCTCATGATCGGAAGCGGCACCGGATCTGAATTGCGCCAGCCATTGGGCATCGCGATCGTCGGCGGCTTGCTCGTCAGCCAGCTTCTTACCTTGTTTACCACGCCCGTGATCTATCTCTATTTCGACCGTCTCGCGCGTCGGCTGCGGATTGGACCGGCTCCGCAGCTTCCTGACACCGAGCCGCTCGCGCCGTGAACATCTCCGCACCTTTCATCGCGCGCCCGGTCGCCACGATGCTGCTGACGATCGGCCTGGCGCTGGCCGGAGTCGTCGCTTTTTTCCTCCTGCCGGTCGCGCCCCTGCCGAATGTCGACATCCCCACGATCTTCGTGTCCGCCCAGATGCCTGGCGCAAGCCCGGAAACCATGGCGACGAGCGTCGCCACGCCGCTCGAACGCCATCTCGGCGGCGTCGCCGATGTGACGGAAATGACGTCGTCGAACTCGGTCGGTTCGTCCCGCGTCGTTCTGCAATTCGGAATTGACCGCGACATTGACGGCGCGGCGCGGGATGTGGAAGCGGCGATCAACGCCGCGCGCGTGGATCTTCCGACGTCTCTGAGAAGCAACCCCACCTACCGGAAATTCAATCCGGCCGACGCGCCTATCCTGATTCTGGCCCTCACCTCGCGCACACTTTCGACTGGCCAGATCTACGACGCCGCTTCCATCGTTCTGCAGCAAAAACTCAGCCAGGTCGATGGCGTGGGTCAGGTTCAGATCGGCGGCAGTTCGCTTCCCGCTGTGCGCGTCGACCTCAATCCTCTGGCGCTGTTCAAATACGGAATTGGCCTTGAGGACGTGCGCGCGGCGCTGTCAGCGGCCAACGCGAATACGCCCAAAGGAGCAATCGCGCAGGGCGCGCTCAAATATCAGATCTACACGAACGACCAGTCCACCAAGGCGGCCCAGTTCCGGCCGCTGGTCATCGCGTATCGAAACGGCGCGCCAGTCCGGCTCGAGGAGGTGGCCAGGGTCTATGACGGCGTCGAAGACATCCGCAACATCGGTCTCACCAATGGCGTGCCGGCAATCCTCGTCATTCTGTACCGTCAGCCGGGCGCCAATATGATTGAAACCGTCGACAGGGTCCGGGCAGCCCTGCCGGCGTTGCAGGCGGCGCTTCCGCCGTCGATCCAGCTCATCATCGCCAACGACCGCACGACATCCATTCGTACATCACTTCGGGACGTCGAACGCACGATGATGCTCTCGATCGCGCTCGTCATCCTCGTCGTCTTCCTGTTCCTGCGGAACGGCCGTGCGGCGATGATACCGAGCATCGCCGTGCCTCTTTCTCTCATCGGCACGTTCGGCGTGATGTATCTGATGGGATTTTCGCTCGACAACCTCTCATTGATGGCCCTGACGGTCGCGACTGGCTTCGTCGTCGACGATGCGATCGTCGTGCTCGAAAACGTGTCGCGCCACATCGAGGCCGGAATGCCACGCGCCCAAGCCATTCTTCAGGGCGCGCGCGAGGTGGGCTTCACGGTCATTTCCATGAGTCTATCGCTGATCGCGGTGTTCCTGCCGATTCTTTTGATGGGCGGCATCGTTGGGCGCTTCTTCTTCGAATTCGCCATGACGCTCTCCATCGCGATCATGGTTTCCCTCGTGGTTTCGCTCACAACCACGCCCATGCTGTGCCGATATCTGCCGCGCCACGACGAGGCGGAGCGGCGGCAGGGCCGAATACTCTGGATGGCGGAAGCCGTTTTCGACGGCATGCGCCGCATCTACGAGCGGGCGTTGATCTGGTCGTTGCGAAATCCGGGCACCGTGATGATCGTGCTCGCGGTCACGATCATTCTCAATATCTATCTGT
Organism: Rhizomicrobium sp.; assembly: GCA_036272695.1. Classification (GTDB taxonomy): domain Bacteria; phylum Pseudomonadota; class Alphaproteobacteria; order Micropepsales; family Micropepsaceae; genus Rhizomicrobium. The sequence goes on along the minus strand of DATAYG010000193.1, from coordinate 35,098 downwards.
TCGTGATCATTCCGAAAGGCTTTCTTCCCGACGAAGACACCGGCGAGATGTTCGGAAAGATCGTTGCCGACCAGAGCATTTCCTTCCAGCTCATGGAGAAGAAATTCCACGAGTTCGTCACGACGATCGCTCACGATCCTGCGGTTCAAAACGTGACCGGTTTTACCGGCGGCGGCAGCGGCGGTGGCCCGGGCGGGAGTGCAGTCAATTCGGGCAGCGTATTCGTGCAGCTGAAGGCCGCGAGCGAGCGCAGAGTGACGACGGATCAGGCCGTGGCCCGGTTGAGCAAAAAGCTCAACCGCCTGGCGGGTGCGGATCTGCGTCTCCAGAACGCGGGAAGCTTCCGTGTCGGCGGACGTCAGGGTGCGGGCGCGTATCAATATACGCTCGAAGCAGACACACTGGATGAGTTGCGTCATTGGCTGCCGCGAATCACCCAGGCACTTCAGGCCGTTCCGGAACTGGCGGACGTGAATTCCGACGAGGAGCCGGCCGCTCTGGAGGCCAACTTGACAATCGACCGGACGACGGCCGCGCGGCTCGGCCTGACGACCTCGCAGATCGACAGCACACTCTACGACGCGTTCGGCCAGCGTCAGGTCTCGACGATCTACAACGACCTCAATCAGTATGAGGTGGTAATGGGGGTAGCGCCCGAGTTCTGGCAGAGTCCGGCATCCTTAAACGACATCTATGTCAGCACATCGGCGGGCACAGCCAGCGGAACCCAGTCGACCGGAGCTGTGGCAGGCACGGTGCAACTGAATACGACGACGACACCGTCCGTCGCGCAGGTGGCTACGGACGTCGTGCGAAACCAGGCCTTGAATGCGCTCACAAACAGCGGCCGCGGCACCGCTTCCACGGGCGCTGCCGTGAGCACGACGCAGGAGACCATGGTGCCGCTATCGGCCTTCAGCAGTTTCAGCCATGGAAATACGCCCCTGTCGGTCAACCATCAGGGGCCCTTCGTCGCCACCACCTTTTCGTTCAATCTTCCCGAGCATGGTTCGCTGCAAAATGCGGTCGCGGCTATCCAGAACACGATGCTGCAGCTTCATGTGCCGGCGTCCATCCATGGCGGGTTCGCCGGAAATGCACTTGTCTACCAGAATTCGTTGAGCGACGAGCCACTTCTGATCCTTGCAGCAGTCATCGCGGTCTACATCGTCTTGGGAATACTTTACGAAAGTTATGTTCACCCCTTGACGATTCTCTCGACGCTGCCATCGGCAGGGGTCGGCGCGTTGCTCGCGCTGCTTATTACCAAGACCGATTTCACGCTGATGGCGCTTATCGGCGTACTTCTGCTCATCGGCATCGTCAAGAAGAACGCGATCATGATGATCGATTTTGCGCTGGAGGCGGAGCGCAGCGAGGGCCTGTCGTCGCGCGATGCCATTCACAAGGCCTGCCTGATGCGGTTCCGGCCGATCATGATGACGACATTTGCAGCCATCCTCGGTTCGTTGCCGCTGGCGCTCGGCATGGGTTCTGGATTCAGTCAATCACTTGGCATCTCCATCGTCGGCGGCCTGATGGTGAGTCAGCTCCTCACACTCTTCACGACGCCGATCGTCTATCTGTATCTCGACGGGTTCCGGCTACGCTGCCGAATAGCTTGGCAACGCTGGACGGGCATTTCCGCACAGGATGCTGGCCCACGACCCAAAGCTGCCGTTTGATTATGGCACTGATCCATCGGCGGTTCCGCTCCCCCTAAGCGAACGATTCCGAAAGCCACGGCGCGCAACAGGAATGGGTAGCCGAACCGCGCCCGAACTACCGCGCGCTCGATTCCAATTACGACCCGGGCGACAGCGTCCAATGGCAGGGCGCCTGTGTAGGCGGAATGGCCAGCGGTGGGGCACATTATCGTTTCTGAACAAGGGACATGTGCTCGAGACAGTTACCGGCAACTTCGGCAGCGGAGCCCTTGCCGCCCGGCCATGCCACGCAATGCCTCAGCGTCGCAAACAATGGCGAATACTAGGGTTTCCAGAACCGCTGCGGCACAGCCGTGCAGTTCGCCTATTGCGAGATGAGCGATGCCGACCCGCTCACATCGTGCCGCCGAACACGCGTTTCCGGCAGCGTTGCCGCGAACGGCTTCCGTGCCCTGGTTAACACCGGCAGCCTGTCGCTGCAGGGCGTAGGCCACGAATTCCGCTGGATGGCCTGTGACGGCGGCGCAGGCGAAGTGGTGCCGCATCTCCACAGTATGGATCTGCCATCCCGACGCTGCCTGCGCGCTCTTCCTGCTGGCAGTTCCTCTATCCCGGGCCCGGCAGGGTCGTAAATAGCACCAGCGTGGTAGCGGGTGTTTCCTGTTCCGGATGGACGGTGCCGGTCACCAGCCGCAACATCGCCATGTTCGATGCGAATAGAAGCTCGGCGTTGACGACAGCGGCTTCAATCTGCGTCAGCTGGTCCCTGGTCTGGAGCAAAATCTTCCTATCGATAACTCCGAACCTCGCGCGCTTTTCGTCGCTTACTACCGCCGTCTGCGTCTCCTGCTCCGCTTTGAGCCCATCCTTCCATTCGGCGACGGCCGCACGCAGATTGCGCACGCAATCGGTAATATCCACCTGAACCTGGGTTTCGAGCTGGTCCAACGCCACCTCGGACTGCCTTTCGGCGGACAGAGCCTCGGCCGCACGTCCTTCGCCCAAATTGTTCTCGAGACTCTGGGAATACACCACGATGGCACGGGTGGGATCAATCTGAAGCGTAAGCACGGGAGATTTCGTGTCGTCTGCGCCACGGCGCGTGGCCAGTGCGGCAGATATATATTCTCGTGCCGCTTTGAGATCTGAACGGTTGTTCAAGGCAACATCATCAAGCGCGGTGTCGTTCAGGCTTGCGACGGCGGCCTCCACTTCCGTCATGGCTGGAAGCGTACCGATGGGCGCCGGCATGGTTCCAATAGCTTCCCCGTGTATTGCAACGGCAAGATCGCGCCGACAGGAGCTGACGGCATCCTGATTTTGGTTGAGCGTGATCTGGCGTGTTGCATTGGCCGCTATGAAGCTCTGTGCGACCGAAGGCTCGACCAGCCCGCGCTGCGCCTGCTGCTTCAGCGAATCGGAATATTCCTCGCCGTCACGCAGGGATTGCGCGGATATCTTTGCAACCTCGTCGGCGGCAAGACAGCGCCAATAAATCTGGATCATGTCGTGCACAGTATGGGCGATGGCGAAATCGCGATCGAAACGCGTGCCGACGAGCGTCGCCTTTGCTGCGAGTTCGGCCGCATCGGCGGCTTCCTCGCCCAGTCCCTGCAGCAAGGGAATGCGCAAACCGAAACTCGGTCGCAACGCCGTGAGGCCGAATGTCTGGGCGGTCGAGGCACCGCTCGTACTTGGGTAGGCCGTTATACCGGGAGCAAACTGAATGCCGTTACGGAATTCCCGGCCGATGCTCAGCGAATAATAATACGCATTCAGAATATCCGTGTTGTTGGTGAGAATTCCCTTGCCTGGAACGATCGGCGAGTAGACCGAGCGCGGCACGTAGAGCGCCTGCCATCCGCCCTGCGCCTGTGCGGCCCAGTCGAATGTGCCGGCGGCCTCCTGCACATGAGACCCCGCAGTCTTCACTCTCTCATCCTGAAGCCGAATCGCGTTGTTATCGGTTCTCAACACGTCGCGAATTGAATCCGTGAGATTGATGTCCGCGACGGTCTCGGCGCCCGCCGATCGTGAGGCAAAGGCCGCCGAAAAGACCAGCGCCAGCGCCACCGCGGCCTGCACCAGCAAGGCGCGGGACCAAAGTAGCGAACGTGAAAGCGCGATGATGCCGCTCACAACGGCGCGGCGACGCGGCCGTCGATCATGTTCATCACGCGATCGGCGGCGGAAAAGATGCGGCTGTCATGTGTAACCATCAGTATCGATGCGCCTCCAATATCGACGAGTTGCCGGAGAAGCTTTATGACAAGCCCTGCCGTCTCCGCATCGAGCGAGGCCGTGGGCTCATCGGCGATGATGATGGGCGGTTCGTTGATCAATGCGCGCGCGATCGCAATCCGCTGCTTCTGCCCTGTCGACATCTGCCGCGGCTTCGAATCCAGATAAGCCTCCATGCCAAGCATTGCCAGAAGCGAAGCGGTGCGGCGACGAGCCTCGGTGCGCCGGGGTCGGCGGCCGGCGACTTCCATAGCGAGCGAAAGTGTCTGAAATGCCGTCAGCGCATCGAACAGATTGTGGTCCTGGAATATGAATCCGATGCGGCGCCGAACCTCCCGTTGTCCGGCGGCCGCCAGTCCGGAGAGTTCCGTATCGAGCACCCGGATGCTCCCCGACTGCAGCGAGCGCAGTGCGCCGATGAGCGTCATCAGCGTCGTTTTGCCCGCGCCGGACGGACCCGTCAAAATTACAAATTCTCCGCGCTCCAAGGCGAAATCGACATCGAAAAGCACCTGTTTACGCGCGGCGCCCGAATCGAAAGCATGACTGACGTTGCGGGCAACGACGACCGGAGCGGCTCGTGCCGTCCCGGCGAATGGAACCCGCAGACTTTCAAGTTCGCTCACGGCAGTCTCAATACAGTGCGGCGGGGTCGGCGACGGCGACGCGTCGGATCGCAATGAGTCCGGCCGTCATACACATCACTACGGTGAAACAACAGACTACGACGCCCGAGCCCAGGCCGATGCCGATGGGCAGCATCGACTGCGCGGCGATGTAACGGTCGGCAAACCAGGCAAGCACTGCGCCGCACGAAAAGCCGGCCACCGAAAGAATTGTGGCCTGGCCGAGAATGATGCGGCGCAAGAAGCGGTTGGGAAATCCCATGGCCTTCAAGGTGGCGAACTGGCGGAGATGGTCCGTGATCTCATTATACAAGACCTGATAGCAATTGATGGTTCCGATCACCAGTCCCGCCAGCATGCCGATCGCGAACAGAAGTCCGACCGGAGCGGTGCGCAGCGTATAGAGACTTTCACGTCGGGCCGTCTCCGCCGGCGTGAGCACCGTGACATCGGGCGGAAGACTCCCGAGAATCCGCTGGCGCACTGTCTCCGGCGACGCGCCGCGCTTCAGATGGATGAGCCCCATGATCGGCTTGGACTCCGGCAGACGCGCCAGCCAGTCGCCCTCGCTCATAAGGATATTGCCGTCGTTCACAATGTCCGCCCCGATGTTCACATAGCCGCTGACGCGTAACGGCACGGTGTCGATCTGGATATCATCACCGACCCCGAATTGGCCGAAAATTGGGCGGGACAGGCGGTCGTAGAGAAAGCCATGCGAGATCTTCAGCGCGTGCGACAGAGCTGCCGGATCATCGAGCTTAAAGGGAATGTCATCGGGAGGAAAGGCGTAGAGGATGATGCGTCTTACGCGTTTGTCAGCCGGATTGCGCAATCCGACATGATCCTCGTAGAGCGGCGTCACGCGGGCGACGCCGGGAACTGCGGCAGCCTGCTCAAGGCGCACAAGATCAATCTTGTCCCAGCGATGAAGGTTGACTCGGGCAATGTTCATGATCAGGAGGTCGCCGCGAACGAGATTGGCAACAATCGACTGCGCATCGAGCATCCCCAGAAGCAATCCCAGCTCGACAAAGACGATGACGACCCCCATCGCAACACTTGCCGAGGCGATAAGGAACCGCAACCGGTTGTGGAGAAGCAGTCTGAGGGCCAGTCCGATACGCGGCAGCATCAGTAGAGCGCCGCGGGATCGGCGCGCTGTACCCGTCCCAACACCGCCGCGGCGGCACAGATCGACGCCGCGAGCGTGATCGCCAGCATTTTTCCGAACAGCACCAGCCCAAGTGCCGACTCGAGATGGGTACGATACTGGATGTACCAAAGCACGATGCCGCCGACGAGCAGGGCCGGCAGCAAGCTGCTCAGGCCGACCAGTATCGATTGCGTGATACCTATCCCATAGACGAAGGCGGGACTCGATCCCATCGCCTTCAGAACAGCATATTCCTTCATGCGGTTGGCGACTTCCGTCGACAGCACCTGCACAATGATAACCGTCCCCACCAGGCACGCAATCAGCATGCTGATGTAGATCATGATGCCGACCGGCCTCACCGAAAGAAAATAGTCCCGCTCCTGCTGCAGGAGTTCGTCACGCGTGAATACCAGCGTGTGCTCGGGCACGATGGCCTCGAGATCGCGCTTGGCCTTCTGTGGGGAAACACCTGGCCGGAGTTGGAACAGGGCGATGCTTATCTTGCTCGAATCGCGCTCCGTCAATCGCGGAAAGTCAGTGTTGCGCACAATTGCGCTACCTTCGCCATAAAAGAACAACCCGAGTTTGAAATGGCCGGCGATCGTTTCGAATTCGTCCCCGATCTTGGCCCGGGTACCCGTTGCCAGCGGCCCGATATCCGGCTGGGAATAGGCGTCCATCAGAAGATCATGCGACGAGGCAAGCGATTTCAGGCCGCCGCGGATTACGGGATCGCGAAGGAATGTGCCCGGATCGTCCAGCCCGATAAGAAACAGATAGGCCAGCTTCTTGGACGGCCATTGCGTCCAATGTACCACATCCACATTCAAGCCGAACGCCCGGGATATGTCGCCGGTGGCTCGTCCCTGATCGAGTACTACACGATCGATGCTCTCGAAATTCAGCAGAAACTGATAGGTGTCAGGCACGGCAGCAAGATCGAAGTTGAAGTCGTCATAAAGCTGCGTGACCTTTGCCTTCGCAGCGTCGAGTATCGAAATCTGCAGCGTCAGCAGAAAGAGCGCAACGGCGACGCCGGCCAGGGCGGCGACGAGCCTGAGCCGGTGTTGCAAAAGGTTGGAACCGGCAACGACGATACAGGCGATACCGGGCACGATTCCGCTGATGGAAAATAGCTCCGCCCACCAGTCGCGCATTGCGTTGAGCATGGATTTGTCCCGCACTAACGCGCAATCTCCACTTCGACTTCCATGCCGACGACCTTGCTCGCGACGGAGGGGTTGTCGAGCTTGATACGGACATCGCCAAGTTGGGCTTTGGTATCTACCAGCCGTCCTACGTTCTCCACCGTGCCCTTCAGCGGATGGGAAAATGCACTGCTCTTGATAGTCGCATGCAGACCCGGCCTGAGTTTCAGGAGATCGCCCTGAAACGCCTGACAGATGACGTACATGGTACGGATATCGCCCATCTCGATGGCGGGAGTGCCAGCAAGATTCTCTCCGACATGCTGATCGATCCGAAGGATCATGCCATCAATAGGCGCAACGACGCGGTACAGGGCAAGCTTCTGCTGTTCGATCTGCAGCCGCTTCACCGCGCTGTTGATATTCGCGCCGTTGTCCGCACGAACCTGGTTTTCCTTTTTCAGATCCAACTCAAGCTGCATGCGCGCTTCATTCGCCGATTGCTCCATGTCGGCGATCTGCTTTTCAGACGTCGCCTCCGGACCGAGTGCCCGATAATTTCGGGCGTCCCGGACCGTTCGCTTCAATCGCCCCTCGTCGACACTGACCGCCTCTTCCGCCGTGGCGAGGTTCTGCGCGGCATCTTTTTTGGCTTGCGCCAATGAAATCTCGGCAAGTCTGGCATTGGCGCGCTGCTCCGTATCGTCGAGCGTCATGAGAAGATCACCGCGCTTGACCATCTGATCGGGGTGCACCGGTATCGACAGGATTCGCGCACCCTGAACACCGTTCAGGAGCACGACCCCACCGTTCGGCTCGATCCGGCCGGTCCCGCCGATGTCATCAGCCCAGGACGCGGAAATGGAAAGAGCCAAGGCTGCGGACAAAACGCCAGCCGCTTTCATGAGAGATATCGCAGTTCCCTGCTCGTTGCGCCCGCAACCCCTGAAAGACCCGCAATGGGTCGCGGTATCCAGGCTCCAGTCCGGCAACGACAACTTAACCCGAAACCCCACCCTTCGCGCCAGCCCGAATTGCCCGGGTGCCGCAAATCGACTAAAGATCGCGGCTGGCCGGGTGCCGCCATCCAAACTGGGGATTTTTTGCATGACTACCGGCAACGCAATTTCCGGTTCCGGACAGGCATTTCTCGCCGCCTCGCCACGCCTGTTCCGCAACTCGCTGCTCGACGGGCTCTCCCGCGTCCATCATTTGCTCCCGGCCGGACTGTACCTTCCGGCCGGGACCTTGTTGTTGTATCTCGCCTCACGAGCCCTTTCAGCCAGGGCGATGGTGGCGGGATTTTTGGGTGGCTATGTCCTGTGGACGCTGGTCGAATATTTCGGGCACCGATTCCTTTTTCATCATCGCTTCACCTCGGCCGCCGGTCTGAAAGCCCAATTCCTGATGCATGGCGTCCACCATGACCACCCAAGCGATCCGCTCCGGCTGGTCATGCCGCCCCTGATGAGTGTGCCGATCATGACGGCGGCCTGGGCAGTGCTGCACGCGACCCTGGGGCCGATCCTGTGCCGGCCCGCTCTGGCGGGGTTTATCGCGGGCTATATCGCCTATGACATGCTGCACTATCACCTGCATCACCGGCAGCCCAGGACCTACATCGGACGGTTTCTCCGCGCTCGTCACATGCACCACCATTTCCGGGACGACACGACCTCCTTCGGCGTGAGCGCGCCCTGGTGGGACTTCGTATTCGGTACGCGATTGCGTATCAGGGAGTCGTGAGAGGAATTCTGCCGGCTGATGCCGTCACCAAATTGAACGGGACGATGGTCGCAACGCTGACCGCCGGATGCCTCGCCCGAGAATGTACTGGACATTCATTGTGCCGCGGCGGCTTTTCCGCAACGCAGAAATAGCGCGCATTGAGTTCAACCTGCCGGACGCGGCCGCACCCAGCCACACGGGGATCAATTTCGATCCCCGCCTCTTGGGGTTGTACATCTTCCGGATCGACATTCTTCCTGCGGAAATGCTATGAAACGCTGGCGCTTACCCGAGCCGGCACAGATCGGCCGGCAGCATACCCTGGAGTGACAATGCCGTCCCAAATCGGCGAGTTCCTGGCCCTGTTTCCTCTTTCCGTGCTGGTCTGGGCCGGGCACATGGTCGTGTTCCATGGGGCCGGGTTGGGCTTCGAGCTTTGCGACCGCAAGGGTTGGCTGCGCAGATACAAGCAGCGCGACCGGGAGAGACTCGCCTACGCCGATATCCTCCCCCGAGTGCTGCTCAATCAGACGTTTGTCCTTCTGCCCGCCATGTGGCTGTGCGAAAAATTCGGCCTCGCCTATACGGGTCCGGAGCATATCGGTTGGGCGTGGGCCATCGCGGCAATAGTACTAATGACTATCGGCCATGATATCGTCCAGTACTTCGCGCATCGTTTTCTGCTGCACAATCCGCGCTTTCGCTGGCTGGGGCACGGGATCCATCATTCGACGGGCGCCTCGAAAAGCATCACGGCCTGCTACATGTCGGCGCCCGATTTCTTCCTGACGATCGTCTGCCCCTATCTCGTTCCGCTGATACTCATCGGCGGAGGAACCGGGGATCTCGGCTTTCAGTTGCTTGTTGCAGGTCTGGGCGCCGTCGGCGGACTGTACGAGCATTCCGGCTACGATTTCGCTGCCGGGATCAGGCAATCGGCAGCGGCTGGACAAGCCCCACTTCTCCGACTGATTCCGCCGTCGCTGGTATCTAGTCATGCTCATGGCGAGCACCATCGCCGCTCGCGGGTAAGTTTCAGTGACGGGTTCGGCAGCCCGGGACTGTGCGACGCGATTTTTCGGACGAGATGGGACTTGCGCTGAACTGCTTTTACGGCAGATCACAGGTCGAACCCAAGCTGCGCCGTCGGATGCCGGTCCCGATTGTCGAAACCTGAAACGGTGACGCCGAGCAGGCGAATTCCGATCGCCGGTGGTAACACGCTGCGCGCGAGATCGATGCTGATGGCGCGCAGCGCTTCCCGGCTCTGCACGGGCCTGACGCCGGTCCGGCTGCGGGTGATCTGACGGAAATCGGCATATCTGATTTTCACGGTGACGGTCCGGCCGAACATTCGCGTTTTCTCCGACCATCCCCAGACTTCATCGGCCATGGCCTGCACTTCGGCTTCAATGGCCGCAGGCTCGGTGAGATCAGTGGAAAATGTCGTTTCCGAGCCCGAAGATTTGCGCGGCCGGTCCGGCGCAACGGCCCGGTCGTCCTCGCCGCGGGCAATGGCGTAGTACCACGATGCCGATTTGCCGAAATGACGCACCAGATATTCGAGCGTCCGCTGCCTGAGATCCGCGCCCGTGAAGATGCCCAGCCTGTTCATTCTGCCGGCCGTAACCGGTCCCACGCCATGGAATTTGTTGACCGGGAGCGCCTCGATGAAAGCCGGACCGGCTCCGGGTGTGATCACATACTGGCCGTTCGGTTTCCGGTAGTCGGAGGCGAGCTTCGCAAGAAATTTGTTATAGGAAACACCAGCCGACGCGGTAAGCCCGGTCTCTGCGAGAATCCGGGCGCGGATTTCTGCAGCGGTGGCCGCGGCCGACGGCAGGCCCCGGACGTTCTGCGTTACGTCCAGATAGGCTTCGTCAAGTGAAAGCGGCTCGATGAGCGGCGTGTAGTCGACAAAGATTGCGCGGATATGGTTCGAAACGGCGCGATACACATCGAAGCGCGGGGACACGAAAACAAGCTCGGGACATTTGCGCAGCGCGGTCGTCGAGGGCATGGCCGAGCGCACGCCGAAAGCACGCGCTTCATAACTCGCGGCGGCGACAACGCCGCGCCTTGCGCCATGGCCGACCGCGACGGGGCGACCGCGCAAGCCCGGATCGTCGCGCTGCTCCACCGACGCGTAGAAAGCGTCCATGTCGACGTGAATGATTTTGCGGCCCGCGTTCACTCCGGCAGCTTACACGGAACGACTTCCACCTTCAGGGCAAGCGGACGAAGAGGCCCGCTGTGAGGGTAACGCCCAAGATTATGACCACGACCCTCAGCAGACGCTCATTCACGCGCGTCAACAACAGCCCCCCTGCGATTCCGCCGATAATCGCTCCGGCACTGCATATGGCCGCCTGGAGCCATCTGACATCGGGCGAGAATACGAAGATAGCAACCGCCGATGCGTTCATGATCGAGGCAAGCACATTCTTCGTGGCACCGGCTGTTCGGATCAAGAGCCCCGCTGCCGTAAGCGCGGCGAGCATCAGGAAACCAATTCCGCCGCCAAAATAGCCGCCATAGATCGAGATCAGGAACTGCGCAGCCGCGACACCGGGTCGGCCCAGCCTGGCCCCCCCGTCGGTTTTCTTTCCGAAGCTCCCCCACGCGAATATCCCCGTAGCGAACAGCACGAGCCAAGGTACCAGCCGGGCGAAGAAGGAAGGCGGAGTTACCAGCAGAAGGACGGCGCCAACCGCACCGCCCGCGAGACTGATCGCCGAAAGGACATGAAACGGGAGGCCGCCCGCGCCGGCCACGAATTTCCGCCCGGTCCAGCCGGTGGCGACCTGTGCTGGAAACAAGGCGATGGTGGAACTGATATTGGCAGCCCGCGCGTCCATGCCGGTCAGCATCAGCGAGGGCAGCGTAACGAACGAGCCGCCGCCAGCGAGCGCGTTCTGGGCGCCCGCCCAGATCGAAGCGAAGAAAAGAATTGCCAGAGCGGCGGGGAACGACAGGGGACTTGGCGTGGCTGCGATTCGGCCTCAGCCTAAAGCATGTGCGCCCCGGGTAAAGCCGGCTCTCACCGGGGCTGTTTCCACTACCCGTCAGGCAAAACGGAAAAGGCGGGCACCATGCCCGCCTGCACCCGGATCCAAGCCCGCGGATCTATTGTTCTGCCGTCGCCTCGCGCTGCCGCTCACACTTGTTGGCAGCCTGCACATGCGAGACGGCGACGATGCGGCCCTTAAGATCGCCGACTTGCCAGGGAACGGACTCATGGGTCATGGAGCCGACCGGGAACCCGAGCAAAAGACTGGTCGCGGCATCCTCCGTCCGCGCGTTACTCTCCGAGTCCGCGGCCTTGTTGTAGGCGGCTGTCAGCTTGACCTTGTACTGGGCCAGCTGCGGACAGGTGAGATAGGAGTACTGCTTCGCACTGATGTAGTGCGGCTTGATGCTTTCCGGCGAAGCCGCGCAGGCGCATAAAGCAATAGCGGTCGCGGCCACCGTCAGGCCGCGATAGACGGTCTTCATTTGTACTGGCCCTTTTTTGGTTTTGATCGACGCGGCATGTGGCGCGCGACGTGCGGGCATAGTCGTTGCCCGCCGGGCAAGTTCAACCAAAAGCCCGAACCATAGGTAGAAATCGATGCAATCAGGACATGGTATTCGCGATAAATTTTAGGCGAATTCTCACGGTTCGCTTCCGTCGTGCGAACCTAACCGACACAAAAGCGTTTCCTTCCCGGCCTGACCGGAAGGGGACGCATGGCCCAGAGCACGGAACGCGTCCCACAACGGGACAAAATCGGCGCGGAGGGACAGCTACGGTTCGCGGGATCGGTGGTCGTGGTGGCGATCCTCGTTGCCGGTGTGTATTTCGCGCGCCCGATTCTCGTGCCGCTCGCGCTCGCCATTCTGCTGGCTTTCGCGCTTGCACCCGCCGTCACGCTCCTGCGCCGGCTGCGTGTGGGGCGCGTGCTTTCGGTTCTGCTGACAACGCTGTTCGCCATCGCAGTGATCGGCATTGTCGTTTTGTTCATTGGAACCCAACTCGCGCACCTTGCGGCGGACCTTCCGCACTACCAGCGTAACGTCGCCCACAAGGTTCACGCGCTCGAGTCCTCGGCAATGTCGAACGGCCTTGTCGAACGTGTTTCATCCCTCCTCAACAATCTCAACAATCAGCTGACTTCCGGTCAGGTTGCGCACGAGATCAATTCGCAGGCCGGCTCTGGGAACCAGGAACAGCCCGTCCCCGTCGTCATCCGCCAGCCCTCCGCCTCGCCGTTGCAGATCATTGAAAACGTCGCGCGCCCGCTTCTCGATCCGTTGGCTACTGCGGGCATCGCGGTCATTTTCGTCGTATTCATTCTTCTGCAGAAGGAAGACCTGCGCGACCGCTTCATCTGGGTTGCCGGTGCGGGCGATCTGCAGCGCGCGAAAATCGCCCTCGACGATGGCGCGAGCCGCGTGAGCCGCTACCTGTTGATTCAGACCGCGATCAACACCGTGTTCGGCGCGCTGATCGGCACGGGCCTGTGGTTCATCGGCGTGCCCAATCCCTGGCTGTGGGGCCTCGTGACGACGATGCTGCGGTTCATTCCCTATGTTGGCGTGCCGCTGGCCGCCACCGCGCCGCTGCTTCTATCGCTGGCTGTGGATCCGGGCTGGTCGAAGGTTTTCTGGACGGCGGCGCTCTATTTCGGCCTGGAACCGATAACGGGCCAGGTGGTCGAGCCGCTCCTGTACGGGAAAACTGCCGGTCTATCCCCCGTCGCAGTCGTTGTCGCGGCGACTTTCTGGACCTGGGTCTGGGGGCCGGTCGGATTATTGCTCTCGACGCCGCTTACGCTTTGTCTTGCCGTATTGGGTCGCCATGTAGAGCGGCTGAAATTTCTCGATGTGCTGCTCGGCAACCGTCCGCCGCTGGCTTACGAGGAAAGTTTCTATCTTCGTATCCTTGCCGGCGATCCCGATGACGCAGCACGGCTCGCCGAAGCGTTTCTGAAACAACATTCGCTTTGCGAATATTATGATATCGCGTTGAAGGGCCTTGTGCTTGCGCAGGCCGACGCAGACCGCGGCGCGCTCGATGAAGACCGATGCGCCGCCGTCAAGACTCTTATCGAAGGACTCATCCAGAATCTTTCCGATCATGAGGATTCAACTCTCATAATTCTGGGCGCTCGCGAGCAGGACGCAGAAGGACCAAACACGCGGCTGCCGCAGCTCGCGAATGAGTGGAGAAATGACCCTGTTCTGTGCATTTCTGGGCGCAGCCTGCTCGACGAGGCCGCGGCACTCCTCCTCGTCGACCTTCTCGGCAGATGCGGCATTGGCTGGCGACTGATTTCCGCGAATGACGCGTCGTCCGCGAATATTCAGAAGCTGGATCCTTCCGGCGTTCGGATGATTTGCCTCTCCTATCTCGATCCGGGGCCGGGCACGAATGCGCATTACCTGATGCGCAGGCTGCGCAAGCGCATTCCCGGCGCGGGCGCAATCGCCGGCTTCTGGGGCGTCCCCGACGACAACAGCCGGTTTCTGGATGCCGTCGAAGTTGCCGGATGCGATGTGGTCACAACGCTTTGCGCGGCGATGGACCGCATTCTTGCAGCCGGGCAAGAGCCTGCGCCTGCGCACGCACCTCCCGCAAGTAATGAGTCCATGGCGCAGGTGCTTGCCTGAATCCCCGGCTGGCCCAATGACCAGACCGGCGATCCCGATCGCCCTGATCATGACCGCGTTTTACGTCGCGGCCTGCGCCGCGCATGCGGCCGAGCGCACAACAACGACGGCCGGAAACGCGCTCGGTGGATCGGCCGAGGTCATCCTTGTCGCTCAGATCGCCCTCCTCCTGCTGATCGGCCGCGGCCTCGGCGAAATCATGCAGAAAATCCGGCAGCCCAGCGTCGTCGGGCAATTGCTCGCAGGCCTCGTGCTCGGTCCTTCGCTGTTCGGCTGGTTGTTTCCTGCGGCACACCAGCTCGTCTTTCCCGACAGCGCCATGCAGAAAAGTCTCATCGCCGGCATTTCGAATATCGGCGTGATGATGCTGCTCCTGCTGACGGGCATGGAAACCGATCTGAAACTAGTGGGGAAAGTCGGAGTGCCCGCTTTCATGGTTTCGGCTGCCGGCGTGGCAGTGCCGTTTCTGTGCGGCTTTGCGCTCGGCTGGTACATTCCGGATTCGCTTCTGCCCGATCCCCATCGCCGGCTCATCGCCGCGCTCTTCCTCGGCACGGCGCTTTCGATCTCTTCCATCAAGATCGTGGCGATGATCGTGCGCGAAATGAATTTCATGCGGCGCAATCTCGGTCAGATCATCGTCGCCTCCGCGATCATGGAAGACACGGCGGGCTGGGTGATTATTTCCCTGACGCTAGGCCTTGCCAGCGCCGGAGGATTTTCGGCGGGCGATCTCGCAAGACCAGTGATAGGAACAGCCATCTTTCTCGTGCTCAGCTACACAATCGGCCGCCGGCTGGTGTATCGCCTGATCCGCTGGGTGAACGACAATTTCACCAGCGAATATGCCGTGGTGACCGCCATTCTGATCGTGATGTGCGTGCTCGCGCTGATCACGCAGGCAATCGGCGTGAATACCGTGCTTGGCGCCTTCGTCGCCGGCGTGCTGGTGGGCGGCTCGCCGATCCTGTCGCGTCACATTGAGGACCAACTGCGTGGCCTGATTACGGCCTTCATGATGCCGATCTTTTTCGGCCTTTCAGGATTGTCGGCGGATCTGACTGTCCTCAAAGACCCGCATCTCGCGCTTCTGACGCTAGCGATCGTTGCGGTTGCGAGCGTCGGAAAGTTTGGCGGAGCGTTCCTCGGCGGCCGCATAAGCGGACTTTCGGGCCGGGAATCGCTGGCGCTGGGCTGCGCGATGAATGCGCGCGGCAGCACGGAAGTGATCGTCGCGAGTATTGGCCTTAGCATGGGTGTGCTGACCCACAACCTCTACACGATGATCCTGACCATGGCGGTTATCACCACAATGGCGATGCCGCCCATGCTGCGCTGGGCGCTCGCACAGCTTCCGATGAGCGAAGAAGAACGCGCGCGGATCGAGAAGGAGGACCTCGATGAGCGGGGGTTCGTCAGCCGGTTCGAACGCCTGCTCATCGCGGCCGACGATGGGGCGAATGGCAGGCTTGCGACGCGCTTTGCCGGCTTCATTGCGGGGCAGAGGGGGCTGCCGATTACGGTGCTGCACGTCCCCGAGCGGCCAGGGAAAGCCCTAGGCGCCGCGGCTGAATCGAGCACCGCGGACCTCGAAGCTGTAGCCGCGGCCGGCGCAGCAGACGGCCACCGCGCGGCCGTCGATCAAAGAGGCGAATCGCGGCCGGAGAAAGTCGATGTGCTGGCACGCGTCGAAACGGAGCGGGTCGACCGTGCCGTCGCGAAGGAGAGCCGGAAAGGTTATGATCTTTTGTTCGTCGGCGTGGAGAAGATGCGCAACACCGATGGCAGTTTCTCGGCGAACGTGGATCGCGCTGCGGCCGGGTTCGACGGCCCGACGGCGTTGACGATCGCAGGCCGTTCCGGTGATGCGCTTGCAGTGGAGGGCCTCAATATTCTCGTTCCGGTCAACGGCACCGAACCGTCACGGGCAGGCGCGGAAATCGCCTTTGCCATTTCGCCGGCTGGCGCGAAGCGGTTCACTGCGCTGCATGTGGCCCAGCGGACAGATGTGACGAATGGGGGCCGGCGAAACCGTGCCCGCAGGAGAACGGAGCGCGCGCTGTTGAAGGATGTGCTGGCGCTGGCGAAGCGGTACGGACACGAAAACATCCGCACCGCTGTCCAGACGAAAGAAACGCCCGACACGGCAATTCTCAACGAGGCGCGCCGCATCGGCGCGGATCTGATCGTCATCGGCGCCGCGCGGCGCATGGGTGAGTCGCTTTATCTCGGCCAGACCGTCGCCAGTGTGCTCGCGCAGTGGCAGGGCGCAATTGTTCTTCTTGCTACTTAGTACTTACCCTCCCCCGCGCCTGCACGGGGTGGAATTTACGACGAGCCCACCGTGATCGCGTTGCGAAGTGCGATGGGTGAGTTGATCGTGACAAGCGGTTCCAGCCCCGCGCCGGTTCCGCGGATCGTAACCGTGCCGTAGTCGAGCAGGCGCCCGAATATATCCTGGGTCACGTCCACGCTCTCGACCTTGTCCATGTTCATCTCGACGGTGCGGCGGGAGATGAGGCCGGTTTTGTAGATGATGCGATGATTGGTGACGGCAATCTCCGTCGCCATGCGCCTTATCCAGGCCGAGATGAGGTGAAGCACGCCGAACAGGAACGCGAGCCCGACAATGATGGAAAATATGTTGGCGCCACGTCCGGTCCCCGGCTCGACGACCATGACGGCAAGGCCGACGATTCCGAAAGCCAGAAGCACGAAAGCCGGCAGGAAGATGATCCAGTGCAGCGTGCCCTCATACCGGACCGTCTCGCCCGGCTGCAGCACGCGTTCGACATAGCTTGCCATGAGAGCCCTTTCCGACTCACCCCGCCGCGATCATGCCCGGCGTCGAAGGGAAGGCAAGTTGACGCGAGGCGGGTCAGCCGGGTGGCTTCGAGACGTGAAGCTGCTCCGATGCGCGCCCGAAGCCTGCGCGGACGTAGATGCGTTCCACATCGCTGTTGCCCGGGGTGAGCCACACGAGGTTCGCTCCGCGCAGAATACATTCCTGCGCGAGTCTGGCCGTGAGCGCGGCAGCGGCTCCCCGACGGCGGATTCCGGCAGTACCCCAATCCCCGCGATCTCGGTCACGCCGTCAAGCAACGACCTCGCCCCGCCGACACCGATGATCCGCGCAGCCCCGCGCATTCGCACCACGGCAAGCAATCCACCAGCCGCAACCAGACGACGCAGGCGGTCGGGGTTAGAAGCCTGATCGCCAAATGCCTGCGCCTGCGTCTTCCCGGCTTCCACGAGGTGCTCGTCACGAGATGCAAGGTCCGCCACTACATCGGCGGCAGGTTGCGCGATCGGACCGCCGGAACTACGCACCATGATCGGCAAGCGCTGCTCCACGGCGAATCCGGCTCCTATCATCGCGGCTTCCACGCACGGGGCAGCCGCGGGAATATATTCGAGTTGCGGCCTTCGACCTCGTTCCGCAAAAGCGGCAATCAGCGCTGCAATATCGGCCTCGCCCGGTTCTGCATCCTCCTCCGGAATCGCGTAATTCAGGTAGGGGTTGTCGCTGGTGGAATCGAACACGGCGATGAAACAGCCAACGCGCATGTGCTCCGGCATTCCGTGCGCATTCGCACGCAAATGTTCGTGGATGCGCCTGTTGAGAACGGAAGCTCCAGCAATTCCCCAACCTGTCCGGAGAGCAGATTCACGCCGAGCATAACGCCTTGAGGCTCATCTGTCGTCCGGCGTCAGGAGAAGCTGCCCGATGCGTAGCGTCCAGGGCGCGATTTGCGACGTTCGCAGCATGTCCTCGCCCCACGGATCGGCGGACAGGCGGGTCCTGATTTCCGCTTCGTCCGCCGCGCGCATGACCAGCATGGCGTCATCCGTTCCCTCGAGCGGACCTGCCAGTATTACGGCGCCTTCGGCCTCCAGCGTGTTCATGAACTCGGCATGGCCGCGCCAATTTGCTTGCGCGTCGAGCGGCTGTGCACGGTTCCAGGCCGGGCCATGCGAGCGAATAACAACAAAGACGTTTTTCATTGTAGAGCTTCCTTCAACGGGCGGAAAGGTCGGGACAGAGGATCGGCGCGTTATCGAAATGGCTGAATCCCGAAGACGGTCCGCCGGGCTTTGACCGTATCGGTCCGCGCTTCTATGATGACGTCGGCTCCCATCCGAATTTGGGCGATTATGCACCTTTTGACCGGGTAACCGGGATAGGATAGTTTCCGTTTCGAACTTACCGGAGCGGGAAATATGGGCACCTCAAAGCGCATTCACCAGATGACTGTTTCTCAGTGGGAAGCGGCCTTCCCCGATGATGTCGCGTGCATGGCCTATCTGGCGAAGAACCGTTGGCCGTGCGAGGTTTCTTGCCCGCGCTGCGGCTCCGTACAGGTCCGCGAAATGACCACGATGGCATTCAAGTGGCAGTGCTACGGATGCGATCCCAGCGGATACAGGTTTTCGGTTCTGGTCGGGACGGTGTTTGAGAACACGAATGTCGGTTTGCGAGTGTGGTTCCGCGTCATCCACCGCATGCTGGTCAGCAAAAAGAGCGTTTCCGCACACCAGATTTATCGCGAGATGGGCTTCGGCTCCTATCGAACAGCTTGGTACATGTGCCATCGCATTCGTGCGGGCTTGGCAAACGAAGATTTCCGCAAGCTTATGGGTATCGTGGAAGTGGACGAAACGTTCATTGGCGGCAAAGCGAAGAACCGCCACAAAGACAAGCGTTTCGATGGCAAGCGGGGAACTGGCGGTGCCGGCAAAGCCATCGTTGTTGGCGCAGTCGAGCGCAAGGGCAACGTGGTCGCGCGCGTCATTAGCAATGTTCGCGCCACCACTCTCGAAAAGTTCGTCCGAGAAACCGTTTCCGACAAAGTGAGCCTGATCTGCACCGACAAGTGGGTTGGCTACAAGCACCTGAAACGTGATTTCCCGCACGCTGCGATTGACCATGCAATCGGGCAGTATGTCTGCGGCGCTGTCCATACGCAAACCATTGAAGGCTTCTGGTCGATCTTCAAGCGGGACGTGGTCGGGACATTCCATAAGGTCAGCGCCAAGTACCTGCCCCTCTACGTCGCGGAATTCCAGTTCCGGTACAATAACCGCAGCAATCCCGATATTTTCGGAGAGGCGATTAGGGGATGCTAAAACGCTGCGCCGCATTGGCATTTGCGATCCTCGCGGTCGCGGCAACCCCGAGTCAGAGCGCCGCACCATCACAACCACCAATCCCACGTGTCCCCGAAGTACATAGCGGCCCAGAGAAACCATCCCCCGAAACCACAAACGGCACTTCCACTCAAACACAGCAACGACAAGGCCACGCTACCGCTTTCAAAACACAAAAGCGCCAACCCGGCGAACAGGAACGCGAGTGGAAGGTTGACTACCAGCAGCGCCAAACGGCGGACGAACACGCGCTGGAACTCGGCTTCACGATGATCTGGGTCGGGGTTGCCCAAACTGTTGCGCTCGTAATTACTTTTTTCGTTATCGCGTGGGTGGCCATTCGCCAACTCCGCGCCTACGTAGTGCCAGGAACGACTGTTTTCTTGCATTTCAGCCTGACTGAGCCCCCGATCATCTCGGTAGACTTTAAAAATGTTGGCCAGACCCCCGCCAAAAGATTCGCGTTTAACGGCAATGCTTTCGTTGCTGTCTATCCATTGCCAAAGAATTCCAAGATGCCGCGCCCAGTACAACCATTCGGGACCGGCGCTCACAGCATCACTACGCTCTTCCCGGGAGCCGACATGCCCCCAACGACGGTCGAGATGGACTGTAGACATGTGCTGGAGCCCGGGGCTTGGGACGCATTGATGCAGAACCCGCCAACGGCTGCCATTTACGTGCTCGGAGAGGCTGTCTATCGTGATATGTTCTTTTGCCGTCGTCGTACCAGTTTCTGCCGCTTTGTTAATCATAGCGACTTGCGGAACCTGATCGAGAGCGGCGGGGCGCCTGACGCCAAGGGGAAATGGCCCGCTCGTTTCATAGCTACGCACGTTATGAACGAGTTCACCTGACGCCCGCGCGCTCCCCAACCCCCCGAAGTTGATCACCGTTGCCAAGGTCAGGAACGTGAAGAATAAACCGAACCGGGCTATCCGGTCAAGTAAAGCATAATCGCCCGAATTTGCACAGCGGATTTAGGAGCCGCACCAACAAGGCGCCAGAAGGCACTTTTAGGTAACCATGCCGCGCGAGAGCAAGCACAATCCCGTTCCCAATTGTCCGCTGACGGCCGCGGTCGCGGCGATCGGCGGCAAGTGGAAACTGATTATCATCTATCAGCTATCGCAATCCCCGCAGCACTTCGCGGCGCTTCACCGGCTGATGCCGGGCATTTCGCAGAAAGTGCTGACCGACCAGCTGCGGGAAATGGAGAATGACGGCATCGTCGAACGGCGACAGACGGAGGCCGTCCCTGCACCGGTTATTTATTTCCTCAACGCCTATGGCAGATCGCTGCTGCCGGTGCTCGATTCGGTTCCCGGCTGGGGGCGAACGCATCTCGCGCGGCACAACGCGGCCGAAAGCCACCCGCCCCTTGAGGGAGCGTCGAAATTTGCGAAGCAAATTTCGGGGAGGGCAATGCCGCAAGAGATTCCGAAGTGAACCGCTGAGCGCTGCGTCGTGAACTACCCCTCAAGGGGAGGGTGGGTGATTCCGGGCGTTGATTGCGCGTACGAGATCGGCGGCAAAAGTGCTCAGGGTGTCGTCGCGGGCGCCCATTATGATGATGCGATCGCCGGGGCGCGCCTCGGCAAGGAGTGCCTCGCCGCATTCGGCGCGATCGGCGATTGCGCGGGCCGTTCGTCCGCATGCGGCGACGCCGTCCACGATATCGCGGCTGGTGACGCTGCGATCCGTCGTGCCGCCGAAATAGACGGGGTCGGGCATGAACAGCATGTCAACCGCCCGCATCCCTCTCGCAAAAGCTTCGACGAGCTGGTCTTTCATTAGCCGGAGCGGGCCGAAGCCATGCGGCTGAAATAACAAAATCAGCCGGCCGGGACTTTCATGTGCGGTTGCGAGCGTGGCGGAGATTTTATCCGGATTATGCGCGAAATCGTCGATGACGGTGATACCGTTGGCAGCACCCGTGATTTCGAAACGGCGCCGCAATCCGGCAAACCCTTCGAGCGCCGCCGCCGCATCCCCGAACGGAACGCCGGCGGCCCGCGCGGCCGCCATCGCCGCGAGCGCGTTTTGCACATTGTGGCGACCCGGCACACGCAGCCTTGCGCAAATGTCCGCGCCACTTTCGCACTCGCGCACTTCGAAGGCGACGCCGCCATTCTTCGGCTTCAGTCCGGAGGCGTACAGATCTGCCGCTTTGTCCACGAGACTGAATGACAACAATCGGCCAGTTGGAACGGGCGTGATCAGCGCCGCGGTCTCGGCATTGTCGCGATTGACCACCACGATCTGCGATCTCCCGATGAAATCACCAAACAAGTTGTGCAATTCATCGAGCGATTTGTGATCGAACGCGATATTGGTGACGATGCCAATGTGCGGGCGGTACTGTGCGATCGAGCCGTCACTCTCATCGACCTCGCTGACGAAGACGTCTCCGCGGCCGACAACGGCGCCTGCGAAGGGCACCGATGGCGTGATGAAGTTTTTCATCACTGCGCCGTTCATGATGGTGGGATCGCGGCCCGCCCGATCGAGGATCCAGCCGAGCATTCCGGTCGTGGTGGATTTGCCGCTCGTGCCCGCAACGCCGATCGGCACCGGCGCCGCATTGAACAGCTCGGCAAGCAGCTCCGCCCGCGTCACGATCGGAGCTCCGATCCGCTGCGCCGCCACCATATCGGGCACCGTATCTTCCACCGCCGCGGAGATCACCACTGTCTGTGCGGCGCTCTCTATCCCGCTTCCGTCCTGCGGGAAGAGTGCGATGCCCCGCGACCGGAGGAATTCGAATTTCTGTGCCGTACGGCCCTGATCGAGCGCGCGGTCCGAGCCCGCCACGCGCCCGCCACGCCCCGCAATAATGAGCGCAAGCGGGAGCATTCCGCTGCCGCCGATGCCGCAGAAGAACCAGGTTTTTTCCATCGCCGGAAGCTATAAGACGCGTCGGCAGCTGACAAGAAACACCAGGATGAGCACGGTCAAAATCGGCATCGTGGCACCGGGTTCGCGGATCGACGCGGGCGTGGCCGCGCGCGTGATGAAGCTTGCGGACGATCATTACAGCGGTCGCTCCGAGCTCCGCTTTCACCCGCAATGTTTTCTCGCCGCCGGCCATTTCGCGGGAGACGACGAGGCCCGCGCAAGTGCCTTCCTCGATTTTGCCAACGATCCGGAGCTGGATGCCGTCTGGATCGCGCGCGGTGGCTATGGCGCCTGCCGCATCGTGCGCCGCGTGTTGGACGGGCTCGCGCCGCTTGCGATGGGCAAGACATATCTCGGCTATAGCGATGCGGGCTCGCTGCTGGCGTCGCTTTACGGCCGGGGCGCGACGGGCGCCGTCCACGGGCCGATGCCCGCGGATATCCTGCGCGAGGGTGGTGAGGCGGCCGTGCTGCGGGCTCTTGCCTGGCTCGTGGAGCGAGCACCATCCGTGCTCGAACCGTCGATCGCGGAGACCACGCTCATGGCAGCCTTCAATCTTACCATTCTTTCCCATCTGCTCGGCACGCCCTACGAGCCCGATCTCGCCCATCATGTGATCATGCTCGAGGAAGTTTCGGAACACCTTTACCGGATCGACCGTGCGCTCTGGCAGGTGACGAGCAATCCCGGCATCCGCAAATGCGCAGGGCTCCGGCTCGGCCGCGTCAGCGCCGTGCCATCCAACAATCCGGAATTCGGACAGACGGTGGAAGAGATCGTTCGTCACTGGTGCGCGGAATCGGGCATCCCCTGGCTCGGACAGGCCGATATCGGCCACGACATCGAAAACAAGATCGTGCCGTTCGGGATGGTTTTGTAGTTCTCCGAACTTATTTTGGTAGTTACCGAGACTTGCATTGGCGCTCCCGGCTTCCAATCCTGGCCTGCGCGAGCCCGCGGGCAGCGGTACACCTAACGGGCCGGGATTAATTTCGGGTGGGGGAATAGAGGACATGCCCCGCTTCTGGAGCGAGGTTATTCGTTACCGGGTCTGACGCGCATTCAAGAACCGGGGTCGGTGTCGGCGCTCAGATGTATCAACACGGTGTTGTTGTGCGCGGCATCGTGGCTCGTACCATCGAACTCCGAATAGGCGATGAACTGCAGCGACAGCCGCAGATTGAACCAGTTGAGCGGCGAGCGTGCGTCGTCCGACGGCAGATAATTGATTTCGGTGATGAAGCCATTGCTGTTCGGGCTTCCGTCCGGCGTTCCGAGACGGATGGGGTCGGACGTGCCGGTGATCCGGAAATATTGTACCGCCGGCGCAATATTGGCGCCCCAGGACCAGCTCAGATCGCCGCGGAATGCTGTGAGTTCGTCGGTCTTGTTGGTGCCGAAGATGGCGTGGCTCGCAATCAGGCTTTCGCCTTCGTGGAGAACAAGGACATGCGCCGAGATTACATCGGAGAAGCGGCGCTCGGGATGGGCAATCCAGCGCCAAGTGCCGTCGAGCGCCACGTCGGTGTAAGAATCGTCGCCGAAGCCAGAAATCGCCGCCTGCCGTACGCTCGCCTGCGTGCCATAGGCGCCGAGCGCGAACTGCTGTCGGCCTTCCAGGAAATCGCGCTGTAGCGTCAGCCGGCCATAGGGAATCGCACCCGACGCGCCATTGGAACCATCAATCGCCCGCATGCCCGCAACCCGCAGCGCGTCGCGTTCGAGCCCGCCATAGGCCGACATCTCGCTGAACTTCATGTCGTCCCACATGGCGTCGTACCCGCTCGTGTCGAACGCCGGGGA
Organism: Rhizomicrobium sp.; assembly: GCA_036272695.1. Classification (GTDB taxonomy): domain Bacteria; phylum Pseudomonadota; class Alphaproteobacteria; order Micropepsales; family Micropepsaceae; genus Rhizomicrobium. Next base: position 11,028 of record DATAYG010000193.1, on the reverse strand, counting down.
AGCGGGATCCTCGCTGAACGCACCCGGTTCGGTGATATAATGATAAGCTGGAAGAGGATCCGGCGAGCCCCAGCCGGGATTCGCCATCCACATATTGCCGATCGCCGGTGCGAGACCGGGGGCCAGAGCGAACGCAGGATTGTACGTCCGGCCCGCGGTCAGCCCGTCCGACAACTCACCTTGACTGCCCGGTGCGTTCGACAGTGCAGACGCGGCTTGCGGGAGCAGCGCGGCGCAAAGCGCCGCCAGGAAACCCGAGCAGCCCCAGGCCACGGATTTGCGAGCACGCACGACAGAACGCACTCTCTCTCACGTTGCGCCGGCAACCTTCTGCTCGATGCGTTAATTTTCGTATGCGCGCTGGTGCGGAAGACGCCAACGCCAAGTGAACAGCGCGAAATCCTGGCGGTTGGATTAATCAGATGTTGCCGGGAATGTACAAACCGCCGGTCGGTCCGGCGGCGAGCAGGATCGCGCCGATCGTTTCCAGCTAACAGACAGCGCCTGGCTCGTTCAGGCCGATCTCGTCCAATGTTCCGAGCCAGGCGCGCGCCTTCCCGGCATTGACCGCCCAGACTTCCCCGGCCCTGTCCTTCGGGCGATAAAACAGACGGGCGGCCCGATCCCGTTGAATTCCGGAATCGGGCTCCGCGCATTCGGAATACTCGCCGCAGTGACTGCGAAAAATCCTTTCGAGCTTGTCTTCGAATCTGGAGGGAACTTCGCGGCCGTCCGCGTCGATCAGCTGACGCACGGCGCGCATGACCGACCAGCGGCGCAACCCGCCGGGATAGGGAAGAAGGACCCGGATCAGGTTGTGCAAACAGGTCAGTTCGGTCTGGGAAAGCTCCATGGGGGCAACAGTCATCTTGGAAATCAATCCTCACAATCCCGGTCTGGGCAGGTTTCAGGAAACGGGCCGTGGCGTCTTCAGGCGTCGGAGGTCTTCCTCGCGTCCGCACACAGCTGCCGAAGCTGCTTTTGCAGCGCGGGGCCCTGCAACTGGCTGATCTGGTAGCCTTCCGCCTGCAGTTTGCTGCGTATTTCAGATATGCCGGCATAATCGCCGGTTCGGGCCAGTGCGAAGGCACGTTCCAGTGCCGTGGGTCGAGAAGTGTGTTCGATGACAGTCAATCCTGTTCCCGGGCACCATGCCCGCGGCCGATGGCGAACGCAGTGTGCGTCCGCCATCGCCGGGAACTTATGCCAGCTTCAGATTTGTGGCTTTCGCACCGCGAGCGTCCGGCTGGATGTCGAAGCTCACGCGCTGCCCTTCGCCGAGGCTGCGCAGACCGGCTGCTTCGACCGCAGTCGCATGCACAAACACATCCTTGCCGCCACCCTCCGGCGCGATGAATCCGAAGCCCTTGGAAGTATTGAAGAACTTTACAGTTCCAGTCGTCATTGATTTTCAGTCCTTGTCACTACGTTCCCGCCCACGCAACATGCGCGGCGGGTGCGAAACGAGTGTCAGGGGAAGGAAATTCCGGCTATTTCGTCCAGGCGCCTGAAGCGACGGGAATTAAAACAACAGGTACGCCTTCATGCTGACGAACGCCGTGCGCGAAACCCAATATAGCCCCATTCCGGGGAATTTACAATGTCCTGCGAATCGGCGCGGGAATCGGCGGAACCGCGCGGTTTTTCCGCTTTCGGCGGGTTGCGCCGGATTTCGCAGTCCTCTCCCGAGTGGAGATTCGGCACACCGACGTTCTGAATGGCCTGGCTGGGTTGGCGCGCCAAACTGCATGACACGGACGCCTTGTCCCTGCCCCGGGCCGGCTGTCATGACGCGGGACGATCAGGCGCTTGCCATGGTCCGCGCGCGGATGGCGTGAACGACTGTCCATCGGATCATCTGATACTGCAGTAGAAACAGCGACAGCTGCACGCCGATCGGCACGAAGGATGTGAACCACGCCCAGATTTTCGGGCTGCAGGTGAACGCGACCACGAGATTGGCAACGCCGAGCGCAAAGACGGCTCCCGCCCAGATATAACCCCAGACGAGTGGCAGGCGCGGCGATACATTCTCGAGAACGACTGGCGGCAGGTAGCGCGCCATCCAGTTTGGCCGGAGCATGACCGCAGCGATCGCGAAAGCGGCGATCGTCGGCTTGATCATAATGAACTGCGGATTGCGGGTGAGGAGCGTGGCCGAACCGAGCACCACGACAAGCGCGAGGCTCGCCCATTGCATGACATCGATCCTGCGGCCGCGCCATTTGAGCCACCCGACCTGTCCGAATGCCGCGACGATGCCGACTCCGACGCCGGCATAGATGCTCCCCGTTGCCTCATAGGCGATGATGAAGGTGATGGTGGAGAGGAAATCCGAGGCGATCGGGCGAAAGGCGCGCAGCAGATTCAGCATGACGCCACCCAATTGCCGTGAAAGCCGAACGGCATGCGGCGCGGAAGTTTTGCGATGCCGATGGGGCCGCGCGCGATATCGCGGGCTTCGAAGATTGCCACCTCGCTGCGGTTGCCGGCGCCGCGATAGACGACCGACAGGATCCAGCCATCGCCTTCTTCCGGCCCGCGCGGAACAAATACGGGTTCGCCGGGCGCATCGCCAGGAGGAAACGTGTAAACGCTTCGGCCGCCGCGCGCGAAATCGATATGCGCGAGCGAATCGAATGTCCTCTCGCCTTCATTCCGTGTATGCGCCGCGAACCAGCCATGCCGGTAGGCGAGTCCGGAGCACCGCTCGTCGAAACGCGGAAATTCGCCTGCGAGATCGTCGATGAGTTCGCGCCGGACGATGCTGCTATCCCCGTCGAGCAGCATCGTCCAATGCGCGAGCCGCGCCGGTGCAGTTTCGCGGCGCCTGCCATCCGCATCCGGGAACAGCGGCGCCCTGTCGTACTGCATCACATGCGCATGCAGGACTCCGTCTTCCTCCCACATGTTCATCGGATGAAACATGTAGCAGGGATCGGTGGTGAACCAACACATGGTTTCCACGCCTGCGTCGCGGCGCATGACGCCGATATGCGATCCTTTCTCCGGCTCCCAGGCCAGGGGCGGGCCGCCCTGCATCGCGCGCGCAAGACTGCCGGTCAGCGGCAGTACCGGGAAGGCGACGTAATTCCTTGTCACGAAGAAATCATGGATCATGCTCGCATAGGGCGCGGTGAACGGATTAAGCCTTGTGACTGTGCCGTCGGGATCGACGACGCCATACGCGACCTGATCGGAAAAGAAGCCTTCACCTGCCATGTATCCGAAGAACACCAGTTCGCCGGTTTCGGGATCGGTCTTCGGATGCGCGGTAAACCTGTGCGCCGCACCCGCATAAGGAACATAGCCACGCGGCGCGAGACTACCGGCCTCCAGCTCGAAAGGCTGATGGGCTTCTTCGAGCGCGAGCAGGCGGCCGGCGTGAAAGATGATGTTCGTATTTGCGAGGCCTGCATCGGTTCCGGCCGCCGCAGGATCGCTGGTCAGCGGATTGCCGAAAGTGCCGAACAGCGAACGGCCCGCGGCATGTTCGGCCTCCCATTTCGGCGTGCGCACATAGCGGTTGCGATACGAAATCTTCCCGTCCAAGAAGCGGAAGGCGTGGATCATTCCGTCGCCCGCAAACCAGTGATGCGCGGAATCGCGCGGCTGGAACTGCGGGTTGGGGCCGTTGCGGTAGAGCGTGCCATGCAGCTCCTGCGGGATTTCGCCCTCGACGGACAGGTCTGCGAAATCGTCCTCGCTGCGGATTGGGGCAAAATTCCCTGAGAGAAACGGGTTGATCGGTAGCGGCGCGTTCACGGGGGCCTCGCTTACTATTGTATACAATGTAAATATATGCTGTAAGGGAACGGAACCCCCCTGTCAACAAGGTTCCGGGTCATGCCGCGCACGCTGACGAACACCGAAGTCGAGGATTTTCGTGACCGCCTCTGCGACGTGGCGGCGGGACTGTTCGAAACGCGCGGCCGCGACGGCTTCACCATGCGCGAGCTGGCGGCGAAGCTCGGCGTGAGCGCGATGACAGCGTATCGTTACTTCAGGGACAAGGATGCGATCTTGGCCGCGATCCGCGCCCGCGCCTTCAACAGATTTGCGCAGGCACTGGAGGAGGCCTGCGCCAGGCCGGGCGATGCGGCGGCCCGCGCCAACGCGGCGGGCGAGGCCTATATCCGCTTCGCGCTCGACGATCCCACCTCATACAAGCTGATGTTCGATCTTTCGCAGGACGACGCGAATTATCCCGAGCTGGCCAAAGCGGCGGAGCGGGCGCGGCATACGATGACGCGCCATGTTCATCCGCTGGTCGAGCAGGGCCTGCTCGCGGGCGATCCCGATCTCATCGGCCACGTGTTCTGGGCGATACTGCACGGCGCGCTGATGCTGAAATTCGCGGGCAAGCTCGACAGCAATTTCCGCGCGGTGCTGGACGAAGCCTTACGCGCGCTGGTCAGCGGGCTTCAGCCGCGAAATGCTGGTAGATAGTGTCATGGACCGCGCCGATTGCGAACGCCTGGATGCCGAAGACCCGCTGGCGCATGGCCGCGCGCGCTTCCGCATTCCGCAATCCGTCATCTATCTCGACGGCAACTCTCTGGGTGCGCTTCCTGTCGCTACGCCGGCGCGGCTCGCGGATGTCATAGAGAAACAATGGGGTGAAGATCTCATCCGCAGTTGGAATACGCATGACTGGATTGGACTGCCCGCCCGAATCGGCGCGCGCATTGGGCCGCTGATCGGCGCAGAAGGCGACGAGGTGATCGCCGCGGATTCCACCTCGGTCAATCTCTTCAAGCTTGCTGCCGCCGGTCTGCGATTGAATGCGCCGCGGCGCGTCATTCTTTCCGAGCGCGGCAATTTCCCGACCGATCTCTATGTGCTGCAAGGGCTCGAGGGCATGCTCGGCGGCGCGGCCGAGTTGCGCCTCGTCGCGCGCGAAGAAATTATTTCAGCACTGGACGAAACGGTCGCGCTGCTCGTCCTCACCCATATCCATTACAAGACCGGCGCGATTCATGACATGGCCGCGCTCACCGAAGCTGCGCACCGGGCCGGCGCGCTCGCGCTCTGGGATTTGAGCCACAGCGCGGGCGCGGTCGAGCTGTTTCTCGATCGCGACGGCGCGGATTTCGCGATCGGCTGCGGCTACAAATATCTGAATGGCGGCCCGGGCGCGCCGGCGTTTCTCTATGTCGCGCGCCGTCATCAGCAACGATTGCAACAGCCGCTCAGCGGCTGGATGGGTCACGCCGCACCCTTCCAACTGAGCGACGATTACCGTCCGGCCGCCGGAATTGCGCGCACGCTTTGCGGCACACCTGCTGTGCTCGCGATGGCCGCGCTCGACGAAGGCGTGGCCACGTTCGACGGCATTGCGATGCGGGGTGTGCGCGACAAATCCAAAGCGCTGGGCGATCTGTTTCTTGCGCTGGTGGAATCGCGCTGCGCCGATGCGGGTTTTGAGATCGCCTGCCCGCGCGATGGCGATGCGCGCGGCAGCCAGGTCGCACTGCGTCACGCGGAAGGTTATGCCATCGTCCAGGCGCTGATCGCGCAGGGCGTCATCGGCGATTTCCGCGCACCTGACATCCTGCGCTTCGGCATGGCGCCGCTCTACACACGCCATGTCGACGTCTGGGACGCAGTCGATCGGCTCGCGGACATCATGCGACAAGAAAGCTGGTGCGACGCGTGCTTCCGGACCCGCGCCGCGGTGACGTGAGCCGATGTTATACTCACTTGTCATGGCCCGCAAATGCGGGCCACCCAGGTGAATTCCGGCGCGACGTTTCCGGTGTCGCGACTTTGTTACTTATAACAACCGGCGGAGCCATTCCAACTGGGTGGCCCGCATTTGCGGGCCATGACAGTTTATTTGTCGGAAGTTCTCAGCTCCGCCCCGGTCAGTCGCTGTTTGCCGCTGTGCCCGTCACGCCGAGCTTGGTGGTTTCACCGAAAACCGTATAGGTGAAGTTGGAACTCGGTTCGCTCAGGTTCTGCGGCGATGGCGAGAACAGCGCGGGATGCTGCAGCACGGTTTTCGCCCAGCTCCCGGCGGCAAGCGAACTCACATCGGTCACCTGGACCTTGAAGCCTTGGATGTCGAACGATCCCTTCAGGGTCAGCGTATCGGCGCTCTTGCCCAGCTTGACGGTCATGCTGGATTTGGAGGTCGAGGTATATTCCGTTCCGTTGACATCCACCGTGATGTCGCCCGCGGGAATGTGATAACTCGCCGAGCTCGCCGTCGTCTTGTAGGGCTTGAGCGATTCGCTCGCCTTGACCGTCACCATTGCGCTATCGCCGTCCAGCCCCGCCGGATCGCTGCCCGAAATGACCGGCCCCAGCGTGCCGTCGAGCGTGGTGGTGATGGTCGATTTGGGCGCATGCGCCAGAGCGGTACCGGATATTGCAAAGCCGGCGGCCGCCAACAGCGCGGCCGCACGAAACATTTGGAACGACATCGAAATCCCCTTCTTCGCCGTTGAAGAACAGCGATCCTACATCAGTTTTGCGCCGGTCACCTCCCCGTTTTCCGGGGAGGTGAACGACAGCCCGTTTACCGCTTCGGCGCCACGAGTGCGAAATGCGCGCCCTGCGGATCGATCCCCTGCACGATCCACAGCCCGCCGGGCACTTCGGTCGGCCCGACGACGGTCTGGCCGCCGCCCGCCTTGATCTTCTCGATCGCCGCATCGAGTTCCGGCACGTTGAAATAGAACAGCCAGGCCGGCTTGGGCATCTGCTCGGGCTTGTTCATCATGCCGCCGACTGTCGCGCCGCCGGTCGCGAACATCTGGTAGACGCCGCTCGGGCCCATATCCATCGCTTCGGTCTTCGTCCAGCCGAACACCGATTCGTAGAATTCGAAGACGTCTTCCACATCCTCGGCATAAAGCTCGTGCCAGCCGACCGTGCCCGGCGTACCCTGGGGCAACTCGGGCGGCGGATTTTCCATCATGCCCTTGGCGACAATGAAGACCGCGCCCTGCGGATCGGCAACGACCGCGAGCCGGATCACGCCCGGGATATCGAAGGGCTCGCGGCGCACCTCGCCCTCCTCTTCCTCGATCTCCTCCGCGGCGTCATCTACATCGTCGACCGCGACATACCCCGTCCAGCCGGGCGGGACGCCTTCCTCGCGCAGTTCCTCCGGGATCGCCATCAGGCCCGCAACGCCGCGGCTTTCCGCCGTGAACATGCGGTATCCATCGGTGCCGGAATCCTGGATGCCCCACCCGACCACGTCGCCATAGAATTTCCGCGCCGCCTCGGGGTCGCTCGTCATCAATTCGTACCAGAAGAATTTGCCGCTCATGGACTGTCTCCGTATGTGCCGCGGGAGCCTAGCGGGGAATTGTGACAGACGCACCCCATTCGCGAGGCCCCGTGGAGCGATAACAGCAAACTCGGGCGCGGCCGGCCGGGGCGACGGACGCCCTCGCGCCGGCGCACAACCGAAACAAAGCGCCGCCGCCCGCAACGCGCGCGGCGAGCGATACAAAACCGGCTCTTCCATACAAGATTCCCGGCACTATATCGGATTTCTACAGACAAGCTGTCCGCGGTGGGGCTACCACCCGTCGCGAACGGGCGGACGAGGAGCGGGACGTAAACCCTGCCAAGCCTTTGCCGGCATTCCTGCCGCCGCGTAAAGAAGACAAAGCCCCGCCGCCGCCCCTCCGGCCGGCGGGGTTTTGCATTTTGAAACAAACAACGCACCTTCGCAGACAACCCCGGTTGCCTCCGCCGCTTCACCTCCTCCTTGCGGGAGGTCGAAATTCGCTGGCACTTCGCGAGCAAATTTCGGGTGGGGGCCATGGCAGGTGCCCCGCGATCGAGACTTCGCCCGCGCCCTCCCCGAAAAAAAAACGCCCTTCGGGCGCGGACACGCAAATTCACACTGGCGAGTTGATAGCACGATTGATCGGAAGAAGCAGACAGAATACGGCGCAACCAACCCGCAAGAGCCCAGCCGCCCGTCCACCGCATGGCAGAGTCGGGCTGTCACGAACGCACTGGCGTTCTGTGATATCACGCCGTCATAATCCGGCGGCGGCGTGCGCTGCCCTCAACGCCCCCGGTGCCAGATCCAGCCGTCGGTCATGCACTCGAACGACGTTCCGGTGGAATTCGCCCGCGCATGAATTTTTGCGGATGTGTCCGTGTAAGCTTGATACCTCGCGGCCGTCCCCCCCAACGATCCCGTGCCGGTCGATACGTCAAACCCTGGAACGGCAGGGAATGCAACCGGCTGACCCGGACTTGTTCCCAGGCTGTATACGATGACCTTTCCGCTGCTCACGCAACGTCCGAGCCATTGTACGGCAATGCCAAGAGGGACGCCCGCCAGCGTTATGGGCGTGTCGCTATTCCCGATCGTAGTGTTGATATCCGCCACAGGCGTGTTCAAATAGAACGTGTCGCCGTCCTGGGTGAACGGAATAATATTCGTATCGGACGGATCGGTATAGATTGCGCCGATCATGCGATAGAGGCCCGCATGGACGTGGATGGTCGTGGGGCTGCCCAGTGCGGTCGATGCGCTGGCATTGGAGTCCAGCCCGACAGTATAACTGCCGCCGAAATAAACCGGTTTGCTCGAGCCGCCCGTGCCTGCGGTTGTCGGCCCGAAGATCGTCACGCAGTGGGGAGTGCCCGTGCAGGAAGGTGTCCCAGATCCGTCTATACCGATGACATAGTTTCCGTTTGGAAGCGACGTTCCGCCCTGGGGGATGTACATGTCGTTCGCAGTACCGTCACTGACAGACATTCCAAATGAAACTCCGGTGACCGAATTTACGGTCAGGGTGGCTGAACCAGCCCCCCAGGTTCCGGTTGTCGCAAGCTGGTAGGAACTCAGGGATTGGATTCGCGCGCAGCTGGGCGAGCAACTCGGCAGGTTCGCACCGCTGACTTCATAGCCGACGGCAAATCCTGCAAGTGGATTGATCGACGGCCCGTGGGCGGGAACGCCTTCCGAATTTCCTCCTGCATTAAAAATAATCGGTGAACCGCTTAACGTGTTCGCCGTTTGAGTGAGCGTGTACACGTTCGCACCGGAAACATTCTGGAATGACGGCACCTTGCTCTTGGACGCCATACAGTTCGGCGCCGCACCGCCGGGGCCGAAGACGGCGAAGATATAATAGGTCGTACCTGTTTGCACAGTCCCCACATCAAGTCCGCCGAGACCATGGGGAACGACCGTATTATCGAGATCGACGGAGCAGCCTGCCGGAAGCGAAATCGTGGCGCTGTTCGTGCTGTCGGCCGTACTTCCCGCACCAACGGTCACCTTCGTTCCCGTGGAACCGTTGGACATGATCAGGCCGGTCAGCGAATTTCGCGCGACCTGCGGATTGACGGAAGCGCTCAGCAATATCGCCGCGTTGGGCAAAAACACGCCGAGATTCTGCGGCGTGCCGGCAGCCGCGATGTTCTGCGCGGCTGGGTTATCGGCGATGGTGATATTCGTCAGGGTTGCCCCCGGATCGGCATCGTAGTCATAATCGGGACGGAGCAGGCCCACGATCGGTGCGCCCGCCGATACCGATGGATAATACACATTTCCGCACAGCGAAATCGAATCGTCGCCCTTGAAAAAGATATGCGAAGTGATGACGGGGGTCACGCCGCTCACCATTCCCTCGCTGCCCGCGCCGGACTTCGAGAAGGTGTTGCTGCAAATCGTCATATCGGCGGAATTGTTGATGAGGATGGCGCCGGCTGCCGGAGCGGCCGAGAACAGGCCTTTCCCGTTATCGTCGAAAAAATTGCCGGTGACCCGCACCAGGGTTGCACCGGAGGCAGTAATCCCCCAGCCCTGGGCCTGCTGAATAATGTTGTCGGCGATCAGATTGTCCAGGCCGCTGATATGGATGTTGTCGGCGCCGGCGCCGGCGAAGGAATTCCGAACGAGCTTTATGTTCGATGTGGTGATATAGGCATTGTCGTTCGTGGCGGCAGCAAGCGAACTGTCGTAGACTTGAAGACCGGCATTGTTGCCGCTGACCGACCCTGATGTGTCCAGGTTATTATATCCGCCATACAGATAGGAATGATCCGCGATCAAATCGTTTTTTCCGTTGGCGTTGACGGTGTTGAATACGCCCTTCCCGTCGGCGATCAACCCAACGGCGTGGATGGCGCATAGCTCGTTCGGAGGCATGATCAGCATGGCCTGTTTCACGCTGCCGATAGGATCGAATCCACCGTTCGTATTGTCCGCAGTGATGAGGAATGGCGGCAAAATATTCTTGTCTTCCGCCACGCCCAGCGCCGGAGAACCTTGGATCACTGTTCCGTCGCTGATGACAGTGGTTCCATCAGACAGTGTGCCGCAATCGAGGGGGAAAGTAATTTTGGTGTTTCCCGCCACACCTATATGCGGTTGATTGGCATTCATCCAGTTCTGCAGATTTTGCGTCTCTCCGGAGTGGATAGCCCCATCGCTGAACACACCGTACTCTTTTTGGCTGTACGTTGGATTCACCCGCGTAAAGCAATCACCGATCACATCAGTAAACGTAAAGCCGCCGTTCGCGCCAGTGAACGTGAATGTTCCAGGTCCGGCTCCTGAATTGGCTGCCGTAGCAAGTGTAATCGTTTGCTGCGATACGCTATACGCCGTTATTATGTCACCAGAAACCCCGGGACCGCTGACTTTCATCCCAATGCTGAGGCCAATGGGAATCGGGGACACACCTGTTATTACATAGCTTGTGTTTGCCGTTGTGCCGCCGGCACTCATGCAAATTGTGGAGGGAAGAGGTCCGGACGTAGCCGCACTCACCAGCGTCCCCCCTCCTCCGTCTCCAGGATAATGGAACCCTTGCAGGATCACCGTGGCGCCGCTCGCGGAACCGAATGTTCCAGCATTAAGCGCAGCTACGTTTGCGACCACCGCCTGGGCCGCCGCCTGTTCCACAGCAAAGAACGCGATGAGGAGCGCTCCCGCGAGCGCCGAAACCCTGTGAATCACAGCAAACCCCCATTTCCGTGCGCGATACGCACAGATGCCCACCAACGCATACGCCCGCAGTTTCGCGAACCGCCACTGCG
>DATAYG010000192.1:0-4738 GCA_036272695.1 Rhizomicrobium sp. | reverse complement strand
GAGCGCAATAATGAATAGCAGTATGCCGGCGGCGACCCGTAGTGGACCCGTGGTGTCCATGCGGTAGCCCTCCCAAGAACCAATACCGCATACTCGCAATAGATTTAGGAGAGCTTTAAGAGAGCGGAGCCCGGTTGATTCCTTGACATTTTAACTACTTAAGGCAAGTTCAAGAGCAGCGGCGGTCAGCCAAGTTGGCGCCGCCGCTCAGGTCAGGCGCGCCGGGCCGGCGCGTCTGATCACCACGATCTTACTCGGACCCCAGTACCAAGGCGACTAAATGCGCTTTCGCATAATCGGGGGTTCGGCCCAGCGCTTCGTCGACTGGTGCATGATCGGCTGAAATGGTGTCGCCCAATTGTTGGTTTGCCAACGAAGCTGCCCTCAGGCAATCGAGACGCGAGCGCTTCTATGGCGTTCGCAAAAAACCTTGCTCATAAGCGTATTGCGAAGTGGCAAAGTTTCCGACAAAGCTTCCGACGATGTCACCCTTCCCATTTATAGCTGTCGGGTACGTTCCAACCGAATTTATTACGCTGAATGTTAAGATGCGTTTGCGATTGTAAAATCTTATAAAGCCTGTCGTGTTACCAAAATATCCAGTAATTTCGTTGTGAACGTTCATCGCTGTTGGGAGAGTGGTGGTATTTGCTATCTCAAATGTCGTGATCTTGCCGGCTGGATCGCGAATGAAGCCGCGGTCAACTTTGCTTTTGTCTTCACGCACCCCGGCGATAAACTTGTGAGGCGTAATTCGAACTGGCTTCGTTCCGAGGTCGTCGCGGAGCGCAAATAGCTTGAACGAACCGTTACGCCACCGCACAAATGCGCCACTGTAACCGTATTTCTCGTACCAGCCGGCAACTTCGCCGTCGGAATCTATGCTGAGCGGATACGTCCCGTCCGTGCCTCCCGGCACCACAAAGGTGTCGATCTTTCCGTCTGCATGACGAACAAAGCCAATACCTTCCGATCCGCCATTGGCATAACCCGTTATTTCTCCCTCGTGATTGATCGCTACGGGGGTGGTACTGGCTGAATTCGGGACATCGAACGTTGTAATGACGCCTTGTGCGCTACGCACGTAGCCATGATCTTCACCGTCTGCGACTCTGTATTCTCCGGTAACCGCGCCTGTGGCATTAATGGCTATACCCCGAGTAGATGATGCCCCGGGAACACCAAACTCGACAAAAGTACCGTCGGGAAATCGAAGAAATCCGGCTGGCACGTTGACAGAATTCCCATAGGTTCCCACGATGACACCGCTTCCGTTTATCCCCGAAGGCCACGTACCAGTGAGTTCGTCCGGCGGATTAAACGTCGTGATCTCTGCTGCCCCAACATGGCTTTGGCTTGCGACCAACAGAATTATGACGGCCCCAGCGCTTCTTAGCGTGAACATGGCCTCTCGGCACGAATTCTTCACGGTTCTTTCTCACTGGTGGCGTCGAAGTCTAACTTCAGCCATTCATTCATTGCAAGTTCGACATGGAAGGCGTGGCAATTCCTTTTAGGCATCCCACGGCGCGCAGATGCTGGCCGGATGGACCTTGCGGTCCATGCCAAATCGAGTAGCGAAAGGACTGCCGGGAAAATCCGCTGTCTGTGCGCTTTGAAAGGCGATTGCCGGGGGTGCTCAAAAATTGACAATCCAGTCCTTTCTGGCGAGCCCTGTCGGATTCCAGCCTTATCTGGTGGTCTGTCCAAAAACCTCTGTCGGAAACCTCAGCTAAGCCATCGAAACTGCTTGGGAGTTGTCCAAGCATGTCTGTCGCCCAGCACTCGGGCCGGCGCGCCTGATCACCGCCCCTCCGGCGCCTTAGCCTTGGTGCGACCCTCCTTCAGCAGATCGCGGACATGGACCCCAAACGCCTCAGCCAGACAATGCCGAGACAAGGGACCGGTCGGAGATGGCAAATGCGTGCTAAGTTGTTGCTAAGAAATCCCATCGTTGTCTTCGACGGATGTCGCTGACCGATTCGTTGACTTGATATAGTTGCCGTGGAACAATCGTATCGATTAGATGCTTCAACCACGGCAGTAACAATTGATGTCAGATACAATACAAACCTTTCTAACCGGCCCCTCCTTCGAATCCCGCATCCGCCCCCAAAGCCGACCCTCCCACACCGACGAGCGCGGCAATGTCCTTTACGAGCACAACTCACCCCTCCAAATCGGCGAGACAGTAGAGCCTATTCTTGGCGGTCCCCACATGACCGTCATCAAGTCAGACTATCGGGACCTGATAAGCCGAACGGAGCTTGTGAAGGTCGTCGAGGAGCTTAAGGACGGGTGCGAGGGGCCGGCTGTGGAAATGGCGGTGTCGGCCGTTCGGAGAGTCAATCGGAACTCTTAGCGCCCAGGCGGCGACTGGCAGGTCCGGCGACACCTGAGCGCGAGCGGCCGGCTGGCTTCCTTCCGCGTTGAAGGCCTTTCGGCTTCTTCGTTCCCACCTCCGGCTCCCGAAGCATGTCGCTCAGCAGCAATAATACTCCGTATTCCCTATGCTGTGGAAGGTGACTGCCTCTGTCGCAGGGGTTCACCCGACTTCCAATTGTGCCGTTCCGCGCCGACCATAAACACGCGGCGGCGTCCGACGAACAACTGAAAAACCGGTTGCCGGACAACGACGACACCCTGCTGAACGCGGCGCGCTTTTTCCGGTGCAGCGCCTGCCGAGGCAAGCAGATCATACTCGTGCCGTACTCGCCAGAAACCGCAAGGTCGGCGGTATGTCATGTTGCGGCGTAGGTATGACGGCCCGGTTGTCACTCTCGCGGACGCCTGCGAAGCCGATTATCTTGTGATCCTGAGATGCGGGCGATGCGACCGGCAAAAGCAGATGCATCCGTATCAGCTCATCGGAGCACACAGGCATGCGTCTCTTTGATGTCGTGGGTGAGTTTGGCCCGTCGTTTCATTAGGCCGTTAAGGACTGGATCGGTCATTGCTGCCTCGCCGGATACCCGGAAAAGCTAGCAATTACGGTGCCTTAGCGGCCGGGGTGTCTAGGTGTGTCAGCGCCAGAATGGCGCGAGCACGGCGGCATAGCACTTTCAATTGTCGCGAAGGCGTTTTATTTTTTGCGTGGCGCTGGGGCATGACGGAGAGAGCTCATGCGCAAAATCGCCATCATCGGCATCGACATTGCAAAAGACGTTTTCCAGATTCACGCCGTCGACAAGTGCGGCGCCCTCGTCACGAAACGCAAATTGGCCCGGCGCGAAGTCTTGCCATATTTCCGCCGGCTCTCAGCATGCGCTGTGGGTATCGAAGCTTGTGGGACTGCCCATCATTGGGGACGGGCGCTGGCAAAGCTGGGACATCACGTGAAACTGATGTCCCCTGGGTATGTGAAGCCATACGTAAAATCGCAAAAGAACGATGCTGCGGACGCGGAAGCAATCTGCGAGGCAATGCAGCGCCCCAACATGCGATTTGTCCCGCTTAAATCGGTCGAACAGCAGGCCATGGTATCGCTGCATACCGCGCGCAACCTCTTGACAAGGCAGCAGACAATGCTCGTGAACGCCTGCCGGGGATGTCTTTCCGAGTTCGGAATCGTGGGCGCGGCCGGGCACGCAGGCCTTTCTGGACTTCTTCGCGAGTTGCAAAAGGGTTCAGTGAAGAAACTACCGCCTTCTGCGCGCGCCGCAGTGAAGGCGCTGACGGATCAACTCCAAGCTGCCAAAACGCAAATTCGCTTGATCGATTTCCAAATCCGCGTTTGGCATCGCGCGCATGCGGAGAGCCGACGACTGGAGACAATCCCTGGCGTTGGGGTGATAACCGCCACGGCTCTTGCTGCGGCCGTGCCTGACCCGCACCAGTTCCGGTCCGGACGCGGGCTCGCGGCCTGGCTGGGTCTGGTTCCCCGGCAGTTTTCAAGCGGAGGGAAAACGAGGCTCGGTCACATCACCAAACGGGGAAACACAAGGCTGCGCTCCCTGCTGGTCTTGGGTGCACGACAAGTAATCTGGCGCGTGCGACGCGGCGGCGCGTCGCCCTATGCCGGATTGCGTGAGTTGATGGCGCGTAAGCCCTTCTGGGTGGCCGTCGTCGCTCTCGCGAGCAAAATGGCGCGCGTTGTCTGGGCACTTCTCATGAAGGAAGAGACATTCCACGCTCGGCGTGAAGCTCACGCCTGAAATTAGATCGTCGGAATTGGTGCGCCTGTACCAATCAATGCGGTGGAAAGACAATTTCGGACTGCGAAGATCGTAGTATGATCGAACCGTGGTCCGAAGTGGCGTTTGTAATCCCGGCGCTTAGCAAAAATGAAGGCCGTGATCATGGCAGCCGCCGTCGCAATCCTGATTCGGAACTACAGAGCCCACCATGCGGAGAGCCGCCCGCTCAACTCGGCTCAACTGTCGAGCGGATTATCCGATGAGATAGCTGCCCATCGAGGTCTTGCAGCTGGGTGGAACCGCTCGAACGCCGCCCGGGGAAACTCGGGCGGCCCCGCTTCAGAGTGTACGGTATTTCCGCGGTCTGGACACTTTCGCCACCAGGGTCGATGCCACTGCTTGAGCACCAAGGCTCCGGCGACAGGGCGAATCTTCTAACCTGCCACAGCTTTAGCCGAGAAGGGCCGCCCCACGCTCACATAGGTGAAGCCGGCCTCGGCCATGATCTGGGGACGATAGATGTTGCGCAGATCGACCATCAGCGGACGCCTGAGCAGCGTTTTGATCCGGGCCAGATCGAGTGCGCGGAATTCGTTCCACTC
>DATAYG010000191.1:0-55257 GCA_036272695.1 Rhizomicrobium sp. | reverse complement strand
CCTCGGCAACCTGCCTGTGGCCAAGCCGCGATTCATGGGCGGCCAATTGTTCCACGACCAACAGAAACTGGCCCTGATCTCCCGCGCTATAGGCCTTCAGTAGCGCCTTCAGCTGATTTGCCGTCGCCATCTCGTTGTGCTCATCCAGAATCAGGATTATCGCTGAATCTTGGGAAAATAACAGTGGTTTTGCGGCCCCCGTTTTAGGGCCCGGCCGCCGCAGAATGGTTGCCAGGCCGCATGTTCGGTTCAGGGCGTCGAGAGCGAATTGGCACTTCGACCACGGTAAATCCGGCACCAGCTAATGCATTTCCCAATTTAATCACACCGCGGGCAGGACTTCGGCTCTCACCCTGGCGCCCAGTTCGGTCTCGACCTGTGCAGGTCGTAAGCCTGTTGCATGGCGAGCCAAATCCGCGCGCCGGTGCAGAGCGCGGTGCCGATCCGGAGCGCCGTTTCCGGCGTGATGGCGCGTTTGCACAGGACGATTTCCTGGATGCGTTGCGGCGGGACCCGAAGACGGAGCGCAAAAGGCGCCGCGCTGATGCCGCGCCTCAAGCTCTTCCTTCAGGATGGCGCCGGGATGTACCGCGTGGAATTTTCTGGTTTCAGCCATCTTGCACCTCAATGATGATCCGTGATCCGGGCGTTGAACTCATCACCGTGCCTGAACTCGGCGTTCCGTGCTCGTGGCTGGCCTGCCTGCCTGCGCGAAGCTGAGGCTTCGCTTCGGCGAAGGCAGGCCTGGACGACGGGCCCGGCCAGGACGGGCGTGGGGGACCGAGCTTGTTTTACACCGCCCGGCATAGTACGTTTTTGCCATGATCCGGTCGTGGCGGAACGCCCAAACCCGCAGGGTGTGGGAAGGCGAGCGGCCCAACCGGTTCCGCGGGCTGGATTTCGATCTGGCGGTGGACCTTTTATTGGCGCTGAATGTCGCCAAGTCGTTGCAGGACCTCAGCCCGTTGAAGAGCGTGGGACTCCACAAGCTGAAGGGCGACCGCGCCCGTCAATGGGCCATGACGGTAAACGCACGCTGGCGGATCAGTTTTGTTTTCACGGATGGAGACGCTCACAACGTCGAAATCGTCGACTACCATCGAGGCTGATCATGCTCGCAATACATCCGGGACGATTTTTGAAACGCGAACTCGGGGCGCGTAATCTCAGCGCCAATCGGCTGGCGCTCGACCTCGGAGTGCCATCAGGGCGGATCACCGACATCCTGAATGGCCGCCGCTCGATCTCCGCCGACACGGCCGTGCGGCTCGGCTGCTACTTCGGCAACCGCGCACAATTCTGGCTCGATCTGCAGAGCCAGTACGATATCGCCCTTGTCGAGCGGGAGCATGGCGCCGAAATCGCAAGGCGCGTTCGCAACGCCGCCTGAGGTGGGTGCTTTCCCGGACTCCGGCGGATTGTCGGCCGCTCGTCCTGGCGTTTTCGGACGCGCAAATGGACGCCGGGGTGAAGAGCGGGCGGCTGATGGAGGGTTTGCATCGGAGCGGCGCGATCGACAAACAGACAATGCGCGAATTCGACGCGGCGTGCCTTGCCGCCGCCGAGCCGCTCGCGCCCGAGGAAATCCGCGCTCTTCGGGCTCAAGGCCATTGCTTGATTGCCGGCACGCGCCGGGCGATGTCTCCAAACAGAATGGGGACGCGGAGGCGCAGAGAACGCGGAGTCGTTCAACCACACTCACTCAGCCATGACAGGTTGCGCCGTATCCGCCTCTCTGCTCCGAATTACAAGCACAGGCGAACCAGCAACCGGTTCAACGGGCAACGCCTCTATGGAGTTCTCACCCCAGGCTAGTGCGCGTATTTGAACTCGGCGAGAGCGCTGAGTGCCTCTTTCGTTGCACCGTGCAGGATAATTTTGTTTTCGGCGTCATTGAACGTCAGGCTCTTGTATGGAACAGCGACCAGATGACCGCCCAATCCCAGGAAGCCGCCCACCTGCAGGGTGGCAAACAGCGCCCGCGCGTCGCGGCCGATCATGAGATCGTCGATTTTTCCGATGTCCTCGCCTTTGTCGTTCACCACCTCATGCCCGATCAGTTCGCTCGCGCGGTAGCCCTGCGCGACGATTGCCACATCGACGTGAACAAGAGCGACGGCCGTAACCGCACTCGCCGGCTGATTGGCCGTCACGACGGCCGTCAGCAGTATCAGCGCCGGAATGGTTGCCAGGATTCGCCTCATGATACTCTCCTCGTTCTTGTTGCCCGGGCGACGCACGAGCTTTGCGCGGAAACGAGGGGAGCGCGTTGACGGCCATCAATCCGATTCCGGAATCCGCCATGTCAAGAATCGGATTTCGCACGTGTACGACTGACAGCCGGCCTTGCTTCTCACCAATATCCGCAATCGATGACCGGGGATTCGGTACTTCATATCCCGAAGTCCGTGTTCATGGGTGGCGCGGACTGAGCCTGCACTCCGGCCGCGCTCCGCGCCCACCGGGGTGGCCCGGCGATGACTGGCGTGGGGATGTGCCGGGCAACCGCCCGTCAGGCAGCGGCGCTTTTGCGGACGGGGAGTTTCCAGTCGGGGCGGATGAAATGGCAGGTGTAACCGGAGGGGTATCGCTCCAGATAATCCTGATGCTCGGGCTCTGCCTGCCAGAAATCGCCCGCGGGCGCGACCTCGGTCACGACCCTGCCGGGCCATAATCCGGACGCCTCGACATCGGCGATGGTGTCTTCGGCGATGCGTCTCTGTTCGTCGCTGGTCGTGTAGATCGCGGAACGATAGCTCGTTCCGACATCGTTGCCCTGGCGGTTGCGCGTGGTCGGGTCGTGGATCTGGAAAAAGAATTCCAGTATCCGCCGGTAGCTGATCCGCGCGGGATCGAAGATGATCTCGATGGCCTCGGCATGGGTGCCGTGATTGCGATAGGTGGCGTTGGGCACGTCGCCGCCGGCATAGCCGACACGCGTCGACAGCACGCCGTCATAGCGGCGGAAAAGGTCCTGCATGCCCCAAAAACAGCCGCCGGCGAGAATGGCGCGTTCGGTGGTCATCGATTGTCCTCCTGCTCGATGACACACAAATAGCTACGATTTCACCGTCCGCAACCGTGCCCGGCCCGGCATACGCCTTCTCGCGCGCGCATCACCACCACCCCCGCCATTTGAACCAGATTGTCGGCAGCAGGGCGGAGAAGACGATCAGGAACAGCCCCCATTGATAGCCATAGCGCCAGTGATATTCGTGGATGGTGTCGAAATTCATTCCGTACATGCTGGCGATCAGCGTCGGCGGAATGCCGACCACCGAGACGATGGTCAGCACCTTGAAAATGTCGTTCTGCTCGGTGTTGATGAACCCCAGGACCGCATCGAGCAGGAACTGCACCTTGTCGGTCAGATGCACTTCGAAATCGGCCAGCGACTGCAGATCCTGACAGACAACCCGCAGCCGCGCCCGTACCGGTTCGCCGAGCCAGTCCTTCCCGTGTTCGATGGCAAAGGGCGCAATGCGCTGCAGGCCGAGAATGCTGTCGCGAATGAAGCTGAGCCGCGCGCCGACTTCTCCGATCTCGATCAGCGCTTCCTTCAGGGCGCGGTTGGAGCGCGCAGCATTGCGCCCGTGCGCCTGCGCTCCGCGCCGGAATACGCGCTGGGAGAGCTCATTCAGCTTTGCCGCCATCAGTTCGAGAAGATCGGCGCTGTAATCCACCATCGCCTCGACCAGCAGCGCGAACATCTCGACGCTTGTCGGATGCACGCCCGGCTTGACGTGGCCGAGCGCCGGCTTGATCGCGTGCAGTTCGGCATAGCGGACGGTGACGAGCAGCTTCGGCGTCAACACGAAGCCGAGCGGTGTCGGCATCGCGTCGCCCGTGGCCGATTTCGACGCGATCGGCATGCTGAGGATGAGCCCGTTCTCCACCGCGCGCAGCCGGCTCGAAGCCTCGATCTCTTCCAGCGCCTGGCGCGAGGGGACTTCGATCCCGTGCGTGGTGGAGATTTTCGCGCGTTCGTCCTCGCCCGGCTCCAGGAGATCGATCCAGACTGCGCTCTCTAACGGCGAACCGGAGGGATAGGTCGTGATCATGCGCGCAGGCGAGCCTCCTGATTCTCGATCGGGGAATAATGCCCCGGCTTGCAGCTGCGTCCAATGCATGAAATTCGGAGCGCGGCAACGCGGAGAGATCCCCGCTCAATCGCGCGGCGTGATCCTGAGCGTGGTCGCGCGGGCGTCCGGGGCGATCATTGGGGCGAGATACGAACTGGCGCCGTATTTGCCGCGATAGGCTTCGTCGATGCGGTCGTCGAGCACGCCGGCGGCCGGTTCGAAATGCACGTCCTTCGTCAGTCCGGCAACGCCGATGCGGCCTGCCTTTCGACGCATGGCCGCCTGGTACCAGCGCCCCTTCCGGCCGAGATAACTGCGCGCATAGAGCATACCGTCGACGACGACCGCCCAAATCGGCAGCGGTTCGCAGCAGGTGACGCCATCGTCGCACAAAGCCGCGACATGCAGTTCCGGTTCTGAACCAAATTTCTGCAATTCGTCATTTGTCCAGGCCGCCATCGCTCAGCTCCTTTCTTGTTCCTGGGCGCCACTCATATTGCGCATGGTTGTTTTCTCCGCAGCGCCCGATGCGGGCACAGATTTCCGGGCTCCATTTTTGATATAATCCACAAACGCCCGCAGCGGCGGGGGAACGAGGCGCCGCCCGGGATAATAAAGAAACGGACCAGAGAATCGCTGCCACCAGGGCTCGAGGACGGGTTCGAGCGCGCGACTCGCGAAATAGGGGCGAAGCCAGTCTTCGAAGAGCGTTACAATGCCGGTACCGGCGATTGCGGCATCTACCATAATATCCGTGCCCCCACCGATGGTGACGAGCAGCGGCCCATCCGGATCGACCTTCACGATCTTTCCATCGCGCTCGAATTCCCACGACGGGACGGCGCCGCTCGGGAACCGTCCGCGCAGGCAGGCATGGCCGAGCAGATCGCG
Source organism: Rhizomicrobium sp. (assembly GCA_036272695.1). GTDB lineage: Bacteria > Pseudomonadota > Alphaproteobacteria > Micropepsales > Micropepsaceae > Rhizomicrobium. The sequence continues at coordinate 50,284 of DATAYG010000191.1, read as the reverse complement.
CGGATGCTCCGGCCGCCCATGGCAATCGAGATAAGCGGCAGACGCCGCGGTCGCGAAGCGCTGGTGACGCGGGCCGATCGGGACCGCAATCATGTCCTTCTCGAGCCGTTCGTCGTAGCGGATGCCGGCGTCGCATCCGGCGGCCAGCAGATCGACGAAGTTTTCATCGGCGGTCACTTCAAGCCTGATCTCGGGATAGGCGGCGAGAAAACCCGGCACGATTGCAGGCAATACCAATCGTGCTGCGCTGACCGGCACGTTGAGGCGCAGCGTGCCGGCCGGCCGGTCGCGAAATCCGTTCACCACATCAAGTGCCGCCTCAACCTCGGCAAGCGCGGGGCCCAGCCGTTCGAGCAGACGCGTTCCCGCTTCGGTCGGCGTGATGCTGCGTGTCGTCCGATGCAGCAGCCTGACGCCGAGCTGGGCTTCGAGTCTGCGGACCGCCTCGCTGAGCCCCGATGCGCTCATACCACTTGCGCGCGCGCCATCACGAAAGCCTCCGGCCTGCGCCACGGCCAGGAAGGCGTTCAAATCACTCAGATCCGGCTTCATTGTTCACCGTTGCGCACGGCCCGTGCGGATTGTAGCGGATTATCGCCGGCGCGGGCGGCGCCTAATTTTGGGGCATCCTGAAAGGAGTTTCGCCATGCCGATGATCGATTCCGCGGGTACATTCCCGCTTGGCAGCCGCAGCGTGAAGCGGCTGGGCTATGGGGCCATGCAGCTGGCGGGGCCCGGCGTCTTCGGGCCGCCCAAAGACCGCGAGATGGCGCTGGCCGTTCTGCGCGAGGCCGTGGCGAGTGGCGTGAACCATATCGACACGAGCGACTACTACGGTCCGTACGTCACCAACCAACTCATCAAGGAGGCGCTTTATCCCTACGCGCGCGATCTCGTCATCGTCACCAAAGTGGGCGCGCGCCGCGGCCAGGACGCTTCGTGGATTCCGGCCCTTTCGCCGGAAGAACTCGTTCAGGCGGTCCACGACAATCTGCGCAATCTCGGGCTCGACGTGCTCGATGTGGTCAATCTTCGCCTCATGTTCGGTACGCACGGACCGGGCGAAGGCCCGATCGAGGTGCAGCTGACGGCTTTGGCCGAACTCCAGCGCCAGGGCCTTGTCCGTCATATCGGGCTCAGCAACGCGACGCCCGCGCAGGTCGCCGAAGGCCGGCGCATCTGTGAGATCGCCTGCGTGCAGAATCATTATAATATTATTCGTCGCGAGGATGATGCGTTGATCGAGGAGCTGGCGCGCGATGGCATTGCCTATGTGCCGTTTTTCCCGCTCGGTGGCTTCACGCCCCTGCAATCCTCGGCTCTGTCTGCGATTGCCGCAGAGCTTCACGCCACGCCGATGCAGGTCGCCCTCGCCTGGCTCTTGCGTCGCGCCCCGAATATCCTGCTTATTCCCGGCACCTCGTCGCTCGATCATCTGCGGGAAAATCTCGCTGCCGCAGAACTGACATTGCCCTATGAATCAATGACGAGGTTGAACACTCTCGCGTCAAACAGCAGTCAAATCTAAACAACGCCGGAGAAATTGGCCGTTCATGCCACGACAAGCCTTGTCCGGGATCAGCGGCACATTCTTATTAGACCGACCCGGTAGTGGACGTTTCACACCACCGGTTCATCCACGAACGCGCGGCCTTCGCGGTCGTCGATTTCGACGATCCACAGGTCGGGGTCGAAGCGCATCTGCTTTTCGAAATATCTGGTAGCTGCCGCCTCGTCGCTCGTCTCGCCCAGCGGCTTGATCCAGACGAGTTCGCCATCGCCGCGCCTCGCCTGGCTAAGCACGGTGCAACTGCGGTCGGCGCGCGCGAGCGTCAGATAGACCGCGCCCGCTTCTTCCTCGCCGTGCCGCAGCACATAAGCCGAGGCTCCCGCCACTTCCGCACGGCGGATGAGGGCTCTCACATAAATTCCGGCTTTGAGTCGAGGCGTCACGCTGCGCCTTTGAGGGCGCCGCGGATATCCTGCAGCAGGCGTTCCACTGGGGACCTGTGCGTGTCCGTCACGGCCGCATGAGGAAGGCGGACGCGCACCACCGTGCCCTCGCCGCGCGCCGACTGTATGCGCACCTCGCCGTCATGGAGGGCCGCCAGCGCCTTGACCAGCGCAAGGCCAAGGCCGGTGCCCTCTGGCGAGGGCGCGCTGCCGGCCTGCTCGAAGGGCTGGCCCAGCCGATGGAGATCTGTCTCCGCAATGCCAATTCCCGTATCGGCGACGGCGAGTTCGATGGCGCCGTCTTCGCGCGCCGCCGCGACCCACACCGCTCCGCCGCGCGGGGTGAATTTCACGGCGTTGGCGAGAAGATTCAGGAGCATCTGTTTCACGGCACGCTGGTCGGCGAAAATGGTGCGGGCGCCGGGTGCGATCGACGTCTTGAGCGCGACACCTTTGCGCTCCGCCTGCAGTTTTACCAGGCGCAAGGCCTGGTCGATGGTCGTTTCGAGATCGAAAGCCGTTTCATTGAGATCGAATTTCCCGGCCTCGATTTTCGACATGTCGAGGACGCCGTTGATCAGTTCGAGCAGATGCGCGCCGCTCTCGTGAATGAGCTGGCTGTATTCGAGATAACGCGAGCTTCCGAGCGGGCCGAACATTTCATGCGTCATCACTTCCGAGAAGCCGATGATCGCATTGAGAGGTGTGCGCAATTCGTGGCTCATATGGGCGAGGAAGCGCGATTTTGCGCGACTGGCCTCCTCGGCCGTTTCGCGTGCGGCGATCAGCACCTGTTCCTGCGCCTTGCGCTCCGAAATATCGCGCGTCACGGCGACCACATCGTTCGTGCGCCCATCGGTTCCCGCCGCAGGCCTGCAGCGCATTTCCGTGGCGACGAATCCGCCATCGCTGCGGCGAAGGCGTATCTCCGCCGCCGTCGGACGGCCCGAAAGAATCGCCTTGCCGATGGCATCGCGCGCGGCTTCCAGATCTTCGGAATGCACGAGTGCGGACAGCGAGATGTCCTCGAGGCAATCGGGATCGAGCGCCAGAAGCCGACGTGCCGCCGGACTCGCGTAGCGGACACCCCCATCCGGCGCATGCCGGGTGATCAGATCGGTCGCGTTCTCGGCAAGGAAGCGGTACATCTCCGCTCCCTCGCTCGCGGCAAAATCGGCCGATCGCTGGCGTTCCTGCGCGGCGATGGCGATCAGAGCGGATTGGATGATGGCCGCAAGTACGGAGCCGGCATAGACCTGCCAAAAGGGGGCGAGCAGCCGCGACGGCGGCAGCCCATGTCGCGCCTCCAAAAAGGCCACTGCGGCAAGCGCCAATGCCGCGGCAGCCGCAGCGCGCAGGACCGAGCGGCGTCCACCGGCCAAAGCCGCTTCAGCGGGTAGCACTGCGAACCAGACCAGCAGCGGCGAATGCACCCCGCCCGTGATCGCCACCACATAGCCAACAAGCGCCGCAAAACAGATGAACGAGGCGGTTTCCAGAATCACGAGCGAGACGCCCAGAAGCGCCAGGAGACCGAGTGCGCATGGCATGAGAAATCCGGCCAGCGCGATGAGCTCCAGAATGTCCGGTTGGCCGACCAGCACGACATAGGCAAACCACAGCAGACCACCGAGTGCCGCCTTAGCAACCTGCTCGGTTGCGAAACGCCGGCGGCCCTGCTCGCCATCTGCGGGCATTGGATGGAATCTGCCGTGCGGCATGGCGACCTGCGATTCGAACGATTATGAAACTCTGGGTCGAGTGGTTTAATGAAGCTTAAACGTAAGTGCGCACTTCTCTTTAATCCACAGCTCCTGCACCGCCGCTTGCGGCCCCTCCATGCGCACGTTACGAGATTCCTCAACTTCGCGCGAAGGGAGTCGGGATGAGCTGCACCGCGATCATGACGAAGTGCCCGCTGACCATCGCCGAGCACGAGACAGTTGCGGAGGCGGCGGCAAAGCTCATTGAACATCACTCCACGAGCCTTCCCGTGGTGGATTCGACCGGCGGCTATATCGGCATGTTCGGCATCTGTGACCTGCTCGGGTTGCTCGTACCGCGGGTGGCGCTTGCCGGCAATTTCATGTCGAATCTGCGTTTCATCTCCGACGATCCCCGTGAGTTGCGCCACAGATATGAAGAAGTGAAGCGCCGCCGCGTCTCCGAAGTGGCGGATCGCGACGCCGCGCGTCTTGCGCCTGATGAACCCGAAATCGAAGCGATCCGCCTTTGCTGCCGCAGCCGCACACCCATTCCGGTCGTGGAAAAAGAGACGGATAAAGTGGTCGGGATCATTTCCTGCTGGGACGCCATACGCGCGCTTGCCGGAGCACCATAACAAGCCCGAATGTCGCGCCTTATTTCATTGCCGCTTCGCCAGCGATTCTCGTTCGTGCCCGCGCACCCGACGCGGCAAGCATGGAGTCTTGATACAATCAGGGCGCAGACAGCACCAAGGTGGCGGCCGCAATTGAATCGCGTATAGTGATATTGCAGTCCGGCCAGTCGGTGACCGTCGATCAATGAGAATGAGCCGTTTTTTACCAGGCGCTGCCCTTGTCGTTTGGACCCTTGCAGGCTGCGCGGGCGGCGATCCCGCGCTGCGCAAGAATCCGAGTTTCCAGGAGGGCTATGAGGACGGCTGCCAGGCCGCGACCGATCAGGGCGCTGATCTGCGCGACCGCACGGTGGGCGACAAGCAGCTTCTCAAGAGCGACGACGCCTATCGGGCTGGCTACAGCAATGGGCTTAGCATGTGCCGGCGCACGAACAGCGAAGCAGGGACATTGCCCGGAACCAATCCGCCGCTGGTTCCGGGACCGGGTGGCGGGCATTAACCGGGCACGGTTATCGCTAGTATTGTGCGGAACACAGCGCATGGTTGACGGTTGTTAATCGACCGCTAACTCTTTCGGCCGCATGGTTGATATCCGGGCAACCGCGTTTCCGCGGGAAAGAACGTGTCGTTCCCGTGCTCCGGCGGCAAGAGTGGAGTGTTTCACGTGTTGGGACACCTGGTTGTGGGGCGAATTGGAAAAATGGAGCCGATTCACGCGGGCGCAAGCAAGCGCCCGGGAATACTCCGCTTCTTCCTCAGGTTATTCGGACTCGGACTGAAGCCCGCGTCCGGTCTATCGCGACCGCGTTTTCGCTGACGAGACGTTCGGGGCTCTTCGAGGCCCGCTCCCGGCTGCTGCAGAATTCATGTTTCCCGGACGAACCGATCGCAGCGGGATTCTCGCCAGCGCATACGCCGCACCGGTCCGGCTTCTATGTAGGTGGGAAGAACATATCATGTCGCGGCGCCTGCGCATAATCACCGGCGCCGCCTCATCCGTTAACAAACGCGATCCTCAAACATTGGCGACTATGCGGCGGCGCGGACGGGGTGATTTTCCTTGTCGAGGTTTTCCGCGGCGAAGTCCCAATCCAGCTTGCCGAGCACCGCTTCGAGATATTTGGCGCGTAAATTCTGGTAGTCCAGATAATAGGCATGTTCCCAGACGTCGATAGTCAAGAGGCAGTTGACATGATCGGCCATGGGACCCATCGCATTGCCGGTCTTGGCGACTGAAAGTTTGCCGCCCTTCGAGATAAGCCATGCCCAACCGCTTCCGAATTGACCGGTGCCGGCCTCGGCGAGTTGTGCAAGAAGCGTATCGAGGCCGCCGAACTCCCGCTCGATGGCCTGCAGTAACTTACCCGATGGCGTCGTCGCCTTTGGCGACAGGCTGCGCCAATAGAAATCGTGATTCCAGACCTGCCCGGCATTGTTGAATATCTTGTTTTCCTTTTCCGTCGTCGATCCCGCAGTCGTGCGTATGATCTGTTCGAGTTTCATGTCGGCATAGCGGGAATCTGCGACGAGCTTGTTGAGCGTCTCCACATAGGTTTTGTGATGCTTGTGGTAATGGAACTCGACCGTTCGCGCCGAAATCGTCGGGGCAAGCGCGCCCTCGTCGTACGGCAGCGGTGAAAGCTCGAATGGTTGGGCCATGGGTATCGTCTCCGATCGGGATGGGGAAGTCTCGCAACCTGAGTTCGGCTACCTAGGGAAGCCTGCCCCCCGCAATAGGTTCCGGGGATTTTCATGCCTCGGCCAAAAAGGTTAACGCGCCAGGCGGCGGCGCCCCGGCAACGATCCTTTCGTTTGTTCGTTTCGAGCTTGAAGCCTTATCGCAAGCTAACCCTGACCAGCCGTGTAACGGGAGGGAAGCTGGCCGGGAAGAGGGTCCGCAGTTGAGTACGGCCGGAATTCAGAGAAAGCGGAGAACCACGATGGAAAGATGGCGTGCCCTGGGTCTCGATACGTCCTCGCATGCCGACCTCCTGGTCCGTCGACTGTCGCATCTTGCTGACTTGTCGCCCAAGGAAAAGGCGCTCCTTGAATCGATCGCGCAGCGGACCGAAGAAGTGCCCGCCGGGACCGAACTCATCCGCGAGGGCGAAGCGCTGAACTCCCCGCGCCTGCTCATGGCCGGGTGGGCGTGCCGGTTCCGTACCTTGCCCGACGGCCGCCGCCAGATATTCGAATTCATCTTGCCCGGCGACATTTACGGCCTCTGTTTGCGCCCCCAGGCTGTTGCATTGACGACTTCGCTTGCACTGACGCCGGTCGTAATCGCCGACGCCGCCCTGTTGGGCACGGTAATCACGAGCGAGGTGGAGTCCCATCCGGGCCTCACCCAGGCCTGCTATGCGACCGCGAGCCTGGACGAAGCCTATCTGCTGAACCAGCTGATGCGCGTCGGCCGGCAGACCGCATATGAGCGCACCGCACATTTCATCCTGGAAATCCACGAAAGGCTGGGTCTGGTCGGCCTCGCGGGCGAGACGAGCGTCGCGATTCCGCTCACGCAGGAAATCATGGCAGACGCGTTGGGCCTCAGCGTCGTGCACCTCAATCGAACGCTGCAGCAGTTGCGGCGCACTCAGCTCATCGAATTCAAAGGCGGGCTGGTCAGATTGCTCGAGCCCGAACGGCTTCGTGAAATCGCCAATTTTCGTGCCCCTCGCGTAACGCTGGATATCCGCGCTGCTGCATAACGCGCGCGCAGTTACGCGCTCAGGAGGACGGCAACGGGGAAGCGCCGGAACATATCCGTGCAACGGGCGCGACTGGCGACAATCCTCGTCTCAGGATCAAATAGAGAGTACAACGTGCGGCCGTGGAAGTCGTCCGGAAGCAGCACGGTCGTGTCGCCCCAGAAGTCCCGGCCGGGCAAAGGGAGACCTTCTGCGATGCAGGCTCCGGCGCAACGCCGTGGCACAACTACTACAATGTCTGCCTCACCATGCCGACGTGCAAAGCCGGCAATATTTCTCGCGCGCAGTCCGGTTGGTTCGAGCGGCTGGTAATCGCCAGAGAGAAAACAGCCCGCAAGTCGGTTGCGCAACGCGAGCAATTGCCCGATTACATACTGCTTTATTTCGCCGGTGCGCCAGTTTCCCAGGGACTTCCTCGAATTGGTGTCGCGTCCCAACGCCGTCACGCGGGCAACGAAATCGACCGGCCTGCGATTGTCGGGATCGACGAGGCTCAAATCCCAGAATTCCGCTCCCTGATACAGGTCGGGCACACCCGGCACCGTGCAGCGAAGCGTTGTTTGAACAAGGCCGTTCAGCGCCGCGGCCGGCGCAATCCGCTCGACAAATGCGGATAGGTCGCGAAGAAATCCTCTGGGATACCCCGGGTCGAGCAGACGCCGCACAAAGCCGGCGCTCGCATCTTCGTAGGATTTGTCGGGATCCGCCCACGAACTGCGCAGTTTCGCCTCATGCAGCGATTTCAGCTGCCAGGCAAGGGCTCGTTCCCGAAACCGGCCAAGATACTCCGGGTCCTGCCAATCAAGATCCTGTGGCCAGGATCCGACCAATGTTTGATAAAGCTGATATTCGTCCGCAGGATCGATCCCGCCGTCCCGGATCGCAGCATTGGATTCAAACCAGGCGCCCACAGTCGTCAGCCATTCCGCCGATATTTCGCTCAGCACGGCGAGCCGCATGCGCGCATCTTCGCCCCGCTTGTGATCATGGGTCGCGGTGGCCAGCATTGGCGCGCCTTTCAACCGCCAGCGTGCGCGGGCGTGGAATTCGGGCGGCGTCAACTCGAATTCATCGGGGTCGGAGCCGACCTCATTGCGCGACAGCAACCTCCCGTAACGATAGAATGCGGTGTCCTCGCCCGCTTTCGCAGCCAGCGAGGCAGAAAGTTGATTGAACCTGCGCACGGCAACGCGGCGCGGTCCGGTCTCTCCCTCGCCACTGCTCTGGAATATCCCGACGATATGGCGAAGGACAGCCGCGTCGCTCGCCGGTGCGCGCTGCAGCGCGCGATGCACGGCGGCATCGAAAAAAGAACCTGGCAACAGCGAATTCCGGTCTCCCGTCGCGTAGGTCCGATAAATTCGTAGTTCTGCCAAGAGGCGCATCAGGGCGCGCTGAAACGCGCCTTCCGTCATGTCGTCAGCGATCGCCGGCACCGTTGCGAAAAAACTTCGCACCAGTGCTTCGAAGGCGCCATGAAATTTGGACTGGAGAAGCTCGCGCCGCGCTTCGCGCTCCTCTGCGTCGAAATCGGCTGGCCGCCCGCTGATTTCTGCCCAGGCCCGGGCGAGCGGTTGCGCGCCGTCGGGATCATGGAGCAGCGCGCCCACATCATTCATGAAGTCATAGCCGGTGGTGCCGTCCACGCCCCAATCGCCGGGCAGCGTCTCGCCGGGCGCGAGGATCTTTTCGACCACCAGATACGCGCCGGGACGCAAACCATCGAGACGCGCGCGCAGTTTGCGGCAGTACGCGCGTGGATCGGCAAGGCCGTCGACATGATCGACGCGGAAACCGTCGATGAGTCCCTCCTCATAAAGCGCAAGCTCCTTTGCATGCACCGCTTCGAAGACCGCATCATCTTCCATTCGCAGGGCAATGAGATCGTTGATATCGAAGAAACGGCGCCAGTTGATGAGGTCGCCCGCTGTGCGCCACCAGGCAAGCCGGTAATGCTGTTGTTCCAGCAAATTGTAGAGGGCATCAGGTTGGCGGAGCCCCTGCCCCCCGCTTTCCGACACGACGCCGCTGTCCTCGGGCCGCAACGGGAAACGATGCTCGGCATAGGCCAGAACCGCCTTGCCGTTCTCATCGAGCGCAACTCTTATTTCGCCACGCGCGAGCGTTTCGGCAAGCGGCACGCCGAGAACCGGCAGCAAAACTTTGTTTTTCAAAGTTGGATCCGGCGGCTCCCAATCGATGTCGAAACAGCGGGAGTGACCACTGGCGCGGCCATGCGCGAGAACATCCATCCACCAGGCATTTTCTTCCCCGGCTGCCATGTGATTGGGAACGATGTCCACGATCAGGCCCATGCCATGCGTCTTCAGTCTTGCAACAAATCTGCGGAATCCCTCCTCGCCGCCGAGTTCGTCATTGATGCGCGTGAAATCCACAACATCATAGCCGTGCTGGGATCCCCGGCGCGCAGCGAGGATTGGCGAAGCATAGACGTGACTGACGCCGAGCCGCGCGAGATAGGGTACGACGGTGCAGGCGTCTTCGAAGGCGAATTCCTTTCGCAACTGGAGGCGGTATGTGGCCCGCGGGATCATGTTGCGCGCCTCGCGGAGACGAATGCCTCGATACGGTTGCGCGTGGCCTGGTCGCACAGGAGACCGCCCTGTTTCATGCGGCGGCGCCAGTTGGGATGTTCGTCGGTTGTTCCCGGAAGATTCGGTTGGTCGCGCTCCCCTGCAATGTCTTCAGTTGGGGCGATGGCGAGACTGCAGCGCGCTTTCCCGATGAATTGCAGCGCCGCGTTAATAATGAGCTCAGGCTCGCCGGCAGGCGGCGCCGCACCGGTCGCACATCGCGCGCGGCGCAAGGCCGACCACAGCCGCTCGCGATCCGCCGCGCGTTCGTTTCGTTCCTGGTCTTCGAGAGACCGCAATCGCCCCAGCCGCGCCTGCCAGTCGATGTCGTGTCCGCTCCACCAGCCTGCAACGGTCGGAAGATCATGCGTCGTCGTCATGGCCGCCGCGTCGCGCCGCCATTGGCCGGGACTGATAAAGTTTGCTGCCCGGTCGCGCTCGAACCACAGCACTTGCATGCCGGGAACCCCTTTTTCCGCAAGCTCGTCACGGAATCCTTCCGGCACCGTGCCGAGATCTTCTCCGATGACAATTGCCTGATGCCGCTGCGATTCGAGTGCGGTGAGCCCGAGAAGCTCGCGCTGCGGATAACGCAGATACACACCGTCGGCCGGCGAACCACCTGACGGAATAACCCACAGCCGCCTCATGCCGAGCGCATGATCGATCCGCACGCCGCCCGCGTGCGCCATATTGGCGCTCAGCATCGCAAGGAAAGACGCATAACCCGTACGACGCAGTGCGCTTGGCGAAAAACTCGTCAATCCCCAATCCTGCCCGCGCGTCTGAAAGATATCGGGCGGCGCGCCGATATGCAGGCCGCGCAGAAGTTCATCCGGCGCGCTCCAGACGTGGCTTCCGTGCGGGTCCACTCCGACGGCGATATCGGCGATGAGCCCGATAGCCATGGACTCGCGCGCCGCCTTCTGCGCCGCGGCCACGCTCCGCGCGCTCAGCCATTGCAGAAACAGCTGGAATTCGATCTCTTCAGGCGGGGTGCACGCATGCCCAATTGCGTTTGAGGCGCGCGGTCCCCGAAATTCGGCCGGCCAGTTTGCAAAACCGATAACGCCGTCTTTGCGGAATCTCGCGTCGAGCGCCTCGAACAGCGCATGGCCCCGGAGTCTGTCGCCACCCTCGCGGCAGAAAGTGGTGAATTCGGTGTGATCCGTCTTTTCCCGAAATCGCCCAAAGGCTTCGCCCAGTCGTTGATATTTGGCCGGCCCGGCGCGCCGCCAGTCGATCAGCCCATCGCTGCCGGTATCTTCCTTCCCCGGCAGACCTTCCAAAGTGACGTCCGCGAATAGCGGATTGAAGAACAGACGCGTTGAAGGCGAATAAGGACTGAAACTTCCGGGATCGGCTCCGAACAATGCGTGGGTCGGACTGACCATGATGGCGTCCAGGCCTGCATGACCGGCGTTCTTCGCGAAACTCGCAAGCGCGGCGAAATCCCCGAAACTCCCGCTCGTGCCGCCGCGCAACGAATAGATCTGGACGGCGATGCCGGCGAGCTTATGCCCCTTCCCGACATCCTGCGGCCTCACGCAATGCCGGGGCACAACGGCAAGAGCAAACGCCCCGTTGTCACATTCGATGTTGTAATAACCAGGCTCCCGCGGCGCGTGAAGCAAAGACTCTTCGCCATCAGCCGGGCGAGGCTGCAACGCCGTGCGCGTTCCGTCGGGCTGCAGCAGGTCCGCGTGGCGGCTGCTCGCAATCCGAACCGCCTGGCCCGGCCGCACGACCTGCAAGGGTGGGATGGCGTGCAAATCATGGCTCAGACGCGCGGCGCTTTCGGAGATATCGGCAGGGTTCTCCGCGGGAAAATCGAGGGCTTTCAGGACGGCTTTGAGCGTGTCGGGACCGACGGTCCGACGGGCGCCGTTCGCGTCGGTCCACTCGACTTCAAGGCCCGCCCGCCCCGCGAGCGCGATGACCGCCACGTCCTCTGTCATGTCCCGATCCATGCGGCTGTTGAATTGATCGCGAGCTCCGCGCCCGCCTCGCCCCAGAACGGCGCCTGGTGCGGAAAATTTCCAATGGCCGCGTGACGGCCGAGATTGACGGCGAGACTGAGTCTCGCGCCGTCGCCCATGCGCCAGCGCGCCAGCACCGCACCGTCGCCCAGAATTTCGGTGCCCTCGGCGTGCGCTCCTTTCAGACGTGGAATTATATGTTCGCGCCGCAGACGCATGAGTTCCGAATAGAAACCATTCCATTCGGTGGCCTGCGCGCCTTCGAATGACGGCCGGGAGCGTTCGAAAGTTTCCGGCACGTTCGGATCGGGAATCTGTTCGCGCCGCTGCGGATCGGCAAATTCGGGAAATCTGGCGAACTCCTCGCGGCGGCCCTTCCGCACCGCTTCGGCGAGCTCCGGTTTGTGATCGGTGAAATAAAGGAATGGCTCGCGCGCGCCGGCTTCTTCGCCCATGAAAACCAGCGGAATCTGCGGGCAGAGCAATTGCAGCGCAATGGCCGCCCGCAGCGCCGGCGGATCGGCGAGCACGATCAGCCGCTCGCCAAAGGCCCGATTGCCGATCTGGTCGTGGTTCTGGAGGAAGGACACAAACGCCGTCGGCCGAAGATCCGCGCTCGGCGCGCCGCGTGCGGCGCCGCGATGCTGCGACGGCTCGCCCTGATAGACGAATCCTTCGGCGAGTGCGCGAGCCAGCGCGCGCGTGGTCTCCGCGTAATCCGCATAATAGCCCCCCGTTTCACCCGTCAGGAGCACGTGGAGCGCGTGGTGGAGATCGTCATTCCATTGCGCGTCGAAACCATTCCGCAGCAGATCGGCATCGTTGTCGTCATTTTCGACGACCAGATGGACATGGCGTTCGGCGGGCACGCTCGCCCGCACTTCCGTCGCCAGTTCCTGAAGAAAATTCCTGTCGCGGATCGCATGCACCGCGTCGAGGCGCAGCCCGTCGAAGCGGAATTCGCGCACCCAGTAGACGGCATTTTCGATGAAGAAGCGACGCACCATGGGCTCGCGGAAATCGATTGCGTTCCCCCATGGCGTCTGCAGGTCGGAGCGGAAGAATTGCGGCGCATATTCGGCGAGCCGGTTTCCCTCCGGTCCAAAGTGATTATAGACCACGTCGAGAAACACCATGAGTCCGAGCGCATGTGCGCGATCGACCAGGTGTTTCAATTGTTCGGGCACGCCATAGGCGCGATCCGGTGCGAAGGGCAGAACGCCGTCATAACCCCAGTTGCGGCGGCCGGGAAAATCGGCGACCGGCATCAGTTCGACGGCCGTGAACCCCAGCCGCGCGATGCGCTCGAGTTGCGAGGCCGCGCCATCGAACCCGCCGAGCAGACCGACATGCAGTTCATAAAGGACGGTCTCTTCCCACGGCCGCCCCCGCCAGTCACGGCACTGCCAGAGATATGCGTCAGGATCGACGACCAGGCTTGCGTCGGCAATATCACCATCCTGGGCACGCGACGCGGGATCTGGCACGCGCAATTCATCGCCGACGCGAAACCGGTAGCGCGTACCGGCGTCTGCCGCAGAAACAACTTCGCGTCGCCCATCTGAATCGGCCGGCATCGAAACGGGCGCGCTGCCCTCCACCTCCAGTGCAATATCGCGCGGCGCAGGGGCCCAGAGATGGAACTCGCTTCCATTCTTCCGCGGACCAAACCAGTCTGTCGAATTGTCCGTCACGATGAAGAGTACATGATGGGCCGGCGTCGCTGGTAAGTCAGTGCCAGGTTGATTTGTTTCCGCGGAATCACCCGGTCCACTCGCCCGCGAACAGCGCCGCGCCGTGCGGATCGATGTGGTAGAGGGGCTGGTCGAGCACCATTTCCTCGCGTTCGGGCATGCCGCTGTCGAGCAGCAGCCGCCAACGCACATTCTCCAGCAAATGATAATCGAGCGGGTTGCCCGACGCGTTCATTGCAAGCCCCGTGATGTGCGCCGGCCCGTCGTTCGTGCCGTCTGCCAGATAAAGGATGAGCGCGCGCCCTTCGGGATTTTGCCAGTCCTGCTCGCTGAGGCGCGTGCCGCGTTCGTCGAACCATTCGATATCCACAAGTCCCGGTGCGATCTGTTTCCTACCGTGAAGAAACGCCTTCGGTCGAGGAAAGGCGCGCCGGATTGCGGTCAACCTCTCCACGAAACGCTGGAGCTCACGTCCCTCTTCGGCATCCAGAAGCTTCCAGTCGAACCATGAGACGTCATTGTCCTGGCAATAGGCGTTGTTGTTGCCTTGTTGCGAACGGCCGAATTCATCGCCGCCGAGCAGCATGGGCGTGCCCATGGCGGCGAACAGTGTCATCAGCATCGAGCGCTTGACTCGCGCCCGCACCGCCTTCACGGCGGCGTCGGCCTCCGCCCCTTCGACGCCCCAGTTGTTGGAGTGATTCTCCGACTGCCCATCCGTATTGTTTTCGCCGTTCGCCTCATTGTGCTTCTGGTTGTAGCTGACGAGGTCTTCGAGCGTCATGCCGTCATGGGCGGTGATGAAGTTGATCGATGCCCAGGGTCGGCGGCGGTCATGTTCGAACAGGTCGGCGGAGCCCGAAAGTCGGCCGGCGAGATCAGGCCGCATGCCTGCCTCGCCGCGCCAATAGCGCCGCACGCTGTCGCGGAAGCGGTCATTCCATTCCGCGAACCCGGCCGGGTGACGCCCGACCTGGTAACCGCCGGGCCCGAGGTCCCAGGGTTCGGAGATGATCTTCAGCTTCGACAGCTCCGGATCCTGACGCAACGCGTCAAAGAAACCGCTGCCGGGATCGAAACCGTGATCCTCGCGGCCAAGCGTGACGCCGAGATCGAAGCGGAATCCATCCACGCGGAAAGACGTCGCCCAGTAGCGGAGCGAATCGAGCACCATCTGCAGCACGCGCGGATGAGAGGCGTTGAGCGTGTTTCCGGTTCCGGTGTCATTGATATAACGGCGGCGGCTTTCGGCCGGCAGCCGGTAGTAGCTTGCATTGTCGAGCCCCCGCCAGGAGAGCGTCGGCCCCATCTCGCCGCCTTCGCAGGTGTGGTTGTAGACGACATCCAGGATCACTTCGATTCCGGCTGCGTGGAGCCTGCGCACGGCCGCGCGCATTTCGTGCGCGCTGCCGTTGGAAAGATAGCGTGGCTCGGGCGCGAAAAAGGCAAGCGTGTTGTAGCCCCAGTAGTTCGTGAGCTTTTTCTCGAGGAGCATCCGGTCATGCAGGAAAGCGTGGACCGGAAGCAGCTCGACAGCGGTTATTCCGAGCCGTTTCAGATGTTCGATCACGAAGGGATGAGTGAGGCCGGCGAAGGTCCCGCGTGCCGGGGGCGGTACGCGGTCCAGCAACTTCGTTATGCCCCGCACATGGGTTTCGTAGATCACCGTGTCGCTCCACGGGATGCAGGGCCGTTTATCCCCCCCCCATTCAAAGGTGTCGTCGTCGACGGCCGCCTTCACCATGGCAGGCGCGCTGTCGCGCCGGTCGAAGCTCAAATCCGCGCGTGGGGAATGGACCCGATATCCGAACAGCGCGTCCGTCCAGCGCAGATTGTGCACCAGCCGGCGTGCATAGGGATCGAGCAATAATTTGTGCGGGTTGAAGCGCAAGCCGTGCTGCGGTTCATATGGACCGTGGGCGCGAAAGCCATAGACAAGTCCCGGTTGCGCCTGGGGTAGATAGCCGTGCCAGATATCTTCGCTCCGCTCGGGAAGCTCGAAACGCGCGGTCTCGCGGCGCCCTATCGGATCGAACAGGCAAAGCTCCAGCTTTGTGGCGTGAGCGGAGAACACCGCAAAATTGACGCCCAGCCCGTCCCAGTTCGCGCCCAGCGGAAAAGGCTGGCCCGCATCGAGTTTTGCGATGGAATATTCCATGTCAGCTGACTGCATCCGACAGGCCCGGCATGAGGACATCTGTTATTTGCACAACCATTGATGGCATAAAGACTCCCCGCATGTTGAGCTCGTCGAAGCACGCAGAATGTTGGTCCAGGCTGGGTTTGCTATTCATGTTTCAAAATAAGTGTGGCGAGCGGAGGTAGCATGAGTTCGATGGAATGATCGCGGCCTTGCGCCGCGACGTGCTCCGACTGCGCCCCGCCGGCATTGCCAAGATTGCCGCCGCCATAGAGCGCGGCATCCGTGTTCAAGATTTCGCGCCAGAATCCCGCTCGCGGCACTCCGATGCGATATCTCCGCCGTGGCACGGGCGTCATGTTCACGACAATGACGAGCGGCGCCTCGCCCTCCGCGTGACGTTCATAGGCGTAGACGCTGTTGTCCGCGTCGTTGCCCACTATCCAGACAAACCCCGCGCTTTCCGCATCCTGCTCATGCAGCGTGGGCTCGCTGCGATGAAGACGGTTCAGATCGCCGACGAGCCGTTGCACGCCGGCATGGCCGGGATCGTTGAGAAGTTCCCAGTCGATCTCGCCATCATGGTTCCACTCGCGGGTCTGCGCGAGTTCGCCACCCATGAAGAGAAGCTTCTTTCCCGGGTGCGTCCACATGAAGCCGAAATACGCACGCAGCGTCGCCAGCTTCTGCCAGGCGTCACCCGGCACGCGTCCGTAAAGGGAGCCTTTTCCGTGCACCACTTCGTCATGCGACAGCGGAAGTATGAAACGTTCGGCAAACGCGTAGATCAGTCCGAACGTCATCTTGTCGTGATGCCAGCGGCGATGCACGGGGTCTTCGGAGATGTAGGACAGCGTGTCGTGCATCCAGCCCATGTTCCATTTGAAATCGAAACCGAGGCCGCCTTGTTCCACGGGCGCCGACACGCCGGGCCACGCGGTCGATTCCTCGGCTACCGTAATGGCGCCGGGAACGCGCTCGCGCACCAGCCCGGTCAACCGGCTGAGGAAATCGATTGCTTCGAGATTCTCGCGGCCGCCATGGCGATTGGGAACCCATTCGCCTTGCGCCCGCGAATAATCGCGATAGAGCAGCGATGCGACCGCATCCACCCGCAACCCGTCGACATGGAATGTCTCGAGCCAATAGAGCGCGCTGGCGATCAGGAAACCCTGCACTTCCCGGCGGCCGAGATTGTAGATGTAAGTATTCCAGTCGCGGTGAAAGCCTTCGCGGGGATCCGCGTGTTCATAAAGCGGCGTGCCGTCGAAGCGCGCGAGGCCGTGCGGATCGGTGGGGAAATGCCCGGGCACCCAATCGAGGATCACGCCGAGTCCGGCGCGATGGCAGGCATCCACGAAATGCGCAAATTCCTGCGGCGGCCCGAAGCGCGCGCTCGGCGCAAATTGCGATAGCGGTTGATAACCCCAGGAGCCGCCGAAGGGATACTCCATGATCGGCAGCATCTCGATGTGGGTAAATCCGAGGTCGCTGACATATCGAATAAGCCGCTCGGCGAGTGTCAGCCAATCGAGCGTACCAAGGGGATCGCCCACAGGCCGGAGCCACGACGCGGCATGGACTTCGTAGATCGAGATGGGTGAGGACGACAGCTGGCGGGCACCCCGCGTCGCCATCCAGTCGGAGTCCGTCCAATGGAAAGTCCAGGGACGCGGCACGACCGATGCCGTCGACGGTGGATGCTCGGTCGCGCGCGCAAGCGGGTCTGCCTTGAGCGGCAATGTTTCGCCGGAGGGCCCGACAATCTCATATTTGTAGCGCTCGCCGGGAGCGAGCCGCGGAATGAAGATTTCCCACACGCCGGCCGAATGGCGCAGCCGCATCGGGTGGCGGCTTCCATCCCAGGCATTGAAATCGCCGACGACCGAGACACGTTTCGCATTTGGCGCCCATACGGCGAACTGCACGCCGGGTACGCCGTCATCTGTCGTCGCGATCGATCCGAACCGTTCCGCCAGCCGGTAATGTGCCCCCTCGGAAAAGAGATGCAGATCGATATCGCCGAGAATCGGACCAAAGGAATAAGGATCTTCGATCTCCTGGACCGAATGCGGCCACTCGATGCGAAGGACATAGGGCACGAAATGCGATAACGGGCCGGCAAACAAACCATCCGGATGCAGCTCTGCAAGGCGGCCGAGGGATTCGCCGTCCCCGCGCGCAAGCACCTCGACGCCGATCGCTCCGGGAAGAAAGGCGCGCACGAGCGTTCCATGCGCGCCCGGATGCGGCCCGAGATAGGAAAACGGATCCGTGAAACGGCCCGCCGCCAGCGCGCGCGCAGCCTCCAGGTCCGACTCGTGATCCGGAAACGCGCTCACGCGGCTAGCTCCGGTCCACGCTGCAGAAGATTGGCAAGTCCACGCAGCGGAATATCCACCCAGTCGGGACGATTGTTTGTCTCATAGACGATCTCGTAGGCCGCCTTCTCAATGGCGAATGCATGGATCACCTGGCTTTCCGCGCCGTCCAGAGGGCGTCCGCGGCCTTCGCCATAGGCTTCGAGGAAATGCATTTCAGCGAGCCGCCGGAATTCCGCGAGCAGCTCTGCGGCACGTGCCTGGCCAGGCGCCCCGGGAGCAAGTTTGCGCTCGCGTTCGATGATCCCCGCGGCGTAGTCGAACGAGCGGACCATCCCTGCGACGTCCCGCATCGGGCTGCGCTTCGCGCGCCGCTCCTTCAGCGGCCGAAGCGGTTCGCCTTCGAAATCGATAATGGAGACATCACTGCCGCAGACCAATACCTGCCCGAGATGCAGGTCGCCATGAATGCGCGTGCGCGGCGAGCCGAGCCCCGCCTCGAGCAGCTTTACGAGCCTATCGAGAACGTCATCGCGCCGCGACGCGAGTTGTGCAACCAGATGCCGCCGGTTTTTGTCTTCGGTCCGGACCAGACATTTGAGTGCGGCCTTGAGCTGATCGCGCGCACCGGCGCAGGCGGCCTTCACATTATCGGCGTCGACAGTTTCCGGCGTGAAGGCCGGATCGTCGCTCGGCTGCGCGAGGACCGTGTGCATCTCGCCGACGCGCCGGCCGAGCGCGCGCACGAAGGTCCAATAGGCCTCAAACGCATCGCTGTACGTTTCCGTCGGTGCGACAGCCTGCTCGTCGATAATGCGTGTCAGCTGTTCATGCGTCCATTGCGAGCCGTCGCCCTGGTTGGCGACATACGCCTCAACGACGGCAAATGCCGACGTTTCACCCGACGCATGCCGGCGCACGACTTCGCCGATCAAGGCAGGCGCGCCGGCGAAACCACGCTCGGTCAGCACCCGCGCCATCTCCGCTTCGGGATGAATCCCGCGTACCACACGTCGAAACAGCTTGACGACCGCCTGTCGGCCAATGACGAGGCTGGAATTTGTCTGTTCCGCGCCCGGCCATTCTATGGGTGCATCGAGCGGTATTTCCGCCGCGGTGCTGCCGAGCGGCAGGAAATCGATTTCGGCCCTGCCGAATGAAATTTGTTCGTGGCCGGCAAGCCCGCCCAGGACCGCATGCGCGAAACTCGCCGATGCAAAACCATCCGTGAGCAGGCCGACCCGCCGCGCCCGCCGCGCGCGTGCAAAGGCGAGCGGCGCCTCGAACGGAGACGGCGGAATGTCCTCCCACGCGATCGCCATGGGCAACGCGTAGCATATTTTTTCGCCCTGGATCGTTACTTCGATATCGACGAGCGCGGCGTCGTCCTCCGCACCCGGCATGGGTGCTGCGGCAAGTATCCGCGTCTCGCGAATCTCTGCTCCCTTCTGCTGAAACCAGCGCCGGCCCTGTATGTAGACGGGCAGGATATCGCGCTCGAGTATTTCCCTGGTTCTGCCCTCAAGCGACTGGGCGAGGCTTCCGCGCAACACGAATGTCTGGTGCTCGATGAACGGTCCGGCCGTGGCCGTGCTCCACGCGGGCGCCTGCGCATCCTTGCTGAGCTTGAACCAATAGAAACCATAGGGCGGAAGCGTCAGCAGATAGGTCAGTTGGCCGATCAGCGGGAACGGCGTTCCGCCGAGAAGCTCAATAGGCGTACGTCCGGCAAATTCGCTCAGTTCGAGTTCAACGGCCTGCGCCGAACGCGACACGTTCACGACGCAAAGGATCGTGTCGCCATCATATTCGCGCAGATAGGCGAGCACCTTGCGATTCTGTGGTTGCAACAGGCGCAGTGTTCCGCGGCCAAACGCCTGATGGCGGCCCCGCTCCACCAGCATATGGCGCAGCCAGTTGAGCAGCGAATGGGGATTGCGCCACTGCGCTTCCACATTCACCGCCTCATAACCCCAGATCGGATCCATCACCGGCGGCAGTACGAGCGAGGCCGGATCGGAGCGGCTGAAGCCGCCATTTCGATCGACGGACCATTGCATCGGCGTTCGTACACCGTCGCGATCGCCCAGATGGATATTGTCGCCCATGCCGATCTCGTCGCCGTAATAGATGATCGGCGTTCCCGGCATTGTGAGCAGCAGGCTGTTCATCAGCTCGATGCGGCGGCGATCGTTTTCGAGCAAGGGCGCAAGACGCCGCCTGATGCCGAGATTGAGCCGCGCGCGCCGGTCCGAGGCATAGACCTCCCATAAGTAATCACGTTCGCGGTCGGTCACCATTTCCAGCGTCAGTTCATCGTGATTGCGGAGGAAGATCGCCCATTGGCAGCCGGGTGGGGTATCAGGGGTCTGCCGGATGATATCGGTGATCGGAAACCGGTCTTCCTGGGCGATCGCCATGTACATGCGCGGCATCAGCGGGAAATGGAACACCATGTGGCATTCGTCGCCGGCGCCAAAATATTCCTGGATGTCCTCCGGCCATTGATTGGCTTCCGCGAGCAGCATGCGGTCGGGATAATGGTCGTCCACGACCTTGCGGATGTATTTCAGGATGGCGTGCGTCTCAGGCAGATTTTCGTTGGATGTGCCTTCCCGCTCGACGAGATAGGGCACGGCATCGAGCCGGAGCCCGTCCACGCCCATGTCGAGCCAGAAGCGCATCACCGAAATGACGGCCTTGAGCACCCGCGGATTGTCGAAGTTCAGATCCGGCTGGTGCGCATAGAAGCGGTGCCAGTAATAGGCTTTTGCTACCTCGTCCCAGGTCCAGTTGGATTTCTCGGTATCGAGAAAGATGATCCTTGTGCCGGCATAACCCCGGTCGTTGTCGGACCACACATAGAAGTCGCGCGCGGCCGAGCCTGGCTTCGCCCGCCGTGCCCGCTGGAACCAGGGATGCTGATCCGACGTATGGTTGATGACGAGTTCGGTGATGATGCGGATCCCGCGCGCATGGGCCTCGTTGATGAAGGTGCGCACGTCGCCGATAGTTCCATATTCGGGATGAACGCCGCGATAGTCGGAGATGTCGTATCCGTCGTCGCGCCGCGGCGACGGATAAAAGGGCAGCAGCCAGACCGCGTTGATGCCGAGTTCGGCGAGATAATCGAGCCGCCTGATCAGGCCGGGAAAATCGCCGACGCCATCATTGTTCGAATCGAAGAACGATTTGACGTGCAACTGATAGATGACCGCGTCGCGGTACCAGTGGGGATCGTTCAGCAGGACTGAGGACTTGCGCCGTGCCATATTCAAGGTTCACGCGCTGGACGCACGCGCCAGATTGCATAGGGCGCTTCGGGCGTGAGCCGCATGCGCTGCATTTTCCCGTGCCAGACAAATCGCGTGCCGCGCAGCAGGTCTTCGACTTCGAGTGTCCTGTCGTCGGTCAGGCCCCATTCCCACAACGGCGCCTCGAAATCGGCCTCCTGCGGGTGATGCGGATCGAGGTTGACCGCCACCAGGATACGGTCGCCATGACCAGGCGCCTCCTTGCCGTAATAGAGTATCTGATCATTAAACGCATTATAGAAGGTGAGCCCGAGATGGCTCTGCAGCGCAGGTTCCTCTTTCCGCAGGCGATTGAGGGCGGCGATCTCAGCGATGATGTTGCCCGGTGCAGCCCAGTCGCGGGTTCGGATTTCGTATTTTTCCGAATTGTTATACTCTTCGCGGCCCGGCAACGGCTCGGATTCGCAGAGCTCGTAGCCCGAATACATGCCCCAAAGGCCCGAAAGCGTTGTCGCCAGCGCCGCGCGGATGAGAAAGCCGGCCCGCCCCGAGGTCTGCAGGAAATACGGATTGATGTCGGGCGTGTTGACGAAGAAATGCGGGCGGAAGAACTCCGACACCGGCGGAGTGGTCAGCTCCGTCATGTATTCGGTAAGCTCGCGCTTCGTATTCCGCCATATGAAATAAGTATATGACTGCGAGAAGCCGAGCTGTGCCAGGTGATACATGATCTTCGGGCGTGTGAACGCCTCGGAAAGGAAGATCGTGTTCGGATGGCGCGCGCGCACGTCGGCGATCATCCATTCCCAGAACGGGAACGGCTTGGTGTGGGGATTGTCGACGCGGAAGATGCGCACGCCGGCGTCGATCCAGTGGAGAATGATATCGCGCAATGCGAGCCAGGCCGACGGCACGGCGTCGGGCGCGAAAAAATCGATATTGACGATGTCTTCGTATTTCTTGGGCGGGTTCTCGGCGAAATGGATGGAGCCGTCGGGCCGCCAGGCAAACCAGCCCTTGTGCTCTTCGAGCCAAGGATGGTCGCGCGAGCATTGGATGGCGAAATCGAGAGCGATCTCCACCCCGTGTTCATGGGCAGCCGTCACCAGCGCGCGGAAATCTTCCATCGTGCCGAGTTCGGGATGGATGGCCTCATGTCCGCCTTCGCGCGAACCGATCGCATAGGTGCTGCCGGGATCGCCCGGCCCCGCCTCGAGCGCATTGTTGCGCCCCTTGCGGCGGGTTTTTCCGATCGGATGGATAGGCGTCATATAGAGGACGTCGAAGCCCATTTCCGCGATCGCCGGCAGGCGTGTAATGACATCGCGCAGCGTGCCGGGGTGCGAAATCTCGTTCGTCTGCGAGCGGGGAAATAGTTCGTACCAGCTGGCAAAACGCGCCTTCGCGCGTTCGGCATCGACGGAATGAATTTCGCTCCTGACGAGGAAGCGGCGTTCGCCGCCGCGCCGCGCAGCTTCCAGTGTTTCGGGCGCGGTCAACAGTTCCGCGCGGTCGCCTTGCGAAATCTCATCGAACGCTTCGAGGATCTGGTTCAGCGCGGCGCGCGCCGCGCCGGCCGCATGTTCGCACTCGGCGTGCAGCAGATCGGCCCCTTCGCGAAGATCGAGTGCGATATCCTGGCCGGCCTCCCGCTTGCGCAACAGGTCGCGCACGAAGCCGCCGTAAACATCGATCCATGCTGAAACACGGAACCGATAGCGGCCGATACGCGCGAGATCGAAGGCCGCGCGCCAACGATCATTCTCGGTCGCGATCATCCGTTCGCGATGCCAGTCCTCTTCATCTTCCGAGCGCCAGGCGAGTTCGGCGGCAAGCAAAGGATGGCCGTCGGTGAAGATATCCGCTTCGACGCTCACCCGTTCGCCCACGATGCGGCGCGCTGGAAACCGCCCAGCGGCTACGGAGGGGGTCACATTGCTGATCACGATGCGGGGAAGCGCGGACGCTGCCATTACACCGACCCTTTCCTCGGAACCTGTCGCCCGGATCGGCGCCGAACGGGTGGCATGAAACAGTCGCGCGGCACCGGGCGGCAGGCGCTGTTCTGCGCCGCCCGCATCGAGTAGGGGGTGGAGCGCGTCGAAATCGCCGAGTGCGGCACGCGTTTCCTCGCCGGGCGTGACACCAATGGACGCGGCCGGATTGACGAGAGCCACGAACGCCTCGTTCGCCAGTGAAAGGTCCGAGCCGTCCGTGCGCATCAGAACCGTTATATTCGCGCTCGCGCCTGTCGGCTTGAGCAGAATCTGGCGTGCGTTCTCCTGCGCCGCAAAAAAGGCGTTCACCGCACGGATGCTGTCGAACAGTTCGCGCGCTTCCCTGTCATCCGGCGACGCAACGTCGGAGAAGTCCAGCGGCATCAGCATTCCAGAACCGGTTGCGGCAGCGAGCACCAGGCGAGCGCGCCGCGCGGCGAGAGACACAGGCGGAAGTTTTGTCGTGGAATCAACCTGCGCGATCACCGGCGCGATGCGGGCGAGTGCGGCGTGTTCTTCGATCAACCAGTTCGCGCGACCATCCCACCACGGCAGTGAGGACAGCGTGAAATCGAATCCGGCGTCCGCCAGCAGACCGAGATCGCTGCGCGGAACGCCCGTCGTGTCCGCAATCATGTCAATCGCGCGGTTTGTTTGCTCGCGGGCCGCAGGAATAAGCGTGTTCCAGAGCTGTGTTCCCGCGCCGCCGGGATGGATGACACGAAATCCCCTGACGCCCGCTCCGACAGCTTCCGCAACACACGCCTCGCACCAGGCCGCGACGGGCGCCAAGTCGTCACAACTCCGTAGCAAAGCACAGCCATGTCCCCGGCCGGGCATGCGCGGATCGACGATCTCGCCCACACCTTCGCGGCGGATGGCGAAGCAGTCGGGGTTCTGCTCCACCAGTTCGGCATGCAGATCCCATTGCGCGAAATCCGCATCGACATAGACATCGAGGTCGCGCGACGCGCAGGCCTCGGCAAGCATGCGCAACTCGGCTTTCCAGGAGGCCGGCTCGGCGGCCACCACGACGCCGCCGAAGCCCAACGACCTGGCGCGCTCCAGGCTTGCGCGGGCCGTCTCCGCCTGACCGGCGCGACCGATATGACAAAGTCTGGGAAGCATCCTACCTCGCCCGGCGCACGCGACTGCCTTCTCCCATGCCGCGGAAGCCGCCCTCTGCTCTAACCGCCATCTTGGCGCGCGAGTTCCCAATCCAACCTTAAATTGGCGGCAACATCGGTTGTGCTATTTTCCGGCCGGCTGCGAATCACGGACCTTGTGTTGATGTGTGGACTGTTCGGATGGGCATTGCCCGAAGCGAAGGCGCGCGAT
Source organism: Rhizomicrobium sp. (assembly GCA_036272695.1). GTDB lineage: Bacteria > Pseudomonadota > Alphaproteobacteria > Micropepsales > Micropepsaceae > Rhizomicrobium. The sequence goes on along the minus strand of DATAYG010000191.1, from coordinate 25,965 downwards.
CGCGGGCTGCTCATCGATCTCACCGACCGGCTGGCGCATCGCGGCCCGGATGGCTCGGGTGTCTGGCTTGGCCACACGGCGGATCACGGCTTTCAACTCGCTTTCGGCCATCGCCGCCTCTCGATCATCGACCTCGCCGGCGGGACCCAGCCGATGTGGAGCGCAGACGGCGCCACGGTCGTCGTCCTCAATGGCGAAATCTATAATTACATCGAGCTGCGCGAAGAATTGCGGCGGCTGGGCCACAGCTTCGCCACGCAGTCCGATACCGAGGTTCTGCTCGAAGCCTGGCGCGCCTGGGGCATGGCTGCGTTGCCGCGGCTGCGCGGCATGTTTGCCTTCGCGTTGTGGGATTCCACCGCACAGCAGCTTGTGCTGGCGCGCGATCCGTTCGGAAAGAAGCCGCTATTCCTCGCCGAGTGCCCGTTCGGATTACTCTTTTCGTCCGAGATCGATCCGCTGCTCGGTTTTCCAGGCGTCTCGCGTGGACTCGAACCCGAAGCGCTGCGGCAATATCTTCTAAACCGTTACGTGCCCGCGCCGCTCACCTTCTTTCGCGCGGTCAAAAAACTTCTGCCGGGCTGCGCGCTCGTCTGGAAACAGGGAAAATACAGGGTCGAACGTTATTTCACCCCGCCGCTGGCCGATGTCGCGCCGGATTTCACGGATTTTGAAACAGCAGTCGAGGCGTTCGAAAGTGTTTTCGACGAATCGGTGCGCATCCGCATGCGCAGCGACGCGCCCTATGGCGCTTTTCTCTCCGGCGGCATCGACTCCTCGGCCGTGGTCGCGCAAATGGCGATACACAGCGCGCAGGTTCGCACCTTCTCGGTCGGCTTTCGCGAGCAAAGCTGGTCGGAGCTTCACCACGCCCGCGCGATCGCTACATGCTTCGGCACCGATCATCGCGAGCTCGTGGTCGAGCCCGATTCATTTCTCGCCCATTGGCCGGAGGCGATCCTGCGCCGCGGCGCGCCGGTCAGCGAAGCCTCCGACATTCCCATCCTCATGCTCTCGCACCTCGCGCGGCAAAGCGTGAAGATGGTGCTGACGGGCGAAGGATCCGATGAAATCCTGGGCGGGTATCCCAAACATCAGGCGGAGTCCTGGGCCGCGACCTATCACGCACTGATGCCGCGCGTGGTTCACAAAATGATCGCGGAGCGCGGTGCTATGGCGAGCGGCCAGTCGCGTTTGCGCATTCTGGCCTCCGCCCTCGGCGAACGCGATTTTATCACACGCATGCGGACGTGGTTCGGCGGTATCAGCAAATTCGATCGCGCTGCGCTATCAGGCGAGACCGCAGCGGTGGCGCCGCCGAATATTTTTCCGTTTTCCATCAACACCCGTTCGGCGCTGCGCCGCATCCTGTTCTTCGATCAGACCTCCTGGCTGCCCGACAATCTGCTCGAGCGCGGCGATCGCATGATGATGGCGGCTTCCATAGAGGGCCGCATGCCGTTCATGGATGTCGAACTCGCCCGCCTCGCGGCGCGGATGCCGGATCGCTTCCTCGCGGGCGGCCGCGGCGGCAAGCGTGTGCTGCGCGCGGCCATGCGCAAAGTGCTGCCGCCGGAAATTCTCACCCGCCGCAAGATCGGCTTCCGCGTGCCCCTCGCGGACTGGTTCCGTGACCGCTGCCGCGACGAATTGCGCGACATGCTCGCGAGCAGCCACTCTTCGGTCGCGCGCCTTTGCGACCCTTCCGCTTTACAGCGAATGCTGGAGGAGCATCTGGACGGGCGCCGCAACAACGAACGCGTGCTGTGGACGCTCGCCAATCTCGAACTGTTCCTGCGCACCTTCCGGCCCGACGGCATCGCAGAGGCCGCCGATACAACCGCCCGCCGCGCGGCTTGATAGCAAGCACCCCTCATGGCGTGGTTTGGCCGCCCGGGGTTAAGTCTTTCTTAGAGCCCGAAAGCGATGATCTCCTGGCCACGCCGAAGGGATCGAAAATGTTGCGGTTCGTGTTCGTTGCATCTGCGGCCGTTGCCGCAATAAATGCGGGCATGGCCGGGCAGGCCGCGGCGGGCGCGCTGACACACTCCGCCCATTCGCCCGCCGGTCTCAGCATCCTGTGGAACCAGAACAGTGCCGACAACAGCAGCATCATGTCCCAGAATTACACATCGGGCGCGTTTACGGATAACGATTCGCGGGCGCGGACGATTTTGTGGTCCCCAAAGGACAGGCATGGACAATCGACGAAGTCGATGTGTCGGGTGTCGACTCCTACTATCCGGTCTCGGCCATGAACATCACATTCTACAGGAATCAGGAAGGAAAGAACGGCGTCGCCGACACGCCGGGGAAGGCCGTGAAAGGCGGCGCCTACGCAGCGCTCAGCTGCACGGAAAGCGGAAGCGGCAACTATGCCTGCATGCTGCCGGGAACGGGCAAGACCGGCAAGAAACATCCGAAATTCAAGCCGGGCCGCTATTGGGTTTCGGTCGTCGCCAACGGCAACTACATTTTTTCCTGGTCGTGGTCGGAGAACGCCACGATTGCTGGCGATGGGGCCGAATGGGAAAATCCCGGCGGCGGCCTGGGAACCGGCTGTGCGGCATGGACCGCCCTTTCCGGCTGCGGCGCAGCAGCAGGCGACTTCGCATTCGATCTGCAAGGCACGACGCGCAAATAGATGGCTGGAGTTGCCCGTCGCGGCAATCTGACCGGGCAGCACAGCGGGGGAATTGCTGCGCGCATCGTCCCCGTCAATCTCGATCCGACGTCTCTCTCACGCTGTGGCCCGGATTTCAATCGCCAGGCCGAGGGCATTCCTTTTCGACCTGCAGGTGAACACTGGACCTCTCTTTGGTGTCCCCGAACATATCACAAACCTGGGCAGACCGCTCGTCCCCGCGCTACCGTCCGCTCAGGTGCCTGTCCCGGCGATCCGATCCGAGTGCAGCGGGTCGGGAAACGCTGCTCGCGCCACCGAATTAGTGGAAGATCGGGGTTAGACTGCGAATTCACTCGCCGGGTAATTTTGGGGCAGTCGCCAACGAGTGCGTTCTCGGGGCGATTCCGGCCATGGCCCGAAAGCAGCCTATTGTGCCGGGGCGCGCCCGAACTTGCGGAAACGTACATGGCGGCGCGGGATACTCGTAATCTATTTTACCGCTACGAACGGATCGTATCTGTAGCCACTCACATCCCTCCATGATGAATGCGAAGAGCCTCCGCAGGGTTCTCTGGAACAAAAGAATCCGTGCATGGCTTTCATTGTGTTCGACTTGCTTTCATCGAATAGCCACTCCGCGGATAAGTTCGAAGTCCACCGATGCGGCCGAGTGTATCCTTCTACAACCCAATAGATTTGTCCTGCATTCAACTTCGTCGGTGATATCGATATGTTCAGGCGTTTGCACGTTCTTTCGGTGGGAGTTACCTCAATTCGGACGATGGGTCGGCCTTTCGGATGGTGATGACCCTTTTCAGGCGCGTTGTGGTAAAGACCCAGGTAAAATCCATAATTCGATTCCGCGCCGCTGTCTGCCACCTCGATTTCCGAGATGACTTTTCCATGCCCCGTGACTGGGACGGCAATGCTATACCAACTTCCGACATCATTGCTGTTCGAAGAACTCGAATATTCATCATAGACTTCAATTCCTTGGCCGCATGTGAGCGACGGGCCGTAGTAATGGAGAAACCGCCGATTGGAATCCGCGATGGCGTGCGACTCCGCGGCGAACCCCGGCATGGAAAAGAACGCTACTGATGTTACGGCAATAATCGCACTGGTCGCCAACAGCCTCGATTTCCACATTTGGCTATGTCCCCTCTGCCAAGCATCTGGAGTTTACGTTTTCCGTGCAAACCGTCAATGATCACACAACATGAATAATCTGGCCGCCTGGGACCCGGCGACCGACTGAACTCCTAGCCCCACCTCTCTGCCCCGTTTGGTAGCGGCTTCGATCAGCGCTTCCGTCTCTTCCTTTTCCGCCCAGCGGCCGATGCGTACTTCGGCCGGAATGGATTTGGCGTCGTAGACTGGCATTTTGCGCTCCTGTCTGTTGAATTGCGAAGTACGCTTGCCGCACTATTCGGTCGCGCCCCAGATTGGTTCGATCCCGGTCAACCAGCGAGAGCCTCCAGGATCAGACTGGTGATCGCGTCGCGATGAACTACAAGTATTAAGTGGTGCTTTCATCCCGTGCCGCCTTTTATTGAACTTTCTACGCGGTCAAGCAGTTGCATCAGGTCTTTGACCTGGATGCTTTCGAGCAACCGCACGGCCTCCTTGATCTCGTGGCTCACGCTCCCGTCAACGCGGCCGGCCACGAGCCGGTCGAACTTCTCCACAGAGTCGTCCCAGGTGAATGGACGGGAAGCGAGTCCGGGGAAATCCTGAACCTCGTGTTCGATCACGGTGCCGTCCTGCAGCCGCACCATAATCCTGGCCGGCATTTTGGCGGGATATAGTTCCGTGTATTCCTGGTTCGGCCGGACGGACACCTTTTTCAGGAGCTGCTGCACGTCGGCTCTGGCGATGCGGTCCGGCGCGAATTGCGCCGGCATGACATCCCCGTCGAGCATCGCGACAGCCAGCAGGTACGGCAGATTGTGATCCGCCTGTTCCTTGGTCTGGACGACTTTGTCCATGCCGTAGAGGCCGCCACCCGCGAAATCGTAGGTGATGCGCGTCACCTCGGCCTCGATGGAAACGACCTTGCCGGAGTCGAATTTGTTCTGCCGGACCAGCTCGACCATGCAGTGAACGGCGGACTGGGTGTGGATCATGGCGTTGTACTTCTTGATCGTGCTCCCGAGCACGCCCTCGTAACCTTCCTTTTCCCAGTCGATGCGCACCTGCATGTGCAGCAGATTGTCTATGCCGTTGACGCCCTCGATGACCTGCAGCGGACCTTTTACGCCACGGCGGGCGAGAAACAGCGCGTTCATCGCCGCCAGCGCCGATTGCGACGAAGCAAGGCCTTTCCATTGCGACAGCGGCTTTGCCCGCACGACCGCAAACGACGCGTCGCTGACCGCCGCCATGGCAATCGCGTTCGCAATCTGCGGTTCGCTCATGCCGAAAAGCCGGCCTGCGGCGGCATTGAGCGAGAAGGCAAGCTGCGTGGTGTGGTCGAAGCCGCGCGTCATGAAATTGGCATGATCGACGAAGCGCGATTGCACCGTGTATGACAGCGCGACCGCGAGCATCAGATCGCGCCCGCTGCCGCCCACATAGTCGGCAATAGTCAATGCTACGCCAAAATTGTCGGCGGTGTGGCAGGTCTCGGTCGGCGCGAGGAAATTATCCATGAAATCGACATAGCGAACCAGTGCCGTATGCCAGAATGCCGCGTAGACCGGATTTGCTTTGCCGCCACCGATCAGTGCGCATGGACCGTCACCACCGAAATCGGCGACCTGCGCGCGACAGGCATCGATCGGGCCGGCGCCCAGCGCGGCTATACAACAGCCAATCGAATCCAGAATATGGACCGGCAACTGCTTGCGCGACTGCGCCGACAGATCTGCAAACGCGGCGCGTGCAGCATATCTGGCCAGGGCTTCAACCTGCGTCATGATGAGTCTCCTCCGGGAGCTGGCTTGCTAGTTCACATGGCGGGTCAGTGCGATGAAAACTCCCATCGTCAGGATCGAACCGACCAGACTAAGAAATAGAGCGGAAGAGGCACGCGCTTCCGATGTCTGGTATTGGACGGCAAGTACGATGACGATCGGCATGGTCGGGATGGCCGTGGTCAGGACCGCCTCGGAGACGATGGGAGCGCCGTAGCCGAACCAGAGCAAGCCACCAAGAACCAGCGCCGGCTGGGCGATGTTTTTCAACAATGCCAACAACGCGACGGTCCAATCGATCCTGATTTTGTAGGCGGCAAGCATGATGCCGGAAGCAAACAGCGCGACGCCGCCCGATGCCTGTCCCAAAAGCGAGAATGCGTGTCCGAATAGCGGAGGAATCCTGATGCCGCACAGCACGAGTACGAATGCCAGCAAGGGCGCCCATACGATCGGCTCCCTGATCGTTTCCAGAAGTTTTTCCGCAAATCCTGAGACGCGCGCCGCCGGCTGCGAAGTAGAGGTAACGGACGTTCTCTCCAACGCGAGACCGAGAACGGTGACGGGTACCACGACGAGGTTGGTGACGAGAGCGGCGATCGCAATGGAGACGGCACTTGCTTTGCCAAACAGGTCGCTGAGGATCGCCGGTCCCATGAACGGTGCGGCCGGCGCCGACGCTGCCAATGCCGCCAATACGCTCTCGCCGAGCGAAAAGCGGAAAATAAAGCGGAAGAGCAGAAACACGAGGGTGTACATGCCGACGATGGCCACGCCTATCGCAATGGCGAACGCGACATCCTGAGCCAGCTGGCTTCTTGACGTGCCGATCGTGCCGACGAAAAGGGCGATCGGCACGGCATATAACAACACCATGCGATTGAGGACCGACGCATCCTTCGTCCCGAAATCGTGGCGCCGCGCCGCAACGAACCCGAGCAGTAGGGTTGCGACGATTGGAGCCAGCGCGCTTAGAACGGTCTCTACCATTGAGCAACCGCGCGGGCACGTCGAAGCATCAGACGGCGAGTGCTTCCAGGATCAAATTCGTGACCGCATCGGGATGTGAGATCAGCGACAGATGACTCGAGGCGATCTCGATCGTCTTTGCTCCCATGCGCTTCGCCATGAAGCGCTCGAGATCGGGATTGATCGTCCGGTCCAGGGTGGATACGGCATAAAAGGTCGGCTTGCTGCGCCAGGCGGCGTTCGTCGTCCTGTCCATCGACAGCGATTTCTTGAACGGCTGCTGAACCGCATAGAGAACGCGCGCCTCGTCGGTCGGCAGATCACCCGCGAAGTCATGCAGGAAAGCGTCTTCGGACAATTGACCCCAATCATCGTTGAAGACGATGCCGGCCGAGGCCGGGGGCGCCGGATATTTCTTCGCGAGCGCCGTGTAGTCCTCGCCCGCATCGGGTGCCCGCGCCGCGATGTAGACAAGCGCGGTGATCCTGGGGTCCACGCCCACCTCCGTCACGATCATTCCGGAGTAGGAGTGACCGACGAGTACCGTCGGACCGGATTGCGCTGCGATCGCCCGCCGCGCAGACTCCGATGCCTCGTCGAGCGAGGTTAGAGGATTCTGCACGCTGGTGCAGTTGACGCCCTTCTTCTGAAGGCGGGCGATGACCTTCGACCAGCTGGAGCCGTCTGCAAACAGTCCATGTACGAAGACGACATTCTTCGTCTTCAACGTCGTCTGGGCGCCCGCGGTTTGCGCAAGCAAGGGAAGAGTCGCGCCAGCCGCGAGCGCGCCGATCAGTGTTCGGCGGTTCATCCTGTCCTCCTGTTGAACTATCGTATAATTTTCAAACGCTCAGAGGGCCGCCACGTCGCGGAATAAAGCTGGGGGGAACATTTTCCATCCTTCGCTTAATTCAACCCGTGTGAGTTATGCCGCCAAATCGCCGGAGTTCCCGAGTGGCGATGTCCCTGTTCCGATCTTGTCGGTGGTTTCGAGCGGGACCCGGCAACCGTTGAGGAACCGGCTCAGCAGATTGAACCACGCGATCATCAGGACAAGCTTGCGGGAGATCATCTCCCCATATTTGTCCAGAAGCTTTCTCAGGGTCTCATCACGCAGGGTGCCGGCGGTGGTCAATTCGTCAGTCGCCTTGCAGATGAGCACGTATTCGGGATTGATGCCGGCCACCGGACCTATGCTTCCCGCCGCGTTGATTTCACTGGCAGACAGGCCTGTGTTCCTGGCCATCTGCGTGTTGGCCTGCCATTCGTAAGGCGCGTTCAATACCGTGGCGGTACGCAGAATAATCATCTCGCGCAGCTTCGGATCGATGCCTTGCGCCTGGAATACCGCTTTCACCAGACCGATGGTCGCGGCGAACATATCCTCGGTCCCGGCGAACATCTTGATGACGTTCAGCGTCTTTTCCCGGTCGTATGACTCGCCAATAATCCGGCGAACTGTCTCATCAGAGGGCAGAGGGATCATGACATGCGGTGTACGGTGCGTGGACCTGGCCATGGTTTTCAGTTCTCCTTTGCAGTTGACGTCAGCTGGGTGATTGGCTCCCGAAGTTGGACTCGATGTGACAGGCCACGGTAATCGACGTGCCGAAACGTCCCGACTTTCTGATCAGATTTCCGCCCAGAGCGCGAACGAGCTGTTCGAGAATTTTGGATCCGGTGCCCGCCGACGCCGCACCGGCGCCAACACCATTGTCGGAAACGGTGCAGACCCAGCAGTCGCTCCTGTTGATAAGTTCCACACGTACCAAACCGTCATTGCGCCCGCGAAACGCGTGTTTCGCGGCATTCGTCACGAGCTCCGTAATAATGAGGCCCAATTGTTCGCAGCGCCCGCGCGGGACCTCGCCTTCGTCGGCGACAACCTCGCAGCGGACCCCGAGCGGCCTCAGAAGCGCGTCCGATAAAGCCCCGCACAGATGTTCGATGTAACCTTGAGCAGATATCCATTCGTCAGCGGCGCCGACAACGAGACATCTGTGCAGATTGCCGAAAGCAGCTATGCGTGCTTCGCACCGGCTGATCGACTCCCGAAGTGCCGGTGTTGGCGCAAACTCTTGCCTCAGCATGCTCATGAGCACCGTGAGGGTGTTGGCGAAGCGGTGGTGCGTCTCTCGCAGCAACAGGAATTCGTTCGGCTCGGTCTCCACCAAGTCTGGCTGCGACGCAGGCAGTCCGAACCCCTCAAAAGGCCAATTGCTTCGCTGCGACGTATTCCCTGCATCGATGAACATGCATCGCTCCTGGTCCGTACCGGCATGCAATCGCGTGATCGCGAGCCATACTCAGCCCGGCGGCCGGGACCTTCTTTTCCGCCATTGTCGCATTTGGACTGTTCTTGCGGATAAGTCGCGATCGGCGCGAGCGCCGGCTCTACCCTCGAAGCCTGCGGAATTTTCCGGGAGAAGTGCCCACGATCTCCTGGAACCGGCGGGTAAAGTGACTTTGATCGGCAAAGCCGACGACCAGCGCTATCTCCGACAGCGGAAGGTCGCCGCGACTGAGAAGTTCCCGTGCTTTCGCGATCCGGCGCTGCAATATGAAATGGTGGGGCGTGCTTCCTTCCGACTGCTTGAAGGCACGGGCAAAATGAAAAGGCGACAATCCCGCCGTGGTGGCGAGGGAGTCGATATCGAGACTCCGCCCCAGATTGGAATCGACGAATTCGCACACGCGGCGCAGGATCGCCGGGGGCAGTCCGCCCCGCACCAGGAGGGGAGCAGGCGCGAAGCGGCCGTTGACGAGCGCATCCAGACGCGGCCGGGTTTGCAAATCCTCGGTTTCGGACTGCAGCCGGCGAGCCGTGGAATCGTCGGGAGGCGTCACGATGGCCGGCAAATTTTCTTCCGCTTGGGGCGATTTCAACCGGATCCAGAGATCGCCCTGATTTTTCCGAGGCAGCGCGGCGTCGTTCCGCTCGAAAACGGTTCGCAAATCCAGCGCGCCTTCGAGGCGAAATCCCCATTGCGACAGCACGTTGCGGCCAATGCGATCCGCTGCCACGATGCGGCGGTCGCGATCGACCGCGATCAGCATGGCGGAGCCCAAATCGTCCGGAACGCGGACGGCGATAATCCAGTCCCGGCGAAACTGTTCCCGGAACATACGCTCTTCAATTGCCCGCGCCGCAGCTGTTACCAGCGCGCCGGTCAGGGCATGCGCATGTTGCGACAGTTCCGGATCGATGGACGAGACGTCCAGAACGCCGACGAACTCGCCGGTGCCGTCAAAAATGGGCGCGCCCGAGCAACTCAGCGTGATATGCCGGTTGCGGAAGTGTTCCGACATATGGACGGTGAGAGCCCGTCGTTCGGTAATTACGGTTCCGATGCCGTTTGTTCCCTCGACGTCTTCCGACCAGACGCCACCGAGCCAGACGCCCCAATAGGTGTATTGCGCCGCTTGCCGCAAGTCACCGCGACAGTCGATGACCGTACCGTCCGTATCGCAAAGCAGGACCACATAGTTCGCCGAGCGCAACGAGACATAGAGATGGTCGATTTCGTTGCGGGCGACCGCAATCAGCCGCGACGCTGCATCCTGGTATTTCCGCAGCTCGGACTCGGTGATGATGACCGGCGACCGATTCGATGCGGGATCGAGTTTGTAGGTGTTGGCGGAACGCTGCCAGGACCTGGCAATGAAACGGTCGGTCGAAGGCGTGGCGTGGCCCTCAGCCACCGAGAACACGTTATCGGCATGTCGATTTGCCGTGTCGGCCATCCGCTCCCCACGGGAACTCGCGTCCGGTGCGTGACGGGGCGCGCGTTCAAGAATATCGTATGCGCCGCGTAAATGGGCGTCAATAATGGCGACCCGGCCAGCGCCGGGGCGATATCGGACCCCTCTCCCAGTTCGTGACTATCGCCACGTTTCCGGCGATGGCGGGTGCGCCAATCTGGTCTATGCCGCGTTTGCGATTACCTGATGATATCGGAAGCTTGTTTCGGATCGCAGCGCCAACATGCGTCTGTTTCGGATCGGTCTCGGCGAGCCGCCGCCCGCAATCAATGCGTTTTCGGAGTGATCTTCTTCAGCTGGTCGACGCGCGAAAGGAAGAGGGCGAGCATGGGCGAGATATTTGTCTGGTTGTAGCCGACAACGAGATCGATCGTCGGCGGCTCGCCTTTCAGGGCGCGGCTGGTCATGGACCGCGGCAGGAAGTTCTCCGCATAGGCCGGCAGCAACGCCACGCCATTCGTCGACGCAATCAGCGACATCGCCATAGTCAGGTTGTGGACCCGGTGGGCCGGCGCGATGTCCAGGCCGTTCGCGGCAAGATAGGCTTCGATGGCCCGGCGCATGGGGCCGGCGATATCCGATCCGCCGATGAATCGTTCGCCAGCCAGTTCTCCTACATCCACTTCGTCCTGCGCGGCGAGGCGGTGGTCGGCGGGCATGATCACGACAAAGCGCTCATGCGCAACAGTGATGTAGTTGAGCTCGGGCCGGTTCGGCTCGGCCCGCATGAAGGCAACATCCAGCCTGCCTCTCGCCAGCCCCTCAGCGAGATCGGGCGAATGTTCGCTCGAGACCGTCATTTCGATGTTCGGCAAGTCGCCCGCCAGAACGCGTGTCGTTTCCCCAAGCCAGTTGACTTCCTGGCCGCTGAGGAAGCCGACAGCGAAGACGGGTTTCAGCGCCCGCGCCGCCCGCTTTGCGGCTTCGCGGGCGGCCTCGACCTCCGCCAGTGCGAGGCGGGCATGATCGAGAAAGACCCGGCCGGCACAGGTGAGCGCGACGCCGCCCGCGCTCCGGATCAGCAATTGCGCGCCAAGCTCCTGTTCCAGATCCCGGATCTGACGGCTGAGTGATGGCTGGGCTGTATGCAGACGGCGTCTGGCGGCGACGGTCAGGCTGCCCTCTTCGGCGACCGCAACGAAATAGCGAAGGTGGCGCAACTCCATTCCGCGTTCCATGCCTTGTAGGTATGGTGTGCATCCTAGAAAGTCTTTTTCCCGGCCGCAATGAGAGTCCACCTGATGAACCGCTGAATGGGCGTGAGGCCCACGGAAGCTGCCGGCGAAAGCGCCACGCTTCCGAGGTTTCTGCCGTTCCAAGCCTGTTTTATCAGGGAGATAGTCATGTCGTCGTCAGTCGTGCTGATCACCGGAGCCCTCTCGGGCATAGGCCGCGCCGCAGCGGTATCGTTCGCGAAGGCGGGCCATCGTGTCGTTGTTTCGGGGCGCAAACAGGATGCCGGACAGGCATTGGCTGGCGAGCTCCGCGCGCTCGGGGCCGAAACCGAATTCGTCCCGGCCGATATGCGCCAGGAAGACGATGTGCGCCGTCTCGTCGACGAAACGGTCAAGCGCTTCGGGCGCCTGGACGTTGCGGTGAACAATGCCGGCACCGAAGGCCGGCCTGGCCCGATCACCGATGAGACCGCAGAAAACTATGCTGCGACCTTCGACACCAATGTTCTCGGCGTCATCCTGAGCATGAAGCACGAAGTGCGCATCATGAAAGAACAGGGAAGCGGCAGCATCATCAACATCTCCTCGACCTACGGGCACGAAGGTGCGCCGGGGGCTTCCGTCTATGTCGCGAGCAAACATGCCGTCGAGGGTCTCACCAAGTCGGTGGCGCGCGAAGTTGCGCAGTCGGGGATCCGCGTGAATGCCGTGGCTCCCGGCCCCACCGACACCGGCATGCTGACCCGCTTTACCGGCACGCCGGACGGAAAGACGGCTCTGGTGACGACGGTTCCGATGGGCCGCCTCGGCCTCACGGAGGAGCTTGCCAACGCGATCGTTTTCATCGCGTCGGACGAAGCCTCGTTCATCACCGGCCACGTCCTCAACGTCGATGGCGGCAAGAGCCACTGAACTGTGAGCAGGATTGTATCATGACAACCAGTCTCCGTGACGGCCTTTCGCCCGCGCTCAGGAACGTACAAACCAGACCGCTCTTCGTGATGCGCCTCGATGTGCGTCCGCTGCAGATCATCGGCGCCGCGCCCGGCGCGTATCGTCGTGTCGGCCCGGTATCGGGCGGCGTCTTCGAAGGCGAGCGTCTTTCCGGGCTGGTGCTGGACGGTGGCGCCGACTGGCAGACCGTCCGCAGCGACGGAAGTACCACGCTCGATGTGCGGCTGGTGCTCGAGACGTCCGATGGCGCGCTGATCGGCATGACCTATCGCGGCATCCGCCACGGAACGGCCGATGTCATTGCGCGCGTCGAGAAGGGAGAAGTCGTCGATCCCGGCGATTATTATTTCCGTATTGCACCGCTCTTCGAGACGGCAGCGACTCGATACGGCTGGCTGAACAACGTCGTCGCCATCGGCATCGGCGACCGCCGCGCCGATGGCCCCGTCTATAGCATTTTCGAGGTACTGTGACCTGCCGCGATACTGATGGCGGACCAGCCAACTGGAGGATGTTCAATGCAATCCACCCCGGATAATAACAAGTCCCTGGTGCTCAAGGCTTTCGACACGCTCTTCAATAAACGAGACTATGAAGCGGCGGCGCGTTTCTGGTCAGACAAGTATATCCAGCACAGCGCCCATATCGAGCCGGGCCGCGAAGGTCTCTTCAACCTCGTCAAGGCTGCGCCCGCCTCGCTCAAATATGAGCCGGGCGTGATCGTGGCCGAAGGCGATCTTGTCATCGTCCACGGGCGGTTCTCCGGCACCGGACGCCGGAAAAACTGGATCGCCGCCGACGTCGTGCGCATTGTCAACGGTGTGTTGGCCGAACACTGGGACGTCCTCCAGGACGAGGCGACGCGCGCGGAGTCGAAGAGCGGTAAGCCGATGTTCGGCGACAGCTTCGCCGATTGATAGCGAAAATACTCTGCAACAGGTTCGAAAGGATACCGATCATGACTGACAGGCCGGTCAGGAGTCCGGGGCCCGACCACCCCATTTCGATCGAACCGAATCCGTCCCGCGTCGTGGTCAGGGTGGGCGGGGAAATCATCGCCGTCACGAGCAACGCGTTGACCCTTCGCGAGGCGAGTTATCCGCCCGTTCAGTATATCCCTCGTGGGGATGTCGATATGGCGGCGCTCACACGCAGCGAACACACCAGCTACTGCCCTTACAAGGGTGACGCTTCCTACTATAGCATTCCGGCGGATGGCGATCGTTCGCGTAACGCCGCGTGGACTTACGAGACCCCGTTTGAAGCAATGGCGCAGATCAAGGATTACATGGCGTTCTATCCGGATCGCATCGACGAGATCGGCTGACCGAGCGCCAGGAGTCGCGAATGGCGAATAGTGAGTAGTGAGTAGCGAGTGGTGAACAGTGAATAGGACGTGCCTGCGTTATTCTATTCGCTATTCGCTATTCGCTATTCACCCCCGCTGTCCAGATTTCAAGGAGGCAGCCGCGACGAGCTCGGCAATGACCTCCGCCGCGCTTGTATTGCCCTTCAGCCTATTCTCGTCGTTCCCGGCAAAATCGATCCAACCCTCGTTGAAGCCGTCGAGCATGCGGATGCGCGGAAGCGGATTGCGCATGCCCCGGGCGCGGAACAGTGCTTCCCATTTCTCACGTGGAACCAGCTCGGCTTGGACCGGGCGGCCAAAGGCTGCGGCGAAGGCGGCTGCGAGATCATTGGGCGAAACACGCGTGGGGCCCTCCAGCTCGACGACGCGCGTACCGGTCCAATGCTCGCGGATCAGCCCGGCGGCCGCGGCGCCGACATCCTTCGCCGCGACCATCGCAAAGCGTTTGTCGAGCGGCACTAGAAAGCTGCGGATCACGCCCGCGTCGCGCGCCGAGGCGACGTCGCCTGCGGCATTGTCGATGAACCATGCCGGCCGGAGGAAAGTCACAGGCATGGAGAGCATGGCGAGTTCCTGTTCGATCAGCGTGCGCTGGGTCAGCAGATTGTCTTCTTCCGCGTCGGCGCCGATGGTCGAGAGGCAGACGACGCGGCCGGGATGGACCCGCTCCAGCGCGGCGCGCACGGCAGCGATCACCCGCCTGGCCTCGGGATAGAAGGGCTCCGGATCGAACTCGGAAGGCGGCAGGATGAAGACCGCTTCGACGCCGGCAAAGACCCTTGCGAGCGCTTCGGTATCCTCCATCCGGGCGATGGCGATCTCGCAACCGCGCACCCTCCAGCCCTCGCCCTTGGCGGCGTCGCGAACGACGGCGCGAACCGGCAATCCTGCGTCCAGCAGCGTAGCCGCGAGCGCGCCGCCGACCTTCCCCGTGATTCCGGTGATGGCGTACATGAAATGTCTCCCGTCTGATCGGGCTCAGTGGCCCTCGGCGACCCATTTGAGCGTGGCGAGCCACAGATCGTGGCCGCGATGCATGCGGGCCTCGTCGGCCTGGCGGAACGCGGTCGCTCCCGGTCCGACGCCGGCCTCGTCCATGACGACGCGGCAGCCGTTGCCGTCCGGGGTCAGCAGCCAGCTGTGATAAAAGGCCGGAGCCTCGCCGGGCGCGGCGCCGAACCAGCCGAGCCGGCGATCCGGCACGAATTCATGCACGCGGCTCTCGATGGCGAGGCCGAACGTTGTCCAGCACCAGCGGACATCCATTGCCAGCGCCTGCGCTCCGTCGAGGAGTGCCACGTCGCGCGCATTGGGATACCAGTCCGGCCAGGCGCGCGCGTCCACGATGTGCTGCCAGACCGCCTCGCAGGCGGCATTCACCCGCAACTCGTTATGCGCGAAGAGTTCTGCCTGTTCGGGTTCGAAGCCCGCGGGCCAATGGATGTCCCGCGCGCGGGCGGTGAGATCGGCCGCCATCTGCCCCGTCTGCAAAGCCCCGCGGCCGATGTCAGCCATGATGGACCTCCTCGTTCGGATCATGCGAGCGTCGCGTTGCTTGCGATGCTGCCTATCCAGGCCGGCGCCGGCGATGATTTAAGCGCATATCGATCGACGCTATTGTGATCAGAAGTCACTCCAGAAACAATCGCAAGAAAGGTTCGAACATGATCGGCAAACTGTGCGTCGCAGCGTGCGTGGCCCTGCCTGCCTTGGCAGTTCCCGCGGCCGCGCAGACCTACACCACCTTTTACAGTTTACCCGGCGGCTCCGGAGGGAAGTACCCGATCCCGGGCGTCATCCGGGACAATTCCGGCAATTTCTACGGCATTACTTCGAACGGCGGAAATGACAATGTCGGCGTGGTGTATGAAGTCACCGCCTCCGGTAGCGGGACCGTGTTGCACTCGTTCTCGGGCGGCGCCGACGGGGAGTATCCGTACGGCCCCCTGCTGCGTGACAAGAAGAGCAATTTATATGGCACTACGAACAGCGGCGGAACGCACGGCAACGGCGTTGTGTACAAAATCGATTCCGCCGGCAACGAAACCATTATCTATGCCTTCGCCGGAGGAACTTCTGACGGTTGTAACCCGTACCAAGGCCTGATCATGGACAAGAAACACAATTTATATGGCACGACATATGGTTGCGGCGCGTCGGGCCTTGGCACCGTGTTCGAACTGGCGCCGGGCGGCAAAGAGACCGTGCTGCACAGCTTCGCCGGCGGAGCGAAAGACGGATCGGACCCTTCGTTTTACGGGCACCTTCTGATGGACAAGGCGGGCGATCTTTATGGCGTGACGCAGGAAGGCGGCGCGGCCAATGATGGCGTGCTGTACCGGCTGAACGGAAAGAGCAAGCTCAAAGTGCTGCATGGCTTTGCGGGCGGCGCAGCCGATGGCTGCTACTCCACCGGAACCGTCGCAACCGACAAGGCCGGTAATTACTATGGCAGCACCTATGGCTGCGGCGCCCGTAATTACGGGATCGTGTGGGAAGTGAACAGCAAAGGCGCGGAAACCGTTCTGCACGATTTCGCCGGCGGCACCGCGGACGGCTGCAACACGGTGGCCGGCGTGGTTCTCGATTGGAAAGACGACATTTACGGTAACACCTCCCTGTGCGGCGCTTCCGGTCAGGGCACGGTATGGGAACTGGGCAACACGGGGACACTCACCCTGCTGCACAGTTTTGCCGGCGGCGCGGACGGATCGGTCGCCTATGGCGAATTGTTGCGAACCGCGAAAGGCGAACTCTACGGCACCACACTTGAGGGCGGCACCGCGGACTACGGAACGGTGTGGTCGTACCTGCCTTAGGGGGCGCGCAAAAACAATTGCTGGTCGCGGGCAGGCTATCGTTCTGGCCTTATTCCAGTTCGTGCCAAGGCCGGGAATCCGCTTCTACTGAGAGTTTGTGCTGGCGCAGCGTCACAAATATCGTGTATCGATTACTTCTCCCCAACGCGCGCTCGGGGCAGCAAGTTTTCTTCACGGAGAATCCCATGATCACGCTCTACCACTCCCCCATGACGCGTTCGTCGAGTATCGTTTGGCTGCTCGAGGAGCTGGGTGTGCCTTACCAAACCAGAATCGTAGGCTTTCGCAAAATGGACGGAACTGGCGGGCGCGATCCGTCGAATCCACATCCGCACGGCAAGGTGCCCGCACTGACCGACGGCGAGGAACTGATTTTCGAGAGCAGCGCTATCGCGCTCTATCTCACCGACAAATATCGCGAACACAAACTGGGGCCCGCCGTGAGCGAGCCCAAACGCGGCGAATACCTGTCCTGGCTGGCCTATCGGCCCGGCGTGATGGAGCCGGCGCTGATCAGCCGACGCTTTGAGATCAAACATGTCTTCGGCGCGATGGGCTGGGCTCCGGCCACGGAAGTGGAGGAGGTGCTGAACGCGCACCTCGCTTCGCGCCACTATTTCCTCGGTAACGAATTCTCGGCCGTGGACATTCTGATCGGCGGCGGTCTCAATTTCATGCTCATGGCGAAACTGGTCGCGGAGACGTCGGTGCTCAAAGCCTATACGGCCCGCATCACCGACCGGGCCGCCTTCCGCAAGATGATGGCCGAAAGCGCCACGCGCTGACCGGACGGCAAATGACACCCGGGCCGCGCTGGCCCGGGTCAGAAATCGCGCTCACGGTGTCGGGAAATTTTCCATCTTCTTGCAAACGGCCGGGTCCTTGGAACTGGCATCGAACGGCGAGGAACAATAAAAGAGTTCGGGGGTCTTGCCCGGGATTCTGCGCGCTATAAAGATGCCGACTTTGCTGCTATTGGCCGGCTGGCTCGCCGGCCAAAAGCCATAAGTTCCCTGCATCGGCCTATCCGGCTCCTGGCCGGGTACCATTACGCCCGCCGCATTTGCACTTTCAAATGCCACCAATCCGGCTGCGGCAAGGGCGACGGCAGCCGAAGCGATCAGGATTCTTTTCATAGGCTGTGTTCTCCGGAAACTGGTCTGACGAGAATGCGTCAGCGGCGCGGAATTTAGCGGATCGGTTTTCAAAGTATAGCAGCCTGCGAGTGGAATCGGCGCCAGAGCGGCAAAAGGACCGAGATTGCATCGATGCACTGTCCTTCCTAGCTTTCTATCGCATGTCCAGCTCCGACGGGCGCCGACTGATGCCAGCCAATGCGCCAGCCACACCACACTCCAGCGCCGTCCAGGCACCGGACCCATTCGAAGCGGCGCGCCAAAAGCTTTTTCCGCCTCTGCGCAACCGCCAGCTGATTCAAGCGACCGATGCGCTCTCCGATGGCTGCGCGGACGTTGCCAAAACACTGCTGGCCCGGTTTCTGGAGCGCAGGCCCGAAGACCCCGACGCGCTGAATCTGATGGCCGACGTTGCGCGGCGCGGACAGCGTTTCGAGGAGGCCGAAAAGCTGATGGCGCGATGTGTGGCGGTCGCTCCATTGAGTGCGGGTTACCGCTTCAACTATGCTGTCCTTCTGCGTCGGGTTGAACGGTTCGAAGCAGCATTGTTCGAACTGGACCAGGCCTTGGCCCTTGAACCCGGCAATCCCCTTTTTCGCGAGCAGAAGGCAACTCTGCTGCGTCAGGTAGGCCGTCACGACGAGGCGCTGGCCCTGAGACAAGGACTAACGCAGGACCACCCCCGATCACCCGAGGTGTGGTTGCAATATGGTCATGTTCTGAGAAGCGTGGGACTTACCGGGCAATGCGTCGCCGCCTACCGGAAAGCGCTCGAACTCGCCCCCGCATCGGCCGCAGCTTACATTAATCTTGCTGACCTCAAGACCTTTCGCTTCACCGCCGCCGAAACCGCCGCAATCGAAGGCCTGCTCACGCATCCCGACATCTCCGCGACGGAGCGGGCGGAACTGCATTTTGCGCTGGGCAAGGCCCATAGCGATGAGAACCGTCATGCAAGTGCGTTCGAGAACTATGCCAAGGGTAATGCGCTGCAGCGCACAGGCGTGACCTTCGATGCCGCGGGGCTGACGGCATATCGGCGCGAATGCGAAAGGCTTTTCACGCCGGAATTCCTCAGTTCGCGGAACGGCTGGGGGACAGCTTCAACAGCGCCGATTTTCATCGTCGGCATGCCCCGATCAGGGTCCACGCTGATAGAGCAGATATTGTCGAGTCACAGTGCCATCGAAGGGCTGGGAGAACTGGCCGAACTGGACTCCGTCGTCGGCCGGTTTCTGTCCCGCGAAGATGCCGGCCGGCCGGCTCATGATTTCTGGATCAGCGGCTGGCTCGAATTCCGCAAGGGACTGACCGAGGCACTGCATCGTGTGCTGCCGCGGCTCGATCCGGATGAATTCCGGAGCCTTGGCCAGGACTATCTGGAGGCCACGCTCAGACTCCGCAGCGCGAAACGGCCATTCTTCACGGACAAAGGATTGCGGAATTTCGGCCATGTCGGACTGATCCATCTCATTCTTCCGCAGGCCAAACTCATCGATATGCGCCGGCATCCGCTCGATTGCGGGTGGTCGATCTTCCGCAGCCATTTTCCGGGCGGTCAGCCTTTTTCGACCCGGCTCGCCGATATCGGGCACCACTACGCCAACTACGTGGCACTGATGGCGCATTTCGACCGGGTGCTGCCCGGCCGGATTCATCGTATTATCTACGAAGACCTGGTCGCAGATCCGGAAAAGGAACTGCGCAGTCTCTTCGCCTACTTGGAATTGCCCTTCGAAGAGGAATGCCTGCGCTTTCATGAAAGCCGGCGCACCATCCGTACTATCAGCACGGCGCAGGTTCGCACGCCGCTTTATGCGAGCGGCGTGGCGCAATGGACTCCTTACGAGCAGTGGCTCGGACCGCTGAAATCCGCCCTCGGCGCTGTTCTTGATCACTACCCGCTGGCGCCGCCCGATGTGTAGCGGCGGCTGTGTCGATACCGGCCGCATTGTTGGAGCGAAGGCGCGAATTTGCTATCGAGCGTCCGGTCTCGCCCGTGGCGCGCAACCGGGTCGGTTTATTTGGGTCTGAGATGAGTTTCCTTCGGGAGCGCATCGCCGGGGCGGCGGCGGCAGGCAATAAGGAAAGTTGATCGTAATGACAGTCAACATCGCCGCCCAGTCAGACAATCTGGCTTCCCGCGCGCATGATCCTTTCGAAGAGGCGAAAGCGAAACTTTTTCCGCCGGTGAAGAACCGCACGGTCGCTGAAGCGGTGGACGCGCTCGAAAGCAATCAGCTGGCAATCACCGAGGCGCTGCTCGCGCGATACCTGAAGAAGAAGCCGAGGGATTCCGAAGCCCTCAACCTCATGGCGGATATCGCACGGCGCGCGAAACGCTATGAGGAAGCTGAGAATCTGCTTGGTCGATGTGTCGCGATCGCGCCCGACCAGCCCGGATACCGGTACAACTACGCAATCGTTCTTCGCCTCCTGCACAAGGAGGATCAAGCAATCATTCAACTCGAAAAGCTTCTCGCCGCAGATTCGAAAAATCCACTCTTCCGCGACCAGCACGCGACGGTACTTACCGGGCTCGGACGTTTCGCGGAAGCACTGGTCCGACGCCGCGAACTGACCGCGGACTATCCGGAATCGGCAGACATGTGGCTGCGCTATGGCCACGCGCTGCGCGACGAAGGATATCAGGAGGAATGCGTCGCGGCCTTTCACAAGACACTCGCTCTCGCGCCGGGTAATGCCGCCGCCTGGGGAAGCCTGGCCGACCTGAAGGTCTATAAATTCTCGCAAGCCGAGATCGAGCGCATGGAAGCAGCGAGCAGCAATCCAACTCTGTCGGCTGACGACCGCGCTACGTTGCATCACGCGCTCGGTACAGCCCACCGCGACGTGAAGAACTACGCCAAATCGTTCGAGAACTACGCCAAAGGCAACGCGCTGCGGCGCCTCAAGATCGACTTCGACAGCGACAAGCTGGGTGCGCACAGGATCGCATGCGAACGGTTCTTCGACACGCGTTTTTTTGCCGAGCGCGCGGGCTGGGGCTGCCAGTCAAAAGGGCCGATCTTCATCGTTGGAATGCCGCGTTCGGGTTCGACGCTGCTCGAACAGATACTGACAAGCCACTCGATGATCGAGGGTCTCGGCGAGCGCGCCGATCTCGACCTGACCCTCTTGCGGCCGCTTTCCGGCACCAAGGAAGACATCAACGTCCATGAATTCGCGAACGGCGCCGCCGTGTTGAAGAGCGGACTTGTAGATGCCTATAGGCGGATCATCGACAGTCTCGACGCAGAAGGATTTCGCACGCTGGGAGAACAGTTTCTGGCCTTGGCCGGCCGCAGCAAGACCAGCGCACGGCCCTATTTCACAGACAAGACCCTACGCAATTTCTTCTATGTCGGCCTCATCCATCTGATGCTGCCGAATGCAAAGATCATAGATGCCCGCCGGCATCCGCTCGATACCGGCTGGTCATGCTTCCGGAGTCAGTTTCCCGGCATGAACTTCGCCTTCCGGCTCGCCGATATCGGCAAGGACTATTCGAACTATGTGCGGCTGATGGATCATTTCGATCGCGTGCTGCCTGGCCGCATCTACCGCGTGATCTATGAGCGGCTGATAGACGATCCGCAAACGGAACTCGCGCGGCTGTTCGCCTATCTCGAAATTCCCTTTGAAGAATCCTGCCTCTCATTCCACGAAAACCGCCGCGCGGTGAAAACACAGAGCTCGGAACAGGTGCGGCAACCGCTTTACAAGAGCGGTATGGCGCAGTGGGTGCCTTATGAGCCATGGCTTGGACCGCTCAAAAGCGCATTGGGTCCCGTGCTGGAGTGCTACCCGGCGCCCCCGCCGCCGGATGAGCATTCGGCAGCCTCGCCGAATTCGGGAACGGCAGGATAAAATTCGAATACCGGTCCCAGCGCCGCCTTGAGCGGACCGAGCCATGGTTCGTAGTTGCGCCAGTGCTCGAGCGCCTTGCGATAGATCGGCTGGCGTACCTGCTCGGCACTCACCGTCGCGATCGCACGCTCGGTCCGATGGAATTGCAGACAGGATTCTTCGAAGGGCAGTTCGAGATAATCCAGCAGACGGCGGACCTCGGTTTCAGGTTGCGCGACGAGATCCTCATAAAATATCCGGTGCACGCGGCCGGGCAGCACGCGGTCGAAATGGGCCATCAACGCCACGTAATCGTGATAATGACGTCCGATATCGTTGAGCCGGTATGTGTTGTTCTGGCCCTTCGAAAAATATTGCGAAAAAGCCGAGAACCCGCAGGCGAGCGGATGGCGACGCACATCGACGATCCTCGCGTTTGGCAACAGGAGCTGGATGAGAGCGACATGCGCGAAATTGGCCCCCATCTTGTCGATGAAACAGGGCCGGCCCAGCCGGCGGTGTATCCTCGCGATTTGCAAATATCTCTCGCCGAAACTGCGAAATGCGTCGGCTCCGACACGGTCCAGGACAGCGGGATATTCGCTCCCATTTTCCCTGGCGAATTTCTGAAGGTGCTGTGAAATCGCCGCGATCTCCGTCAACTCGCGGGTGGCCTCGATCTGTGAATGACTGGCGAGAATCTGCTCGACCAAAGTCGAACCCGAGCGCAGCATTCCCACGATAAAGATCGGTTCGCGGCTTGCGCATCCCCAACCGGAATGTCTGCGAAAGAAATCTGGCGAGAAAAAGCGCTTCGCACGAGCCACATACGACGTCAGCACATCGGGATCGTGCGGCAAAGAAAGGCGCTGAAGGGCATTACCCCTCGCGTAATGGCCGAATGATGTTTCGTATTTCTTCAGATCTCCGTAGGCCTTGCCCAATGCAAAATGCAAACAGATGCGTTCGGAAGCCGGGACGTTCGCATCTGAAATCAGCTTTTCCATCTCCGCGATGTCGGCTTGACAGAAGCAGAACGACTTAATGTCCGCAAGATTCCACCAAGCGCCGCCCGAAGCAGGATCCTGCGCGATCACTTTGCGAAAAGCGGAAATGCATTCATCCAGCCTGCCCAATCCTCGCAGCACAAAGGCGTAGCGCGTCCAGGAAGCGGTATTTTCCGGATCTTCGACGACCAGACAGCGCCATAACTCTGCCGCGCCGGAATAATCGTCGAGCGCTTCGAGTGCCAATGCTTTCAGCGCGCGGTAGTCGGCGTTGTGCGGCTCGCGTTTGAGCAGTTCCTCAGCATGGGCGAGCGTTGTATCCGCGCGGTGTGCCTCAAGAAGCACAACGGCATAATCGAAGCGGGCCGGCGCAAAATCGGGCGCTGCTTCCACACACTGCGCCCACAGGGCCAGCATCTGATCGAAGCGCCCCTGCCGTTTTGCTATTTCCCCCAAAAGATGAAGCGCATGAGGTTCGCCAGGATATTCTTTCAGGTGTTCCCGCAGCAGCCGCGCTGCAGGGTCCAACTGGCCCGAATCCCCAAGACGCGCCGCTTCCCGCAAACGCGGGTGACGCAACGGGTATCTGTTCTCCAATTCCCATGGAGCGGCATACGCGGGCATTGCAGCTGCCTCAGCGGAATTCTTCGGGTATGCGCGGATATTCCGTGAACACCGGCCCGAGGACAGATTTGAGGGGCCCAAGCCATGGCTCGTAATTGCGCCAATGCTCGAGCGCAGTGGTGTAGATCGGCTGGCGCACCTGTTCCGCGCTGACGGTCGAGATCGCGCGCTCCGTCCTGTGAAATTGCAGGCAGCCCTCCTCAAACGGCAACTCCATGTAGTCGAACAGACGGCGGATTTCGGGTTCTGGGTGCGAAACCAGATCTTCATAGAAGAGACGGTGAACGCGCCCGGGCAGCACGCGGTCGAAATGCGCCATCAACTCCACGTAATCGCGATAGCTCCGCCCGATCTCGCCGAGGCGATACGTGTTATGGCCTTGCGGCAAATATTGCGAGAAGACGGAAAAGCCGCAAGCGAGAGGATGCCTGCGCACATCGATGATCTTCGCGTTCGGCAGCACGAGACGGATCAGGCCGACATGCACGAAATTGGCGCCCATCTTGTCGATGAAAAAGCGCCGTTTCAGGCGCCGGTGGATTTTCGTCGCGTCAAGATATCTCTCGCCGAGACTGCGAAGCATGTCCGGTTCGACGCCACCCAGGAAACCCGGATAATCACTTCCCTGCTGCGCCGCGATTTGCTGGAGGTGCTGTGAGATGGCTGCAATCTCTGCCAGTTCGCGCGTTCCCTCGATCTGCGAGTGGCTGGCGAGAATCTGCTCGACGAGTGTCGAACCCGCGCGCATCATTCCGACGATGAAGATGGGATCGCGGCTCGGGCAACCCGAACCGGAGTGACGGCGAAAAAACTCCTGAGTGAAAACGCCCTTCGAACGCGCCACATAGGACGTCAGCATGTCCGGATCGTGCACCACGGACAGGCGCTGAAGGGCGTTGCCGCGCGCGTAGTGGCCGAAGGACTCTTCGTATTTCGTGACATCGCCATAAGCCTTGCCAAGCGCAAAATGCAAACAGACACGTTCCGAAGCGGGAAGACGGGCGTCGCCGATCAGCTTTTCCATCTCCGCAATGTCGGCTTCGCCGAAGCGGAAGGATTTTATATCCGCGAGATTCCACCATGCCCCGCCCAGGAGCGGGTTCTGCGCGATGATCCTGCGAAAAACCGACATGCACTCGTCCAGCCTGCCCAGTCCCCGCAGCACAAATCCGTAGCGCATCAGGAAGGCAGGATTTTCGGGATTTTCTGCGATCAGGCCACGCCACAGCTCCGCGGCGCCTTCGTAATCATCAAGTGCTTCGAGTGCGGACGCCTTCAGGGCACGGTAGTCGGCCTTGCGCGGTTCGCGCTTCAGCAGTTCTTCTGAATGAGCCAGCGCCGTATCGGCGCGCAATCCATCAAGCAGCGCGACGGCATAATCGTAGCGCGCCGCCGCGAAATCGGGCGCCACATCGACGCAATGGGCCAGCAGATTCAGCGCCGGGTCCAGCCGGCCCTGCCATTTTTTTATCTCGCCAAGCAAATGAAGGGCATGAGGGTCGTTCGGCTGCTCCTTCAAATGTTCCCGCAGCAGCTTCGCGGCAGTACCCAGTTCTCCCGCTTCGCCGAGCCGCGCCGCTTCGCGCAAGCGGGGGTGACGCAACGGATATCTCTTTGCCAATTTCAATGCACCGGTATGGCCGGTCATTGAAGCTTTCCTCGGCACAATTCTTCAGGTACGCGCGGATATTCGGTGAGTACCGGGCCGAGGCTGTCCAGCAGCGGACGAAGCCACGGCTCGAAATGACGCCAATGCGCGACTGCGTCGTCCGAAATCGGCCGGCGCACCTGTTCAGAACTCGGGGTGCGGACTGTCCGCGCCGTCTCGTGGAAGCGAAGACATTTCTCCTCGAAGGGTAGCCCGAGATAATCGAGCATGCGGCGGATTTCGGTTTCGGGATCGGCAACCAATTCCTCATAATTCACCCGGTGAATGCGCCCCGTCAGCACGCGGTCGAAATGTGCCATCAACTCAACATAGTTGCGGTAGACGCAACCGAGCTCGCCGAGGCGGAGATTCGTTTCATGGTAATTATGCTTGAACATGGAAAAGCAATTGGCGGCCGGATTGCGCCTTGCATCGATGATTTTTGCATTCGGAAGTATCAAAACTATCAGCCCGACATGGTGATAATTGGCAGGCGCCTTGTCGATGAAGAAGGCGCGGCCGAGTTTGCGGTGAATGCGAGCGCGCGCCAGATAATTTTCCCCCATTTGCGCAAGCTCGGCGAATGAAATCTCTGCCAGGATTTTGGGATACCCGTTTGGCTGCCCCGCGCAACGGTCGAGAAGTTCGTACACGATGTCTGCGACATAAGGCAGTTCCGCCGTCCCCTCGACGGCGGAATGGCTGGCAAGGATTTGTTCCACGAGCGTGGAGCCCGAGCGCGGACGACCCAGAATGAAGATAGGATCCCTTGCGGGGCACCCCGCACCCTGGCGGCTCTCCAGAAATTCGCGCGTGTAAACGGCCTTCTGGGCGACGAGATCGGAATTGATGTCGTCCCAGTCATAGTTCATGCGAAGCCGCCGCGCGGCGTTACCTTTCGCATACTGCTCGAAGGATTGGCCGAATGCGCTGTGGTCTTCGTATGCCTTGCCGAGCGCGAAATGGATGTTGATGCGATCTTCGGGTTCGAGATTGCCCCGATCGAGCAATCCGCGCATGAGGGATATGTCGTCATCCGCGAAGCGCAATGTCTTCATGTTGGCGAGGCTCCACCATGGCAATCCGAAGCCTGGTCGGGTTGCTATGGCGCG
>DATAYG010000190.1:0-14278 GCA_036272695.1 Rhizomicrobium sp. | reverse complement strand
CACCCGCACCGCGTGATCCGCGGGCACAAGATCATCCGCCACTTCGGGAAAAAGCGTCGCCTGATAACGCGATTCACCCCCGATATGCGCCATCGTGACCTACAAATCATGCCATTGCGACGCGCACACAGAATCAGCGTCCCCCGCCCAAATCAACGCCAGAGTTTCCTCACAGCCTGTTTCGCGGGAATGACAAGGGGAGCGTGCCCGCGTTCATTCGTGCTTCTTTCAGCAGTGGTACTGCTTGCCGCTTGTAATGTCGGTCCTGATTATTCGCCGCCCAAGCCGCCTGCTCCGGCGGCGGAGAATTTCGTCTCGAACACCACAACAACGGCGTCGCCGGACGAACCGCCTTCGAAGTGGTGGGAGCTTTACAATGTGCCCGCTATCGACGCGCTGGTGCAGGAAGCACTGACGCATAACACTGGCCTGCTAGTTGCCGCGGCCAATCTGGTCGAGGCGCGCGGTGCGCTCGACCTTGCACGGGCGGGGCAATTTCCCTCCACCACTACGTCCGCCGGTGCCCAATGGGGTGTTTCGTCCAACCAACAAATCATCAATTCCGTCGAGGGAAGGTATGCCGCACCGTCACCGGCGATGTTTTATTCGGTCGGTCTCGATGCTTCGTACGAAGTGGATCTCTGGGGGCACGTCCGCCGCGCCATCGAATCGGCGCATGCCAATCTCGAAGCGCAACAGGCCGCCGAGGACGTCACGCGCATCAGCGTGGCCGGCGAAACCACTCGTGCCTATGTCTACGCCTGCGCCTATGAACAGGAACTCGACGTCGCGCGGCACTCGCTCGATATCGTGACGCAATCCTACAATGTCACCGCGAAGCAGGTCCGTGACGGCTCGGCATCGAATTTCGACCTGGCGCGGGCGGCCGAGCTGGTTTCGGAAACCCGCGCGACTCTGCCTATCTATCAGGGCGAATGGCGCACCGCTTTGTTCGAACTCGCGGTTCTCACCGGCCGGCCGCCTGAAGAAATTTCAAAAGAGGCGGAAGCCTGCAAGACGCCTCCGAAACTCAAGACCGTGCTGCCCGTCGGCAATGTGAACAGTCTCTTCCGGCGAAGGCCCGATGTGCGCGAAGCCGAACGTCAGCTCGCCGCGAACGTGGCGCAGATCGGCGTCGCCACAGCCAGTCTCTACCCGACCATCACGATCGGTGCCTCGGGACAGACCGGTGCGACCAGTGTCGGGCAGCTATTTTCGCCGGCGAGCTTCATTTATGGGGTCGGACCGCTGCTGAACTGGACCTTTCCGAACATTCTCGCTGCCGAGGCGCAGATCCGGGAAGCGAAAGGCGCGGCATCCGCCTCCTACGCCAACTTCCGCGGCGTCGTCCTGCAGGCGCTGCAGGATACCGAGACCGCGCTGACCGCTTACTCCAACGAGTTGGAACGCAATGCCTCGCTCGTGGCCGCGCGCGACCAGAGCCAGACGGCGCTCAAGCTTGCGCGCAGCCGATATCAGCTCGGCAGCGCGAGTTATCTCGATCTGCTCACTGCCGAAACCGACTTCGTGAACGCAAGCGCCTCACTCGCCATCTCCGACGAGGCGCTCGCCTCCGACCAGGTGACCGTCTTCAAGGCGCTCGGCGGCGGCTGGGAACAAGCGCCTCCGGTGCCGGCGCTGCCAATCACCGACGCGAAGACGGGTGGACAGATTAAGGTGAAGTGATCAGCTTCTCCGGGTGTCGCGCTATTTTATACATTTGCACAAATGCCGAAACGCTCCATTTTGCGGCGATGTATGGCTCGCACGCGGCATGGTGATCATCGGTATCGGGGACACGAAATTGGCAATTGTCTCGGCAACTTCCGCAGTAGGTACCGGTGCATTCTCACTTTCATTCAGGACGGCCGCGCGGACCACAATGGAGCGAGATGCGAGCGTATTCAGCGCGGTCAGGGTATGACTGATAGTGCCAAGATAGGTTCCGGCGACGAGAATGGCGGGAATATCGAGTGCGGCGATCCAGTCGAGCACGGTGTGGTGCGTGTCGAGCGGCACCATGGCCCCGCCCACACCTTCAATTAAAAGGCTATCCTGTGCGGTGTCGATTGCGCTGCGGCAGAAGGCGACGAGTTCCGCGAAGTCGATCTGTCGGTTCTCGCGCGCCGCCGCCATGTCGGGTGAGAGCGGCGCGCGAAAACGCCACGGCGACATTTCGGCAACGGCTTGTGCTGTTACCGGTCTGCCCATCGCCTGAAGAAGGACGCCAGGATCGCTGGTGTCCGCCATTGTCATATCGAAGCCGCTGACCACAGGCTTGAGAGCCGTTGCTCGATGGCCCTGCGCGCGCAACGCGCGTACCAGTCCCGCCGTCACGTAGGTTTTGCCGATGTCGGTGCCAGTCGCCGTGACGAAAATCGCGCTCACGCGGCGCGCTCCAGAATTCGCGTGCGGACGATCTCGGCGAGTCGTTCGATCTCGCTGTCCGGGTGCGCGGCGGTAAACGCAAAGCGCAGGCGCGCCGTGCCGACGGGAACCGTGGGAGGCCGAATGGCGACGACGAGAAAACCTTCGCGCTCGAGCACCGCCTGGGCTTCGAGTGCCCGTATCGCATCGCCCAGCAGCACCGGAACGATCGGGCTCTTCGCTTCCGGCAGGTTTGCGGCCCGCGTAAATGCGCGCGCCTTCCGGAGCGGGCGGGCCCACAGGTCCGGATCGTTTTCAATCATGTCCAGCGCAGCGAGGGCGGTTGCCACGCTCGCCGGCGGGAGTGCCGTGGAATAGATCAGGCTTCGGGCGCGCGTCCGGATAAGTTCGATGACGGGTTTCGACGCACAGAGATAACCGCCATAGGAGCCCAGCGCCTTGGAAAGCGTCCCCATCTGCAGGTCGATAGCGGCTTTCGTTCCGTTTGCATAAGCCGAGCCCCGGCCGCCGCCCAGAACGCCCAATCCATGCGCGTCGTCGGTCATCAGCCACGTATCATGCGCGCGAGCGATCGGGCCGATCTCGCCGAGCGGCGCGAGATCGCCGTCCATGGAGAACACGCCGTCCGTCAGGACCAACGCGTGACGGTGATGCGGGCGATGGAGGGCAAGCAATTCGCCGAGATGGTCCATGTCATTGTGCCGGAAGATTTCGACATGGGCGCGCGACAGCTGCGCCCCCGCGAACAGACAGGAATGCGAAAGCGCATCGACAAGCAGCAGATCTTCGGGCCCGATCAGCGCGGGAATGATGCCCAGATTGGCAAGAAAGCCCGAGCCGAACACGCAGGCCGCTTCCGTCCCTTTGAGCTGCGCGAGCCGCGTCTCCAGCTCCGCATATAGCGGGTGGTTGCCGGTGACGAGCCGCGACGCACCCGCTCCCGCGCCGTAAAGTTCGATGGCGGCAATTGCCGCCGCTTTTACCGCCCGATGTTGTGTGAGGCCGAGATAGTCGTTGCAGGAGAAGGACAGATAGCACCGCCCGCCGCGTGTGACCCGAAGCCCGTCTTCACGCACCGTCTCGGAAATTTCGCGCTTGAGATGCCGCGCCGCAAGTTCGTCCAGTTTGCCATTCGCAAAGGCTTCAAGAGACGCCATTTCCATCCTTCACATGGCAGGTTGCGCGGGCAGGGACCGCGGATATAAGGCTCTCCTGGTCAATCCCACAATGGCAGGTTCGCTGATGAACGCCGCGACGCTTGACGAAGTCTCCGGACATATCCCGCGTCATGATTGGACCCGGGAGGAAATCCGCGCGCTGTTTGTACTGCCCTTTCCCGAACTGATCTTCCGTGCACAGACTGTTCATCGGGCGAATTTCACGCCCGGCGAGGTCCAGATCTCGACGCTGCTTTCGATCAAGACGGGCGGCTGTCCGGAAGATTGCGGTTATTGCTCACAAAGCGCGATCCGCGAGACCGGCGTGAAGGCGAACCGGCTGATGGATATTCAGGCCGTGGTCGCAGATGCGCGGCGCGCGAAAGCGGACGGCGCAACGCGATTCTGCATGGGCGCCGCCTGGCGCGGACCAAAGGACCGCGACATGGACGTGGTCTGCGAAATGGTCCAGGGCGTAAAGGCGATGGGGCTGGAAACCTGCATGACACTCGGCATGCTGACGAAGGACCAGGCCGCACGGCTGAAACAGGCCGGTCTCGATTTCTACAATCACAACCTCGATACTTCGCCGGAATACTACGACTCGGTCGTCACGACGCATGCCTGGCAGGATCGGCTCGACACGCTCGCGCGTGTGCGCGAGGCGGGCATGCAGGTCTGCTGCGGCGGTATCATCGGCATGGGCGAAAGCGAAGAAGATCGTGTCGGGCTTTTGCACGTGCTTGCCGGCTTGCCCGAACATCCGCAGAGCGTGCCGATCAACCTGCTGGTGCCTATCAAAGGCACAAGGCTCGGCGAAAGCGTTGCGCCGGATCCCATTGCATTTGTGCGCACCGTAGCGGTCGCACGCATTCTCATGCCGAAATCCATGGTACGGCTCTCCGCCGGGCGCAAATCCATGAGCGATGAAACACACGCCCTGTGCTTTCTGGCCGGCGCCAATTCGATCTTCCTCGGCGATAAGCTTCTGACGGCTGACAATCCCCAAACGGGCCGCGACCGAAAACTGTTCGACCGGCTCGGTCTATCGCCAATGCCGCTTTGATCGCCGTGTCCCCGGAATTGCCGGAGTGGTACCGGCGCGGGCTTCCACAAATCTGGCTGCCCTACACCCAGATGAAGACCGCGCCGCTGCCACTTGCCGTCGTGCAGACGGAAGGCTCGCGTATCATGCTTGCCGACGGTCGCGAACTGATCGACGGCATCGCATCTTGGTGGACGGCCTGCCATGGTTACAACCATCCGCACATAAGGGCTGCGGTGGAGCGTCAGCTCGCCGTGTTGCCGCATGTGATGCTGGGCGGTCTGGTGCATGAACAGGCACTCACCCTGGCGGCCCGGCTTTGCGCACTCCTGCCTGCGCCGCTCGCACATGTTTTCTTTTCCGATTCCGGCTCGGTCGCCGTCGAAGTCGCGATGAAAATGGCGACGCAGTACTGGATCAACCGCGGCGTCCGCAGCCGCACGAAATTCCTGGCTTTCCGCGGCGGCTATCACGGGGACACCATCGCCACAATGGCGGTGTGCGATCCCGAGGAAGGCATGCACGCATTATTTGCGGGATTGCTGCCGGAAAATGCAATCGCCGATTTACCTCGGGATGCGGACTCGGAACATGCGCTTGAAAACCTCCTGGAGCGATACGCGGACAAACTCGCCGGCATCATCGTTGAGCCGCTGGCGCAGGGCGCCGGTGGCATGCTCTTTCACGATGCCGCGGTGCTGCGCAAACTGCGGCGGCTCGCCAACCAATATGACCTGCTTCTCATCCTCGACGAAATATTCACCGGCTTCGGCCGCACGGGCTCGATGTTCGCACTCGAAGCGGCAAGCGTCGTGCCCGACATCGTGACACTCGGCAAGGCGCTTTCCGGCGGCACGCTTCCCATCGCCGCCACGGTGGCTTCCGCGAAGGTCTACGAGGGGTTTCTCGACGACGACCCCCACAAGGCTCTCATGCACGGGCCGACCTTCATGGGCAATGCACTGGCGGCGGCGGCAGCGAACGCGTCGCTCGATCTGTTCGCGCGGGAACCGCGTTGCGCTCAGGCGCGTACAATCGGCGCCGCAATGGAGGAGGGACTTGCGCAATGCCGCAATTATCCGGGCGTGAAGAATGTCCGGGTACTCGGCGCAATCGGTGTCGTCGAACTCGACAAGATCGATGACTTGGACAGCCTGCAGCGGCGATTTGTCGAGGCCGGCGTCTGGATCCGGCCCTTCCGCGACATTGTCTATCTGACGCCGGCCCTTACGATCGCACCGGACGAACTGGCAACGCTGACGTCAGTCATTCGCGACACGCTTCGCGTGCGCCAATAATTCTCAGGCGTTTCCGCATACTCCGGGAAAATATGACGTTCCGGAACTTCTGCTTCAGGTCCAGAGCGCGCGGAGGCCAAAAAATGCCGTGTCCTTGAAACGGCGAGCCACTTCGCGGATCGGGGAATTTCGCGGGTCGGTGCAATATGTCATGCTCAAGACCACCCGTCGTTCCCCTTCCCTGATCGGGGTAACCTTGTGCACCACTCGGGCACCTTCGAAGACGACAAGCGTGTTGGCGGGTGTTGCGATCGCGCCCTCCATTCCGTGGGATTTCGTGATCAGGCAGGATGCGGAGAGGCCATCGGCGCCGTATCCCCGGTTCTCGATCGCGAGCAGGACCGTGAAGTGCCGGCCGCGATAGAAATTGTGATCATAATGCCAGCCGATGTGATCGCCGGGACACTCATAGACAAGAATGGACAGCGAGCTTTGGTCGCGCAGCGGCGTGGGCTCGAGCTGGAGGCCGACGATGGCCGAAACTGTCCGGCGATGGGTGTTCGAGCCGTAAAGCTCCGCGAGCCCGGGCGCGTGCTTGCGGATTGTGCCGTAGGCGATCGTTCCGCCTTTCTTGTGCAGCGGAATGTAACTTCGCTCGCTTCCTGACAATTCCAGGACGACCCGCCGCAGCGCGGCGAAATCATCCGCGGGCAGAAAATGTGGGAGAACTACCGGCCCGCTGACCGCGACCATCCCGGACTCCGCGCTCCAGATCCAATGAGGTCGTACAAAGGTTTTGTGTCAGATTTGGCTCAGGTCCCCGACCGCCACGCGGCGCCCGGGATCGAAACCAAGTGGCTATGCGCTGTCCGCGTCGCCGCCTCCCGCGGCGAGATTCCGAGTAAATCCGTTTTCCACCATCCCAGCCATCTGTTCGTAGCTATCGGCCAGGCTCAATAGCGTACGGCTGGTCTCCCTCAGGAGAACTTCCTCGGCAATGACGCGCAATTCCTCAGCGCGGAGCCGATAGTGCCGTGCCTGGTCGGCACGATCCTTGGACACGGAACTTGCCTTGATCGTGCCCAGGACATAAGCGCGCCGTGCCTCGTCTAAGCGCGTCACCCTGCTCATCAGCGCATCACCTTGCATATGGAAGTGGGCACAGACGCGTCTTCCCACCCGGCGTGGCAACGCGCAAGCCGTGCAGGGGTTTCAAGAACCCGGCGAGAGCACCCATCGGGCACTCTCGCCCGCCTCGCATTATTGGTTCACCAGCTCAGCCAGGATGTCTCGGCGTGCAGAGCTGCCGCTCCCAAGATGGTGTTGGCGTCTTCGTCCACCGGCCGGAAAATCCGCGCCCACGCCTTCCGGCGTGGTGAGCTACCGCTGACTGAGCGATGAAAAGCTGCGCTCGCTGGAAGCGGTCGGCAGGTTGGAGGGGACAACGGACCTCCTGAGCTGCGTGCGCCAACCAAGGACGACGACGCCCGGCAGGTTAATGACGCTCAGCCTGCTGGAGGCCCCAAACATATGGGCCTGCCCGGCCCATGGCTTCGCGGCGTGCCCCGGCCCCCAGACTTGCAGTATCCAAAACCGGCCACCACCAGGTGATCGGGTCGGCAGCGTTCCTGAATGTTATTTGATAGTTATTTGTATTTGACAATCTGTGGGCCGTAATTCCCGAACAGCGCGCGCGGAGGTAGAAGAACTAAGTCGCCCGCTAGTGGACCAGGCCGCGGAGAACATTTGTTAGTTGAACCCCGTCGAACGGCTTCAGGATAAAACGGTCGTCGTCGGGGAGGTTTTCGTCGCGCATCAGATAGCGGCCCGAAGTCAGCACGACCCGGATGCCGGGCCAATGCTCGGCGA
Organism: Rhizomicrobium sp.; assembly: GCA_036272695.1. GTDB lineage: Bacteria > Pseudomonadota > Alphaproteobacteria > Micropepsales > Micropepsaceae > Rhizomicrobium. Next base: position 6,581 of record DATAYG010000190.1, on the reverse strand, counting down.
TCGTTTCCGCAAGTTCGATGCCATTGATGGAACCCGGCATGTTTATGTCGGTAAAGACGATTGCGATCTCCGAATGATGGTCGAGGATCTCCAGCGCCTCGTCTGCATTGCTCGCTTCCAGCGTGTCGTAGCCGGCATCCTCCACCATATCCACGGTGTTCATCCGGATGAGAAATTCGTCCTCGACCACAAGAACAACAGTCATCCGGGAGCCTTTGCAACATCCGCCATGTCATGCAAATAACGAACCTGTAACACGTTCGATCCTCACCGCGGCACCAGAATCGATATCAAACGTGTGTGAAGCCGATCTGCATCGTTCGGGGCGGTCGGACGCTTCAGAACGATGTCAAGATGCCGGCGGATTGTCCGGCCGGGGTTCAGCATGGCCCATCCCTGAGGAGGACCCCTATTAACTCCATGGACCGTGCGGCGGATGCGGCACAGGCTCAGCCGCGACCGGCGCCGCCTCCGCAACGGGCAGATGACCGCCCAGCTGCTGCAGGATCTGCACGCGCTTCTCGATGGAGGGATGGGTCGCGAACAGACCGCCCAGATCGAAAAAAGACGGCGGGTTCTCGAAAAACATCTGCCGCACTTCGCTCGGCACATGCGGCAGTTCGGCGTTCTTTGAAATCTTGAGGAGCGCCGCGATCAAGGCATCGGGATTCTTTGTGAGCGCCACCGAGCCCGCGTCCGCCAGCAACTCGCGGCGGCGCGACAGCGCAAAGCGCAGCACCAGCGCGAGCAGATAGCCGATGAACATCACCACCGCGGCGATCAGCACGAGAATAATTGCGCCACCGCCCCGCCGCGAGCGGCCACGGGTAAAGGCGGCAAAGCGGATGCTGCTCCACAGGAGCTGCGCAAGAAACGAGATCATGCCGACGAAGACGATGGTAATGATCAAAAGGCGGGTATCGCGGTCGATAATGTGCGTCAGCTCATGCGCCAGCACCGCTTCGAGCTCATCGCGGTTCAGCGCTGCGAGCAGACCGCTCGTCACGGTAACGGCGTAGCTCTTGTTGTCAATGCCGCTCGCATAGGCGTTCATCACATCGCTGTAAATGATGTAGAGTTTCGGCGTGGCAAGGCCGCGGCTGATGCAGAGATTCTCGATCAGATTATAAAGCTCGGGCTGCTCCTGCCGCGTCACCGGCCGCGCGCCCGTCGCCATATGGATGATCGCATCGTTGAACAGATATCCGATCAACACCCAGATCGCCGCGGCTCCAAGCACGATGGGCCACCAGGCGACAATCGCCGACACGGCGAGATCGAACGGGCCGCCTGTGCCCAGGACAGGCCGGATGCCGAATTCCTGCCATGGGCCGAAACCATAGGAGTTCCGTCCCGCCCCCATGAAAAAACCGAAAAAGAAGAACACCGCGCCCAGCAGCGCCAGAAGCAATATCGGAAAGGCCGCAAGCAGCAGAAAGGTCTTGATGTTGTTGTTCTGTCGCCAGGTGGTCAGACCGAGCGCTGCGACCGGCGGGCCTTCCGACATCAGCTGCCGAACGACACTTTCGGCGGCGTGAGCTCTTCGGCCTTTTCGGTCGGAGAGAGCTCGAACATCGCCGCCGGCTCGAAGCCCATGGCGCCCGCGAACAGCACCGCCGGGAACTGCTGGATGGCGCCGTTGTATTCGGCGACTGCGTTGTTGAGGAAGCGGCGCGCCGCCGCGATCTTGTTCTCGATATCCGTCAGCTCGTCCTGCAGCTGCCGGAAATTCTCATTGGCCTTGAGCTGCGGATAATTCTCGGCCACCGCCATCAGATTGCCGATCGCCCCGGACAGCGCACTCTCCGCCGCGCCCTTTTCGGAAACCGTCGTGGCGCGCATGGCACTCGCCCGGGCCTCGGTGACTTTTTCGAACACGCCGCTCTCATGGGCGGCATAACCCTTCACCGTCTCGACAAGGTTGGGGATGAGGTCGTGCCGCTGCCGGAGCTGCACGTCGATATCGGCAAATGCCTGCTTCCAGCCCTGTCTCAGCGAGACCAGCCGGTTATAGGTGATGATCGCAAACACGACGATCAGTGCGATGACGATCAGAAGAATAATCATGGCCAGGGAAATTCCGCGCACCTTCGGCTCTCAACCTAGCCTATCTGCGCGTGAAGCGCGAGCCCGGAGAAGCGGTTCCGCTTCCCATTCGCCGCCCGCCCCGCGGAGCTCAGCGCAGCGCCTGCTGGAGGTCCGAGAAGTAAACACCCCATAGTCCGGCAAGACAGGCGAGCGCGAAGATCTGGACCCTCCGCCCGAGAAACACCGTCGCAAGGATCGCAATCGGCAACATCGGAATTACGGCGAGATTCTGCTCCAGCAGATCCCTGAAATTGTATTCGGCGCCGAAGACGATGTTCGCAAACAGTGCGAAGAGCAGGGAAATTACAAAGGCACCGATATAACGACGCCCCTGCCGCCGATGAAAGTCGTGGAGGTCGACAATGCCCTCGTCACCCACCTCCGGACAGACGAGAGCCACCTGAAGATAATTGGCGATTGCCATCGCCAACGTGAACAGGATCATGCCCACGCTCCAGCTCGGCAGCTGCCGCATATCCCAGAATCCAATCCAGTTGGCGACGATGATGATCAGTGCATTGAGCATCCAGCCGGCGTGAACCCACGAAAAGCGTACCCTTGCAGCGGCGTGCAAAAGACGTGCGACGCCGGAAAGAAGGTGCGTCAACGCCAATGCATAAACAAAAGACAGAAGCAGGATGACGTGCTCGAAGGGACTCACGATGCCGCGTTCTCAGTGGAATCAGGGCATTTGCCCCAGCGCAGGGAATACTTGCATTTGGGTTAACCCTTTGTTAATACTATACTTCACAGTACGGTCGGGGCAGGCAAGGCCCACATGGATCGCGAAGTTCTCCGGGAATTGGCCATGGCAGGCGGGGCGCCGATTTTGGCCGCTGGTGGTGCGGCCGAAGGCGAGGATTTCCTGACGCGGGCGCGCGCATTCGAACAGCGCGCACGCGTCACCATTCAGCCTCTGACTATCGGGTTTCCGTGGCCGACAGTATTTACGTTTCTCGCCATACCGACCGGCGTTTCGCTCGTGGCGCTACTCGCAGCACACGGCTACCTGTCCTGGTGGGCGGCAGTGCCGATCAATGCGGTTCTGACCTATTTTATCTTCACGCCGCTCCACGAAGCGACGCATGGCAATATCGCCGGACGAAACCGGCAGCTTGCCTGGCTCGAGGAGCTGATCGGACATGTCAGCGGCTTCGTACTGCTCGCTCCGTTCCCCGGTTTCCGCGTGCTGCATCTGCAGCATCATGCAAACACCAACGACCCCATCGAAGATCCGGACTACTGGGTGAAAAGCCCGACCTGGATCGGACAGCTGGTAAAGAGCCTCGTCATCCAGGCGGTTTATGTCCTTCATCTGTGGAAGATCGCGCGCGATCCGCGCACCATGCGCGCTTTCGTGTGGGAACTGGTATACGTCGCCTCATATGTTCTGATCATCGCGGCAGCGTGGGTCTTCGGCATCGGCAAGGAGCTGACGGTCCTGTGGATTCTTCCTGCCTATATCGGCGTGGTCATGTGTCCGGTGATGTTCGACTGGCCGGTTCACCATCCTCACAGCGAGCGCGGGCGTTACGCCGATTCTGCCATCCTGCTATTTCCGCGGCCTTTCCGCACGGTGATGGATTTCGTCTTCTGCGGACACACATACCATCTGATGCACCACCTCTATCCGCGGCTGCCGTTCTATCGTTACGGCGCAGCCTGGAACGCGCTGAAGGACGAACTGCTGACACTCGATCCGAAAGTGCGCGAGTTCAGGTTCTGAAAACGAAGCGGCGAGCGGACAAGCTCAGGTCTGAGAGGCTCCGGCGCGCGAACTGAACTTCGTTGCGCGGGTGCGTTGCGCCGCCCGCGTGTCCTTTTTGTCCTTGACAAGAATATTTGCCATCATCCCGGCGTCTTCGTGATCGAGAATGTGGCAGTGATAGACGAACTCGCCAACTACAGCTCCGCGGAAGTCCATGCGGACCTTTATGCTTGGATAGGGACCGCTACCCGTCCAGTATCCCACTTCATGTGTGTCGTACCATTGCCGCTGCTCCGGCGGAACCGGTACGCCGTTTACGGCGAGCAACTGGAAATGAATTTGATGCATGTGAAACATATGGATTTCTTTGGACTCATTCTGGATCGTCCAATCCTCGACCGCCCCGCGATGGGTAATGATGGCCGGCGGTTCGTCGGGATAATAGGGTGTCGGTGTCTGGCCTACCACGGTGATGAAGAAGGTGACATTGCCTTCCACGCCTGGCTGTCCTCCCGTCTCCGAGAAATAGAGATGGCGATGCGCGGTCACCATTGAATCGTCCAATCCTGCAAACCGTTCGCCGCCGATCGTTCCGGCGATCGGGAAAATCCGCGACGGAACGTCCTTGTCTTTCGCTGTCTGCTCGATCACGGCCACCCGCCGGGCAGGATCGCTGTCTCCCAGCGGGCCCGTGTCGATGCGCTCCGTGACCAGAAGTGCTTTCTTTACGGCTGCGTCGGGTCCGGTAACGATGAATTCGGCGCGGCCAGCCGGTGGAATCAAGATATCGGTCTGGGTGATGATCGTACCTTGGTGCTTGCCGTCCTGTGACCCGGTGGGGACACCGTCCAGCGCTACGATTCCAAGCGGCTGGGCTACACCGTCATACTCGAGCACCAGGTCCAGAGTCGTGTCGGCGCCGGCGTTGACGACGCGCCAGAATTCCTGCGCTCCTGGCTTCATTTTGATGACAGCCGGCACATATTTCGGGAAATCGACCGGCACATAGTTGAGTGAAATATCCCAGCTTGGAACCCGGATCGTAAACTGTCCTTTCGGCGGATGGCCGACCCGCTGGTCTCGCATCACGAGGAATCGCTGTGGAAGGCCGGCTACGGCAGGCTGGAGGTTGGCGATACCCTCCACTTCGATCGCGCCCGAAGCGCCACCCTCCACCGCTTTACCCGAAATGCCATGGACATGCGGGTGATACCAATACATGCCCGGCGGTTCGTCCTTGGGTATCTTCAGCTGATAGCGAAACGTCTGGCCCGAATTGATCAGGGTATGGACAACTTCGTCGCTGTGACACTGGGGTGCGGTGTTCGTGCCATGAAAATGCACATTGACCGACGAGATGGTCATCACCGCATCGCCGCAGACATTCGAGCGGCCGGATACCACTTCCCCGTCTGGCCCGCCTGCGGGCGGCACACGATTGGACACCGTGAGATCGATTGTGTCTCCCGGATTGACATGCAGCGTGGGTGATTCGAGCTTGTTGGACGTAACAAAACAGAACAGCGTGCGGCCCAGCTTGTCGAGCGTCGTGTAGTAGTCGAAATGCAGTTTCAGAACGCCGTTCTGGCTGTAGAGATCCGGTGACTGCCTGGCCTCGCTTCCCGCCACAGGCCGCGGGCAGGGATCTCTGCTGTCGGCGAAGGCATGCGGAGAAACCGCAGCGAAAAGAAACATCACCAGAAACGCGATCAATCCCGTGCCCCGATGCCTGACCAGCTTGCCATCCATTTTCCACCTCCGCGCGCCAACCGATGCACGTCGGCTGTGCCCCGCCCGTCTTATCATTTTTGCGCCCCCGTCCAGGCGACGAAAGTCCCGGTACAGTTGGGCGGCAACGTCCATGTCCCCTTCGCCGCATCTTTCGGCATCCCGGCCTGACCGGGATTGAGCATGGCCTGCGACGCGCGAATTCCCGTGGGCCAGTCCGCCTTGATGAAGGCAATCACGGCGACGATGTCGTGATCGCTGAGATGGCCGCCATAAGCCGGCATCCACGAGACCGCATGCGACGGCGCGGAGGGGAAATGTCCGTACTTCGTCATGAAAAACAGATCGTCATCGGAATGCTGCCAGGTGTGGCCCGTCGGGTCATGTGCCGGGGCACGGCGATGAGCAAATTGATCATTGACCTGCCAGAGCGCCTGCCCCTCGAGCCGCTTTCCGTGGCATGACGAACAGACAGGCATGTAAATCGCGCGGCCGTCATTCACCAGTTTCGCGTCGTCGGCATTGGCAAAATGCGCGGGCCCGGGCGCGGCGACAGTATGGCTGGCGGTGAGCATGGCCGCGAAGGCGGCGAACAGCTTCAATGGATCAACTTTCGTATGTCCTCGGCCATCTTGTGGCCGGGCACGTCCGGAAGCAGGAGATCCACGAACTGCCCCTTGGGATTGAGTACGTAAACATACGAGCTGTGATCGATCGCGTATTCGCCGCCGCCGACGCTGCGTGCGTGATAATAAACGTGAAAACTTTTCGCTGCCGTTTCGATTGCGTCCGCATCTCCCCGCAAACCCTGTATGTGCGGATCGAAGGCCTTCAGGTATCGCTTCATTACCGCTGCCGAATCCCGCGACGGGTCCACGGTGATGAACAGCACCTGGACGCGAGCCGCATTGGGGCCGAGTTCCTTTACCGCCTGCCCGATCTCGGTTAGCACCGTCGGACAGACATCGGGGCAGAATGTGTAGCCGAAATAAATCAGCAGCCATTTGCCCCTGTAGCTCGCAAGCGTAACGTCGCGGCCGTCGAGCGTAGTGAGATT
>DATAYG010000189.1:0-28007 GCA_036272695.1 Rhizomicrobium sp. | reverse complement strand
AGCGTTCCACGCCACGCCAGCCTGAGCCGTCGTCATCCACATCCGTTGCCGCGCCTCTCGTGTCAGACCACAAACAGTTGGCTTTCCTCACAGCCTGGAAAGCGGGAACCCAGATCGCCGTCTTTTCCGGATGAATCACGCTGCGGGGTCCCCGCTTTCGCAGGGATGACAAGGGTTGTTTGGGCGTCGCTTGCTTCCGAAAGTGCATCATTGCGGCGCGGCGCTTTCGCCGTTCTTTGTCTCTGTGCGTGCGGCGCGCGAGATCTTCGGCGGCTGCGGGATGCGGTCGCTGAGCCAGCGCGTGAGGACGTAGAATTCCGGCGTGAAAATCAGGCCGAATGCCGTCACCCCGATCATTCCGAAAAACACCGCCACGCCGAGCGCCTGCCGGAGCTCTGCGCCGGCGCCGGATGCGAAGGCGAGCGGCACCACGCCGAAGATGAAGGCGAACGACGTCATCAGAATCGGCCGCAGCCGCGTGCGCGCCGCTTCCACCGTTGCCTGGTAGCGATCATGGCCGTGCTCGACCTCACCCTGGCGCGCGAACTCCACAATCAGGATGGCGTTCTTCGCCGCAAGGCCAATGAGCACGATGAAACCGATCTGGGTGAGAATATTATTATCCATGCCCATGATGTTGACGCCGGTGATCGCGGCGAGCAGGCACATCGGCACGATCAGGATCACCGCGAGCGGCATGGTCACGCTCTCATACAGCGCCGCAAGAAGCAGGAAGACGAGCGTGACGGCGAGGCCGAAGACGAGTCCGGCCGTGTTGCCGGCCGCCTGTTGCTGATAGGCGAGTTCGGTCCATTCATAGGCATAGCCTGCCGGCAGCAGCCGCTGCGCGATGCGTTCCATTGCCGCGATGGTCTGTCCCGTCGAGCGTCCCGGTGGGGTGTTCGCCTGGATCTCGGCGGAAGGATAAAGCTGGTAGCGCAGCACACGATACGGCCCGGTAATGTGCCTCAGGGAAACCACTGAACCGAGCGGCATCATCGCGCCGCTGTTCGAGCGCGTCTGCAGACGCAGAATGGCGGATTCGTTCTGGCGGAACGGCGCGTCCGCCTGCGCGAACACCTCATAGGTATGATTGAGATAGTTGAAGTCGTCGATATAGGTCGAACCGAGAAAGGTCTGCAGCGTATCGAACACTTCTGAGTCCGGCACGCCCAGATATTCGGACTTGGTGCGATCGATATCGGCGAAGATGCGCGGTGTGTCGGTGTTGAAGGTCGTGTAGGCGCCCGTAATGTCCGGATCCTTGTTGAACTCCGCCGCGAGATTCTCGGTGATCTCCTGAATCTCATGATAGTCGGCTTTACCCGTATGGTTCTCGATGATCATCTTCACGCCGCCCTGCGTGCCGATGCCGCGCACGGGCGGCGGCGGAAGGATACGGACGATGGCGCCCGGCACCGCGGCGAGGGATTTCTTCAGGTTCGCGATGACCTTGTCGAATGTGAGGCCTTGCTTTTGGCGGTCTGCGAACGAGCTCTCGATGAGATAAGCCTGTCCGGAGGCCGAATTGGTCGTCTGCGAAGTGGCGTCCACGCCGGCATAGGACGAGGCGCCGATAATACCCGGCGTTTTCAACACAATCGGAATGGTCCGGCGGATCAGCGCGTCGGTGCGCGCGAGGGACGATCCGTTGGGCAGATTTGCCGCCATCAGCGCATAGCCCTGATCTTGCGCCGGAATGAATCCCACAGGCGTCGCCTCGATGCGCCAGGCGGTGAGCAGGATGATGCCGAGATAGACAATCAGCATCAGGCCCGCGATGCGCACGATCCGCGCGGTGAAATTGGCGTAGCCGTGCGAGAGTTTACCGAAACCGCTGTTGAACTTGTCGGAGAACCAGATGAACGGGCGTGCCCATCTACTCGGCGGTTTGCCGTGCTCGTCGCGAGCCTTCAGGACCAGCGCCGCCATGGACGGGGAGAGCGTCAGGGAAACGATGAGTGAAATAACGGTGGCCGATGCGATGGTGAGGGCGAACTGCCGGTAGAACTGGCCAGAAATTCCAGGAATGAACGCCGCCGGGATGAAGACGGATGACAGCACCAGCGCGATGGCGATGAGCGCGCCGCCGACTTCGTCCATGGTGAGATGCGCCGCCTCGCGCGGGCCCATACCTGCTTCGAGATGGCGCTCCACATTCTCCACCACGACAATGGCGTCGTCCACGACGATGCCGATGGCGAGGACGAGGCCGAACAGCGAGAGATTGTTGAGCGTGAACCCGAAGGCGAGCATCACGCCGAATGTGCCGACCAGCGATACCGGAATGGCGAGAATGGGAATGATCGCGGCGCGCCAGCTCTGCAGGAAGATGATGACCACGATGACAACGAGGACGAGTGCTTCGAACAACGTCCGATAGACCTCGGCGATCGACTGGCTGATATACTCCGTGGGATTGTAGATGATCTTGTAACCTACTCCCGGCGGAAAGCTCTTTCCCAGCTGCGCCATCGCCTTGATGACGCCATCCGCGGCCTGCAGGGCATTGGTGCCCGGCAGCTGCAATACGCCGATCGCCGCCGCGGGATGCACAACGGCCTTGCCGTTTTCGTTGAGGCCCAGATAGGCGTTGGTCGTATAATTCTGCGCCCCGAGGTCGACCCGCGCCACATCGGAAATGCGTGTGATGCGGTTCTGGTCGTCGCGCTTGATGACGATATCGGCAAATTGCTGCGGGGTGACGAGCCGCCCCTCGGCCTGCACCTGGAGCTGCCAGTCCGCGGGCGCATTGCCGAAGGGCGGCGCGCCGATATTGCCCGCCGCGATCTGGATGTTGTGGCTGCGCAGCGTGTTGACGATGTCTTCCACCGTCACGTTGCGGGCCGCCGCACGATCCGGATCGATCCAGACGCGAATCGCATAATCGCGCGCGGCGCGCGTCCCAATGTCACCGACGCCGGCGATGCGCAGCAGCGGCTCCTGAACCTGCAGCGTCACATAGTTGGCGACATATTGCTGATCCTGGGAGCCGTCGGGCGAATACATGTGCACGGCCAGCAGAATGTCGGGCGAACTCTTGCGGACAATGATGCCTGTCTGCTGCACTTCCTGCGGCAGGCGTGGCAGCGCCGTGTTCACGCGGTCCTGTACGAGTTCCTGCGCCTTGTCGAGATCGGTGCCGAGCGCGAAAGTAACAGTGATTTGCAGATTGCCGTCGCCGGTCGACTGCGAGGACATATAGAGCATGTCCTCCACGCCGTTGATCTGTTCTTCCAGCGGATCGGCCACCGTTTCGGCGATCGTTTCGGCCGACGCGCCGGGATAGGTCAGCGTCACGTTCACCGTCGGTGGCACGATTTCGGGATATTGGCCGACACCGAGACTGGAGAAGCCGACAGCGCCCATCAGCATGATCAGAATGGAAATGACGACCGAGAACACCGGCCGGTCGATCATGAGATGGGAGAATCTCATCCGGTCTGCGGCTCAGTGCGGACGGGCAAAAGTCGCCGCGCCGGGCGGCGGCGCGAGGTCGGCGGGCGTGGGCGAGACGCCGGGATTCGGGGGCACGATACGCCCGGACTTCGGCGACACAACCGTTCCCACCTTCACATGTTCGACGCCTTCTATGACGATCGTGTCCGTCGCGCGGAGTCCGCTCTTCACGACGCGAAGGCCGTCGACGAGCGGGCCGGTACTGATTTTCCGCTGCTGAATTTTGTTGCCGGGACCCACGACATAAACAATCTGATCGCTTTGCTGCGTCGTGACTGAATCATCGGGGATCAGCAGCGCGTCATAGGTGCCCGATCCCAGAAGCCGCAGATGGCCGAACATGCCGGGCGTCAGAAGCAGTGTCGGATTGGCGACGACTGCGCGGCCGCGGATGGTGCCGGAGTTGGTGTCCAGCGCATTGTCCACGAAATCCATGTGCCCTTTGATGGCGTAGTCTGCCTGGTTCTGGAGACGGATTTCGACCGGATTGGGATGGTAGCGCGACTCCGGGCGCGAGCCCATCTGCCCGAGGTTCTCATATTTCAGGTACAGCGATTCCGCGCCGACGAAGATGAAACGGATCGGGTCGAGGTCGGTGATGTTGGTGAGGATCGTCGTGTCCTGCGTCACCAGATTGCCGGGCGCGACGCGCCGGTCGGAAGCGCGGCCGTTGATCGGCGAGGTGACGTGCGTGAACCCCAGATTGAGTGCTGCGCTTTCCACCGCCGCTTTCGCCGCCAGCACATCGGCCTTGGCCTGCTGCTGGGTGGCGAGCCGCGTCTGATATTCCTGCTGTGAGACGGCGCCGTCGGCGAAGAGCTTCTTCGCGCGCGCCAGCTCGACATCGGCGTCCGTTTCCGCCGACAGCGCATGGGCTTCCTGACCTTTGGCCTGATCGAGCAACGCCTGATAGGGCCGCGGATCGATGACGAACAAGAGGTCGCCCTTGCGGACGATCTGCCCGTCCCGGAAATTGATCGACTGCAAATAGCCGCTGACCCTGGGCCGGAGGTCCACCGAATCGACGGCCTCGAAATGACCGACGAAATCGTCCCAGTCGACGACCTTCCGCTTGAGCGGCTTGGCGGCGATGACATTCACGGGCGCGGGCGGCGGCGGCCCATTTCCCGAACAGGCCGCGAGCACCGCGGCCAGGAACAGTGCCGCAGCGGCGCCGAAAGCGCGTCTCGCCCATGGCTGGGGAACGTGCGGAACGTTTGCGTCAGGCATGAAGAAACAGGGAACCGATGCAGTTAGGATTTTGACGGAAAACCGCCAGCCCGCAATACGCTCCACCGGCACGCTAGCATCCGCCGGCCGCCTCGGTCACCTGCAAAAGCCGCGACAGAGTTGCCCGGCCGGTGCTAGGCCGGGGACGGGCGCCGGAGCGCATAACCGCGATTATCAGCAAATTGGCGGGGAAGGGGCAACAAAAAACCCGCCCACCGGGAGCCGGCGGGCGCGCGAACTCAAGCCAAACGAGGTCTAGCACGTTTGATCGAAAAAAGCCAGCCGGACAATCCGCGTACCTGCGGATTTAGCCGGCGTTGGCCGCGATGCCCACGGCGGTCTTTTGGACTCGCGCCCTGCTCCAGGGATTAGCCGTCATTGGGCGCTCAAAAAACCGTGACGCGACAGATGCTATGATAGGATATTGCCAACGGCGCGGATCGGAAACGCCCGCGGGATCGATCACAGGAGGAGAAACGATGAAGGCCGTTTCAATTGCCTTGCTGGCCGGGATGTTGGGTTGCGCATTGGTTCAGCCGGGTAGGGCAGCGGAAGCTGCCAAATTCCATGAGAAGGTCCTGTGGTCCTTCGGCAGCGGCACGGACGGACAATACCCCTCCTCCGGTCTCATCGATGTGAAGGGAATGCTATATGGAACGACGGCAGGAGGCGGCGGAGGTGCAGGCTGTGGCGGCTCTGGCTGCGGGACGGTGTTCTCCGTCGATCCGGACACCGGCGCTGAAAAGGTGCTCTATTCATTTTGCAGCCAACAGAACTGCACCGACGGCGCAAATCCCGATGGCGGCCTGATCGCCGTGAACGCCGTGCTGTACGGAACAACGCAAGTCGGCGGCGCCAACGACTCTGGAACGGTGTACGCCCTCGATCCGAAAACTGGTGCGGAGAAGGTGATCTATTCTTTTTGTGCTCTGGCATACTGCACCGACGGCGAATATCCAAGCGCCGGCCTGGCCGACGCGAACGGAGCGCTCTACGGGACAACGGAAGGCGGGGGCGCCGACGACTCCGGAACGGTGTTTGCCCTCGACCCGGACACCGGCGCGGAGACGGTGCGCCATTCCTTTTGTACCCTGGAGAACTGCGCGGACGGCGCATATCCGGCCGCGGCCCTGCTCGCAGCGGGCGGCACGCTCTACAGCACTACCGCCTATGGCGGAGGCTCGACCTGCGAAGGCTCCGGGTGCGGGACGGTGTTTTCCCTCGACCCGAAGACCGGCGCCGAAACGGTACTCCATTCCTTCGCGGGCGGCGCGGACGGCCAAGAGCCCCTTGCTGGTCTCATCGATGTAAATGGGACGCTCTACGGCACGACATTCTTTGGCGGGCAGGCGGGCTGTTCCCGCGACGGCTGCGGGACGGCGTTCTCGGTCGATCCGGGCACCGGTGCGGAGAGCGTGGTTTATGCCTTTTGCCAGCAGCAATATTGCCCCGACGGCGCCCTGCCTTCCGCCGGTCTGTTCGGCAAGAAGGGCAAGCTTTATGGCACGACCGCTTACGGCGGGCGCACAGGATGCCCGCAAACCGGCGACTGCGGGACGGTGTTCTCCGTCGACCCGGTCACCGGAACGGAAGACGTGCTCTATGAGTTCTGCAACCGGAAGAATTGCACTGACGGCTGGTCGCCCCAAGCCAGCCTTATCGTCGTAAAGGGCGCGCTCTACGGCACCACATCCGAAGGCGGCGCCCATGGCCATGGCACGGTGTTCACACTCGGGGGAAAGGCGATGATACGATGAGTCGCAAGTCCACGCGCCATTCGTCGTCGCCCGGACAAGCCGGGCGATGACGAGAGCGAAAGTGGAGCCGGAGAGGTGGAAATGAGGGGCGCCGCGATGGCGGCGAATTTAGTTGGTGCCGCGGAAAAAAGTCACGCGGTTACATCCAGGGGAGCAACACATGAAAACCATTTCGGTCGCCCTGTTCGCTTGTATCGTTGCCGGCGCATCGGTCCAGCCGGGGGCAGCAGCGGACGCAGCCAAATTCAAGGAGAAGGTCCTCCATTCTTTTTGCAGCAACCAGAACTGCACGGACGGCGCGTTCCCCAGGGATGCTCTAATCGACGTGAATGGCACCCTGTACGGCACGACGAGCCTCGGCGGTATCTACAATGGGGGGGCCGGCACGGTGTTTGCCATCGACCCGAAGACGGGCAAAGAGAAGGTGCTTTATTCCTTCTGCCGCCAGCAGCAGGGTTTCTATTGTCTCGACGGCGCGGTGCCAGACGGGGGGCTGATCGACGTGAACGGTACTCTATACGGCACGACCGGGCAGGGCGGAGACGAAGGCTGCGACGCCCGTGGCTGCGGGACCGTGTTCGCCATCGACCCGAACACCGGCGCGGAGACCGTGCTTCATAATTTCGGCGGCGGCACGGATGGCAACATGCCCGAGTCCAGCCTGCTTAACGTGAACGGCGTCTTGTACGGCACGACCTTCGATGGGGGCACGGGGTGCGGCAACGGAGGCTGCGGCACGGCGTTCTCGCTCGACCTCGGCACCGGCGCCGAGACGGTGCTTCATTCCTTCGGCGGCGGCACCGACGGTTCCGAGCCCGTCGCCGGCCTGGTCGATGTCCAGGGGAAGCTCTACGGGACGGCCAGAGCGGGGGGCACCTATGGTGCCGGCGCGATATTTTCCATCGACCTCAAGTCAGGGACGGAGAAGGTGCTTTATTCCTTCTGTGCCCAGTTCGGTTGTCCGGACGGGGGGGGGCCCGAAACCACTCTGATCGATGTGAACGGCATCCTGTATGGAACGACAGATGCCGGCGCCAATAACGCCAACTGCACCAATGATAACAATCCGGCCGGCTGCGGAACGGTGTTTGCGTTCGATCCGAAAACGGGTGTGGAGACGGTCGTTTATTCCTTCTGCGCCGATCAGTATTGCACCGACGGTCAATACCCCGAAGGCAACCTGATCGACATTAAAGGCATGCTGTACGGAACAACCTATGCCGGGGGGCAGCCGGCAGGCTGCAATAATGCGACCCCGGGCTGCGGGACCGTGTTCTCCCTCGACCCGGACACCGGCGCGGAGAAGGTGCTCTATTCTTTCGGCACCGGCACGGGCCAGGATGGGCTCCAGCCGATCTCCGGCCTGCTCGCTGTGAAGGGCACGTTTTACGGGATGACATTGTTCGGCGGAGGCAGCAATGACGGCGTGATGTTTGAACTGAACAAACGCTGAGCGCGCATCTGGTTTATTTGGTGGCGGTGGATTTGTTCTGGCTGGAGTTATAAATAATAACGTCCAAACCGCGCGGATATTGTATCAACATTGCCTCGATTTCCGGCGCATGTGCGCCGACTGCGCCGGCGCCTCGAACTCCGGAAAGGCGTCCGAGCATTTCCATGGGCCCTCCCTGAGCGAGGGATCGACGGCAAGCAATCACGCAACCGGCCGGCACGCCGTGATGGCCGTCACGGAGGGCAGCAATAATTCGTGCAACGCTTCATCCCACCGGCACACATCTGGCGAGGCGCCGTCTGCGTTTTGCGCGGCAAAGGGGGGTGCGATGACAGCTTTGTTGGTGTTCCTCTCGCCGCTCGTATTCCTCGGCATCGTGGCAGTCGCGGTGAACGACGCATTCAGGAATTATATGCCGCGGCCGATGGATGACGGCGGACAAGAACGTCCGATGGCCGCCGACTGAATTGCGAGCATCGCGGACGGCGCCAACAATCACTATGACGTTAGTACTTCACTGCAATCGGCGCAGTTATCTCGCTGACGGCAATTGACCCCAGTTCGCGACCGCGTAAACGCGCGGCGCTGCCGGAAGCGGCTGTTCGACCTGCCGGCCCAAAGTGGTTTTTCGGCCATCGCCCCAGGAAGGTTGCTGCATCTGGCGCCAATGTTGCTCTGCCCCGGGTGCATTGCCGCCCGATGCGCGCTAGAATGCGTTTCAGACACGGGAGACCGTGGCCCGACCGGTGCCATTTGCCGGGGCTGGGTTGGAATCGAAAGGATGGCCGATGGCGTTCCGGGTGAACTATAGACAGGAGCGCGCGCAGAAATCCCGCGTCAAGCAGGAAAAACAGGAGGAAAAGCTCCGGCGCCGCGAGGAGGCTTCGTCCAAACGCAAGGCTCTGCGGGAGGCGGACTCCGCCGGCGAAACACCGCCGGCCGGGAGCGGCACGGAACCCGCGGGCGAATAAACTATTGAAAATTTGCCAGGCCGCCCCATTTTACCTGGCGGGGAGTATTGCCGCTGCAGCGAAGACGCTGCGTCTCTGAGGGCGGCTTGATCGGCTCGAAATATGTCCGGCGGCGCACAGGCGTCTTCGCGCTTACGGCAGGGGCAGCCCTGGCCGCTTTCGCGCGATTTGGGCGCAGCGTGCCGGAGAGACGGCGGCGATGGAGCGGCGGGGCGCAGGTTTCGCGGGCTTCGTTGCCGCCTCTCGGGCGCTCTCGATGCAAGCGCGCATGACGTTACATAGGGCCGGTAAATTCGCAAATCCCGAGGAGGAGCTTCGAATGGATATCACGATTTATCACAACCCGGATTGCGGAACCTCGCGCAACGCGCTGCGGGCAATCCGTGCCGCGGGCCACGAACCGCACATTTTCGAATATCTGAAGACGCCTATTTCGCGCGGCGCGATCGCGGCGCTCGCTGCGCACATGAACCAGCCCATCCGCAGCCTTGTACGCAGCAAGGAACCGCTCTTCCAGGAACTCAGGCTCGACGAAAAGGACGTGACCGAGAACGAATTACTTGATGCCATGGCCGCGCATCCGGTCCTCATCAACCGCCCGATCGTGGTCGTGACGCGCAACGGCAAAATCTCCGCACGTCTCTGCCGTCCGAGCGAAACGGTGAACGCGCTGCTCGCCCAGGCGGGCGCGAGCGTTTGATGGCCGATGACGGCTTCCGGCTGAGCCGCGTCCAGGCCGAGGGGTGGAAGGCGGCGCGCCGCATTCCCGCCACGCAACTCGAGGAGCTTGATGACGGCAAGATCGGAGAGCTGAATCCCTATCAAGAGGGCGCGGAGCGCGGCCGCTGGATCGCAGGATTCAAGAACGGACTGAAATCCGTGCAGCGCTGATTCCGGCGGCACGCAGAGTCTCCGGGAATGTAGGTTACCTGTTGCACACTGCTCGCGGCGCAAGGTGGACGCCCGTGCACAATCTCACGAGCCAATTTTGGACAGTACCAACAATCCCTCGCGGAACGGGTATTGATTCGTCAGCCCGTCGCCAGGGGGCGTCCCGCCTGCGACCACGCCTCGATGCCGCCGAGCAGCGGGCGGATTTTTCTGTAGCCGGCGCGCCGCAGGTGCTGGGCGGCCACGGCGGCGGTGGCTTCGTTGGGGCAGGCGCAATAAATAACAACTTCCACGTTGCGCGGATATTGTTTCATCACCGCTTCGATTTCCGCCGCATGCGCCGCCACTGCGCCCGGGATCATGCCGTCGCGCTGCCGGGACTCCGCTGAGCGTACATCGAAAATTACCGGCGTCTCGCCGCCATCGATCATGTCCGTGAGTTCCTGCACGGAGATTCGATCCATGCGCAGCTGCCGGATGAATATCTGCCGCTGGATCCAGCGTACCGAGACGTAGAGTACGAGTGCTCCCACGACCAGCGCAATGCCGTATTCGCCGAGGCGTGCGAGCGTCGCAACGATATCCGCGACGGCGCTGTGGAATATGCGGCCGAGCAGCAGCGGAACGGCCACATAGACAGCGCTGCCGAGCCCGTCCAGAATCACGAACGTTGCAAAGCCGATGCCGGTAATGCCGGAGAGCGCCACGGCTACATAGCTGAAGCCGGGCACGAACTTCGCGAACAAAAGCGTGCCAGCGCCCATACGGGTGAACATCGTCTCCGTCTGGCGTACGCAGCTGTCCGGAGAGAGCGTAAATTTGCACAGGAGGCCCAGCACGCGCCGGCCCCAGCGGATTCCGGCGCCATACCAGAAGACATCCGCGATCACGTCGCCCGCCACGGCTGCGCCAATCAAGAGTGGCAGCAACGCGCCATGCCCGGCCGTGAGCGCGCCGGCAACGAGCAACACCGGCCACGCAGGATAGGGCAGGCCGGCGCGGCTGAGCAGCACGGTCAGAAATACGAGCGGCACGCCGTCGTGCCGGATCAACTGCGCTATATGCTCCACCGGCGTCCCCGGATCAGTCGACCCCAAACTTAATTCCCGGCGGCCATAGTTCCAACCCGCGCAGGGCCGCCATGCGCCATCCGCGCCTGTGTCGGGGCGTGTTTCGCTCCAAGAAAGGGTCGCGCGGCGGTTCCCGCGCGCCGCTGCCCGCTTCGCGCGTATACTTTTCCGAATGGGTTGGGCGCTTAATATCCGCCGAGGCAGGTGGGAGATGACCGAATTGAAACTGGCACCCGGTGGACCGAGTTTGCCGACCTGGACGTCCAGCGCCAAGGACATGGTGACGACGGCGCTGGGTACGAGCCGCGTCTGGGTGACGCTCGGTTTCGGCGTCGTCAATGAAATCTACTGGCCCGCGACCGGCAGTCCGCAGATCCGCGATCTGGGTTTCATTGTTTTCGGACCCAAGGGTTGGCACGAGGTCAAGCGGGTCGCGAACTATACCATCACGTCGCCCGGTCATCACATACCGCTGCCGCAGATCGTGCATGAACATCCCGATTACCGCCTGGAACTCGAACTGGTGCCCGATCCGGATCGCGATGCGGTGCTGATTTCATTCTGTCTTCACGGCGATAACCTGCGGCTCTACGCGTTGCTCGCGCCGCATCTCGGCAATAGCGGCGCGCACAACAACGCCTGCGCGGGCCGCGAACTCTACGCGTGGGCGAATCTCCCCTCGCTCTGCCTCGCGAGCGATTGTGGCTTCTCGCGCACAAGCGCCGGCCATGTCGGCGTTTCGGACGGCTGGCAGGATTTCGCGCAGAACGGCCGGATGACGTGGACCTACGATGCCGCACTCGACGGCAACGTGGCTTTGATGGGCGAACTCGCAGCGAATGAGGGCACGCTTGCGCTTGGTTTCTCCGCGTCGCGGGAAGGCGCGCGCACGCTCGCCCGCTCGAGCCTCAGCACCGGATTTCCCCGCGTCCGCGAATGTTTCGTGGAGGACTGGCAGGAATGGGGGAAGATGCTGAATGTCCCGGCGACGACGCCGACCGTGGAACGGGAAGCACATATTTCCGCAGCCGTTCTCAAGGTGCATGAGGATCGCACCTTTCCAGGCTCGATCGTCGCCAGTCTCAGCGTTCCCTGGGGCAATTCGAGCGACAGTTCCGGAGGTTATCACCTTGTCTGGCCGCGCGACTGCGTGAAATCAGGCTTTGCGCTGATCGCTGCGGGCCAGATCGAGGACGCGCGGCGCATGCTGTCCTGGCTGATCGCAACCCAGAAGCTGGACGGGACCTGGTCGCAGAATTGCTTTCCGGACGGACGGCCCTTCTGGACTGGCATTCAGCTTGACGAGGTCGCGTTTCCAATTCTGCTCGCGGCCCGGCTGAAGGAGGAAAATGCGCTGGCCGGCATCGGTGGCGTCGCGAACATGATTTCGCGGGCTGCGTCTTATGTTGCGCGATACGGGCCCATCACCAGTCAGGATCGCTGGGAGGAAAATGCCGGCCTCAGTCCATTCACGATCGCCGTCGCGATCGCGGCCCTGATCTCCGCATCCGAATTCGTCGATCACGAGAGTGCAAATTACCTGCATTCGCTCATCGATTGCTGGAACGAGCGCATCGAGGAATGGACTTATGTGGAGAACGGGCCGCTGGCGAAAATCCACGGCGTGGATGGTTATTACATCCGGATCGGGCCTTCGGCGGCGGAAGGCGGGCTTCAGGGTTCGATCGAATTGCGCAACCGCGCCGGCGTTACGATTCCGGCGGCCGCACTCGTCGGATTGGAATTTCTCGCGCTCACCCGGATCGGCTTGCGGGATCCGGACGATCCGCGAATCCGCAACACCATCGCCGTGATCGATGCGATACTCAAAGTCGAGACGCCGTCTGGGACGGCCTATCGGCGCTACAATGGCGACGGCTATGGCGAACATGCCGACGGGAGCCCCTTTGATGGCACGGGCATCGGCCGCGCCTGGCCGCTGCTCACCGCGGAGCGTGGAGAATACGAATTGCAGCGTGGCAATGACCCGCTCCCCTGGCTCGAGATGATGACCCGCATGACGGGACCGGCTGGTCTCATTCCCGAACAGGTGTGGGATGCGCCGGACCTGCCGGCGCGATTTCTCAGGATGGGGAAGCCTTCGGGCAGCGCCATGCCGCTTGTCTGGGCGCATTCGGAATTCCTCAAGCTGCTCTATGCGCGTGAGCGCAAGCGGCCGCTCGAATTCCTGAAATGCGTCGAAGAGTATCTCAAGCAGGACAGCGCGAAACGCCGGGCCTGGCATTGGCGGAGCGATACGCCGGTCGAGGTGCTGCCGGCGGGCCGCGACCTGCTCATTGATCTGTCGGCGCCTTTTGTGCTGCATTTGGGCTTCGACGGGTGGCAGGCGATCGAGGACAAAGCTTCGGTTGCGCTGCCTTTCGGTCGGCACGGCGTCCGGCTTACGCCGGAGGATTATGGCCGCTGGAATATCGTCAACTTCACGTTCTATTTTCCCGACGACGACCGCTGGCAGGGCAGCGATTATCACGTGCGCGTCGCGTGATAGGCTCGGCCTCAGGAATCACGGACGGCAGGAAGGAAAACATGCATATGCGAGCACTGGTCGCGGCACTGGCACTGGCGGCGGGACTGGTTTCCGCTGAGGCGCAGCCAGCACCCGGCACCATGGCGGGCGGAACCGCAATCTATGCCGACGGCGCGCTCATGGATGCGGTGCGCAGTCCCGGCCGCTCTCCAGAGCTTGTGGCGCGCGACCGCTTTCGCCATCCGCGCGAGGTGCTCTCCTTCTTTGGCCTCAAGCCCGGCATGACGGTCCTCGAGATCTGGCCCTCGGGCGGCTACTGGACCGAGATTCTCGCACCTTACGCCAAGGCGACCGGAGGGCATTACATCGCGGCGCTCCCCAACGGGAAGCACCCGCTGGCGGCGAAATTCGACGACAAATCCGTCTATGGCGACATCGCCACGACGCTCTTCAACGCCAAATCCGGACCGCTGGCGGCGCCGGGCTCGGTGGACATGGTCCTCACCTTCCGCAACGTCCATAACTGGATGGGCACGCCGGGCATGCCGGGGAAGGCGTTTGCCGATTTCTATGCGGCATTGAAGCCCGGCGGCGTCCTCGGCCTCGTGGAGCACCGCGCCGATCCGCGGCCGATGGCGAAGGACGCGAGCGACGGTTACGTGTCGATCGCCTATGTCATGGGGCTTGCGGAAAAAGCCGGTTTCAAACTCGACGACAAATCCGAGATCAACGCCAATCCGAAGGACACCAAGGATTATCCCTTCGGCGTCTGGACCCTGCCGCCGACACGGCAGAGCGCCGCCGAAGGCCAGCCGCCGAACCCGAATTTCGATCATTCCAAATACGATGCCATCGGCGAAAGCGACCGTATGACGCTCCGCTTCCGCAAGCCGGGGTAGGGGAGCTTCACGGCGCACTTGGTCGATGTCCTTTCCGCGCACTCGCCGCTGCGTGCGCGTCGCAGCGGGAGTGGGGACCCGGAGCGCATTGCGTGAGAGGCTCTGCTCGGGCAAGAGCAGGCGGCAGGGAGAAAATCATGCAGATTCGAACACTGGCGGCAGCACTGGTATTGGCGACGGGGTTGGTCTCGGCACAGGCGTCCCCGCCACCCGCCGCGCTCACGGGCAGCGGCGCAGTTTTCGCCGATGGAGCGCTTGCGAGTGCGGTGCACAACCCCGGCCGCTCGCCGCAGAACGTTGCGCGCGACCGCTACCGTCATCCATGCGAAAGCCTGAGCTTCTGGGGGCTGAAGCCGGGCATGACGATCCTCGAGGTCTGGCCGGGCGGGGGATATTGGGCAGAGATCCTCGCGCCTTATGCCAACGCCACGGGCGGCAAGTACATCGCCGCCATGCCGGAAAAATCGCGGTTCCTGCCCGCGAAATTTACCGAAAGGAGCGCGTACGGCCTCGTTTTATATTCGGTGTTCAACGACAAGTCCGAGGCGATCGCGAGGGCCGGGTCGATCGATTTTGTACTGACGGCGCGCAATATCCACGACTGGATGGCGACGCCGGGAATGCCGGAGAAGGCAATGGCCGAATTCTATGCGGCGCTGAAGCCGGGGGGCATTCTCGCCGTCGAGCAGCACCGGTCGGACCCGCAGCCGATGCTGAAGGACGCCAGCAACGGCTACATGTCGACGGATTATGTGGTCCAGCTCGCGGAAAAGGCCGGCTTCAGGCTCGAGGACAAATCCGAGATCAACGCCAATCCGAAGGACACCAAGGATTATCCGTTCGGTGTGTGGACGCTGCCGCCGACACGGCAGAGCGCGCCATCCGGCCAGCCGCCAAATCCAAATTTCGACCACTCCAAATACGACGCAATCGGCGAAAGCGATCGCATGACATTGCGCTTCCGCAAGCCGGGGTAGGGCGGATTCGCAGCGAACCTAATTGATGTCATCCCCGCGAAACGACCAGGGCATCGACACATCTCAGCGGCGAAATGAGATCGTGGGCAGACAATTCGGTTCACGTCCCCCTTGCGGGGAGGTCGAAAAACGCGTTCGCACGCGATGTATAGACGCAGATCGAAACTGGAGCGTTTTTCGGGTGGGGTGCGGTGTCGGCGCCCAGCCCCCCCACCCGAAATTTGCTCGCGAAGTGCTCGCAAATTTCAACCTCTCCGCAAGGGGGAGGTGCAGAACCGGGCCGTACTGTCGCGGATTTGCGTAGATGCCGTAGCGCTTGCGCGGGAACGAGATGCCGAAGTGAAATCAAGCCGCGGCGCGGGCGCGGCGGCGGGACGGGGTGGCGCCGGCGAGCGTGCGTTCTTCAAGAATGGCCGCGGTCGCATCGCGCGCGGCGAGCAGAACCTTGCGGATGGCGCAGGTTTCCTCGTCGTCGCAATCTTCACATTTGTGATACGCCGTCGTGCTGACGCACGGGCTGAGCGCCAGCGGCCCGTCGATCGTGCGAATCACTTCGGCGAAGGTGATGTTCTTGGGCTGGCGGCCGAGCAGATAACCGCCTGCACGACCGCGCAGGCTGCGAACAATCCCGCGGCGCTTCAGGTCGAGCAGGATCTGCTCGAGGAATTTCCGCGGCACGCGGGCCCGTTCGGCGATCTCCGCGATCATGATCGGCTCTTTTTCGCCATGGTCGGCGAGCACGATCAACGCGTGGAGCGCATAGCGGGCCTTCTGCGACAGCATTCACCGAATCCCTTGACACGATCAGGGATATCGGCTTTTGGCACCGGCCCGTCAAGCCTTCAGGCGGCGCGCTGGGTGCGCACGCCCAGCGTCCTGGCGAGGTGATTACCAAGCCGTGGCGCGATGAATTCAGCTCCCACCATGAAACGCATCAGCGGGCCGAAACTGTCGATGACCGCCGGGCCGATAACATGGAAACCTTCGGCCGGGGTCTCGAAATTGTCAGACACCACCGGCGTATTCCGGACGGATGCGATCCGGCTGCGCAATGACGGCGCGAGGAACCTCATCCGGCGCGTGTCAGGACGGTAGCCCGTGGCGGCGATCACGCGATCGCAGGAAATCTGCTCGCGGGTTCCGGCAGGTGTGGCGAGCGTCAGCGTCACCCGGCTGCCCGTCTCTTGCGCTGCAGCGATTTCGCGTCCGAGCAACGTTTCGATGCGGCCCTCGATCTTCTCGCGCATGAACCAGCCGGCGGCCGGATGCATGTGGCTCCGCACGCCGCGCCGGCGCAGTGCGTCGGGCAGGCGATAAAACATGAGCGGCGCGTTGGCGCAGAAATACGAACTCCAGCCGCGTCCGATGCCGGAGGCCGGACGGCGCAGGCGATAGAGCAATGTCTCCGCATCCGGGTCCGGCACGGAATTATATTCGATGAACGGCGCGCGGGCGATGATGCGCACCTTTGCGCCGCAATCATGCAGCAGCGCGGCGAGGTCGATTGCAGACGAGCCAGCGCCGATGATGACGACATCCTGGCCCGCGAACGCATCGCCTTCGCGATGGTCGTAACTGTGGGAGATGCGCCCCGGCGGCAGTGCAGCCAGCGCGGGCGGCGTGTAGGGAAAACACGAAATGCCGGTGGCGGCGACAACGCGCGTTGCGGAGATCTGCTCGCCATTGTCGAGCGACAATCGATACCCGGCGGCGCTGCTTTCGACGTGCTCCACAATCCGGTCTTCCACTGGGCCGACGAAGCGTGCGATGAAATCGGACCCGTAGGCCAGAAATTCCTCGAGCTCTACGGGCAGGCCCTGATTGGCATAGGGTTTCCGGTGACGGTCGCACCAGACCCTGAGCGTGGAGTCCTGCGCCGGCGCGGAAAGGTTCGACGCGAAACCGTCCGACTTGAGCGTCATGTTCTTCGGCATGTGGTCGCGCCAGGTGCCGAGCGGTTTGCCGAAAATGCAAACGTCCACGCCCGCGGCGCGGAGATGCGCGGCGACCGAAAGCCCGTAGGGTCCGGCACCAATGATGGCGACGTCGCAGCGCGGGCTCATCCGGCCCTCCGCACGCGCGTTGCACGAGGAAGCTCCAGTGCCAGTCCGGCACAACTGCACTTTATCAGAAGCATGGGGCGGGTCACTGCGGCTCGATTACGCCCTTGCGGCTCCAAATTCCGTGCCATCCCGGACGGTTCACTTCCGGTCAATTCCTTGCATGCGATCCTTTCGCTATGCCCGCGAAAGTGTTGTTGCTGTCGAGCATCGGCTGGCCCTCGGTGGCGCGGCTTGCCTATGGATTCGCCCACGCCGGTTGCAGTGTCGATGCGCTGGCTCCGGCCGGTGCGGCCATCCTCGCGAGCCGGTATCTCGCGCGTCACCATCGGTATCGCGCGCTTTCTCCGCTCACCTCGATGCAATCCGCGATCGAGGCAGCGGCACCGCGGCTTGTGATCTGCTGTGACGACCGCGCATTGGCCCAATTGCTTGTGCTTTATGCGCGGCGCACGGATCACCGGACATTCCGCGAACTCGTTGAAACATCGCTCGGAAACCCGTCCGCCGTCCCGCGCCTGATTTCGCGCTACGGGTTCATGGAAGAGGCACGCGCCGAGGGCATCCGGGTTCCCGATACCTCGCCGGTCGGGAACGAGAGTGACCTTGAGGCGGCCATTGCAGCGCTGGGTTTTCCGCTTGTGCTCAAATCGGACGGCAGCTGGGGTGGCGATGGGGTGGTCGTGGCGCGGAATGGAGCGGATGCACGCGCGGCTTTCGCAAAGCTGTCCCAGGCGCCGTCACGCCTTCGGAGCCTCGCGCGCGCGGTTCGCCGCCGCGACGCCCACTACCTTCAGGATATTTTCCGCACCATACCGCGCATCGTCAGCGCGCAACGTTTCGTTCCGGGACTGCCCGCCGCCACCGCCTTTGCCGCCTGGCGCGGCGAAATCGTCGGCGCGATCTATTACGACGTGCTCATTGCCGAAGGCACGCTTGGACCGCCGAGCGTTATCCGGCGTGTCGACTGCGCCGTCATCGCGAATGCGACGCGGAAAATTGCGCGCCGGTTCGGACTGTCCGGGATTCACGGCATGGACTTCATCCGCGACGCCACGGGGGCGCCGCATCTCATCGAGATCAATCCGCGCGCCACGCAGGGCAGCACGCTGGCTTTCGGTCCTGGCCGCGATCTGCCGGCGGCGCTCGCGGGATGCCTGATGGCCGATGCGCCGCCGCGCCCGGCCATCGCCAACGACCTCGTTGCTTTCTTTCCGCGCGAATGGAAACGCGATCCGCTGAGCCCCTATCTTCTGTCTGCGCATCATGACGTGCCTTGGGATGATCCTGGCGTATTGCTCGCCAGCCTTGGTATTCCCGCAACACGTGTGCCGGCTGGTTCTGCGTTATCGCCCAAAGCCGCACGCGAAGGTACAGAAACCTGCGCGCAGGTTGTGCGTCCTTCGACAAGCTCGGGATGAGGAGGTTAATACCTGGGCCTTCAGGAAATCGAGTGGGTGATATTGGAGTTCGAGGAAATAGAAGACCTTCCGAAAACCGCCTTCGTGCGTTCGAAGATGGGCACATCCCCCCACACCGTCATGGCCGCGACAACGGCCCGGCCATGACGGTTTGGTGTAGCTGAGCCTGTCGAAGCATCCAGGCCGCCGGACCCAATTTCGCGCCACCATTCACCATTAAACTCGCGAACCAACCGAATTTCCGGAAGCTTCCGTTAACCGTTCGGAAGTCCCGGTCAGGTTAAACCCTGTGCCCAGCACCGCATTTTGCCGGCGAGGTCCGCGATTCCGTCAATGGTTCCAGCAGACGCCATCGCATACGCGCCCGATCTCAACTCCGGCCGGCCGTTCGGATTCGCCGATCTGGCGCGCCTTCTGCGCGAGCGGGGCCGCGTCGTTTGTTATGTGATGCTCGGCTTTGTGGCACTGACGATACTAATGCTGCTGATCTGGCCTTCGAGCTATTCCAGCACCGCCGTCGTCATGCTCGATCCGCGCAGGAACAATATCACCGGCCGCTCGGAGGTATTCTCCGAACTGCCGACGGATCCGTCCTCGGTCCAGAACCAGATCCAGATACTTACTTCCCGCGATCTTGCCGGTCAGGTGATAGAGCGCCTCGGTCTTGCCCGCGACAAGGAATTCAATCGCGCTCGTGCAGGCTTTCCGTCCAACCTCGTGGCTGCGGGATTGACACCGCAAGAACAGCGCTCGATGGTCATCGACAGTTTTATCAAGCATCTGACGGTGGAGGCGCAGGGGTTGTCGTCGGCCGTTTCGGTGAGCTTTTCCGCGCAAGACCCCGACGAGTCGGCGCGCATCACCAATGCGGTGGTCAATGCCTATGTGGGCTCGCAGGTCCAACAAAAGTCGGAAGCGGCACGGCGCAGCACGGACTGGCTCAACGCGCGCATTCGCGAGCTGTCGAAACAGGCCCAGGCCGCCGACGCCGCCGTTCAATCCTACAAGGCGGCGAATGATCTGAACGATGCCGGACAGGGCACGCAATCGCTCGTCGATCAGCAGCTGGGTGCGATCAACGCGCAGCTCGTGCAGGCGCGCGCCGATCTTGCCGAGAAACAGGCCGCCTATGAGCATGTGGCCGGACTCGTGAAAGCGGGCCGTGCCGCCGATGTCTCGCAGGTCGTCGCCTCGCCGCTGATGGTACAATTGCGCCAGCAGCAGGCCGACGCCATCCGCAACGAGGCCGATCTCGATTCGCGATACGGCCCCAAGCACCCCAAACGCATCGCGGTCGAATCCCAGTTGCGCGATCTCGACAACAAGGTGGAACAGGAGGCGGAGCGGATCGCGGGCTCCGTCGCCAACGACGTAGCCGTCGCGCGCGCCCAGGTGCAGTCGCTGGAAGCGAGCCTCGCCAAGGCCCGTGAGCAGTCGAACGTCCAGAACTTTGCACGCGTGAAGCTCAAGGCGCTGGAGGCAAGTGCGGCCTCCACACGCAGCATGTATGAAGCCTTCGTGACCCGCCTGCGCGAAGCGCAGGACCAGGATGCGGTCGATACGCCCGATGCGCGGGTCATCTCGCATGCCACCGTGCCGGCCCGGCCGAGTTCGCCGCCGCGGCTGCTAATTTTCTGCGCCTCGATCCCCGCGGGGTTTCTCCTCGGCCTGTTATGCGCGCTGGCGATGGAGCGCATGGGCTATCAGCCCGCGCCGGCCGCACGGAGCCGGATCGCGCGGGAGAATCTCGCAGTGCCGGTTGTCGGCATGATTCCCGATGCACTCACGCCGCGCGCGGCCGATCAGATCGTCAGCAGCCGGGCGTCCGGATTCGCGAAAGGGATATTTGCCATTGCGAATCGGCTTGCAGCCCCGCGCAACGCTATGCCGCCGCGTGTCATTTTTATCTGTGGGCCGGAGCGCGGGAATGGCCACGCCAATGTGGCAGTCGGTCTCGCGCGCGCCTTCGCTTTGCTTTCGCGGAAAGTCATTCTTATCGACGCCGACTTTGCCGCTCCTCTGGCGGCCTGGACGATGGGGCTCGACCGCAACCGGTCTGGCCTGCTCGACGTGCTGAGCGGGGCTCGGCCGCTGGCCCGTGCCGTAGCGCGGGACTCGCATTCCAACGCCCTCGTCATGACAAGCGCGGCACCACCGCGCAATCCTGCTGCCCTCTGGGCCGCAGAGCAGACACGCGTTTTCCTGGAGCATCTGCGAAAAACCTGCGACTTCGTGGTCATTGACGCCCCGGCCAACGCCGAGGCGCCCGCGATTTCACGGCTCGCCGATGCTGTCCTGGTGGTGGGGACGGCCGGCAGCTCGGCGCGGCTCAAAGATGTCGCCGCCGCGCTCGCCGGTCCCGGAGGCCTGCCGGTCGGGGTCGTTGTGACGCGCTGACCTGTAACCACGGCGGCGTTCCGCGCGAACTTGGGAATGCATCCGAGGACGACGGCCATGCCGATTCCCCTTTCCAGCCGCCGCGCAATCCTTTTCGGCGCTGCGCTCGCCCCGCTTGTTCTGATTCCCTCTCTCGCTTCCGCCGCGGAGCTGATCGAGATCGAGAAATTCGATGGCCGCGGTGTGAGTCTGGGGAAGGTTCGCGTCGCAAAAACCGTCAAGACGGAAGAGGAATGGCGGCGCGTGCTGTCACCGGAATCCTTCGACGTGACGCGCCATGCCGGAACGGAAGCGGCCTTTACCGGCGCCTACTGGAATCTGCATAAGGACGGGCTGTTCCGCTGTGTGTGCTGCAACACCGCGCTGTTCGATTCCGGAAGCAAGTATGATTCAGGCACAGGCTGGCCCAGCTTCACGCGGCCGATCTCGGCCATGAACGTTGTGCAGAAGCGCGACGAGAGCTGGATGATGGAGCGCACCGCAGTGGCCTGCAAACGCTGCGACGCCCATCTCGGCCACGTATTCGACGATGGTCCGCCGCCGACGGGATTGCGCTACTGCATGAATTCCGCGGCACTCGTTTTCATTCTACGCGCGTCCGGCCGCGCCCGATCGGGAGAACCGTCATGACATTCCGTACCTTGCCTGCTCTCTTTTCCGCCGCTTTGCTCGTTTGCGCTTCCTGCGCGGCGGCTGACGAAGCAGGGAAACCGATTCCTGCCCCCATGGCGGATGAAACAAAGGCGCATGCGTCCGGCAGCGAAACGGCCGTGCTCTCGGGGGGCTGCTTCTGGGGCATGCAGGGTCTGTTCGAACACGTGAAAGGCGTGCGCCATGTGGTGGCGGGGTATTCGGGAGGCGGTACCGCGACGGCGCAATACGAGACGGTAAGTTCCGGCACGACGGGCAATGCGGAGTCGGTGAAGATCACCTTCGATCCCGCCGTAATTAGTTATGGCCAGATACTGCGCGTCTTCTTTTCCGTCGCGCACGATCCGACAGAAGTGGACCGCCAGGGGCCGGACGAGGGCACGCAGTACCGTTCGGATATTTTCTTCGCGAACGCGGAACAGGAGAAGGTCGCGCGCGCCTATATCGGGCAGCTCGAGCGTGGCCGTATCTTCGGCGCGCCGATTGCCACCCGCGTGGACCGGCTATCGGGTTTCTATCCCGCCGAGACCTATCATCAGGACTATCTCATCCATCATCCCGACAGTCCCTACATTGTTTTCAACGACCTGCCCAAGATTGCCGGTCTGAAAACGACCTATCCGGAATTGTACAGCGAAAAGCCCGTCACGGTCGCCGCCGCGAGATAACAATAAATCACGCCGGCGGCCGAGGGGCAAAGGGACCGATGCAACCGCGCTGAGGCCGAACTGGCTCAAGGCGAGACTGCACCGGTCCGCAATGTCACCAATAGGGCGTCACGTTGTAATAGGTATAGAGCTGGGCTTCGCGGTCACGGCTGCCATAGGCCCAGGGCTCGTCCTTGCGGAATTTGGGCGCGCTCTTCAGCTGGCTTTCCGTGATGTTGACCTCGTATCCTCCCAACTGCTCATTGTACTTCAGCAGCGACCAGGGGACCGGATAGTAATCGCTGCCCAGGCCGAGAAATCCACCGAAGCTCATCACGGCATAGGCGACCTTGCCGCTAAGCTTGTCGATCATGACGCGTTCGATAGATCCGATCTTGTCGCCATTCAGATTATAGACCGTCGTCCCTTCGACCTTGTCGCTGCCGATCAGGCCGCCGGTTTCGCGTCTGGAGAGATCCTGTGTCTGTTGTTGCATCGCCATGCTGGCAATCCTTTCTTTCTGGAGGCTGAGCGGGAACGAAGCATGAAGCGTGGCTGTTCCGCGCGGGATTGAAAATTCGGCGGTCGTCGCCAGATTCGTCGTTTGATTTACCGTGTAGGAACCTTTTTGAGGGGTGAGGGATTTTCTCCCGAATGTCCCCTGCATTCGAAGGGCGCCGATGATCCTGCCTCTCTCCGAAGCCGCCTCCGGCAGCACGCAAAACGTCCCCCAGGCACTCGAAAGCGCGGATCGGTATTGCGCGGTGCGGAGCGAAACCGAGCGCCTCGCGGCAGCCCTCACGCCCGAGGACCAGTCGGTGCAGTCCATGCCCGACGCCAGCCCGGCCAAATGGCATCGCGCGCACACCACCTGGTTCTTCGAGACCTTCGTCCTGCTGCCGCATATGCGCGGCTACCGGCCCTTCGATCCCGAATATAATTATCTGTTCAATTCCTATTACGAAGGCGTGGGCGAGCGGCTTGCGCGCGACCGCCGCGGACTTTTGACACGGCCCTCCGCGGAAGATGTAACCGCCTACCGGCGGCACGTGGACAGCGCCATGGCGGAGCTTCTGGGCACCCGGAAATACCGTACCGCGCTTTCGGCGCTCGTCGAACTCGGGCTCCAGCATGAGCAGCAGCACCAGGAATTGCTGCTGACCGACATTCTTCATGCCTTTGCGCAGAATCCGCTGCTGCCGGCCTATATGCCTTACCGGCCCGGCGAGGCGGCGAAATCCCCACCGGTCCGGTTCGTGCCGTTCGACGGTGGCTGCGTTGCCATGGGCCATGAAGGCAGCGGATTCGCCTTCGACAACGAGACGCCGCGCCACGACGTCATGGTCGCGCCCTTCCGGCTGGCGAACCGGCTGGCAACGAATGGCGACTGGCTCGATTTCATTGCCGATGGCGGATACCGCAATCCCGTTCTCTGGCTGTCCGACGGCTGGCATTGCGCGCGAGCCGAGGGCTGGCGGGCGCCGCTCTATTGGCAGGAGCGCGATGGCGAGTGGTTGGCGATGACGCTGAGCGGGCTCAAGCCGGTCGAGCGCGACGCTCCGGTCGCTCATGTCAGCTACTACGAAGCCGATGCCTTTGCCCGCTGGACGGGCGCACGGCTGCCCACCGAAGCCGAATGGGAGCATGCGGCTGCCCAACAGGCGCTGTGCAGGGGCAATTTTCGCGACGACGGTTACCTGCGGCCCTTGCCGGCCGGGCGGCGCGCGGGGCTGCAGCTGTTCGGCGACGTCTGGGAGTGGACGCAGTCGCCTTATGTCGCCTATCCCGGATACCACACGCCGGCGGGCGCCGTCGGCGAATATAATGGCAAGTTCATGGTCAATCAGATGGTGTTGCGTGGCGGCTCCTGCGTGACTAGTCGCGACCATGTGCGGCCCACCTATCGTAATTTCTTTTATCCGCATCAGCGCTGGCAGTTCGCCGGTCTCAGACTTGCGGAGGATGTCAGTTCCCCGCGGCGCGCGCGCGATCCGTTCCTGGAGGATGTGTGGAGCGGTCTCTCCCGGTCGCCCAAACAGATATCGAGCAAATATTTCTACGATGCGGAGGGTTCCCGGCTCTACGAACAGATCTGCGAATTGCCGGAATATTATCCGACACGGACCGAAACCCGCCTGTTGAAGCAGGTCGTGCCGGAGTTGCACAGGAATGTAACACCCGGGACGGCGCTGGTGGAATTCGGGTCCGGCGCCTCGGTCAAGACGCGCCTGCTGCTCGACCGGTTGTCCGCCATCGCCATCTATATTCCTGTCGACATCAGCGAAAAGGCGCTGGAGGACAGCGTGCTGCGGACGAAGCGCGACTATCCGAACCTTGTCGTGCAACCCGTTGGCGCAGATTTTCTCGTCCCGCTGTCCCGCCCCGCCGATCTCGGCAAGCGTCCGGTGCTTGGGTTCTTCCCGGGTTCAACCATCGGCAATCTCACCGACGCAGAGGCCGAAAAGTTTCTTCGCAACAGCCGCGCTTTTCTGGGCGAGAACGCCCAATTCCTGGTCGGCATCGACCTCGCGAAGGATGTGGATGTGTTGTTGCGGGCCTATGACGATGCGGAAGGCGTCACGGCCGCGTTCAACCTCAATCTCCTTGTGCGCATCAATCGCGAACTCGGCGCAAGCTTCGATCTGTCGGCCTTTGCGCATCGCGCCGTCTGGAACGCGACGGAATCGCGTATCGAAATGCATCTCGTTTCCGCGCGCGACCAGAGCGTGATGGTGCGCGGGCGCTGTTTCGATTTCGCCGCCGGCGAAACGATCCATACCGAGAATTCGCGCAAATACACATTGAAGCAGTTCGCGGCGATCGCCGCCCGCGCCGGCTGGTCGGTCGAGCGCAGCTGGTCGAGCACCGATCCGTCCTTCGGCATCGTCCTCCTGCACTGACCGTTTCCTCTCCCCCGGTTCCGGGGCAGAGGGGAGGACGGCGTGGCTCCCGGTGCCGGATTGAAAGACAGTATACGGACGAATCCGTTCACAGCCCGACTTGCCCACAGCCCTGTGGACATGTGGACAACAGGTGGGGAAAGGAAACCAATTCAGCCCCTTATCGCGCGAAAGCCCGGGGTCGGGACACGGGGACGGATTGTGGGTATCATTTTCCTTGCGCGCACCCCTGCTGCGGCCAAGGTGGCGCGTTTAGGCTCCAGCGCGGTGGCGTGGCATGAGCGACCGGCATGACTTTCCCGAGTTGTTCGCAATGGATGATGACGCTCGCCACGATGGCGGATACCCCGATGGAACGGGCGTAATCCCGCACCACGCGCTTCACGAGATGAAACGCCGCGGCGAGATTTATGCCCCGCTTGTGTCATTCGATGCCGACCAGATACAGCCGGCGAGCATCGACCTTCGGCTTGGCCGGCGGGCATGGCGCGTCCGGGCCAGCTTTCTTCCGGGCAAGGACAACACCGTCGAGCAGAGGATCGACAAAATAGGCGGCACGGAAATGGATTTGCGACGGAGTGCCGTATTTGAAAGCGGCGTCGTATATCTGGTCGAGCTGCTGGAGCGGACCAGGCTCGTCAATGGGCTGTCGGGGATCGCCAATCCGAAAAGTTCTACCGGGCGGCTGGACGTTCTTACCCGTCTGATAACGGATGGTGCGACGCAATTTGACATTGTTCGACGCGGGTATGACGGACCGCTTTACGTCGAGGTCGCGCCGCAGGCGTTCAGTATTGTCGTGCGCGAGGGGCTGCGGTTGAACCAGTTGCGATTTGTGCGCGGTACATCACCGGGCGTGCCGCTCGGAACCGTCGGCGGCCTGGCCGAAATGTACAAGGCTGGGAAACTCGTCAAGCCGGACGGGGAACTGTTGCCCATGCGCGGCGCGCACGTCCCGGTATCGATCGATCTTCGCGGCACCGGCCCCGACAGCATCGTCGGCTACAAGGCGAAAAAGACCACCGACACGATCGATATCGGCCTGATAGGCCACTACGACCCCCGCGAGTTCTGGGACAAAATCCAGGACGTCGACGGGCGCCTGCCTCTCGACGAAGGCGAGTTCTACATTCTGGCAACCCGGGAAGACGTTGGCGTGCCGCCGGATCTCGCAGCGGAAATGGTGCCGTTCGATACTTCGTCCGGCGAGTTTCGGGTCCATTACGCCGGGTTTTTCGATCCGGGATTTGGTTATCATGAAGGCCGCGCCCAGGGCAGCAAAGCCGTATTGGAAGTGCGCTCGTTTGGCG
The DNA here is from genome assembly GCA_036272695.1 of Rhizomicrobium sp. GTDB lineage: Bacteria > Pseudomonadota > Alphaproteobacteria > Micropepsales > Micropepsaceae > Rhizomicrobium. Next base: position 1,426 of record DATAYG010000189.1, on the reverse strand, counting down.
TGTCATTCCTGCTGGAGCACGGCCAGACGGTCGGATGGCTCAGCTACAGCCGGCTCGCCGGAGGCGCACCAAGCAAATTGTACGGCGCACAAATACAATCGAATTACCAGGGCCAGGGCGTAAAACTCGCAAAACACTTCAAGCCGTGGCCGTCGAATTAGAGCGATATACGGTCGCGCGGAACCAAATCTGTCATTCCCGGCGCGCCCCCGCTTTTGCGGCGCGGGAAGGGAACCCAGATACCAAAATCGCAACGAACGTCGACGTTTGCGGCACGCAGAATGAGTGGCCGGACCGGTATTTTACCTGCACGATGGTAATACCATACCTTGACCCACGATCACCAACTGGGTATCGCGAGGGGTTCGAGGGGCTCGCCCGGCGAATACCAGCGGGTAAGCCGGCCAGGACCGACGGCACCGAAGGAAATCCCCCGGCAAACCGATCGGACGCTTGATCGGCTTGCCGGGGCCGCGGGAACAGTCGGATGGAAGCGCGCGCGGAGTTATCTCTTCACGCCGAATATCACGCCATTGCCGTTGGCGCCGCAGCTGGCCGCCGCGCCGTAAATCCGCATGGATTCCGGCTTGTCGAAAATGATGCCCGGCCCCGGACCGCAACCGTTATTGCCGCCGATGAAATTATAAACGGTGCTTTCGGTCCAGAGGGTCTGCCGATTGTTCGCCGGAGGCGTCAACTCGTAAATGGTACCGTTCCCGGACGGTCCGCCTGTTGCCGCGGGACCGTAAATATCTCCCTTCCTGTCGAATGTCAGATCATACGGCAGACCGCCATCCGCGCCGCCCGTAAATTGATAGAGAATCGTAACGGGCCAGTTCGGTTGCGTCGGCAGCTTCCCCTGCGAAGGCCTGGTGAGTTCGAAAACGGCACCGGTCCATTGTGTTCCGTTGTATGGTGCGGTGGTGCCATAGACATTCCCGGCCTTGTCCAGAACCACGCTGCCGTGGATATTGCCACCAGGGTCGCCGTCGCCAAAATTGTGAAGCACGGTTTCCTTCCAGCCTCCTTTGCCCGGATGAAATTTGAAGACGTAACCCATGCCGTTGGTTCCGCCATATATCGTGGTGCCGTAGACATTTCCTTTGCGGTCCAGCGTCAGGTTGTTCAACGAAACCAGATCGGAATTGGCCCGGTAGACAGTCGTTTCCTGCCAGCCGTTGCCGGATGGCGTCAATTCATAGATCGAACCGTACCCGCTTCCCTCATAGGACGTGTCCGTCGCGCCATAGACGTTGCCCGCCGCATCCAGAGCCACGCCGGCCTGGGGGTCGGAACCGTCGACCTCGCCAGTAAAGGAGTAGGTTTTGGTGATGCTCCACGTACCGCCCTCTTGCGGGGACAGCTCGAAGACGGTCCCGCAATTCGAACAGCCTTCGCCGCCGCCGACCGCGGTGCCGTAGAGATT
>DATAYG010000188.1:0-32980 GCA_036272695.1 Rhizomicrobium sp. | reverse complement strand
GCAGACCATATTGTGCGTCGCAGAAGACGAGATCACAACGTCTGCGAAAGCTCCTAGCGTCGAAAGGCAAAGTCCGGCCGATACAGTAATCAGGTGCAGTTGGCGAATCATGAATGAGCCCCTGTCAAAGTAAGGTACGTGACGATATCAGCAAAATGCCAAACGCGCCAGTCGCTCCGCTGGTGCCCGCCACGCTTTGGCGCGCCATGCCGTCGAATTCTGGGTCGAATTCTGGTGACGGTTACTCGTGTCACTTGTCTCGTTGTCTCGGAAGCCGCGCCGAATTGTTCGGGTCAGACTCGTATTATCGCGCGAACCTACCGGCACGGATTGATCCAGCGGAGCTCTTTGAAACGGGCGAAGTCCGTGTCGGTCGAATAAAGCACGTAGCCGCGCTCCATGGCGAGGACGGCGAGATGGGCGTCGGTGGTGAGGTTACCGGCAGTTCCCAGACGCTCGAGTTCCGCGCGAAGCCGCGCGAAATGCATGTCCGATGGCTGCGCAATGTGAACCTGCGGCAGCGCCAGCCACGCCTCGAGCCGCTCCATCACGTCGCGAACGGCGAGTGGACGCGCCACCACTTGCGATTGGTGGTGATGCGCAGGAAGCCGAGCATTGCAGCCCAGGCCAACCCCGCGCCTTCCGCACCCGAGAGACATGCGTCCCACCAGGTCCGCGCTTTTTGTGAACCGCGGAATCAGCGTTGTGCGCGTGAACGAGGACGTTTACGTCGGGCAGGATCATGGAGTTTTTCCGCGAACGCCTCCACCTCAATTTCGTCGGCGAGTTGCCCAAGCTTGTCGGGATCGATGCCCGGCCTCAGGCCGAAAGAATGGGGCAGCGTTTTGGGCGCCGGATGGCGGCTCGCCGCGGCGGCTTCGCCAAGTCCCGTGCGGATCGTGCGATTGACGGCTTCCTTGAAAGGACGCCGAGTTCGCGCGCGCGCCGCTTCAAGAGCCCTGCCAGATCGTCGTCAAGCGTCAGAGTTGTGCGCATGCACAGCATTTTTGATGCGTCGCATTTTGATGTCAAGACATCAGGTGCGCGCGTCGCCGCTGGAATTGGAGCATCATTCAGGCGTCATCTGAGAGTGCTAGACGCCGGCACGGGAGAACTTGGTAGTGTGGTTGTTCCCGATCGCCGAAGCGGGGATGTCGCCATGGGAGCGAGCAGACTGCGCCGTTACGGGCTCGCACTTGCCGTCGCAGCGGGCGTGTTTCGTTCGGCCGGCGCCGGCGCCGGAACGACGCCAAATCTGCTGGTGAACGGGGATGCGGAATTGCAGTCCTGTACCAAGGACTGGACGGCGCAGACCTCGATCCCGGGCTGGCGCGTGGTGCGCGGCGCGGCCAGCGTGTTATGTTATTCCGCTTTCAAATTCACCGGGCAGACGCTGATCACGCCCCCGCATAAACCCGGCGGCAAAGCGCTGTTCGGCGCGCCGGGCGCCGATACTGAGATGGAACAAATCGTCGATGTCGCCGCGGCGGGCGCGGGGATCGACAAGGGCCGGGTCAGGTTCGATCTCGCGGGCTGGCTCGGCGGTTGGAGCAATCGGCCGGAACGCGCCACGCTGACCGCCGTCTTTCTCGGCGCCGACGGGACTGCGATAGGCCGCCCGGTTGTCATTACCAACGCCGGCGCGCAAGCGCGGCATGGCGAGACCAGGCTCCTGGAGCGCCGGGCGGAGGGATTGGTGCCGCCTGGGACCCGCCGGATCGCCATTACCGTGCAGTTCCTGAGCGGCCTGGAATCGTTTCACAACGCCTATGCCGACAATCTCAGCTTGAAGCTCAAGGGTCCGGTGGACGGCCTCGCCCCCGGCACGGCGATGCCGCCCGCATCCAACATTCCGGCGCTCGACCATGTGTATGTGCTGATGATGGAGAACACCAACTACGCCGATGTCTTTCACACCGATGGAAGCGGCGTCGTGACGGTCGATCCACACATGCCGTACTTCGCCGCGCTCGCGAAGAGCGGGGTCATCCTTGCCAATATGTGGGCCGTCTATCACCCAAGCGACCAGAACTACGTCGCGATGACCGGTGGCAATACGTTCAGATTCGGCCCGGTCTACTATCCCCACTATCACTTGGGGGTGACCCATCTCGGCGATCTGCTGGATGCCATGGGCAAGAGCTGGCGGGGCTATGCCCAGGACATGGACACGCCATGCAGCCTCCACAGTCACGGCAAGGGGCGCGAATCCTTTTCGCCCGACGACGAGCCCTTCGTGCAATTCGCCGACGTGATCGACAACCAGGCGCGGTGCGATGCGGATCTGCGCGACCTCGGCGATTTCGAGACGGCGGTCGGAAACAACACCTTGCCCGATTTCGCATGGCTTGCGGCGGACAATTGGTGGGACGGCGAAGGCGCCTGGTACGAGAAATACAATGTGGGTTTTTCCAACGCCAAACAGGATCGGTTCATCCGATCCACGCTGAAGCCGTTGATCGAGTCGGCACAGTGGAAGAATTCGAAATCGCTACTGATTATCACCTGGGACGAAGCGGACGGCTGGGCCTGGCCGGACGATCATGTGCCGACGCTCCTTATGGGCTCACCCGGCCTTCTCCGTGCCGGCACGGTGCTTTACGAGCATGTCGACCATTACGACCTGCTGCGCACGATCGAGAGCGCATTGGGCACGGGCGGCCTTGGGCGGTTCGACACATTCGCCCGGCCGGTGAATGCCGCCTTCGCCCAGGGAAATTTGCTCGAACCGCGCAACGCCGGTGGCCTGTTGTGGCCGGCCGGCGCGCTCGCCACCCGCGGCAGCATCGTGGACACGTTCGGCAGGGCCAGCGTGCCCGCCGCTGTCTATCAGGGCGAGCCGATCACGCTCACGGTTCCTGACGGCGTCGATGGCAATGCCGGCGTCAATCTGGAGCCGCTGGGTCAGGTGCCGACCGCCAACTCCAAAATCTACCGCTTCAACGGGAATGCGGTGGAAATCCCGACGACGGACCTCGCGCCCGGATTCTATGGCGCCTGGCTGCGGCAAGGCAAAACGCCGCCGTCTCTTGCTCCCATGATGGTGACGATCCTGGCACCGGCGCTGATTACTCCCGACCAGCCGGGCGTCGAAATTGTCGGCGGGGCCGAAAGCGGCGGCAACACCGCCGAGGTGAGCCTGCGCGAGGGTTCGAACCCGATCCTGCGTTACTGCCTGCCGTCCGGCGTTGCCCCGGACGCAGGCTGGATCGGCGTCTTCCCCGCCGGGACGCCGCCCAAACATATGACCAAACACGACGCCAATTCGATCGGCTTCTGGCTCAAGACGCCCGGTGGCGGCCCGGGCGAGCCGGAATGCGGTGAGGCCGAAGCCTACGCCTCGGAGCTGAAACCGCGCCGGAACTACGAGGTGCTGCTGTTCCAGGACGGCGCCGAGGCGCTGCCGGTGGGCCGCACGGCGATGTTCACCGTGACACCGTCCCTGCCGCGTTAGAGCGGTTTTCGATTGAGTTTGGTCACCATGGCCGGCCGGAGAGCCGGCCACCCAGTAGCGAGCGTCAGCGAGCGGAAAGACTCATTCGCCGCGCCGACGCGCGGCGGCTGGGTGGCCGGGTCAAGCCCGGCCATGGTGAGAATGATTGTAATTCCAAGGACAATTGCTCTTATCACCGCGGCTCGGTCGTCACATCCGTCTGTCGTAGGAGTCGGTCGAGCGTGAGCAGAGGCGCGCCGCTGGCCTTGGCATGGGCATAATGGAAGCAGTCGAAATTGCTGAGCGCGCGCCGGCCGATCCCGTGTTTCTCCGCCACGTCCACGCGAATGACAATACTTCGTGCGGCAACGGCGCGTCCCTAAGCTCGATGCCCCTTGCGTCGAGCCATTCGACGACCGCGGTTTCGGCCTCGGAATAGCGGCAATCGAGCTGGTCCGGCCGGGACAGGATGATGATCGCTTGCCACGCCGCCATCGGCGAGGTGAACGCCGATTGCGCGCGGCTGAGTGCCGCGCCATAGGCCGCCGCCGAGTCTTCGCCCGCCATCATGGCAACGATGGCGCAGGCGTCGACAAACATCAGCGCTTTTCCGTCAGGTCATGATCGAGGTCATGCCAGGCATCCGGCAGGACCGGCGAACCAGGCCCGGGGAAGGCGACACCGTCCGCTATATTTCATTCGATGATCCTGTGTCGGTTCCAGAATTGTTCCATGCTCTAATAGGCAGAGTTGCGCCCCCCTTGATTAAAAATGGCGCCGCGGTGCTCGAGGGCACTCGACTGAGGCTGCCTGACGGCGAGCAATTCTTTGCTGTCGTATACCATGGCGACGAAGGATGGCGAATGCAGATCGAGCAGGGTGCAAGTTTACTCGGGCGAAACACTGCGAGAGTGTTGGGTAGTGACCTTATAGTTTCCGATGGGCGATCTTACCCCCTGTCGGATTGCAAAATAGAATTTGGATAGAATGTAGGCTTGGAGCACTACACCTGTCTTCCGGGGGCTGAGTTTCCGCAACCTGTTGGCCGTTAAGACGCTCTGCCGTTAGTTAAATTAGGGCCAAAGAACGGCATATTTTTATGCTCAAAATTCCCCTGAATTCGCCGAGACTGGAAAAACTGAGAATCGTGTTTCCGTTGAACGCGCACGTGAAAGCCAGGCAGGTGCTTGGCGACCGGACGTTTGGTGTTCTTGCAGCGACCGGCCCAATGGACATGCTGGCTGTGTTCCATGCGATCAAGGGCGTGTTGGACCAGCTCGGAATCCAGTCAGATTTTCATACCGATGTGGGAACGCCGGTTTCGGAGAAAAGAGTGAAAGCCAAGTTGGGAAAATATGGCATTCCATACCTCCGTGTCGACGGCTTTCTTTTCCAGCGGGCGATATTCCTGGCTGGAGACAATGCTTCATCATCGTGGAGGAATCGTCCCCGGAAGCCGCATCTTCTTGGGACAAATGGGTGGCGCCGTTCCTGGGGTGGCCGAATTTTGTTCAGGCCTGGGTGACGGACGTGGAATACAACCATTGGCCATTCAATACATGACCGTGGGACGCGATATGTCCGGGTTGGAAATGAAATCCAACGGCATGCCGCCGCCGGCGCTGCTGCAGATTGTCGATACATCCGAAAATCCGGGGCGCTGGGAATTCCGCAAAGGTCATATCGAAGCCATCGGCTCGCTCATGTGGATTGGCGAGACCTTTTGGAAAATCATCGGCGAAATCGTGAAAGCGAACTCCGCGCGATCAACTGGCTGCGCCTGACCGAACCGCAAAAAGGTGTCCTCCGCCTGTCGTCCGATGTCTGCTTTCGTGACGAGACCACCGCTTCAGAGCAAAACGCATCAAGAGCAGCCATTTAGGGGCCCAGATAACAGGAGCAGTGGAGCGCGAAAAATTGACAGCCTAAAATAATCCAAATGATATACCCCGGGATGAAAGTATTGCCAGATTGCCTCGTCACCAATCCGCCGGCGAGTCGCGGAAAAGTTAGACGAGTGCAAAATGCGCTGACATTTCAACTTCCAAAGACCCATGTGTAGTTTTTGCTGACAGCAAATGGTGGACAGGGTTTTAGCGGAAGCCCCTATGTAATCCTGTAGAAGATTAAAGAGCTATCTGAGTTTGAAGCGTTTCTCTCGGCGCTTCCCTGACGTTGGCCGCGTTGCGCTTTCCCGACGAAGCTCCTGATACAGTTCCCGATTGCGGGAATTTCAACTTCGTGCCGTCGCCACCGCCGCTCGCGTCACATCCTGCTTGAGCAGGTAGAACGAAGCGGCGAGGAACAGGATGTCCTTCATCAGGAAACCGAGCGGCAGAGTCATGATCGGAAATCCTCCCGCCTCGCTGGCCCAGCCATCCGGCAGGAAGGGAATAATGCCCGTGGTGCCAATGAAGGTTACGATCGAACCAAGCGCTCCCAGGATGCCCAGCCTCGGGCTCCAGTAGCCAAGGAAGATGAGAAAACCGAAAATCGTTTCGGTCGTTGCGAGAAAGTAGCCGGCCCCCCGAACGCCGAAGGCCGGGAGCAGCCAGAAGACGACGGGGCTATGGCTGATCATGGGGACCAGCATCTCAATGGTGTACTGATTCCACTTCTGAATGCTGAAGACGAAGAAGGTGAAGACCATCGCAGCACGAATCAGATGACGGTCGAGATTGCTCCGGAACAGGACGGTGTTCGAGACGTGAAGGATGAACCGGTTCACCTGGTTCACGGGGTTGTTCCTGATCCCGTCCGGCCCGCGCGTCAGCCGTATGTGAATTCCGGCTTGCTCTGCCCCACCTCGATGATATAGCCGTCGGGATCGCGGATGTAGCAGCGCGTCTCGCCGTATTTGTCCTTCGGCTCGGTGATGAATTCGGCGCCCCGGCTCTTCCACAACTCATAGCACGCCTGGATGTCCGCAACGCGAATGTTCATGAAGCTGCTGATTTTATCTGGGTCGGCAAGGGTGCTGAGCGTGACCGTCGGCTTGTCGGGGGTGGGGCCGCCGCCGGGGTTGACGATAAGCCAAGTATTGGCGAGCTGGAGATACCCGGGCGCGCCCTTGGCGTCGCCTCGGCTCAGAATGCGGCTGCCGAAGACCTTTTCGTAGAACCGAAGCGATCGCTCGATGTCGGCGACGGTAAGAAAATGCGCGACGGTGATCCCCTCCCGCGGGGGCATTTCATAGCTTTTCTGTCCGATTTCCACGCTGCTCATTGGCGGCTCCAGTTCGGATGGCTTGGTCGCTCGGCGATTAAACACCGTGATGTCGCGTCTGTCGAAGCATGTTTTACAAGCCGCGCTTCGCAGTCTACGCTTTGCCGGGTCGTAAACTCCAAAACGTTGAGGTCCATACCGATGAAAACAGCTTTCCTGGTGAGCGTGGCGGCGCTGGCAATCTGCGCGGCAAGTGCGGCGCCCGCGAAAACCGTGTCGATTTCGTTCGACAATCTGTGCGACGGCATGGACATCATCGTGAACAAGACCGATCGCACTGCCCTCGAAACCGGAAACGGTTGCGACCTGGGCGCGAATTTCGGCGCCGGAACCATCGGCAAGATAAAGCGCCGCGGAAACGCCATCACCTTCGGCGTCAATTTGAGCGCCAAAGGCGGCGAAGCCTATCAGTATATTTATGTCATCTCATACCCGCTCGTCACCGGCGCGACGTGGAGCAACTTCTATACGACCGATGGCAAGACACTCTCGCGGGATTTCACCGGGACTTATACGGTGAACGGCGCGGCGCCGCACGAAACCAGAGGACTCAGAAGCTCCACCGACCGGTCGCACTAAGCGGTTGTCTGCGAGGGAGCAAAATTCGCCAGGGATCCTGCCACGAAATCAGCGGTCGTTGAGCGATTTCGGTCCGCTGACGAACGGGCTGTCGCGAAGGTAGAATCGCAGGAGGCGATCCGCCTCGCGCGTAATGCCGATCCTGATGCTCTCGCCGATTTCGCCCGGTTCGCGGCCGTCGCGTGCGAGCCAGAGAGGACCCTTGCGGCAAAGGTCGAGCCCGTCGAGGCGGCGGTCGATCCGCAACGCCTGGGCAAGCCTTCCCGGGCCGCGCGCCAGGTCGCGCGCACGCTCGATGCCGCGATTGTACTGCATGATGGGGATTCCTTCGAGCGGCTCTAGCGCCCGGATAAGGACGCCGGCTCCGGTCCCGGCCGCCTCGCTCGAGACATTCAGCATCCAGGAGACGCCATAAGCGAGATACACATAGGCGTGGCCCCGCTCGAGAAAGAGCGCGCGATTGCGCGGCGTCATCCCCCGGTATGCATGCCCGGCGGCGTCGCCGATGACATAGGCCTCGGTCTCGACAATGCGGCCGCCGACGATGCCTTCGGGCAGGTCGCGGACTAATAACTTGCCGACAAGAAAGCGGGCGAGAGCGGCGGTATCGGCCGGCAGCTCCGCGCGCGCGAGCGGTGCAGGTGTGGGGGTTTTGCGTCCGGGCTTCAGGTTGTTCGCTCGACCTGTTGCGCGCGCGACGGCTCCCGGCCGGCGCATCACCAGATAACGACGATGACGGTTTGCCCGGCCTGTGCCGCGAGCCGGAAAAGTTCTCTGATGCGTTCTAACACCGGGACAAGGATTTTTTCGAACACGTCGGGTTCTTCTTCTGTCCAGAGAATACCGGCGACGCCGAGAGACTCCATGACCCGCGGGTCGAAGTGCTCGCGCAGGCCCGCATCCGTTATTTGATTCAAAGCTGCGGACAATTCAGCAACCTCGTCCGGAAAGAATGTTTGCGCGTGCCGTCCGATCTTCGGAAACCTCCTGTCTTCCCGCCCCCGGCCCTCGCTGACGATCAGCGCCGGGTCGTCGGGCATCGAGCCCGGATCGACCAGCTGGAAACCCCGCCTGGCAGCTTCCTCGGTCTTCGCAGCCTTCTACGCTTCGCGACCCGCAGGGTCAGCCTCATATTTTCTGTGCCTGAGGGCGAACCCTACAAATTCGTGCTTTTGCTCCTCCCGTGCCTTTGGGGATAGCAGCCACAAAATGGCTCTCCAGTCCTTGCCGGTGAACAAGAGCTGGGCATTCCTTTCATTGAACGGGGGACTTCTGATTGTGCGAAAGAAACTTGGTGAAGAGCGTTATGACGCACTGAGGTTTCTGTCGGACAAATGCGGGCACTTTTCGATGCAGATCCTGACGACACGGCCGGCGATACGCATGCCGGGCGGATGCTCATTCACGAGATGAAAGACATTTTGAAGAGCGCGGCCAAGCGACAGGCGCCAAAATAATTTTTGAAACCTTCCGGCTCAAGCCTCCAGCACCTTTCTCAGCGACTCCTCGATCTGGCCGCCGCACCAGGTGTCGCCGTAGTCATGGCGCGCCTTGCGGGCGAGTTTGGCGAGGGGCGACAGGTCCGCGACGCGCCGCGCCAATTCGGCGGTCAGGGGCGCCGTCTGCTCGAAGATCGTAGCGATGGCGTCGAAGCGTTCGCACATGGTCGACCACAGCGTCGCCGTCACGATATCGGCGATGCGCGGCGTCTCGCCGCCCAGGAGGAATCCTTCGTCCATCTCGAGGCCGTGGCGGTGGCCGGTCTCCTCCCAGAACGACATCCATTTCTTCAGCCGCGGGACGAAAGCGTGCCAGCTCTTTTGCGTCCACATCTGGCGGCCGCCATCGAGCGTCATCTCGTCGAGCACGTCGTTGGCGTCGCAGACGATTTTCATCGTCATGGCGCGTTCTGCCAGATCGTCGGGCATGAGGCCGAGCGTTTCGCCGAGATAGAGGACGATCGCGGGCATCTGGGCGATGGCGAAATTCGCGTTCCTGTCGACCAGCAGCGGCGGGCCCATGAACGGGACCGGCATCTTCGCCACCGGCGCGCTCATCAGCTCCGAAATCGCCGCGTCGCCCGCCTCCTTCCAGGTCAAACCGGCATAGGCGAGGACCGCGCGCACGAACTGGCCGCGGAACGGTGCGGACCAGTAATAGAGTTCATAGTCGGACATGTTGAGTGCTCCGGTCGAGGCGGCGATCTCTGTCCATAACGCCGCAAGGCCCATAGGCGTGACAAGGGTCGCCCGGGGGGTGGCGAAAGCAGGGCAAAGCCTTTATGCAGGCGGCCGAAAAAGTCTCTCCACACTTGCAACAGGGGTTCTTCATGCATGCGAAATCGATTGCCTTGGCGGTGTTGCTCGTTCTCGCCGCGGCGGCGCCTGTGACCGCGCCGGCCATGGCCGCGCAGACCGCCCAGCCGGATCAATTCAAGATGACCGACGTCAAAGTCGGCACCGGCGCGGTTGCCAAACCCGGCCAGCCGGTGACGGTCCAATATACGGGCTGGCTTTATGTGAACGGCGCCAAGGGCAAGAAATTCGATTCATCCTACGATCACGGCGCGCCGTTCGTCTTTCCGCTCGGCGCCGGCGCGGTCATTCCCGGCTGGGACAAGGGCGTGGCCGGCATGAAAGTGGGCGGCAAGCGCACGCTGATCATCCCGGCCGACATGGGCTATGGCGCCCGGGGCACGCCGGACGGCACGATCCCGCCCAATGCGACGCTGATCTTCGACGTGGAACTCCTGAAGGTCGGCTCGTAAGCCTGCCCGGTCACGGGGGCGGAGATGTTGTTTTACCACGAAGAGCACCAAGAATGAATAGTGCGCAATGCGCGCGATAGTTCTTGGTGCTCTTCGTGCTCTTCGTGGTGAACTTATTTGCGCGCCTCCGCGTGACTTTACCGCCGAAATCCTGCCTGCTTCTCTTTCCTCTCTTTACGACTTCCCGATAGGGCATTTCGGATTCGTTTCGTGTGGAACTGAACGAATTTTACGTTCATAAGACCGTCTGGCCGGTTCCCGGCGGCGGCGGCTACAACATCAGCCTTGCCAATGCCTCGTCGGAGATCCTCATCTGGAACGGAATCTCCGTGCTGGCCAACAAGGTGATGATGAGACGCTCCGCCGGCGCGGACTCGGTCACCGCGTATAATTACTGGGACATGGGTTTCATCGGCGGGACGGATTCCTGGCAGGGGGCCGGGCTCAACAACAGCCACATGGTGGGCTCGCATCACGTGCTGTTCGAGGGCAATTACGCCTTCAACATCGAGAGCGAGGAAACCCACGGCAACGCCATCTACAACAGTTTCTTCCGCAATCACGCGACCGGGTTCCGGGCGAAATTCACCGACTATCTCGACAACACCGTCGTCGACGACATCAGGCAGCAGAGTACCAACGGGCCGCTCCGCACCGCGTCGCCGCATGCCTGTTCCTGCTGGAACAACCTCGTCGGCAACGTCTTCGGTGTTGCTCGCCGGATGAAGGGCTTTATCTATGGCGACGAGGTTCTTGCCGACGGCGACTGGCCGGCGCAGATTCTCATGATGGGCTGGAACCACCTGCCAATCAGGTCTAGGATCCGAACGTGATCGCCAACCCACCGGCGCGACGAAACTCTACACTCTGCCCGCCAAAGCCCGCTACGACGCCGGCATGCCGTTCTGGCAGCCCTGAGGCGCCGATCTCATCTCCATCATCCCGGCCGCCCCTGACTTGGCCCGGAGGAGGGGAATGGCACCGGGGCGGTCAACGTGATCGTTGGTTCCATCACGGTTTGTCGAATGGAAATTAATTTCGCCGAATCACAAATTATCCTCCTGCATTTTTTCGTTTCCTTGGCTTTTTTCCATCCGACTCATTCCCCGACCTTGTCATCGCCCGCAAATGCGGGCCGCCCAGTTGAAATCTGGCACTCGCACCGGGGACAATTCAAAAATTCGCGTCACCATTTGTGCATCACCTGGGTAGCCAGCATCCGCGGGCCATGACATCGCAAGGGATATCCAATGCCTCTGGTATAAGAAACGCGCGGCCGCGCCGCGCTTTGACATTTCTGCCCAAAAGCATAAATAACGGAAGATGCGCACCACGATTGAAATCCCCGACGAGCTTTACCGATCGCTCAAGGCCCGGGCGGCACTGAGCGGGTTGCCGGTTCGGGCGGTCGTCGCCCAACTCATCGACCAGGGATTGCGTGCCGTTGCTTCGGGCCCGCCTGCGAGCGCCCGTCGCCGCCAGCCGCCTCCGGTCGCGATTGCTCCGCGCGGAACACCCGTCCCGGCGTTGACGCGCGAGGAAATGCGGCGTGCGGAAAATGACGAGGACGAGTCGAAGCTTGCCCGATCTGCTTGACGTCAGTGTCTGGCTTCCGCTCAGCGTGCCCGATCATGTTCATCACGCGCGCGCACTGCGCTATTGGCGGGAAGAGGCCGGCGAGGAGACGGCGTTCTGCCGGATCACCGCGCTCGCCTTGCTCCGCCATCTGAGCAATCCGCGCATCGTCGGAGCCGGAGCGCTCGGCGGCGCGGCCGCCTGGCGGGCGCTCAAAACCTGGTTGTCAGTTCCGGGCGTGCGTCTGCTCGCCGAGCCTGCCGGCGTCGACGAGTGGCTGGAGCGCTGGAGCAATACGCTCAATCCCCGCGGCGGAGACTGGACCGATGCCTATCTCGCGTCCTTCGCCGCAGCGAGCAACTGCCCCCTGGTGGCCTTCGATACCGATTTTCGCAAATATGCCGGTATATCCTTTCTGCATCTCGTTGCCTGAATGCAGGCAACGAACTCCGACCGATGCCGCGAGCGTGATCGTTGGTCCCGTCAATGGCTCTGCGCCTCTGCGTGAAATTCCTGCCTAGTATAATTCGCACACAGAGACGCAGAGGAACGGAGTAAATAAACCCGGCGATTCCGCGCGCGGCGCGATGGCGTGTATGGTCGACCCTCATGCATCCCAAGGAAGGCGCGCCGCATGGAGAAGAACGAACTGACGAAATGGGCCCTCGCAAATGGCTGGCAGATGATCGACGGCCATCTAAGTCTGACCAAACCCTCGCCGCCGCATCCGGCGATCGTGCGGCTGGTGCTGAAGGCCACGGTTGTGAATCTCGAAGTGAAAAAACCCGTCGGCAAATGGGAGAAAATCTCCGGCGTGCCCTACACCAAAATCGAAGCCGACTCCGAGACGGGGTTCCCGCGCGGCCTCGGCCTGGACACGATCACCGGTTTCTCGATGCTGATGCAGGACAACAAGAACCGCGCGGTTTTTGCGCCGAAGGCGGTGAGGGAGTGATGAGGTCGGCCGGACAGTTACTCCTGTCACGCTGCTCACGCTCCAGCTCAGATTGAGTTGGGGGCCGCCCCGGACAAAAGCTCAGTACACGTCTCGCGGCTGAAAAATTGCCCGCTCACACTGAGATTGGCGGGACAGGAACTAAAGTTCCAGTTCCGATTGCTGCCGCCAGCTGGGTTGCTCCGCTAGGCCAGCTTCAGAGTCATACCGGTCTGTATCTGCCAATCGAACTTCGGAACGGCAGGGTAGGCTGCGAGAACGGGCCCCAGGGCCGTTTTCAGCGGTTCGAGCCAGGGCTCATAGTTTAGCCATTGGCCGACGCCGTGCTTGTAGATAGGCATGCGAACCTGCTCGGCGCTCATGGTCACCACGCCGCGTTCCATCTCGTAGAAACGCAGGCACGATTCCTGGAAAGGCAGTCCCAGATAGTCGAGCACGCGCCGCACTTCCTGTTCCGGATTTTCGACCAGCTCCTCATAGATGACGCGATGCACTTTGCCGGGCATCACATCGTTAAAATGCGCCATCAGCTCCACGTAAGAGGCATAGGAACGCCCGAGATCGGTCAGGTCCGGCCAAAACAGCTGGGCAGACGGGAAATAATTCGTGAAACAGGACACGCAGCAATCGAGCGGATGCCGGCGCACATCGACGATTTTTGCGTTGGGCAGGATCAGGCTTACCAGCCCGATGTGCAGATAGTTCATCGGCATCTTGTCGGTGAAGAAAGGCCGGCCGAGCTTGAGATTGGGTCGCGCCAGTGCCAGATAATCCTCGCCCAGCGACCTGAGCCAGTTCCCGTCCAGATTTCTCAATTCCTCGGGATAGTGACCGGTAGCGCCACCTTGTTTGTTTGCGCGGTCCACCCGGTGCGCGATTGCGGCAATGTAGGGGAACTCGCCGCCCGCCTCGACGGACGGATGACTGGCCAGGATCTGCTCGACAAGCGTCGATCCGGCGCGCGGCATCCCGACGATGAAAACGGGGTCTCGCGCCGCGCTCCCGGCGCCTGCACGGCGGCGAAAGAATGCCGGCGTAAATAATGCCTTCGCCCGGCGGACGAACTCTGCCGCTGTGTCGGCGTTGTAGGGAACATCACTGCGCCGAAGCCTGTTGCACTTCAGGTAATTGTCGAAAGCTTCGCCATAGTGACAATTATCGGCGAGGGCCTTTCCCAGGGCAAAGTGGAGTTGCTCGCGGTCTTTGCGGATCAGATCGGGACGGGCAAGTTGCGCGTGGAGAGATTTGGCCGCGCCCGGCTCGAAGCGAAACGACTTAATGCTGGCGAGATTGCGGTAGGCGTCGCCAAAACCCGGAATGATTTCCGTGGCCTTCCTCAGAGCGGCAACGCACTGCTCATGGCGGCCGAGCGCCCGGAGCGCCTGCGCATATGACGCCCAGCCTCCGGCGCGGTCGGGATAGTCGTTCAGGAAGGCTTCGTATGCGACGAGGGCTTCGGCGAATTCCCGGGCCCGCGCCAGTGTTATTGCTTTCAGGTAACGGTAGAGAGGGTTGGCCGGATCGTTGTGCAGTAGCATTTCGATCTGCGGGACCGATCTCTTGTACGCTCCTTGCGCGAACAGCACGGTGGCGTAACGAAAGCGGGCCGCGCGACAGTCCGGCGCCAGCTCGAGACAGCGCTCGAGTAGTCCTTCGGCTTCCTTCCGGCGCCCCTTGGCAAGGGCAGTGTCCGCCAGGAGGTTGATCAGGCCCGCATCGGCCGGGCGCAGCGTTTGCAATTCCAGCAGCAGGTTTTCGGCCGTTTCCAGACGGCCGTCGCGAAGAGCGGCGCGGGCTTCGCGCAATTCCGAATCATTCGTGGCGTCCGCCGACCCGCTTGATTCAGGGCCATGTACCAAAGCGAACCGATCGCCCAGCGCGAACCACGCCTCGGCAAACATGGGATTGATATCGACGGCGCGGGAAAATGCGGCCAAGGCGGCGCGGCCGTCGCCAAGATCGTCAAGAACCAATCCGAGCTCGAGCTGCGCGCTCGGCATTTGCGGTTGGGACGAAGCCAGCGGTTCCAGGATCGCGAGCGCGGCCTCAGCTTTGCCCTGCCGCTGCAGGGCGGCGCCAAGCACCAGCAGGGCCTCGGGACTGCCGGGGTTCTCCGCGAGAACGTCTCTCGCGCGCGCCTCGACAAGCGATGGATTTGACCTCAGCGGGTCGTTCGAAGAACCGGCCGCCGATTGTTCTTCGGCGTTGCGGCCATGTCCGGAACTCGTCAAACCGCAATCACCTCAGTCGCATCGCGTTCCGGGTTGCCGCTGCAGCACGATCGTTACGCGGCCCATCTACGACTGCTCGCTATGCCGAGCCGACAGCAGCTGCCGGTCGATACACCAACTCGATCTTCAACCCGGGAAGATTCTGGTCGAGACGGTGAACCGCGGTGGCGGCAACGTCAACTCGTCCTGTTCCACTTTGGCGTAGTATCCAAGTAGTTGCAAAACGGATTTCCGCCCGCGCCTGCCGATGCGGCGGAGCTGAAATTCGACATTGCGCAAAACTGAAATTCGGCGTTAAGACTGCATTATGCGCAGGGCAACTCCCTGCTGCAAAATCAAAGCAGGGGTCCCCAATAATGAAAGCAGTGCTTCTTGCCGGCACCGCGGCGCTGGCGTTGTGCGTTGGCGGCGCGGCCCAGGCGGACCTGGCCAAGAATGCGGCGGGCACTCGCGGGAAGGCCGTATCCGTCCATCATGCCCCGGCCAGGGGCGCGAAGACGCTATACGACCAGAATAGCGGCAGCGGCACTGATGGGCTCTTTTCGCAGACGCTGAGCTCCTACCCGCAATATGATGAGTACCTCGCCGACGATTTCACGGTTCCCAAGGGTCATACCTGGACGGTTTCGGAAATCGACACCACCGGTTTCTACGATGTTGGAGCCGGCCCGGCCGCGTCGGTGAATGTTCTGTTCTGGAAAAACCTGAACGGCCTGCCGGGCGGGACGAAGCCTCTACTCGAATGCGACAACCTCACACCCGGCGGCGGCCTCAGCACGGGCGCCTTCGAGATCACGCTGCCGAAGAGCTGCAAGGCGAAATTCGCAGGCGGCAAGAAAGGCACCACCTACTGGCTGACGGTCCAGGCCAACATGCAGGGCCTCGAAACGAGCGGTTATTGGGCTTGGGCCGAGGCGACCACGGTCCACGGCAACCAGGCGGCAGGCTACTGGTATGGCGGCAGCGTCGAGACGCTCAACCCCGCCTGCAACACCTCGTTCCAGACCATCGACGAATGTACTGGTTCTGCGCTGGACTTCGCCTTCGAGCTGCAGGGCAACGACAAGAAGTAAGAAGATATCCGGCGTAGGAAGAGCGCGGCTGCGGCCGCCCTCTGTCTCTTTCTGCGCCGTTCATTTCACCTGATCGCTTGTCCATGCAGCGTTCGACAAAGAAACAGCCGTCCTCCCCCTCTGCAACCGAGGCCGGCGCGCCTGAGACGGATACGTTCGAACTGGCCATCGAGCAGCTTGGCAGGAAGCGCCCGCTGCGAAGTCCGCGCCTGCGCCAGATCGTTGCGGATATGCGCGAAGGCCGCGTCGAAGGCGCGGAACAGGAACTGACCGCCTTGCTCGCCAAAAATCCGCGCGATGCGGACGCGCTGTTCCTGAAGTCGCGCGCGCTCTACCGGATGCACCGTTGCGAGGAGGCCGTTAAGCTGGTGGAGCGGTGTCTCGACATCGCGCCGGACTTCACCGCCGCGCGCTCGGAATATGCAAGGCAGCTCGGCGACATGAATCGCTACCCGGCCGCGCTCGCCGAACTCGGCCGGCTGCTTGCCGAAGACCCCGGCAACCCGCATTTCCGCCAGATGAAGGCGCGTATTCTCGCAATCATCGGCGAGAACGAAGTATCGGTCGCGATGTGGGAGGCGCTGGCCAAAGAGAATCCGCATCGCGCCGAATCCTGGGTGAACTACGGCGACAGTCTTCGGGTCACGGGCTCTCCGAAGGAATGCATCGCCGCCTACCGGCGGGCGATCGCGTGCCGCCCGTCCTATGGCCAGGCTTACTGGAGCCTCGCCAATCTGAAGACGTTCCGCTTCGAGCCTGCCGATATTGCCGCCATGAACGCGCAACTTCTCCGGGCCGATCTCTCGCCGGGCGACCGCTTCAGTTTTCAGTTCGCTCTCGGCAAGGCCTACGAGGACATGGGCGACTTCGGACGCTCGTGGGAGCAATACGCCAAGGCCAATGCGGCCATGCGGGTTCACGCCGCGTATAATCCCGAGGCGCATGGCGCGGTGGTGCGGGCCAACAAGGCATTGTTCACGCCGGAGTTTTTGCGCAGCCGCGAGGGATGGGGTTGCAGCCGCGCGGATCCCATCTTTGTTCTGGGCCGCCCGCGTTCCGGATCGACGCTGGTCGAGCAAATTCTCTCCAGTCACCCGGCGATCGAAGGAACGGCCGAACTTCCTTATATCGGCAACCTCGCCAAGCGCCTGGCGGGGCGGCAGGGCCATGGCGTCGCTCTGGATACCAATTCGCTCGAGGCGCTCGCGGCGCTGGGGCCGGCCGAAATCGAAGCCCTGGGCGAGGAATATCTGGAAAGCGCGCGCCTTCATCGCAAGACCGGCCGCCCGTTGTTCATCGACAAGAAGCCGGACAATTTTCTGTTCACCGGAATGATCCGCCTGATCCTGCCGAATGCGAGAATCATCGACGCGCGCAGAAATCCCGCAGCCAGTTGTCTCTCCACCTTCAAATTATACAGCATCAAGGGCCGGCTCCGGATCACCGAACTCGGGCGCAATTACCGCGACTATGTGGAGCTGATGGCGCATTTCGACCGCGTTCTGCCCGGCCGGATTCACCGGGTGATCTACGAGGACATGGTGACGGACTCCGAAACCCGGATCCGCAGGCTGCTCGATTATCTTGGCCTGCCTTTCGAGCACAGTTGCCTCAGATTTTACGAAACGAAGCGGACGGTTCTGACGCCAAGCTCCGAGCAGGTGCGCCGGCCCATCACCACCGACGCCGTCGATTATTGGCGGCATTTCGAGCCCTGGCTCGGGCCGTTGATCCAAAGCCTCGGCTCGGTCCTCGCGGCCTACCCCTCCGTGCCCGAGGAACTGCGCTGAAGGAGACTGCGGAGCAATATCGGGACTGTTACTCATGTCCCATGCAGGCCGCACACGACCCCCTCCTTGTCACGGCCAGCCTGGCGCGGGCCGCCCAGGTGAAACCGCTCCGCTCGTTGAAAGGAAACAGCGGTACAACTGCGTACATGCGTGCAATTCCAGCCGGGTTGGCCGCACACGGCGGCCCATGACATGACATGGGGCCGGTCATCGGGGTTTTGATATAATTATCCGGCCATTTTTTCCGTTTCCCTGCGTTCTTCCCTGCACCAGGGAAAAAGTTGCGCTTTGTTTCGCTCCCCCGCCGGGGCTGCGGGCGCAGTTCTTCGGTGCGTTGCGCGGATGCCGGATCGTTCTCGCCTGGCCGCGAAATCCTCCGGACATTTTTTCTGTTTCCCTGCCTCCTTCCCTGCAGCAGGGAAAAAGCAACGCTTCGTCTCGACGGTGTAGTCAGTGAATAGGGTCATAGGTTCCCTGTCTGAGTCCGCGGGATTATTCTATAACCATTTTGGGCTATTTGTCAACCCTAGTGGTTCAAGTGGCCGCCGCTTGATTCCTTTCCCTCCGGCGTGGCCTACGCCAAAATCGAAGCCGACCTCGAAACCGGCATCCCCCGCGGCCTCGGCCACGACACGATCTCGCGCTTTTCGACGCTAATGCAGGACAACGCGAACCGCGTGATTTTCAGGCGAAGCCGGCGGGGGAAGGGATTTCATTGCAAGGAGCAACGGCCGCGCTTACCACGCTCATTTCCGGCCGCGCTTCGGCAGCGCGGCGGCGAGCACGTCGTTGACACGCGATTGCCAACCTTCGCCCGTTGCTTTCCAGCCGGCCACAATGCGGGGATCGAGGCGCAGCGAAACGCGCTGTTTGGGCGCGGGTGATTTCGGCCGCCCGCGACCGCGCTTCATGGTTTCCACCACCTTAGGCATTGCGGTGCGCAGCTTCTTTGCGCCCGCAAAGTCTGCCGCGGCCATTTCAGGAATGTCCTTGTCCCGACGGATGCGTTTTTTGTTTTGAGCCATAAAGTCCGACCTCCCTTTGATTCGCCTTCCGAAAACTGATGATCCGGACATTCCTCCCGCGGATGCAGAGCGTCGCGAGGTGCGCCGTCCGCCCTTCATCGCGAACGCCCAATAGCGCCGTTCGGGATACGCAAACCGCCTATCCTCCACATAGGTGGCATTGTTCCAGTCCAGTTCGCGTGCTTCCTCGAAATCGGGTCCGTGCTTCGCCCGGTTGGTCCGATTTTTCTCTTCGTCCCACTCCAGATTCACGAATTAATGTAGGACGGAAAATGGCGCGATGCAAGCGAAGATTCGCGGGACAGGAACTAGATTTCCTGTCGCAATTGCTGCCGCTGACCGATGCATTGGCGGGACAGCAACATATCTCCTATCCCAATTGCCGTCATGTGGCGAGGCGTGCAAGCCCTCCGGATGATACTCCGCTACAACATTCATGCCGCCGGACTTTGGGGCCGTCCACGGCCGTCGATTTCCGCGTACCTTGCCTGTGCCGCCATGAAGTATCGGTCAGATCGGCCGTGGGTGAACCCTCGTCGCTTTGCTTCTCCAAACCATTGCGTGGCTTGCGCGACATCGCCAGCAGCATCGAGCATCACAGCGATGTTATAGTAGGGCAGTGGGCAAACTGGATCGAGCTCGATGGCGTGATTCAAATGCTTCCGCGCGGATTGCCACTCGCCCAGCTGAACCTCTGCACCCTCCAAATTGTTCAGGGCGAGCACCTCGGGGTCTCTCGAATAGGCGCTCGTTACGAGCCAGATCAGATGCTTCCTCCAGGGCTCGGCGCGAATTTGGACAAGGAACCGCTCCGAGCATTGTTTTGATGCCGCGAATTCTTTGGCGTTGAGAAGGCGGAGTCCGCGAAGCAAATCCCGCCAAAAAAACCGACAATCCGGCCGGGCTCCATAAGTACCAATACGATGCCGGGCAACGCGAGGGCCGTCAGCTGAAAATGAACGCACGCCCAGAAGACCGCGGACAGCGCGGCAAGCATGCAGGCGAAATATGCCAGCTTTTAGCCTGCGGTTCTGGTCACGTGGTGTGCTCCCGATCAACACGCGGATTGGTGCATACGGGCGTAAATATTCTGTGGCGGAAGACACTTGGACTGGATGAGGCTCCCGGCTCCCAAGCCCCCCGCTCGCCAAACGGGATCGGAGGACCGAGAGCATTGGAAGTTGGATTACTTCGCCACTTGCTCACACCTTTTGCAGCTTCCTCAATCAGCTTCGCCACCGCCTCCGGCTGCGAGACATACACCGCGTGGCTGCCCGCCTGATCGACCGTCGTCGCCCCCGCCCGCGCTGCCGTCATCCGCTGTGCCGGAACCGGGATCATGTGGTCGTCGGTGGCCACCATGTACCAGCTGGGCTTCTCCTTCCAGGCCGGCTCGGTCACTTCGCCGTTCGGCGCTGCCAGATCATCGCCCTCGAGCCGGCTTGGGAAGTACACCCTTCGGCGCACATCAGCATGAAACAATCAGACTTCGCCGCATTGCCCAGCCGTCAGGCCAGGCGATGCATGGAGTCCGGTCACGCACTTCCGTGGCGAGTGCTTTCCTTACAAATTCCACCGAATCGATTGCCGCTACGAGCCGCGCGCGGAACTCCTCGACGGCGTCATTCATCGGTGCCGGCAGTTCCGCCCAGCAGTTCAGAACCTGCCGCATCGCGTCCTCGATGGTTCCGATCATGTCGGTGATTGCAACGTCGCGATAGGTTTTTGCCATTGCGTCCGGCGCCTCGTCTGGGAACGCCTCATCCTAGCGGAATCGTCCGTTGCGTGCCGCGGCATTCGCCACGAGCACGGCGAGTCACCCGGCAGATCAGGCCGCGCGGGCGCGGTGCAACCATTCATCCATGCCGATCTGCCCGAGGCGTGCCTCGGCCAAAGGCACCAGCGAGCGCTCCGCGATCTTGCCGCCGTAATACCGGGCCTCGGGGTCGCCCACGACTACGCGCGGGTCGCCGGCCGCTTTCAGGTAGCGTGCAATGAATTCGTTGAATGGCGCGCGTTCCGGCCCCGCGATCTCGAGGATGCCGTTTCGCGGCGGCGCGAGTGCGACTTCGGCAACGATGGCGGCAACGTCATCCGCCGCGATGGGCTGGAACAGCCCGGTTGGAATCCGCACATCATTTCCAGCCGCGCCGGAATTGGCGATCGCGGGCAGGAATTCCAGGAACTGGGTCGAACGGATGATCGTGTATGGGATGCCGGAAGAGGTGATCAGCTTTTCCTGTGCGACCTTGCCTCGAAAATAGCCGATGTCAGTGCGGTCGATTCCGACGATGGAGAGCGCGACGTGGTGGCCGACGCCGGCCGAGGTCCCTGCGGGAAGAAGGTGGCGCTCGGATGTTTCAAAGAATTCCAGCACCGCCTTGTCTTCAAACGAGGGCGAGTTGGCGAGATCGATCACCACCTGCGCGCCGGACAGGGCATCTTCCAGCCCCTCGCCGGTAATCGTGTTGACGCCGGTATTGGGCGCTGCGGCGACCACCTCGAGACCACGCTGGCGCAACATGGCGACGGTCTTCGAACCGATCAGGCCGGTGCCGCCGATGACGACTATCTTCATGATATGCCTCCGCTGGTGAGCGACCACACGCCCTCGAATGGGCTCATATGCAAGCGAGGATGAAAATTCGAAGCTCAACGCGCCTGCATTATGCAAACCCGCGATGAATCCAATGGCGAAACATCTGTGCTGAACACGCTGTTCGCAGTGCCGCGCCGCACGTGCGGAACGCTAGCCAAACGCCGATATCGCCCATTTGTTCCCGCCGCGGTAGCGCGCCCATTTCCGCGAACGGCTTGGCCGTCCAATGCGAATCCTCCGGCCGCGGAACGCGGCCGGAGGGCCAGCTTTTTGGAGCTACTGATTACTTCCGTTCTTTGCTGACGGTCTGCGCAGCTGCGGCGCAGCAGATGATGAAATTAGGCCAGATCGATCTTGCGATCGGCATGTTCCGCGACCTGCATGGCAATTTCCGTCAGCAGCTTCTGTTTCACGAGGCTTATGTGGCGCTGGTGCGCAAAGATCAGCCGGCGGCCGGCGGCAGGCTCTCCATCGAAGAGTTCTTCGCTTCCGACCATGTGATCTACCAGCCCATGGCCGGCAGCCATGCGCATTTCGAGGCCGAGCTTAACGCGCTGTGCCTGAAGAGCGGCAAAGTGCGCCGCATCGCGCTGCAGCTCGCCCATTCCTCGGCGCTGGACCAGATTGTTTCATCCGGAGATTTCATCGCCAGCGTTCCGACCAGCCTCGCCGAGGCGCTGATCGGCCGGAACGGCGTCCGCGCCGTCGGGCTTCCCTTCGACATCGCAACCACCGCCATCGCCCAGTTCTGGCACGAACGCTACCAGGGCGACGAAGGCCACCAATGGCTGCGCGCGCTCATCCATGAGCTGTTTCACGATCGACCCGGGAGCCGCGGAGCGGTTTAACCACCAGGAGCACAAAGAGCACAAAACATTATTGCGTGCCTTTCGGCGCCCCATTCTTTCCTTCCTGCTCTTTGTGTCCTTTGTGGTAAATTTCCTTCCTGCGTGCGGGCGTTCGATTATTCCGCGCCCGCAACCGACAGATTGTTTCGCACATTCATCAGTCCCTTCATGATGGTCCTGAACTGGCGCTGGGCGACTGATCCCACTTTAGTCCAGCACCCCGGTCAATCTGGAATTCGCCGGAGAATGGCCTCACCCCCCGAGTCGGTCGAAGGGCGAGGCCACACATTCTGCGTCAGCTGTGTGTTACTTCCAGCGTGCGTTGAAAGAATTCCACTTCGTCGCCCAGGAAGGAGCTGTACTGCACCTGAATTTTGTGGCTGCCCGCGCCTACATTGGCGCCGCAGAAAAAGGCGGCCGAATGGGACGAGAAGTCCGTGCCGGCATTCGCGAAGAAATAGTTGCTCACCAGAGGCTGGCAGGCCGTGCCGTCAAGGAGCACCTGCAGCACGACCGAGTCGCCGCTGACCGTACTGCCGGCGTTGGCGAAGAATGTGCCCGCGACGCAGCCGGCCCTTTTCTGCGTGAAGGTAATGGAACCGGAGGCGCTCAGATCGACGAAACTCGTCGATGCGCTTTCGTCGAACGAGTTCGACGCGGAAATTTCCGTCTTCTTGATGGTGCAGCTTCCGGTGCTGGTCGGATCGGCGAAAGGCGGCTGGCTTGCGGCTGCCGCATGTGCCGCCGAGATGAAGAGGCTCGCCGACACAGTCAGTGCCGCCGCCAGAGTTCCCGTGATGATACGCATGATGGTGTCCTCCATGAGCGAAATTGGTTCGCGTTGCGGAGGGAGGAGCGCATTGCGTCGTCATGGCGGCGTCAGAACGGCGTCAAGGCACCGTCAAATCGGCAGAGGAATCCGGAATTGACGCTCGGGATCGGCGGAGTGGCCCAACAATACACAACCTATTCGTGCGTGACTTCCAGCGTACGCTGAAAGATTTGAGCATCCCCGCCCAGTCCGCTCGCATATTGCACCTGAACCCTATGTTTGCCGGGCGCAATCCTGGCGCCGCAGAAAAACGCAGCCGAGTGGGACGTGACGTCGGGGCCAGAATTCGCAAAAATATAACCGCTCGTGAGCGGGGCGCAGGGCGTGCCGTCGAGGAGTATCTGCAGCAGGATATGGTCGTCCGGGTCTCCATTGCCGGCGTTGGCGAAGAATGTGCCCCCGACGCAACCGGTCTTGTCTTGGGTAAAGGTAATCGATCCTGCGTCTCCCAGCCTGACGAAGCTCGCCGAAATGCTCTGATCGAAGGATGAGGCTGCGGCAATTTCGGTGCTCTTGAAGCTGCAGCTTCCGCTGCTGACCGCAGGAGCGGGCCGCGGCGACGGCCTCGTTGCTGCCGCATGTGCGGCCGATAGAAAAGAGCCGGCAAATATCGTCAGGGCCGCCGTCAGTGCTGTCGCATGGACACCCATGATGTATATCTTCCCTTTGTCGACGTGAAACAGGAGCGGCCGGTCTCATCGCATGAAGTCGGGCGCATGGTTTGCTGTCCGCCAGTAATCGGACAGGCCCCATTGCGCGAGCAACGCGGGAATTCGCGGGTCGCGGCGCAGCGGGACAAGACTCGGGACAAAGAGAGCTTCCCATTTGGGGTCGGTTAAGAACGCATCGTTCCGCGAGGATCTCACGGCGGACTGCACGACCGTCAGCGCACCATCGACATCGCCAAGCGCGGACAGGAACTGAACGGCGGCATCCGGATCATCGGCATCTTCGGTTCGCCAGCGCGCACGCAACCCGCCAATCTTGTCGGCGTCGCGTGTGGCAAGCGCGGTCGCGGTCTCGCGGCACAGGCGAAGGAATGCGGCCATGGGCGGCGCAAGTTGGCCCGGCAGGGCGCTCAGCCAGGTCGCCATTCCGAACCAATCCATCCTGTACAGAAAATACTTCATGTGGAGGTCGAGAAACTTGGCGCGCAATCTGCTGTCCGTGCCGCGGTCGGCAAGATCGAGGATTTCCCTGGCTCGTTCGAACCGGCTTGACCTCAGGGAGGCGAGCACCAGATCCGGCGCGACCGAAGGTATTGCACGGTCGAGCACATAGGCGCGCGTCAAGGCATCCAGAGCCTCGTGGTTGCGCCCTACGAACATCAGAAATTCACCACGCCAGCCGAGCAGCTGGGCGTTGTAAGGTTCGGCCCGCAACGCGTGCTCCAACTGCCGGTCGATCTCCTGCAAGCGCGTGGATGGGACAAGCATGGCGAGCACGCCAAGCGCCTCGCCATTGTTTGGATCGAGCGCCCGTGCGCGCTGTGCCGCGGCGCGGGCCGTTTTCACGATCGCGGGATCATACGCGTCCTTATGTTGGACGAATGTGTCCGTGGCGATAAGCATTCGCACTGCCGCTAATGTAGACCAGGCATTTGCAAAATCAGGCGCAAGACGAACCGATGCGTCCAACTCGGCGGCCGCGGCCCGCGGATCGTTGCGAAGAAACAGGCTGCGCCCGTTCAGATAATGATCATAAGCGGCGGAGCCCCTGTGCGCTTCGCCGAAATCACGTGACGAGATGAGCTTGCCGAGCGCGGCGGCAATCTGCACCGCCAGGTCGTGCCGAAGCGCCGGCGCCTGTGCAACCGCTCTGTCATAGGCACGACTCCAGATGACGCTGTCGTCCTGGATGTCCATCAGTTGGACTATCACATGCATCCGGTCTCCGACGCGTTCCACCGAGCCGCTCAGCACATGCGTGGCGGCGGGCGTCTGCGGCGCGCGTGCATCGAGGCTGGAGGGCGTGGATGCGATCCTGATTTGCGTCGTCCGCTGCAGTGCATCCGCGATTTCACCGGAGATTCCGGCGGAGAAGCTGCGCGCCGCCGTATCGGCGCCCAGATTCTGAAATGGCATCACCGCAAGGAGCGGCTCGGTCCGCGATGGCGAAAAGCTCGAGATGGCCCAGCCAATAGCGCAAAGATATATAATTACGACCGCGGCTGCGGCGATCCTGAGCCAGCGGCGGGAACGGCCTGCCGGATGGCGGGGAAGGTATGTTTCCGTCTCTACCTCGGCCGTCGCCGGGGCGTCAGTCGGATGAACGGGCGTTGCCCGTCCCTTTTTGCCCCTCTGCCGGACGGCCTGCCGTTCCTCGTCTGCGAAGGAATCGTCGGCGGGAGGCGGAACAAATAACTCCACGGCCGGCGGCTTAGTAGTCAGTTCGTCGAACAGCCTCTGTGTTTCCGCCGCCGGGGCGGCATCCAGTTCCGATTTGAGCAGCTCCCGGAACCGCTCGTAGCGGCGATGGAGCGCGGCGGAATCGCCCGCAAGGCGATCGAGCCTCAGGCCGAGCCGCAATACGACCTCGTTTGTGCCGTCATGCTGTTGAAGCAGGCCGACGATCTTGCGCGCAGCATCGATTTCGCCGCGCGCCATGCCGGCATTCGCGGCTTCCGTCGCCGCACCGACAAGGTTCTCCTGCACGCGGGGGCGCTCCGCTTGCAGCCAGGCGTCGAACGACGGGTCGATGGAGGGCAGATCTTCGAAAAAATCGCCGCGCCATGCCGAAAGCGCGAACTCCAGCTGCTGCAGATTGTCCGATCGCGCCGCCGCCATGATCTGGGCGAGGTCGGTGCCGACATCGTCGCCGGCAGCGACCGTATCGCGTTCCACCTTCAGCAGGCGTTCGCCGCCCAGAAGGGAGCGCAGCTCGTAAATCGCCTGCCGGAGGCTCGCGCGCGCTTGCTCGTCGCCGCGATCGCCCCACAGAAGCGAGGCCAGTCGCTCCCGTCCGACCGGCTTTCCCACGACGCAGAGATAGCCGAGCAAAGCCCGCGTTTTGCGGCTCGGGGGCGTCATATCCGTGTCGCTGCCGGCCTCAACGAGCTTGATGGCTCCAAGGCAGCAGACGCGGAATTTCGGCTCTTGGAATATTCTCTCCAGCATGGCCGCCCCCAGGACGCGGGCTTTCCGAGTCGGACCGCGTCCGGCTAACCCGTCGGATATTGGCCCAATTCCGCGTAGGGTGAAAGCGGAAGCCCGAAAGGCGGTCGGCAGTACGCCTCGTCAACCGGCGGGAACTAAAAAACCATTCGTCCCGTTATTGGTAGTGGTGGCAAAGCTCGCCACCCCGGGCGTGCATGCTACGCAAATATACGCCAAATGTGTCGCCGGCCGGCGAGTTCCTTGATTATGCGAAAGATCAAGTCGTGTCCGGCCGATATCGCTACGCGACCGAGGCGGTCCGGTCAGCGCTGCGCCGGTTCGCGAAGGAAAGTGCGTGGAGCGAGATTCCGTTCATCGCCTAAAATAATTTCACGGCCCATGGCGATGCGGCGACAGAACTACTAATGTCTGCGGGCAGGTTGCGGAGGCCCAGGCTGTGAATGACAGCGAACATTTTCCAATCATCGGCATCGGGGCCTCGGCCGGCGGCATCGAAGCGTTGGAGGGCTTTTTTCGCGGCCTGCCGCGAGAGCCCCGGCTCGCGCTCGTCATCGTCACCCATCTCAGTCCCGATCGTGAAAGCCTTCTGCACGAGATCGTAGCTCGTTTCACCGATCTCCCCGTGCATGTCGCTGCCGATGGAATGGAGGTCGAAAACAATCGCGTCTACGTCATGCCGTCCCATGCGATCCTCGGAATTCACAACCGCCGACTCGAACTGCGGAAGAACAGCAGCCGACGCGAGCGCAAGCCGATCGATATTTTCCTGAGCGAACTCGCCGTGGACACGGGCGAGCTCTCGGGCGGCGTCATTCTCTCGGGCGGCGATGCCGACGGCACGCTTGGCGTCAAGGCGATCAAGGAGCGTGGCGGAATCACGCTCGCCCAGGTAGGCGATGGCTTCGGCCCGCAGCATCCGGACATGCCGGACGCCGCGATATCCTCCGGCCTGATCGACTTTGCCGTACCTGTCGAGGAGATGGGGGCGAGACTCGCCGAGTTCGTTCGCAGCGGTGAAATGGTCGATCGGATCGTTGCCGCTTCTCACGACGGCGCCGAGGATCAGGCGACCGGCAGGGCTCTGTCCGAAATATACGGGATTCTGCGCAATCAGATCGGCCACGACTTCAGCGGCTACAAGACCAAGACCTTCATGCGCCGCGTCCATCGCCGCATGCAGGTTACGCAGCTCAACACCATCGAAGCCTATGTGGAACGCCTGAGACAGGAGCCATCGGAAGTCGGCGCTCTGTTCCGCGACCTGCTGATCAACGTTACAAATTTCTTCCGCGACGAGGAGGCGTTCGAAACGCTCGCGACCGCGGTCATCCCGAAGATTTTCGAGGGCCGCGGCGTCGACGACACCGTGCGCATCTGGGTGCCGGGCTGCGCCACCGGTGAAGAAGTGTTCTCGATCGCGATCCTGGCGCGCGAGCATGTGGAGCGGCTGACCGCGGTGCCGCGCGTACAGATTTTCGCCACCGATATCGACGAGCGTGCCCTCGCGGTGGCGCGCGCGGCGCGCTATCCGGAAGCACTGCTCGACAGCGTATCGCGCGAACGCCGGAAGCGATTTTTCATTTCGGACGGCGGCAGCTTCGTTGTGTCAAAAGACGTGCGCGAACTTTGCATCTTCTCGGCGCACAGCGTCATTCGCGATCCACCCTTTTCGCGGATCGACCTCGTCTCGTGCCGCAATCTGCTGATCTATTTCGACGCCGATGTGCAGAATCAGGTCATTCCGATATTTCATTATGCCTTGCGTCCCGATGGGTATCTCTTCCTCGGATCCGCGGAAAATGTCAGTCAATTCGACGATCTCTTCGCGCCGATCGAAAAGCGCCACCGGATCTTTCGCCGTTCCGACTCTGCATCGTCTCTCCGGCTTCCGATCCTTTTCCATGGGCTGCGGCTGGGACAGGGGTCGGAACTCGTGCCACGGCGTTCGCCGCTTGCCGGATTGGCTTTGCGGCAGGCGGTCGACGAACAGATCGTTGAGCACTTTGCGCCGGCCCATGTCGTGGTCAATCACGACGGCGACGTAGTTTATTACTCGGCGCGAACCGGAAAGTATCTGGAGGCTCCGGCGGGCGCGCCGACACGTCACCTCCTGACGATGGCCCGCAAGGACCTGCGCCTCGACCTGCGCACCCTGTTCCGGGAAGCCGTGGAGAGCGGAAGAACGGCTACACGCAACGGAGTCTCACTCGACAGTGAGGAAGGCGGGGTTCAGATCGTCGATCTTACAATAGAGCCCCTGGGCGACCGCGCCGCCGGCGAACGACTTTTCCTTGTGCTGTTCGCAGACCGGGGGCCGGCGCACGGCCGGGAAGAAGCCCTGAACCGCGCCCAGACAAGTCACGACGCGGCGGCGCACACGGAGCGCGAGCTTCGGGAAACGCGCGACCGCCTGCAATCCATGATCGAGGAATATGAGACGGCGCTGCAAGAACTGAAATCCTCCAATGAGGAGCTCGTTTCGGTCAACGAGGAGATGCAGTCGACGAACGAGGAGATCGAGGCCTCGAAAGAAGAGCTGCAGTCGGTCAACGAGGAACTGCATACGGTGAACGCCGAGCTCAGCGGCAAGATCGACGCGC
Source organism: Rhizomicrobium sp. (assembly GCA_036272695.1). Taxonomy (GTDB): domain Bacteria; phylum Pseudomonadota; class Alphaproteobacteria; order Micropepsales; family Micropepsaceae; genus Rhizomicrobium. The sequence goes on along the minus strand of DATAYG010000188.1, from coordinate 4,332 downwards.
TGGACCGGGCGAGCAGCGATCTGCAAAACCTTTTCGAGAGCACGGACGTCGCGACCATCTTTCTCGACAGGAATCTCGTCATTCGCAGCTTCACGCCGGCGGTCACCAGAATTTTCAACGTACTTCCGACCGACAAGGGGCGGCCGATTACGGATCTTTCGAGCCGGCTGAATCTCAGCGACTTCCCCGACGACATCAGGAAAGTATTTGCCGGTGCGAAGCCGATCGAGAGGCAGGTCGAGAGCGATGAACACGCGACCCATTATTTCGTCCGGCTGGCACCATATCGCAACGGCGGTCAGAAAACGGAAGGCGTAGTCGTGACATTCGTCGATGTCACGAGCCTGACCCGCTCGGAAGCGAGACAGCGCCTCCTGATCGCCGAACTTCAGCACAGGACACGCAATCTGCTGGCTGTCGTCCAGTCATTGGCTCAGCAGACGCTCGGCAAGGGCGGTTCGCTGGAAGGATTTTCCACCCGGCTGGCGGCCCTCAGCCGCGTCCAGAGTCTCGTGGGCGGCGCCATGGACGATCACATCGACCTTGGCGACATTATTCGTCTGGAATTGCAGGCCGTCGGTGCGTCCGACGCGAAGACATCGGTTTCCGGTCCGCCGGTGGCACTGGGCTTTGAGCTCGTTCAAACCTTCGGGCTCGCCCTGCATGAACTTGCTACCAACGCGGTCAAGCATGGAGCGCTCAGGGATGGCCCGGGAAATCTCAGCGTGTCCTGGGACGTTCGGCACAACGGACAGGGCATTCCCGCACTGGTGCTCGATTGGCAGGAAACCGGGGCCGCACGATTTCCCAAACCCGATCGCAGAGGGTTTGGAACGGAGCTCATCGAGAAAGCGCTCGCATTCACGTTGCGTGCGAAGACGGAGCTCGTGTTCGGTGATGACGGAGTGGCATGCCGGATTGAACTGCCATTGCCGCTGCAGACCGCGGGCGACACCGCAAGCGCAGGAGAGACAGGATGACCGGTCGGCCCGAAGCCCTGCGAGGCCGAAGGGTCCTCGTCATCGAGGATGAATATCTGATTGCTCAGGTTCTGGTCGATCTTCTGGAGGAGGCGGGCGCCCAGGTGATCGGCCCGATCGGCGGCGTTGACGAAGCGCTTACGTTCGTCGCCGATACCAGCCATCACTTCGATGGTGCGGTCATCGATCTCAATCTTCATGGCCGCAAATCATATCCTGTTGCGGATGCGCTGGCTGCCCGTTCGATCAAGTTTGTTTTCGCGACCGGATATGGCGCGGATGCCGTCGACGGACCGTACCGCTGCTACCCGCGGTGCGAGAAACCGTTCAACCAGACTACACTCGTCGGCCTGCTTGGCGAACTGCTGTCGTAGACTGGGACGATCGGGACCTCGGGGTCCCGCGCCCGGAAGGTCCCGGACAGCAAATTATCTGGTCGGCATTGAAATTTTGGCGCCGTCCCTTCCCCACGCGTGTGGAGGAGGGACATTCGCGCCGAAGGAATGTTATTACTTCTTTGTCAAGCTGAACACGACGCCGTATCCGTCGGTGCCGCCTCCGGCGGTGGTGCCGTAAAAGAATTTGCCGCTCGCGGTCAGCCCGGCCGAGTAACCGTCGCCGTCGGCCGCGTCGAAGGACTGGACCATCGTCTCCTTGCCTTTGGTCGTGACCTCGTAAATCCCGCCGTCCCCGCTGGATCCGCCGGTCGTTGCCGCACCGTAGATATTCTTGCCGACCACCAGGGTGTCGCCTTCCGGGCCGCCGCCATCGGCGCCGCCGGTGAAGTTGTAAAGCGTCGTCAATGCTCCGGCCGAAGTCATCTTGAACACGGTGCCATTGCCACTGGCGCCGTAGGACACCGTGCTGCCGTAGAGGTTGCCCTTTTTGTCGATGCCGATGCCGCCATAGATGAATCCGCCATCGGCGCCTCCGGTGAAGCTGTAAAGCGAGGTAAAGGATCCTTTGCTGGAAATTTTGTAGACCGTCCCGTTGTCGTCGGCGCCGCCGAAGGCTGTTGCGCCATAGAGATTGCCGTCCTTGTCCATGACGACGCCGTGTTCCGGATACTCGCCGTCGGTTGCGTCGAACGCATGCAGAATCGTGAGTTTGCCCTTGGCGCTATATTCGAAAACCGTGCCATAGCCGGGGGTGCCGCCGAACAGCGCGGTGCCATAGAAATTACCCTTCTTGTCCTGGACCAGGTGCCCTCGGACGAAGTTGCCTTCGTCCGCGGCGAAGCTGTGCAGCACCGAATAGGTTCCTTTCGCCGCGAGTTCCCAAATCGTGCCGTTGTCCGACGCGCCGCCATAGTTGGTCGTGCCGATGATGTTGCCGCTTGAGTCGATGCTCACCGCGCCATCCGGCGCGGTGCCGTCGCCCGCGCCGCCGAAGGAATGGAGCAGCGACTCCGATCCTCCCGCCGTGATTTCGAAAAGTGCGCCCGCGTCATTGGCGCCGCCTTCTTCGGTCACGCCATAGATATTCCCGGATTTGTCCAGCGTGGGTTCGGCGGTGGCGTCCTGGCCGTCGCCCGGACCCCCGGTGAAATTGTGCAGCACCGTGTAGGTGCCCGGTTCCCGCACGGAACTGAAACCGGACACAGCGCGGGATGCGGGGGGACGGTTTCCGGTAACTGCAAGAGCCCGCTTCTCGGCGAGGGACAAACTCGCAGCGGCGGCGGGCGCCAAAGCGGCGACGGCGAGCGTCGAGCCGAGCAGCGCGGTATGAAACAACGTGTGACTGATTCGCATCGAAATCCTCCTCATGGGTGAAGGCAAATGCCTGGGCGCATTAAGCGCAAGGCATGGCGACGCTGCAACGACAATTCACCGGAACGCTCCAATGTGAATCCGGCGCCCATCACGCGAAACAAAACCTTGGGAACAGAATCGAAATGCTGCAATCTGCGATAGCGTAACAGGATGAAATGCGATGCATCGCTATGTAGGCGGCTGCCATTGCGGCAATCTGTGCTTCATATTCGACGGGTCGGCGCCGCTGGAGACACTCGGTCTTCGCGCCGATCAGTGCAGCTTCTGCCGTGCGCACGGTGCGCGCAACACGAGCGATCCGAACGGTTCCATCGCCATTTCCGTGCGCGATTCAAGCGCGCTCATCCGCTACCGCTTCGGCCTTCGCACCGCAGACTTTCTCATTTGCGCACGCTGCGGCGTCTATATTGGCGCGCTGATGGACGATGGCGGATCGAGTTGGTTCACCATCAATGTGAATACGTTCCGCCCGCCGCCGCCGGACGATTTTCCGATTGTCGCCGCCGACTACGAACGCGAAGACGTGCCTGCGCGCGTCGCTCGGCGCAAACAGCGCTGGACGCCGGTCGGCGCGTTCGCGGTCCACGACGTTTGAGCGCACACCCCGTTCGTCGCTACAGATAACAACTTCACCAGTTTTCGCCGAACGGCCGCACATCGACCTCGAATGTCCAGGCCGAGCGTGGCTGCGCGGCTAGCCACACCGCGGTCCCCGCCATGTCGTCGGGCTTCTGGAAAAAACTGTCGGGCTTGTCCGGCATCCTTCGGCGCGTTGCGGGCAGGTCCACCACCGCGTCGATCACGATCAGCGCCACGTGAATCCCTTTCGGCCACAGGCTGCGCGCCATCGACTCTGCGAGGCTGCGTTGCGCGGCCTTGGCGGGAGCGAATGCCGCCGTGCGCGGCCCGCCGCGGCGCGACGGCGGTCGCGCCGATAAAGATGATAGTACCGGTACCGGCCGCGGTCATGGCCGGGATCACTTCCTTGCTGGCCGCAACGGCTCCATAAGCGTTGACCCGCCATGCGGCTTCGAAATTGTCGAGCGTGATGCTCTCAATGTCGCCCCAGACGCCCGAGCCTGCATTGTAGACGAGCGTCGCGGGATCGCCCATTTCGGCGCGGATGGCGGCGAAAGCGCCGGCGATGGACGACGGATCGGAGGCGTCACAAACGTAGGGCTTGGCGTCGGCGAGTTGCGGCGCGAGACCGGAGATGAAGCCTGCATGCCGGGCGAGGAGCGCAACAGCCATTCCGGCGCGGTCGAACGCCCGCGCCATGGCCGCCCCGTTGCCCTCGCCAACTCCGACGATCGCGCAAACCGGTTTTCTCATGCGGGTCTCCTACGGGTGACAGGCGCGCGAACGCCATGCGAAATGGAAATCATTACTCCCGCCACTCTGTTTTCGGTGCGATGAAACGTCCGATCTGGCTGTTACTTCTTCGTCAGGCTGAACACCGTACCGTTATCGGAGGGGCCGCCATACTGTGCGGTGCCGTAAAATGCCTTGCCGCTTGCGGTCAGCCCGGCTGAGTAATAATTGCCGTTGGTGTCGGAAAAATTCGCGAGCACCTTGAGTTT